>JAVVVI010000022.1:0-39207 GCA_036652735.1 Lachnospiraceae bacterium
GTTCCTTCCCTTCAAAATCTTTATAGAATCTTAATGCCGGTTTCGCTTCCTCTAATACCATCTTAAACTTCCAAATGCTATGATTAAAGCAACTTAAATAAAAAATGAGAGGTGACGATTCATGTTTGAAACAATACTCCAATACAGTTTATATCTTATTCTACTTATTGCATTGGCGATTCCACTTGGTACTTATATCGCCAAAATAATGAATGGCGAAAAAATTTTTTTACAGAGAATTCTCTATCCCTGTGAATCCGGAATTCTAAAACTATTAAAGACAAGTAGCCAGATTCAAATGGGATTTAAAACCTATTTATCCTGTGTCCTGCTATTTTCCGCTGCCAGCTTTGGTATTCTTTTTTTAATGCTGGTATTCCAGGGCAGTCTTCCTGGCAATCCTGAACATTTGCCGGGTGTTCCTTTGGATTTATCTTTCAACACCGCTGTTAGCTTTATGACAAATTCAAACTGGCAATCCTATAGCGGAGAAAGCACTATCAGTTATTTTGTGCAGTCTCTTGGTCTAACCGTACAGAACTTTGTATCTGCTGCTGTTGGCATTGCCGTTCTATTTGCCCTGATCCGTGGATTTGTACAGGTAAAAGAAAGAGGACTTGGTAACTTCTGGGTAGACATGACGAGAATTGTCCTCTATCTTCTGCTTCCACTTAATCTGATTCTTGCACTCCTTCTTGCCGGAGGTGGTGTAGTACAAAGTTTGAAACCTTCCGAAACGGTTGCTTTGCTGGAACCGGTTGCCGCCAAAAAAGATGGTACACTAATTGAGAATGCCATTATTGATTTAAAAACCCAGACAGTAACTGTGGACGGAATAGTGCTGCCGGATGCACAGATTATTACAAAGCAGTTTGTTCCACTGGGACCGGCTGCCAGTCAGGTTGCCATTAAACAATCCGGTACAAACGGCGGTGGATTCTTCGGTGTAAATGCAGCACACCCATTGGAGAATCCAAGTCCCTTTACCAATATGATCGAACTGCTTTCCCTTCTTTTAATTCCTATGGCACTTTGCTTTACCTTTGGGCGAAATGTAAAGAATAAAAAACAAGGTATTGCCATCTTTGCCGCCATGTTCCTCTGCCTTGTGACCTCCCTTACTTTAATTGCAGTAAGTGAACATCATGCCACTCCTCAGCTTGCGCAAAATGGCAATGTGGATTTATCGGCGTCTCATCAAGCCGGTGGCAATATGGAAGGTAAAGAATCCCGCTTTGGAATTACCGCTTCCTCCACCTGGGCTGCGTTTACCACTGCTGCCTCCAATGGGTCTGTAAACTCCATGCATGACAGCTATACTCCCTTAGCCGGAATGATTGCAATGCTGCAAATGCAACTGGGGGAAGTCATCTTTGGTGGAACCGGCTGTGGTCTGTATGGAATGCTTGCTTTTGGAATTTTAACGGTATTTATTGCAGGTCTTATGGTTGGACGAACACCTGAATTCCTTGGAAAAAAAATCGAACCCTATGAGATGAAATGGGCTGTTGCCGCCTGCCTTGCAACACCTGTAGCAATCCTGGTTGGAAGTGGCATAGCTGCCATACTTCCCCAGACCTCTAACAGTCTCACCAATAGTGGTGCCCATGGATTTTCCCAGTTACTCTATGCCTATAGCTCCTGTGGCGCAAACAACGGTTCTGCGTTTGCCGGTTTCCTGTCAAACACTACGTTTTTAAATATTTCCCTGGGACTGGTTATGCTTTTTGCCCGTTTTGTTCCAATTGCTGCAATACTGGCAATTGCAGGCAGTCTCTCCCAAAAGAAGAAAATTGCAGTCACTGCAGGTACACTTTCCACTACCAACGGCTTGTTTGTATTTTTACTTATATTTGTGGTTCTATTAATTGGTGCATTGAGTTTTTTCCCAGCCTTGGCCCTGGGACCCATTGCAGAATTTTTTCAAAGTATTGCCTAAGGAGGTACTGATTTATGTCAGCAAATGAAACAGCTCTTACCAATAAAAAAATGATGGTACGAGCATTAAAAGATTCCTTTTATAAATTAAATCCCAAAACTCAGGTGAAAAATCCTGTGATGCTACTGGTCTATTTATCTGCATGTCTTACTGCTTTCTTATGGGTAATTTCACTGATTGGCTGGAAGGATGCACCTTCATCCTATACTGCAGCAATTACGGTAATACTGTGGTTTACCGTTCTTTTTGCCAATTTTGCTGAAGCAATTGCAGAAGGAAGAGGAAAGGCTCAGGCGGATTCTTTACGTGCTTCTAAAAAAGAAGTGGATGCTCATAAAATTCCTTCTTTGGAACAAAAGGATCAAATCCAGTGTGTTTCTTCCGCTCTCTTAAAAAAGGGCGACTTGATTTTGGTAAAAGCCGGTGAACAGATTCCTGCCGACGGTGATGTCATTCAAGGTGCCGCATCGGTTGATGAGAGTGCCATTACCGGAGAATCTGCCCCGGTCATAAGGGAAAGCGGCGGCGACCGTAGTGCTGTTACAGGTGGTACCTGCGTCCTCTCCGATTGGATTGTGATCTCTGTGAGCTGCGAAGTAGGAGAAAGCTTCCTTGACAAAATGATTGCCATGGTAGAAGGCGCTTCTCGAAAGAAAACTCCAAATGAAATTGCCTTACAGATTTTTTTGGTTGCACTCTCCATTATTTTTATATTGGTTACCCTTTCCCTTTACAGCTATTCTACATTTTCTGCAAAGCAAGCCGGTATTCCTAATGAAACCTCTATTACCACATTGGTGGCTTTACTGGTATGCCTTGCGCCAACAACTATAGGTGCTCTCCTCTCTGCTATTGGAATCGCCGGTATGAGTCGTTTAAACCATGCCAATGTGCTTGCCATGAGCGGACGTGCCATTGAAGCTGCCGGAGATGTAGATATTCTAATGCTTGATAAAACCGGAACCATTACTCTTGGGAACCGCCAGGCATTTGCTTTTCTTCCTGTTGATGGTGCCACAGGGGAAGACCTTGCTGACGCAGCTCAACTCTCCTCTCTTGCTGATGAAACCCCGGAAGGAAGAAGTGTGGTCATTCTGGCAAAAGAACAATATCAGATTCGAGGACGAAGTCTGTCACATAAAGAAATGCAGTTTATTCCATTTTCAGCCACAACACGTATGAGTGGTGTGGATTTTGACAAAAACGAAATCCGCAAGGGGGCCGCCGAATCCGTACGAAATTATGTTCTTTCCTATGGCGGAACCTATTCCAGTCAATGCCAGGAAGCGGTAAAAAAAGTTGCCATGGAAGGAGGCACCCCTCTTGTAGTAGCCAAAAATCATAACATACTGGGTGTCATCTATTTAAAAGATATTATAAAACAAGGGGTTCAGGAGCAATTTTCCAATTTACGAAAAATGGGCATAAAAACCATAATGATTACCGGAGATAATCCTTTAACTGCTGCCGCTATCGCTGCTGAAGCCGGTGTGGATGATTTTCTTGCTGAAGCAACTCCGGAAGGAAAGCTTTCCATGATTCGAGAATTTCAGATGCAAGGACACCTGGTTGCCATGACCGGAGACGGCACCAATGACGCTCCTGCTCTTGCTCAGGCGGATGTGGCAGTTGCCATGAATACCGGAACTCAGGCGGCAAAAGAGGCCGGGAATATGGTCGACTTGGATTCTTCTCCTACCAAACTTATTGAAATTGTTCATATTGGGAAACAGCTTCTTATGACAAGGGGAAGTCTGACTACTTTTTCCATTGCAAATGACCTTGCAAAATACTTTGCTATTATTCCCGCTCTGTTTATGGGACTATACCCGAGTCTTGGTGCTTTGAATATTATGAACCTACATTCTCCCCAAAGTGCCGTGCTCTCTGCTATCATTTACAATGCACTGATTATTATTGCTTTGATTCCCCTTGCCTTAAAAGGCGTGAAATACCGTGAAGTTCCAGCCGGAGCACTCCTTGGTAGAAATCTTCTGATTTATGGACTTGGTGGACTTGTTACTCCATTTTTCTGTATTAAACTCATTGACCTGCTTCTTGTCGTCACAAATCTTGTATAGGAGGATTACTGATGAAATTAAATAATTTATGGAAATCAATTTTGTTTTTACTGATAATGACCATTCTATGCGGAGGCATATATACCGGAATTGTAACTGCTGTTGCCGGCAGCATTCTTTCCTCTAACAAAACACAAGTGGGCTGTGAACTTCTAGGTCAGCCCTATACTCAAATGACACATATGTGGGGACGTATCATGAACCCTGATGTCACTACTTATAAAGATGAAAACGGAGAAGCTCTGCTCTATGCCTCTCCCTCAAATTTAAGCCCCGCAAGCAAAGTATATGAGGCACTGGTCGCAGACCGTATAAAACGAATTAAAGCTGCCCATCCCTCTAAAAAAAATACCCCCATTCCGGTTGATCTTGTTACTTGTTCCGGCAGTGGACTAGACCCGCATATCTCCCCTAAGGCAGCGGAATACCAAGTAGAACGCCTGGCTAACGCGAATGGTATTCCCATAAAAGATGTACGCGCAATCATTCAAGCATGCACCCAGGAACGATTTCTTGGTATCTTTGGTGAAAAGACCGTGAATGTCCTTCAGGTCAACCTTATGTTAGATAACCGTATCCAGCCCTAATTATATAAAATAAAGTTCTGTTCCAATGAAATCTGATGTATAATGAAACCACAATAAATTTGGAGATAAGAAATGAACGATATAAGAGCAAATCCGGATGAACTACTGAAAAAAATCAAACTGGAAGAACAAACCGCGGGACGGGGACATCTTAAAATCTTTTTTGGTTATGCAGCAGGTGTTGGAAAGACGTTTGCCATGTTAAAAGCGGCTCATTCTGCTAAAAAAAGAGGAATTGATGTTGTAGTTGGTTATGTGGAACCCCATACACGACCGGAGACAACGGCTTTACTTGCTGGTTTGGAACAACTGGAAGGAAAGACAGTCCTTCATCATGATATTAAATTAAATGAATTTGACCTGGACGCTGCCTTAAGACGCAATCCTGCTCTGATTCTGGTGGATGAACTTGCTCATACCAATGCAGATACTTGCAGGCATGCCAAGCGGTATCAGGATATTACAGAACTGTTGAAAGCAGGAATTGATGTGTATACCACCGTGAATGTCCAACACATTGAGAGTCTCAACGACATGGTTGCCTCTATTACATCAATTGCAGTAAAAGAACGTATTCCCGATTATATCTTTGATTCTGCTGACCAGGTTGCCCTAGTGGATGTAGAACCGGAAGAATTAATTGAGCGCCTGAATACCGGAAAAATTTATAAAGAAACCCAGGCACAGAGGGCACTTCATCATTTTTTCAGTGTGGAAAATCTTACAGCACTTCGTGAAATTGCCCTTCGCCGCTGTGCAGATCGTATTAACCTTATGTCAGAAAAAATACGATTCGATACCAACACCGATTATTATACCGATGAACATATTCTAGTCTGCCTGTCCTCCTCTCCTACCAATTCGAAAATCATTCGCACGGCTGCCAGAATGGCAAATGCCTTTAAAGGAAATTTTACTGCTCTATTCGTTGAAACCGTTGACTATGAAAACAGTACGGAAAAAGACAGGCAGCAGCTGCGTGAGAATATGCACCTGGCAGAACAACTGGGGGCCACCATTGAAACGGTTTATGGCGATGACATTACCGTGCAGATTTCAGAATTTGCACGATTATCCGGTGTATCTAAAATTGTAATGGGGCGTAACAATGCCACAAGAAAGTATTTTTGGGCAAAACCTACCCTTACAGAACGGCTGACTCTGAATGCTCCAAATTTAGATATTTATATCATACCCGATCAGGAAACTCCTTCTTATCACCCGGAAAGATTTTTTCATGGGCACTTTCTATTTCAGCTTTCTGATGTTGTAAAAAGTGTACTCATGCTTATTCTTGCAACCCTGACCGGGTTCCTCTTTTCTAATTTAGGGTTTTCTGAGGCCAATATTATTACCGTATACATTTTAAGTGTTCTAATAACAGCCATTATTACTACCCAGCGCATATACAGCCTGATTTCCTCCATTGTCAGTGTTCTGACGTTTAACTTTTTCTTTACCATACCGACATTTACCTTTAATGCATACGATAAAGGCTATCCTGCCACTTTTTTAATCATGTTTATTGCTGCCTTTATTACCGGAACTCTGGCTGTTAAAATCAAACAACATGCCCATCAGGCTGCTGAAACTGCTTACCGTACCAAACTTCTTTTAGAAACCAATCAACTGCTGCAAAAAAATAAAGGAAGGGATGCACTGATTTGTGTGACCGCCAATCAGCTTACGAAACTGTTCCGAAAAGATGTTATTTTTTACCTATATGAAAACCAGACGCTGTCTTCACCAATGGTCTTTACCGTAGATGACCGCCCACAAAAAGATGCCTACACTACCAGCAATGAAAAGGCCGTCGCTGCATGGGTATGCCAGAATAATAAACATGCGGGTGCAACTACCAATACACTGGGCAGTGCAAATTGTCTTTATTTAGCCGTTCGTGTCAATGATACTGTCTATGGAGCCGTGGGTATCGCAGTAGAAAAAAAGCCTCTGGATTCCTTTGAACATAGTATCATGCTCTCCATCCTAGGTGAATGTGCCCTTGCCTTAGAGAATGAAACTGCAATTCGCCGTCAGGAAGAGACCGCCGTTCTTGCCAAAAATGAACAGCTTCGGGCTAACCTTCTGCGTTCTATTTCTCATGACTTAAGAACACCCCTTACCTCCATTTCCGGAAATGCAGGTATTCTAATGGCAAGCGGTGACCTAATTGATCCGGCAAAACGGCAAACCCTTTATACCGATATTTATGATGATGCCCTATGGCTGATTAATCTTGTGGAAAATCTTCTGTCTGTTACCCGCATTGAAGATGGTTCCATGAATCTAAAACTCACCGCCGAACTTATGGACGAGGTCATTGCGGAAGCACTCCAGCATATCTGCCGAAAAAGTGGAGAACATAAAATTATCTTTCACCAGTCAGAAGAATTTATTCTTGCACCAATGGATCCACGCCTGATTATTCAGGTAATTATAAATATTATTGACAATGCCATTAAATATACACCCATTGATTCAGAAATTATAATTCGAACTAAGAAAAAAGAAGATATGGTTCTTGTATCTATTGCAGATAACGGAGAGGGAATCTCTGATGATGCAAAGAGTAAAATATTTGATATGTTTTATACCACCAATGACCACATTGCCGACAGCCATAGAAGTCTGGGGCTTGGTCTTGCTCTTTGTAAATCCATTATCACAGCCCATGGAGGGACAATCACGGTTCTTAATAATATTCCAACCGGAACTGTTTTTCAATTTACTCTGCCAACTGAGGAGGTCGTTTTACATGAATAAATTCTTTGTTCTCATTGTTGAAGATGATAGTGCCGTAAGAAATTTAATTGCCACCACACTTGAGATTCATGACTATAAATTTCACAGTGTTTCCACCGGGGAGGGTGCTATTCTTGAAGCTGCCTCCCACAATCCGGATGTAATTCTCTTAGATCTTGGTCTGCCGGATATTGATGGGGTGGATATTATTAAAAAAATACGGACCTGGTCCAATATGCCAATTATTGTAATTAGTGCCAGAAGCGAAGACAATGATAAAATCCAGGCCCTGGATGCCGGTGCCGATGACTATCTAACCAAACCATTTTCTGTTGAAGAATTGTTGGCACGGCTGCGGGTTACTGTGCGTCGACTCACTTATATTGAACACAACCAAAGCTGCGAACATTCTATTTTCCAAAATGGGGATCTTAAAATTGACTATGCTGGGGGCTGTGTATATATGAATGATGTGGAACTTCATGTTACCCCCATAGAATACAAGCTTCTCTGCCTTCTCTCACATAATGTTGGAAAAGTTCTTACCCATACTTACATTACCCGCGAGATTTGGGGCAGTGGATGGGACAATGACGTTGCATCTCTTCGTGTCTTTATGGCAACTTTAAGAAAGAAAATCGAAAAAAGCGGTTCTTCCTATACTTATATTCAAACCCATGTTGGCATCGGTTATCGAATGCTTCGTGTGGAACCATAAAAGTGCCCCTGCCGGTAAATGTTCTAACGGCAAGGGCTATATTGAGAGTCTTATGAAAGTAATTTAAATTGTTCCGTAAAGAACCGGCAGGGTAATATAGGAGAGATACTTACTCCCATGATAAATCGTCTGGGTTGCAATAACCGGTTTCGGATTCTCAAATGGATCAATTCCTGTGTTGGTATTTGGAAATCCAACCATGTAATCGGAAGAAGAAATATCTACTCGAATTTGATTTCCTTTTGCAAACACGTGACCTGCAAAATTAAGTCCAATGTGATATTTTTCCACATTTCCAGGCGTTAATGGTGCAGATACCACCTCCGGATAATTCCGAAATTCCGCACGAATCATATTCTGTGCAATTTCTCTTGCCACACCTTGTTCGTCTACTTCAGAGATTCTTACATAAAAATCAGTATCTACTGCACTGGATGCTGCATAAAAATCTGCACTGAGATTCCCGGCTACGGCTACATTTTCCAGTAGTTTTTTTGTGGTATATACCAGATGATCCTGTCTGGACTGCTGTGCATTCAATACAATTGGTTCAAATTCTCCCGTTGTACTGGCACAATTTTCAGGATCATAAATATAGCTGTCCCATGTGTCTGTCTTTGGCTCGTTTACCTGCAAACGTCCATTTCCATTCAATGAATTCGCACCTGAATCACTATCTAAATACAACTTCTGGTCCACACATTCTTCCGGATTCCAGTCATTGGAATAATGCCATTTGTTTTCTCCCGGTCCTCCCACATAATAGGAAGCTCTAGGCTGTGTTTCTTCTCCATTCTCAATTCCTTTAAGATAATGATCAAACCAGCGAATCTGTCTGGTATCAAAATCATAATCGATGGCATTATCTCCATAATGCATATCCATGCAGTCACGAAATGCATTCAGGCTGTGTGGCCAAGGTCCAATCATAATTCTTCTTCCCGGTTTATCATACTTTGTTAACATGGACCAGGTCTCCTGTACCCCAATGGCGTCTCCATCATGCCACCCGGAGAGCACAAACATTGGAATCTTAATATTGTCCCCACGAAGACTGTTGTCACAATGTGCCCAAAATTCATCAAAACGATAATGTTCTGACCATATTTTCCACGGTCCGCTTTGTTTTCCTATGGCATAATTTGGTATGTCGGAAAGGGGACGATGTGTTACAACTTTATCCCAATCCAATCCTTCTCCTTCAAACGTTGACATGGATACACGATTACTTACGGATTGAGCAAGTGTCCAACATAACAATGGCCAGGAGCAAAGTGCTCCACCTCTTCTAACAGTATCATGGAAAAATGGAGAACCTACATTCACTTCACTAATAACAGTCTTTAAATTCGGGTGACCACTGGTTGCTGCGGCAGTAGCCGTGTATCCAAGATAACTTGCTCCCCACATACCAATTGCTCCATCGGACCATTCCTGGTCTTTAATCCAGGAAAAAAGATCATACGCATCATCACGCTCATAATAAAATGGAACCAGTTCTCCATCCGAATCCGATCGGCCTCTTACATCTTGAACAACAAATGCGTACCCTCTGTTTACATAATGCGTCATTCTTCCATACTCTCTTGCCTTACCATAACAGGTACGAATAACAATCGTTGGAAATTTTGCTCCGGGTTCTGCTCCTTCCGGTAAGAATACATCTGTTGCAAGATTCACATCATCTCTTGTTTTTACCCACTGGTTACCAAGATAATTAATTCCGTATTCTACTTTGGATAATCTATTATCATCATATTTAATGTGAGGTGTCACACTTTCATATCCTTCTAAAATTAAATACTCCTGTGATATTCTTCCCGTCATAATAAATGCGGCCACTTTTCCTTCCACCGTTACAATATCCATAACCGGTGGTTCACCTCGCATTGCCCATAACTGACCGGTTACTTCTTGCCCATTTACTATCCCATCAAAGGTAAGATAACGATTATAAAGAGCTCCATTCTTTAACACCTGTTTGTCCTGAGACCAGGATTCATCCGTGTAAAGATTTAATGTATTATATAATTGGTGAAAATCAAACAGGGATGGATAACGTGTCTGCGTAAATTCGATTTCTTTTAGTTGTACTCTGGTTCTGGTATCACATTCATCCCATATCAGCTGATTTTCCCCAAATCTGAACTTTCCCTGATATACCCCTGAGATATAGTGACAGAATGTCTGATTTTGTAAATAAGTATTCATATTTTTCCTCCTGTTAATGGCAAACCTGTGCAATCACACGTAGCCAGTTCCCTCCCATTATTTTTTGAATATCCTCATCCGAATACCCTTTTGCAACCAAGCCTCTTGTAATATTAATAAATCCTCTGTAATCCGTTAATCCATGCACCACCTCAGTGGAGGGACCATCCCCCGGTTGAAATCCAAAGACTTTAACCGCAAGATATTCCTTAAATGCAACTGCCATCCATTTTGTCTGAGGCATAGGCCAGTCTGTACCAATTCCCACATGATCAATTCCCACAAGATCAATCACTGCTTCCATGTGTGCAATCAGGTCATCAATGGTTGTCTGTTTTGGATCCTTTGCAATGAACCATGGCATGGCAAACATTCCAAGTACACCGCCGGTTGCTGCAATAGCCTTAATTTCTTCCTCTGATTTGCAACGGTTATGGTGATAGATTCTATCCACACCGGTATGGCTTGCAACTACAGGAGATTTTGATAATCGGCAGGCATCCAGAGTGGTTTGTTTTCCACAATGACCGGTATCCACTAATATACCAAGTTCGTTACATTTTTCAACAAATTTCATTCCGAATAAAGATAAACCTGCATCATTTGGTTCCATGCATCCTGCACCTATGAGATTATGATTGTTATAGGTTAACTGCTGAATCCGCAGTCCAAACCGGTATGCCATCTCCAGAAGACTCAAATCTTTTCCGTATCCCAAAGCCTCCTGACTTAATACAACGCAGGCCTTTTTTCCACTTTTTATAGCTGTCTTTATTTCTTCTGCATTTCTGCATTTTACAATCCAGGGTTTTCTGTCAAATTCTTCCTGTACATCAACAATGGAGCGCATTAAGGCATCCTTTGAAGAAATACTTAACTGTCTGCAGCTTAAATTAATTCCACTTTCCATCCAGCAGTTCTCATATAAATCGGATAATTTTCCATTCAGCATCCAGCTATTAATAAGATTTTGTGCATAATCAATTTGAGCCACCGGATCATTGGGACAGGCTTTCGTTGCAAGTTCCAGAAGTTCCTGTTCCGTCTCTTCATCAATCGAATAGGTTCCTATTGGACCCTGAAAGAGCATATCGGCAATCACGCTGTTTTTATGCAGCCTTTCTGCTCGTTCTTCTTGCTCTTTTGTCAGGTTAATGTTGTATTCATTCATTCCTTTTTCCTCCTATACTTCTAAAAAACAACGTACAAAATGACCTTTGCCTACTTCTTTTACCGGTGGTACCTGCGATTTACATTGCTCAGTGGCATACATACAACGACTGGCAAACCGACACTCTGCCTTGGGATTAATCGGCGATGTAATCTCTCCTTTTAGTAAAATCTGCTTCTTTTCATGATGCAGATTCGGTACCGGAATCGCGGATAGTAATGCTTTGGTATAAGGATGTGTGGGATTCTGAAATAATTCTTTTACCGGTGCCTGTTCCACCATCTGGCCTAAATACATTACCATAATATCATCTGAAAAATGTCTCACCACAGACAGACTGTGTGTGATAAACATATAAGTAAAGTCTTTTTCTTTTTGCAAATGCTTAAGTAAATTAAGAATCTGTGCCTGAATGGATACATCAAGAGCGGAAACCGGTTCATCACATACAATAAATTCCGGATTGAGTGCCAATGCTCTTGCGATTCCGATTCTCTGTCTTCTTCCTCCATCCAGTTCATGTGGGTAGGTATTGATAAAACGCTGGGATAAACCTACGGTCTCCATAAGTTCATTAATTCTTGCTTTTTTTTCTTCCTTATTTTTATATGCCTTATGAATGTCCAGAGTCTCGCCAATTAATCCATATACCGTCTTTCTTGGGTTTAAGGATGAAAAAGGATCCTGAAATATAATTTGAATGTGTGTTCGATATTCCTTAATCTCTCTTTTTTTCAATTTGGTGATATCCACTCCTTGATAGAAGATTTCACCCTCTGTAGGCTCCAGTAACATTGTCAGCATACGCCCGGTAGTGGATTTTCCACATCCGGATTCCCCTACTACCCCAAGTGTCTTACCTTTTTGTATGGTGAAACTCACATCATCTACTGCATGAAGCATTCCTTTTGGAGTTTGAAAGTACTTTTTAAGATTTTTTACTTCAATAAAATTTTCTTCCAGTTTTTCACTTAACTCTTTACTCATACTTTACAACCTCCTTTGTCTTTAATTGCGTTCCATATATTAGACATTTTGTACAGTGTCCAGGTTCCGTCTCAACTACTTCCGGATCAACTTCGGCACAAATTGGTTCTGCATACTTACATCTTGGATGGAATTTGCATCCCGTTGGCAGATTTCCCGGATCCGGCATAAGCCCTTCAATTGGAGACAAATATTCTACTTCCTTGTCAATATCCGGTATTGAGCCAAATAATCCATTGGTGTAAGGATGCTGTGGGTTATCGAAGATCTGTTCCAGGTTCCCTTTTTCTATAATTTCACCTGCATACATAATTGCTACTTCATCACAAATCTCTGCTACCACTCCCAGGTCATGAGTAATTAAAATCATGGATGTATTTAATTTCTTACGCAGGCTGCGCATTAACTCAAGTACCTGTGCCTGAATGGTTACATCTAAAGCTGTGGTAGGTTCATCTGCAATCAGAAGTTTGGGGTTGCAAGCCAGAGCAATTGCAATCACAACCCTCTGCTTCATTCCTCCTGAGAACTGGTGTGGGTATTCAAAAGCACGTTCTGCCGGAATATTCACAAGTTCCAACATTTCAATTGCTCTTTTTTCTGCCTCTTTTCCTGAAATGTTCTGATGATTTTCAATTACTTCTGCAATCTGGTCTACAACAGTCAGAACCGGATTTAATGCCGTCATAGGATCCTGAAAAATCATGGAGATATCTTTTCCTCTGAGTTTTTTTAATCCCGCTTTATCTAAATTTACCAACTCATTCCCCTCAAATAAGATAGAACCCTGCTCCACTTTTCCGGGAGGAGAATCAATCAAATTTAAAATGGATAAAACCGTTGTACTCTTTCCGGCTCCGGTCTCTCCAACAAGTCCTACTGTCTTCCCTTTTTCTACGGACAGGTTCACCCCATTTACCGCATGCACAATCCCATCATCTGTATGATAATTTACCACTAAATCTTTGATTTCTAATAATTTTGCCATCTCACTACCTCTTCATTCTTGGATCCAGCGCATCTCTTAATCCATCACCAACTAAGGTTAATGCTACTACGGTAAGTACAATTGCAATTCCGGGAAATAGTGTAACATGAAAGGAGTCTCTTATAAACGCTCTTCCACTTGCAAGCATCGCTCCCCATTCCGGATTCGGTGCCTGAACACCAAGTCCTATGAAGGACAATGCACTGATTTGCATAATTGCTCCTGCAACATTCTGCATAATATTAGATATAAATGGGCTAATGGCATTTGGCAGAATGTGTCCAAATATTACCCGAAAATCACTTGCACCCTGAGCCTTAATTGCTTCAATGTATTCCTGGTTTTTTACCGTAAGCACCTGACCTCGAATAAGCCTGGCCTCTGCGGGTATGTCGCTAAATGCCAGGGCAAATAACAACGTCACCAGTGATGGTTTAAATACTGTTACTATGGTAATTACCAGCAGTACACTGGGAATTGCCATTACTACATCTAAAGTTCTCATAAACAGCGTATCAACGATTCCACCATAATATCCTGCAATACAGCCAATTCCCAATCCAATGGTGGCACTGATTGCTATGGATACAAACGCAAGGGTAATGGAGATTTTTCCTCCATAAAGAATTCTTGCAAAAATATCACGTCCCAGCTCATCGCCTCCTAACAGTGTTCCTTCTGCCGGAAACTTTAAGATTCGATCGTAGTTTGGTGTCAATACTGCCGTGTTATAATCAATAAAAAGTGGAGCTGCAAATACAACAATTAAGATTAAGAGAAGCATAATCATTCCCACAACGGCTGACTTATTCCTTCTCATTCGGTTCCACACATCGGTCCAGAGGCCTCTTTGCTTAACATTCATTATGCTTTTACCCCCTTTGTAATCTTTCTTGGTTTTTCATACATGGACTTAATACGAGGGTCCACAAATGCATATACAATATCGGTTAATAGGTTGGCAAACGCAATGGCAATTGCCGTTATAATAACTCCCGCCATAACCGTTGGAATATCCTTTTGCCGAAGGGCATCCATCATCATTCGTCCCATTCCATTAATTCCAAATACAACCTCAATAATCATGGAACCTCCAAAAATAGTTCCAAGGGACATTCCAATGGACGTTACCATTGGCATAAGTGCATTTTTAAGGGCATGTTTGCGAATTACTTTTTTCTCCTCCGTGCCCTTAGCTCTGGCTGTACGGATATAATCCTGTCGGATAACATCAAGCATGGAAGCACGTACCAGCCTTGACTGTAGCATCCAGCCAACTACGGAGGAACAGATAATCGGCATTATCCTTGACTGCCAGGTGTCAAATCCATTTGGCGGAAGCCAGCCAAGCTTTACTGAAAATAATATAATCATCAGCAGTCCAAGCCAAAATGCAGGCATCGCTGCAAAAATCAGACCAATGACTCGGAATGCGTTATCAAACAATGAATTTTGATGTACCGCCAGGGAGATTCCCAGTGGGATTATAACAATTGTAATGCAGAAAATAGATCCCAGGGATAATATTAATGTGTTTGGCAGACGAACTGCAATCATATCGCTTACTTTTTGTTTGGTTGTATAAGAAGTACCCAGATCTCCCCGTAATGCTTTGCCAACATAACCAACATATTGTGCAATTACATTTTTGTCTAATCCAAGTTCATGTCTCAGTGCTTCTACTTCCTCCTCCTTTGCCTGCTGTCCGGCAATCATTCGTGCCGGGTCACCCGGGCTAAATGAAAGGAGAAGGTATACTGCTAATGATACTCCAATTAGAATTGGAATCATTTGAACTAATCGTTTAAGTATATATTTGCCCATAGCATTCTCCTTCTATCTTGTAAGCAAGCTGCCGGAAATAAGATTCCCGGCAACCTGTTACTTCCTTTTTTATGGAACGATTTTTGCGTTTCGGAAACTTACAATACCATCGGATGTAAGTGACATTCCTTCTATGGCACTATTATAAGCCAATAATTGATCATTGGTAAAAGTCGGGAACATTGGTACCTGCTCTGCCAAAATATCTGCTGCCTGCTGCGCTAACTGTTTTAATTCTTCATCATCTGTGCATGCCAGCGCCTGATTGTAAAGTGCATCTGCTTCCTCTGATTTGTAGAATCCAACATTTTCCATTCCATAACTTTCAGACCATAGATAAGCAAACGCGCCTAGCTGCGTTCCGATTTGATTTGCCCAGCTTCCTGCAAGGAACTGACATTTACCGGAAGACATTTTTTCTAAGAATACACCAAATTCCAAACTGGTAATAGACATTTCTACTCCGATATTCTTTAAATCTGCTTGAAATGCTTCCAAAATTGGATCTGAGCCGGAATAGATACTTGCTTCAAATTTCAGTGGATTACTTTCATTATATCCTGCTTCTTCTAATAATGCTTTTGCTTTCTCAGGATCATACTGAATCGCCTTGTCGGACACGCAGTAAGTGGAAAACATCTCCGGTGTCATACTGTCAATGGCACGATATCCCGGAATAATTTTTGCATATCCCTCTTTGTTATAGGCCATTGCAATGGCCTGTCTTACTTTCACATTGTCAAATGGTGCTTTTTGTGCATTCATTGAGATAAATCGTGTCTGTGTTGTTTGCTTTTTAATAACTTCGGCACCTTTCACTGCTTTTGCACGTTCTAAGTCTCTTTGATTGGTGAAAATGATCTGTGCGTCATTGGTTTCAAATGCCACCAACTGTGAAGCTGTCTCCGGAATTGCTTTGAATTTTATTGTTTTAATTGCTGCCTTATCAAATGGATACTCACCCCATGCTTCCAGAGTAACACTATCCCCCGGCGTATATGCAGCCACCTTATATGGACCTGTTCCCATTGGAGCATTGGCGTATTCATCACCTTTTTCTTCACAATATGCTTTGTTCATTAATGGGTAGGATACCATATTCCTTAAAAAATCTGTGTTTGGTGCTTTCAGTTCAAACACCAATTCATTTCCCTCTGCCGTAAAATTCTTGATTAATCCCCAAAAGCTTGCACCCTCGGACATTTCTCTTAAACGGTCAAATGAAAATAAATAATCATCTATCACTGCTTTTTCTCCATTTTGAAATACTAAATCTTCTCGAATGGATAAACGATAGGTCTTTCCATCTTCTGTAACAGACCACTGGGAAATAGCTGCCGGTTTTAGATTAAATTCATCATCTACTGCAAGCATACAGTCATACACATGATTCATAATAATTGAAGTATCCAAACTGTTTGCCACAACCGGATCTAAGTTATTGCCTACCGTGTTCATTACCATAGTAACTGCATTACCTTTAATTGGTGTTTTTTTGGAATTCGTCCCACTTTTTCCGCCATCGTTACTTCCACATGCTGTGAGACCCAATACAAGAATTGACACTAATACGAAGCTTATGATTTTCTTTTTCATACATTTTCTATCTGATTCCTTCATCAGATTTCCTCCTTCTAATCATTTTTTTGATTCACGCAAGCTGAATGATACCTCCATTATCTCCTCTAATTTATGATTCTATCATAGCTTATTTTCTTCTGTCTGTATATTGACTATAAGTTGTCGCTAAGTTATACTATCATCGAGGTGAATTTTATGACATTCAAATTATTAATTATTGGTCACGACCATACCCTAAGAATTATGGAGAACTACATTATCACTCACTTTACAAATATAAAGCTTACAACACTTCATTTTCGTTCCGATGGACAGTTGGATACTATCGCTCAAAAGCTGAAGGAAGAACTTCCTCACCAGGATGCAATTCTATATACACATCCCCATCCTTATCTTCTTTTATCCAAGCTTGTTGAGCACACTTGTCCTACCCGTTATTTGGATATGGACCCATTAACAATTAGTGGCGGCCTGATTCGTTTAATTAATCAGGGAATTGATATCACTAAAATCAGCTATGACTCCATTTCCGAAGATGAATTGCTTACAGTATTTGATTCTGCGGGATATTCTCCCGAGGATTTACTGTTATATCATGTGAATGAAGATATCTATCAAAGTGGGTTTATTCAGCGCATTATTAAAGAACATATAAAAAATTACAGTAACAAACTCTGTACTTATTGCGTAACCAGTATTCGCCAGGTTTGGATTGAATTAACACAGAGAGATATTCCCTGTATTATTGCAGCCTCCTGTAATACTTTTCTAGTATATGAGATTAAAAGGCTTATGCTAAGCAGCCAGTTAAACAAGCAGTTAGACAATAAAATTGTATCCATTTTTTTCTCCCTGCTGCCACAGGACCCTATTTATCTTCTGAACAGTACGACTACTCAGGAAGTGCGGGAACTGTCTATTGCCCAGGGATTATTAGCTGAATTTACACAACTGGTTAATGGTGCACTGATTTCTTCCAGCCAAAGTGATTTTTATCTTTTTTGCAATAGTGATACCTTATTTGAGGTAACCGAACGACTGGCTAAATTAACCATTCTCTCTTCCATTCCAAAATCTACCTGCTATGATGTCTGCATGGGAATCGGATTTGGAGAGAATGCCAGAAGTGCAAAAGTACATTCCAATGTTGCTTATACCAAATCCCTTTCCAATGGCGGCAGCTGTGCCTATGCTTATTTTTCTCCGGAAGAGGTACTGGGGCCTATTGAACCCAGCGAAACTTTTGATACCTACCGCAAGATTTTTGATCCTCAGCTTCTGGATATTGCCCAAAGAAGTGGAATCAGCGTAAATATGATCTACAAATTGGATCAATACATTGCCCAGACACGTTCCAAGACCTTTACCTGTGCCGAGTTGGCAGACGGATTAAATGTCAGTGTTCGTACGGCAAACCGTATGGTTTTAAAACTCGAAGATGCGGGTTTTGTCCATGAAGTAAGCCGCCATGTAACAGGATCTACAGGGCGGCCTACGCGTGTTCTAAAAGTTCGATTTTAATGGACTAAGTCCATTCCAATTTGAAATGCTTTCTTGTTATCTTCCAGGAATTGGGGTTTTATATTTTTTTCCATAATAGAATCCCAATTCATTTCCGTAAGGCTCATTGCTTTTACCAAGGCGCCCAACAGCACGATATTCATTGTTTTGGAATTTCCCAACTCCAATGCCTTCTTTGAGGCATCTATAATTATGGTATGGGCCTTTTCCTGAATCTCTTCCTTCAATCCCTCCGGATAATCTGCTGCACCGCTGAGAATTGGTGCGGAAGGCAATCTGTAATTATTAAGGATAACGGTTCCTTCCGGTTTCAAATAAGGAAGCCAGCGATAGGTTTCCATTTCCTCAAATGAAACCAGAATATCTGCCTCTCCAATTCCAATTGTTGGAGCATAGACCTTTTCCCCATAGCGAATCTGAGTTGTTACACTTCCACCCCTCTGACTCATTCCATGAATCTCACTCATTTTAACATCATAGCCATCTTCCAATAACCCATAGGTAAGAAGTTTGCTTGCAAGAATGGTTCCCTGGCCGCCAACTCCTACCAGTAATATGCTTTTCACTTCTTTCATCTTTACACCTGCTTTCCCTTACACTGAGTAATCGCCTGCTTTGGACATATCTGAGCACAGGTACTGCATCCCAGACACATGGTTGCATCAATTCCCGCCTTTTTTCGTTCCTTGTCATAGCGCAATGCAGGACAGCCACATTTTGTGCATAATTTGCACCCAATACACAGTTCTTCATTGACCTGATAGGTGGTAAAGTAATTACCAAACTCCTCTTTATCTTTTTGTGACTGTTTTTTCAGTGCACAAGGCCATCGTGATATAATAACAGATGGCTCCTCTAATTCCAGTGCCCAGTCCAAAGTCTCATTTAACAGTGTCATATCAAATGGATTCAGACTTTTTACATGCTTGATTCCAAGTGCCCGCACTATGGTTTCTATATCTGCTTCGGCTGCCGGATCTCCCTGCGCATTGTATCCCGTTCCAGGATGATCCTGATGCCCGGTCATTCCTGTAATTCGATTATCCAATATAACCGTAACTGTTTTACTATTATTGTATACTACATCTAAAAGTCCCGTCATTCCGGAATGGAAAAAAGTAGAATCTCCAATTACACTCACTACTCTTTTGGAAACCCCATAGGCTTCAAACGCTTTTGCCATTCCATGTCCGCCGCTTACACTGGTTCCCATACACAATATTGTATCCACTGCACTTAATGGCGGCATCGCTCCAAGTCCATAGCAGCCAATATCTCCGGAGACCATTACATTTTTGTGTTTTTGAAGTTCGTAAAATACCGGTCTATGAGGACACCCTGCGCAAAGTGATGGTGGTCTGCCCACAAGCTTTTCTGAATCAATAGAGATACTCTCCTTCTTTTCATGGAGCAGTTTTTCTTTTAAAATACCCACACTGAGTTCACCTATACCCGGAAGAAGTTCCCGTCCCTGACAGGCTATTCCTGCTGCCCTTATTTGTTCTTCCATATAAGGCTCTGTTTCTTCAATCACATACAATATATCAACCGCTGCTGCAAATTCCTTAATCTTTTTTATCGGCATGGGATAACTAAATCCAATTTTCATATAGGATGCCTCTTCGCCAAATGCTTCTTTGGCATATTGATAGGAGATTCCATTGGCAATAATTCCAATTTTCTTATGATGATCCTCTATAAAGTTTGTCCTTGTTTCCTCCGAATAGGTTCTGAGCACCTTTAATTTTTCCTCTAAGTCCACTCTTCTTTTTTTCGATACTGCCGGCATTGTGGTATAGGTAAAGATATCCTTTTTATATTCACACAGGGGTGCTTCCTGACGGTCCTTACAGTCCACCGTGCTCTTGCTATGGCAGACTCTCGTTGTCATTCGAAGCAAAACAGGCATACGAATACGTTCACTTAACGCAACTGCTTCAAGTACCATATCTTTACATTCCTGGCTATCTGCCGGTTCAAACATTGGAATTTTTGCTGTCTTTGCATAATAACGATTATCCTGTTCTGTTTGTGAAGAATGCAATCCCGGATCATCTGCGGATACAATCACCAGACCACCGGTAATTCCGGTATAGGCCACTGAATAAAATGGATCCGAAGCAACATTGAGCCCCACCTGCTTCATAGAGGCGAATGCTCTTCCTCCTGTAATTGAAAAACCGATTGCAGACTCCAACGCAACCTTCTCATTTGGTGCCCACTCCGCAATAATATCCTCTTTATAACCTGCTATATTTTCTAATATCTCAGTGCTGGGAGTTCCGGGATATGCTGCCGCAAAACGAATTCCTGCTTCATACACACCTCTGGCAACTGCTTCATTTCCTGTCATTAATTTTTTCAATTTTATACCTCCGCTGTGGATTGCTCTTCCACCTCTATTACTGCATGGATTTCTACAGATGTATTCATAGGCAGTGTTCCCGATGGAACCGCACAACGAGCATGATTCCCTTTCTCACCAAAAATCTCCTTAATTAAATCTGAAAATCCATTGATTACATATGGCTGTTCCGTAAATTCATCCACACAATTCACATAACCCAATACATTCACAAATTGCTTTACTCTGTCCAAATCCCCTATTGCTGCCTTAATTTGTGCGATTACATTCAGACCGGTCATTCGTGCAGCCTGATAACCCTCTTCCTTTGTAATATCTCTTCCTACTTTTCCATTATAAAAAAATTCCCCGTTCCACAGTGGTCCCTGACCTGAAAAGAAAATAACATTTCCCACCTGCTTAAATGGACAATATGTGCCAACCGGTTTAATCGGATCCGGAAGTGTCAAACCTAATTCTTGCATCTTTTGTTCAATCTTACCCATAAAATCTTCCCCCTTCATGATTGTTTACTTTTAGGCTATCAAACTTTTCTTCATATGTCAAACTTTTTGTATGATTTTCTTACTTTTTTTATGATTCTCTTGCAATCTCATAAAAAAATGCTATAATATATGCAAACAAGCATCCCCAAAAAGGGATGCCATAAAAATTTAAGTGAGGTGTACCATGGAATTAGATGATCTGAAAGTTATTGCTGCTGCAATTGCTGCACAGTTTGGCAGTAACACCGAAGTATTAATACATGATTTTACCAAAGACTTAAATCATAGTATTGTCTATATTGTAAATGGCCACGTAACCGGACGAACCCTGGGCGGCTGTGCCACAAATTTGTTTTTTAAATATATTAACCTTGAGGATCAATCCCCCTCTAAGCTTCGTTATATTACCCGAATGCCCGATGGGCGTACCCTGCGCTCCTCAACTGTTAATTTTTTTGATTCCAATGGTAAGGTCTGTGGCTCCCTTTGTATCAACCAGGATATTTCTGACCTCCTGCTCTTGGAAAAATCCGTTAAGGGCCTTGCCGGTTCTGATTATTTCAACTCCAACACTCTTTCAGGGGAAGATGAACTCTATTCCTCCTCTATTCAGGAACTGTTAGACAGTATTATTGCAGATGGAATTTCTTTAATTGGAACAACTCCAAAAGAGATGAATAAAGACGCTAAAATCCGTTTTCTTTCCTTTCTGGATGAGCGTGGTGTCTTTTTAATTCAAAAATCCGGTGTAAAAATTTGTGAACTTCTGGATATTTCAAAATTCACCCTTTACAGTTATTTGGAAGAAGCTCGAAAGCACTTTCCTCTTCCATAAAAAAACCGCCACTATGGAACCAGTGGCGGTAACTTTTATTTATCCTTAGTCTAAAACATAAGGCATAAGAGCAATATGTCTTGCTCTCTTAATAGCAACTGTAAGAGCTCTCTGATGTTTTGCACAGTTTCCTGTAATTCTTCTAGGTAAAATTTTACCTCTCTCAGAAATATATCTTTTCAGTTTGTTTAAATCTTTGTAATCAATTGAGCTGTCTTTTCCGCAGAATACACATACTTTCTTTCTTCTACGTCCACCAGCGCCGCCTCTTCTCTTCATTGGAGAATCTGACGATCTGTCTTTATTAAATGCCATGATATTTACCTCCTATTGTAATCTAATTAAATGGTAACTCTTCATCAATACCATCCGGAATGTTCATAAAGCCATCCCCAACCGCTGAACTCGGTGCTGGTCTGTCTGTCTGCTGATAGGAAGCAGAGGATTCCTGACTTGCTGATTTGCTTTCTGCAAATTCCTGCTCTTCTACAACTACATCTGTGGTATATACCTTCTGATCGTCTTTATTCGTATAGCTTCCGGTTTGAATTCTTCCGGTTACCAAGACTTTAATGCCCTTGTGGAAATACTTTTCCGCAAATTCACCGGACTTTCCAAACGCCACACAATTAATAAAATCTGCCGTCTGGGAATCATTGTCCCTTTTAAATCTTCTATCTACTGCCAGTGTATATCTTGCAATTGCCGTCGCTTGCTCGCCCTGAGAATAGCGAACTTCAGGGTCTCTTGTCAAACGTCCCATAAGTATTACTTTGTTCATACGATTTCCTCTTTTCCTATTTTATGCCTCGTCCTGTCTAACGCATAAAAATCTGATGACATTGTCTGTAATACGAACACGATCTTCAATGTCTGCCGGTGCATCACCGTTAGCATCGAATTGAATGAAATAGTAAAAACCTTCTTTCATTTTCTGAATCTCGTAAGCAAGTCTCTTCTTACCCCACTCATCAACATTCGTAATCGTACCGCCGAAACGTGTAATTATTTCTTTTACTTTTTCAAGTGTTGCGGTCTTTACGTCATCTTCGATTTTTGCACTAAGAACAAGCGCTAATTCATATTTGTTCATTAGAATCGTACCTCCTTTTGGTCTCTGGCCCCCGGTCAATGCCGGGAACAAGGAATTTATTTTATCACGAATTGTCATTCTACCATAAATCCGTAGATTTATCAAGGTTTTTCCTGATTTCTTTTGTATTTTTTTCTACAATGACTCTGGACAGCATAATTTGATGCCCACATCCCATACATTTTAATCGAAAGTCCGCCCCTACCCGGAGTATTTCCCACTCTGCACTTCCGCAAGGATGCTTTTTTTTAAGGCGCACAATATCTCCCACTTCAAAGTTCATATTTTTCTCCCACTTTTCTTTTTTTATTTTAAAGACTAGTCTTCCACCTTGGAAAATACACTTGCTATACCCTCCTGGATTACCAGCTCTGCCCTTTGATCCATTTCTGTTGCGGTTTTATTTATTAAAATCAAATGTTTTCCATGAAAGTAATCAATCATTCCTGCAGCCGGATACACCGAAAGCGATGTTCCTCCAACAATCAGCGTATCTGCTTCCTGAATAGCAGCTATTGCCTCTATCATAGTTTTTTGGTTTAAGGCCTCTTCATACAGCACAACATCGGGTTTTATAATTCCTCCACAGCTGCACTTTGGAATTCCCTCTCCTTCTAGCAGCTCCTTTGCAGAATATAAGGCATTGCATTTTGTGCAGTAATTACGATGCACGCTTCCATGGAGTTCCAGCACATGCTTGCTTCCTGCCGCCTGGTGCAGTCCATCTATATTCTGTGTCACGATTGCTGTCAGCTTACCCCTTCCCTCAAGCCTAGCCAATTTCATATGTGCAGCATTTGGTTTTGCATCTAAGTATAACATCCTGTTTCGATAAAAATCATAAAATTCTTCTGTATGGCGTTTATAAAATGTGTGACTCAATATAGTCTCCGGCGGAAATTCATAGGATTGATGATATAATCCATCCACACTTCGAAAATCCGGAATACCACTTTCAGTAGAAACACCTGCTCCTCCAAAAAAAACGATCTTTTTGCTCTCTTTTATTATTCTGTTTAATTCTTCGATTTCTTTACTCATATGTAAGTCCTTTCCTTATTTTATAAATTTTTTAATGTATTTTTTTCCTCTTTTAAGCTATTACTAACTCAGAGAACTGGTATTTTTATATATTATATAGTATAATTCATTTCAGATAATTTGTGTTCACAAAATATTGACAATTTTACTATATAATCCAGCTAATACCATGTACTTCAAATTTAAAGAAGAATTGAGATGTGAAATGAATATAAAAAATAAAATGAAAACCTTTTTTAAAGACTCGGATACCAGAAGCAGTCTCTTTTTGTACCTAATCCTACCCATTATTATTAATATTATTTTAGAATCCTTCCAACATCGTAGCATTTTTGGTGGATTTATAAAGCTGGCGGCTCATCCCTATATCTTTTTATGTAACGCACTTATTATATTATTAACTTTTTCTGTTACGCTTCTTTTGCGGAAACGTTTTTTTTGGATTACTTTGCTAACCGTTGTCTGGTTAGGGTTCGGTGTTGCAAATTATGTTCTTCTCTGTAACCGTGTAACCCCTTTTACCTCCTGTGATCTTTATTTAATTGATTCCATTTTTTCAGTAATTCAGAAATATTTTAATGGGTTCCAGATCATTTTGATTTTAATCCTTTGTGCTGCTATTGGTGCAGGACTGGTAATTTTATTTTTTAAAGCCCCTAAGACTAAGAATAAGATTAATTATATCCGCTCCACTATCTTAATTATTATAATCTGTTCCTTGAATTATGGTGCCATACAACTGGGAACCGCTTCCGGTGCATTAGAATCACAATTTACTGAATTATCAAAAGCCTATTTACGTAATGGCTTTGTCTATTGTTTTACCGATGGTCTGGTGAATACAGGTGTGGCCAAACCGGAAGATTACTCTTCTGAAACAATCTTTCGTATTGCTGCCAACGATAAGCTTAGTAATGCCAATGTTAAACCAAAGTCAACGCCTAACATTGTTATGGTACAATTGGAATCCTTCTTTGACATTACCTGCGCCAAGGACTTAACCTTTTCCAAATCACCCATTCCTAATTTTCAAAAACTGGCTGCCAAAGGCGGCTCCGGACTTTTAAGTGTTCCTGTTGTAGGCGCCGGAACCGTAAACAGCGAATTTGAAGTAATGACCGGAATGAATATTGACGATTTTGGTGCAGGAGAATATCCATTTAAGACAATTTTGAAATCAGAATCCTGTGAGAGCCTGGCATTTAACCTAAAGACACATGGTTATACCTCCCACGTTCTTCATAACAATACCGGTCGTTTCTACAGTCGAAATGTAGTTTATGGGAATCTTGGCTTCGATGATTTTACCTCTGTAGAATATATGAATGGATATGATACTACAATTACCGGATGGGCAAAAGATGCCTGTCTTACCTCCTATATAATGGACTGTCTTGAGAACACTAAAAAACAGGACCTGGTTTATACCATCTCCGTTCAGGGACACGGCGGTTATTCTGTATCCCAGCCCTATACCAAGCATCTTTCGGTTACTTCCATTAAGGACGAGGCCATGCGAGGGCAAATTGAATATTACGCAAACCAACTTTACGAAACAGACCTCTTTATTGCTGACCTGGTTTCTGCACTAAAAAAATACAAAGAAGATACGATCCTGGTCTTATATGGTGATCATCTTCCAAGTCTTGATTTTACCGACGATAACCTCAATGGACGCACAATCTATCAGACTGATTATGTTATCTGGAATAATATGGGACTGAAATTTCAAGACGCAGATCTTCAGGCAAACCAGCTAAGCCCTCGGATTTTGAAAAAACTCAACATTAAAGATGGAGTGATTAATTCCTATCATCAAAATCACGATACCGAATCTACTTTTTATGAAGGCCTTGCTGCATTGGAATACGATATGTTATATGGAGATCAATTGGTGTATAATGGAAAAAGCCCTTACAAACCAAACAACATGAAGCTCTCCTTAACTACCGTAAATATAACGAATGTAATTCCCGATGATTTTTTAGACGGCTATGTTATTATTCGAGGCAATTATTTTACTCCATATAGCAAAGTTTACATCAATGATGAAAAAATTACAACCGAATTTATCAATGATAAAACCCTTCGGATTCAGTATGACGAGCTCAAACCTTCCGATATTGTAACTGTATGGCAATCAAAATTAAGTTCCACAGAACCCTATAAATATGATACAATTGAGATGAAAAAAGTCGTGCCCGATGAAGACGATACGACTGATAATCCTGAGGATTAAACGCAGGAATTAAAGTGAGGTGTCATCAATGGAATCATACAATACTTTAAATGAAGTTTTAGTTCATCTCTTTAATGATATTATGGATATCGAGGAAAAAGCAATGAGCACCGGAGAGTTTAAGGACATCTCAAACAAGGATATACACGTCCTTTCCGCCATTGGAATTCATGGTGCAAGGAATATGTCCTCTGTTGCAAAAACCTTATCTATCACCGTAGGAACCCTAACCATCGCTATTAATAACCTTCTTAAAAAAGGATATGTAGACCGTGTGCGAAGTGATCGGGACCGTCGTGTGGTATTGGTATCTCTTACCTCTAAAGGAGAGAAAGCCTACCGTCACCATGCTGATTTTCACGAGAAAATGGTGCAAGCCATTCTGAAAGATTTAAACCAAGAAGAAACTGAGATTCTAACAAAAACGTTAACTAATCTCAGTTCCTTTTTCCTAAATTATAATAAATCTACAGATTGATCATTCTAGATATTAAAAAATACAGTGGCAATATTAAAGTAAACCAGGATAGAGCAGGTATCCACAATGGTAGTAATCAGTGGTGCTGCCATTACTGCCGGATCCATGTGCACTTTTTTCGCTAAAAGGGGCAGCGCACAGCCAATCATTTTCGCCACTACAATGGTTACCATTAAGGAAAGTGCCACCACCATAGCCATTGCTGCGTTCTTATAGAAAATCAGTATACGTAGTCCATTCACAACGGAGAGAACTACACCAACCACCATTGCAATCCGAAATTCTTTAAATACAACCT
Organism: Lachnospiraceae bacterium; assembly: GCA_036652735.1. GTDB lineage: Bacteria > Bacillota > Clostridia > Lachnospirales > Lachnospiraceae > JAGOGN01. The sequence continues at coordinate 27,188 of JAVVVI010000022.1, forward strand.
TGAACAAATCACGAAATCGAATCTCATCCAACGCAATTCCTCGAATTACCAAGGTGGAACTTTGTGAACCGCAATTTCCACCGGTATCCATAAGCATTGGTATAAATGAAACCAATAATGGTATTGCGGCAAAGGCATGCTCATATTTACTGATAATGGTTCCGGTAATGGTTGCAGACAGCATTAAAACTAAAAGCCAAACAATTCTGTGCTTTGCATGTGAAAAAACAGAGGTTCTAAAATACGTATCTTCCGCAGGCATCATTGCCGCCATCTTTGTAATATCTTCCGTATTCTCATCCTGAAGTACGTCAATTGCATCATCAAAGGTTACAATTCCAACCAAACGGTTTTCATTATCAACAACCGGAATAGCCAAGAAATCATAACGATGAAACATTTTTGCTACTTTCTCTTTATCGTCATGGGTCGTTACGGATATCATATTGGTTTCCATAATATCCTCTATTTTTTGATCATCCTCAGCAATTAGAAGATCTTTTACGGTAATAATTCCAATTAATTTTCGATTTTCCGTAACATAACATGTGTAAATAGTTTCTTTGTCTACTGCAGTTTTGCGAATCCTTGCTATCGCTTCTTTCACCGTCATAAATTTTTTGATGTTAACGTACTCTACTGTCATAATGCTTCCGGCAGAATCTTTTGGATAATTTAAAATCTCATTAATCAGTTTCCTGGTTTCAGCATCCGTATTATGCAGCACTCTGGATACAACATTTGCCGGCATTTCTTCAATCATATCCACCGTATCGTCCAGATAGATATCGTCCATTACCTGACGTAACTCGATATCTGTTAATGCATTAATTAAATTTACCTGAAGTTCATGACTCATTCTGGCAAATGTATCTGCTGCTTCTTCTTTGCCCAATAAACGATACAATACCGGTATCTCTTTTTCGTCCATTTCTTCAAATAATTCGGCAATATCCGCTTCATTTAATTTTTCCAGCGCCTGTTTTAAAACTGTATATTTTTTCTCTGCAAGTAATGTTTGTAATTTCTCCACTAATGCATCAAAATCTTCCAGGTTATATAGTTCCATGTATTCTTCTTTCATTTCTACCTCCTTACAAATCCAGCAATTTCTGGTATACCTCCCGTTTGGTCATTCCTCTGTCCTTCCCCACCTGCCGCATGGCTTCTTTTCGTTCCATTTCCTGATCTTCATAATATTGCATATGTTCTTTTAGAGAAAGGGAACACCATTTCTCTTGTTTTTCCTGTTTGATTTCCGCCCTGTCTTTTCCTTCAATCACAATCACACATTCCCCCTTTGGAAGTGTTTCATTGTAAAAATCAATGGCTTGTTCAAAATCCGTCTTCCATGCTGTTTCAAATCGCTTGGTTAATTCCCGCAGCACCGTTATTCTCCGCATTCCCAATGCCTGGTTCAATTCCTTCAGTGTTGCCACCAAGTGATGCGGCGCCTCATATACAATAATCGTTCTTGTCTCTTTGGAAAGTTCCGATAGAATCTCTGTCCGCATACGTTTATCCTTTGGCAAAAATGCTTCAAAACAAAACCGCCTTGTTGATAGTCCTGACAAAATCAACGCTGTAATGCAGGCACAGGCACCGGGCAGCGAGGTGACTTCTATCCCACTCTCGTAGCATTTTTTAACTAATTCTTCTCCGGGATCGGAGATTGCAGGCGTCCCTGCATCTGTAATCAAGGCAATATTGGCGCCCTCACGCATTTTTTCCACGAGATAGTCCGCCTTTTCTATTTTGTTAAATTCATGATAACTGGTTAATGGTGTCTTAATCTCAAAATGATTTAAAAGGCGTATGGAATTCCTGGTATCCTCTGCCGCAATTAAATCTACTTCTTTTAAAATACGCAGCACCCTTAACGTAATATCTTCCAAGTTACCTATGGGTGTGGCACATAAATACAACATTCCCTGCATGTTTACACCTTTCCTTTAATATCCGTAGATATCATAAATAATATCCGTATATACCCCGGGTTCTTTATATATAATCAAGGGCTTTTCTACCGTAAGCCTTTTATTACCACCAAGATGCCCTTCAATAAGCACCATATTAGGTTCTTTGTCTATAAATGGATATACCAGCTGCATTCGTTTGGGTTCCAATTTATAGTTTGTCATTACACACATGATTTCTCCTAAGCGAAAAGGCCGGTGTACCATATAGAATCGTCCACCAGGTTTTAACAGCGCCGCACTTTCTCTTATAACATCTTCCAGCGAACAGCACAACTCATGACGAGCAATGGCCTTTGCCTCTGACCCATTTACCAACCCATGTTTTGCTATCATATAGGGTGGGTTAGAGGTGACCACTTCATAAGAAGATGCTCCCAAAATACTGGAAGCATCTTTAAGGTCACCCGTCACAATTTTAATTTTATCTTCAAGACCATTGTATGCTACACTCCGTCTTGCCATATCCGCACTGTCTTTTTGAATCTCCAATCCGGTAAAGTCCCTTCCATCTGTTTTAGCCTCCAGTAAAATAGGGATAATTCCCGTCCCGGTTCCAAGATCTATCGCTGCCTCTCCTTGTTTCACCTTTGCAAATCCGGAAAGCAGTACGGCATCCATTCCAAAACAGAACTTTTCCGGATTCTGAATAATATAATATCCATTCCGGTGCAGTTCGTCCAATCTCTCGCCCTCTAATAATTTAATTGTCATCTAATTTGGATTTTCCTTCATCATCTACTAATGCTTCTAATTCTTTTAATTCCTCCGGTGAAAGCTGAATCTTCTCTTTTCGCTTTCTCGGCTTAAATTTTAACTGGTCCAGACTATAGTCCCGTAATTCTTTCTCATCATTAACTTCTATGAGAACTTTTACCTTCTGCTTCAAGACACTTACATTCTGTACTTCACCTCGTAGTCCATCTGAAGTTGTAACTGTATCCCCAATACCGGGCAGGTTACTGTTGAGGTATTCATAGGTTTCCTGTTCATTCTTCAAGCAACACATTAGGCGCCCACATACACCGGAAATCTTCGTGGGATTTAAAGAAAGGTTCTGTTCCTTTGCCATTTTAATAGATACCGGAGCAAATTCAGAAAGGAACGTATGGCAGCATAATTCTCTGCCGCAAATACCAACGCCTCCCATTATCTTTGTCTCATCCCTTACACCGATCTGACGCAGCTCAATTCTGGTTCGAAATACACTTGCCAGATCTTTAACCAGTTCTCGAAAATCAATTCTTCCATCTGCCGTAAAGTAAAATAATAATTTATTATTATCAAACGTGTATTCCGCATCCACTAACTTCATTAACAGCCCATGTTTCTCTATTTTTTCAAAACAGATTCCATACGCTTCTTTTTCTTTCTCGCGGTTTTTTTCTTCCTGCTGCTCATCTTTTTCCGTTGCAACACGAAGAACCGGCTTTAATGGCTGAACAATTTTGTCTCCTTCTACTTCCTTTGGTCCTGTAATAACCAAACCATACTCTACACCTCTGGCCGTCTCTACAATTACATGATCTCCATTTTGCACATCTATGTCCACAGGATCAAAATAATAGATCTTTCCCGCAGAACGAAATCTGACTCCTACTACTTTTATCATTCTAATTCTCCTTAACTGTTAATAGCATAAGCTCTAACACCAGTTCTAGATTTACATTGGCTTCCATTCTTTTTTTTGCCTTTTCCAATGCCTGAATCATCTCATTAATTCCTTCATAGGAACTTATATCTGCCTGTTTCTTTATATCATAAAATTCATCCCGAAAGGTTAACTGGTTTACTTCTTTCGTTGCTTTATATAATAGCACGTCCCGATACCAGACTAAAAACAAATCAAAATAATCTTCAATCTCCAGTTTATACTTGGTAATCTGCTTTACTGCTGCCACCAGTTCATAAATATCAATTTCATGGAGTCGTTTTAGTAACTCAACTGCCCCCTCTTTAATCTCATTAAAGTCTTCTGAACCGGACAATCTTGCTGCTTTTCCAACATTTCCCTGGGCAAATGCCGTACAAATTGCTGCCTTTTCCTGTGGAACCTTTAATACCTCTATTAAATACTTTTGAACGTCTTCATCACGAACCGGATGAATCTCAAGTGTAATACACCTGGAACGTATGGTTGGCAAAAAACTATCTGCATTGGCTGTAAGCAGTAATAGAACAACGTACGCCGGCGGCTCCTCAATTGTTTTTAACAATGCATTCTGTGCCGCAGTATTCATTTTTTCAGCTTCATCTATAATGTAAATTTTATAGGGACTGCTATATGGCTTAATTGCAACATCGTCATTCACTTGCTTACGAATGTCTTCAACTGAAATAGTATTTGGTTTCTCGTGATGAATATAAATGATGTCCGGCTGATTTTTGGTCAATGCCTGTTTACAGGACCTGCATTCCATACAAGGCTCTTTTGCTCCCTTTTCGCATTGTAGCGTCATAGCAAATGCCTCTGCCAGAATTTTTTTACCGGAACCTGCTTCTCCATTTAAAATGTATGCATGTGATACCTTACCCAGCATAATTGCATTTTGCATTGCTGCTATTACCTGCTCATGCCCTAAAATATTACGAAATCCTGCCATAAAATCCCCCTCGTTCCTACTTTTCTGTCCATCTCTTTACGTAAAAATATCTAATAACAATCCACGTATTTCTCCAATACGCTCCAGAATATTAATGTGATCTTTTTCATCATTCATGAGTTCTCTTGCAAGTTCATCTAAATTCTCATCTATAAGGCGAACAATTCCATATACACGATGCCGCCCCCGGCGATCCAAAAAATTCTCTCTGGAAAATTTATGAGAGCGATATACCACTTCCCCCAAAAAATCCTTCACCAGCTCCCGATATTTCTTCATATCCCGAATATCCATATGCTTTGCCAGCTGTTCTCCCTGGGTTGTAATATCTGACAGAAGGTGATTCACCTTTTCCTGAAGCTGTGTTTCTTCAATCTGACTTGCGAGAGTGAATTTAAAGGTACCATCTCCTTTTTCCACTTCTCTTGCAGCTTCCGGCATTACCGTCTGGTTTAGCTTATTTACTTTCATGTCCATGGGGCCACCCCCTTATCTACATAGTTCCTCTTTGATATAGTTCATAACTTCTTTAATTGTTTTATCCATTTTAATATTCTGGAAACTTCTCCGCACACCCGCCGCTTCTCTTTTTTCAATGCAAAAATCTTCCTCATCTGCCAAAAATCGACGACACATTTCCGCATATTTGGGTGTTTTCTGTTGACGCTCCCTTGTAAGTGCCCGCTCCAGTCTTAGTCCATCTTCTGTTTCAATATAGACCGGAATCAACTTGTCTCTTCCAAAGTAATTCTGCATCTTAACAAAAGATTCCAAGGTACCAATCACTAGATAATCCTGTTCCTCTAACTTAATCTGCCCATCATCTGCTGTAAAATATTTCCATGTACCATATGCGGTATTGTAAGAACGTAACTCTATAATCCTACCTTTTTTCCCTAATTCTTTAAGCTGTTCTTCTGTATAAAAATAATAAGTTTCCCCGTCTTTTTCCCCCTGTCGGATTGGTCTCGTAGTGTATGGGATAATTGTGCAAAGATTAAGAGAAGCACCCTGTAGTAACTTCCTAAAGATTGTATCTTTTCCCGAGGCACTTTTTCCCATTAAACAAACTATTTTTCCCATTGAGCCCTCCCAACAAATGTCTTACCTGCTATCTTCATCAGATACCCTTAAGTATAATATAAATCCCGTTAAGTTGCAATCCTTCTATTTGAAAACCACAGCTTGTGCAATACTGAATTTTTTCATAAAAATCTTCTCCAATCACTTCTCCCGGCACTAACATCGGAATTCCCGGTGGATATAAATACAAATAGCTGCCACTAATATTCCCTGCTGCTTTGTCTATGGAACAAATTGACTGTTCTGCCTCCTCCGCCTGGAAGATCTCCATTCTCTTTTTATTGGATTCATAAAGGGCTTCATAGGAAAAGATAGTTTTACTTTTCGTTATGTTCTTTGGAGTCACTTCATAGGCAGCATCTATCTCATTCAATGCCCTGCTTAACCGCAAAAATCCCTCTTTGTCATCTAAAATACCGGATAATGCTGTTGCATAATGAATACTGGACATTTCTAATTGAATTCCATACGTTATTCTCAGACAATCTTCCAGTTCCTTTCCGGATAGACTGCCTTCTGTCTTTTTTGTAGAAATAAGAATTTTAGAAGGATCTGCATCATATAGTTCCCTTTCTCCGGATTCTCTGTGAAAGACCTCTAAGCTCTTAAGTTCAGCGGTATCCGCATAGAACTGTTTTAGGTTGCTCCATAGGGCACAGAACTTTTCCTCCCCTTTTTCTGCCACGTAATCCAGGCAGGCATCCATTCCCGCCATCAGCAAATAAGAAGGGGAACTGGTCTCATACATATTCAGATAATGTTCCACTTTCGCCCTGGGTACCTTCTCTGTATTTACGTGAAGCAGTCCACTCTGGGTAAATGCCGGAAGTGTTTTATGCAGGCTCATAATCACAAAGTCTGCTCCGGATCGAACCGGATTTTCCGGAAAAGAGGGATGGAATCCCAGATGAGCCCCATGTGCTGCATCCACAATTAGAATTCCATTGTGCCCATGAACAATCTTTGCAATTTCATTAAGATTTGATACAATCCCATCATAGGTTGGGGATGTGAGAACCACAATACGAATTCCCGGATGTGCCTCATATTGCTGTTCTACCTGCTCCGGCTCTACTGAACCACTAATTCCAAATTTCACTGTCTTGGGATAAAGATAGTGAACCTTAAGGCGATTAATGGATGCTGCATGATAAACACTCTTATGACAATTTCTTGCAATTAAAATCTCATCTCCTGCCATGGATGCACTTCCAATTGCACTGAGAATTCCACCTGTACTTCCATTCACCAGAAAAAAGCTGCATTGAGAATGATACAGCCGTGCCGCCTTTTCCTGTGCCTGTTTCAAGATTCCTTCTGCATGATGAAGATTGTCAAAATCCGGAATCTCTGTAATATCCAGCTGATAAGGATTAAAGGCTGTGCCAAATCTGCGTTTATGGCCGGGCATATGGAACGGGTAAATATCTTGTTCACTGTATGCCGCCAATCTTCCATATAACTCTTCTGTCATAGCAGCCCCTTACCTTCTTCTACTTCTCCGACGTTGTCTTCTCTTGCGTTTTTGCCTGAAACTTGCCATTCTCATTCGTTCGATTCGTCTTACCTTAAGATTATAGCGAATTACATAAATATTTCTTACTAGAAAGATTCCTAACGCAATCAATAAAAAAAGTATAATTACTCCAAATATGGAAAAAAACACATATTTCCACTGAATTTGTACCACACGTTTTTCACCGTTTTCTTTTTTCTCAACACTATTGCCAAATTTGAAGGTTTCAGCCTTCTCACCGGTTGTCTCAATGTTTGTTCCACCAACATAACGCTGTCCATAATAATAATCCAAAGAAGCTAAAATTGTCCCCTGGGCCTTATCATAATTGATCTTAGGCGCAGCCTCTGAAAAATCTGCACTCTTGGGCAGAACAATCAATCCATCTGCATTCAAACGCAAAAATGGCTTTGCAGAATCAAAATTCATGTAATCCATTAATTGATCCTTCGAATAGGTTGTCTCATTTTCAGTAACATTATAGGTCTGAAAATTATCAAAACAGTAATCTAATAACTTTGTAGTGTCTACATAATGATAGGGTGACTCTGATTTCATTACAACACAAATCAAGGTCATGCCATTTTTTTCTGCAAAGGTAACCAGTGTGCTTCTTGCTGCATTGGTGTAGCCTGTTTTACCCCCGATACAGGGTTCATACAAATAACTGCTTGTCTTATATGCAGTAAGCATACCATGATGATTAATCAAAGGTGTACTCATTGTATGCACATTTGTGGGTGGTATAGAATAGGTTTTGGTTCCAGTAATCAGACGAAATGTCTCGTTCTTAATTGCTTCTCTGGAAATAAGTGCCATATCATAGGCACTTGTATAATGTTTTTCGTCAGGCAAACCATGTGGATTATTAAAATGCGTATCTTTACAGCCCAACTCTTTTGCCCGCTGATTCATCATATTAATAAATGTATCATACTCTCCACCAACATGTTCCGCCACCGCGTAAGCACACTCATTTGCACTTGCCAGCATAACACCATATAAGGTTTCCTCTAATGACATCTGCTCTCCCACATCTCTGGCAATATGCGTTCCCTCTATGTTGTAAACAGCATCGTGAGAAAATGTAACCGTTTCAGATAAGGAACAATGTTCTAGGGCCAGCAGCGTCGTCATGATCTTTGTAATACTTGCCGGATACCGTTTTTTATGAATATTTTTTCCATAAAGAATGGTACCTGTAGTTGCTTCCATCACAATTGCGGATGCTGATTCTACTCTTGGTCCTTCCGGCCAGTATGATTTATTACTTTTTCCATTTCCTTGCGCTAAAACTGCAAGTCCATTTATTTGAAAAACCAGCAGTGCACAGAGCAGCAACACCGCTACCCGTTTTAATTTATTCATGCCCTCTATTTCCTTTTCTTTTCCATGATAAATACAGTATAGTATTTCCCCAGACGAGTTGCAATATTTTTTTAAAATACTCTTCCCTTTTTTTCTGTTTTCATGTAGAATTGTAGCGTATCTATTAACATACAATTGAGGTTTATTATGCGATTAAGAAATATACCAACTGCAGACGCAATTATTGCATCGAGTCCCCTTTGCATCACACCTTCCCCTGAGTGTAAAGGAAACTGGAATCAATTTTTTTCAAAAAAACAAACGATTCAATTAGAAATTGGAATGGGAAAGGGACAATTTCTTACCTCACTGGCAAAGCAGCATCCTCAAATCAACTTTATAGGATTTGAGCGCTATAGCAGTGTTCTTTTACGTGGAATCCAAAAAATGGAAGCCCAGGTCGATCCACCGGACAACTTGCGCTTTGTCTGCCTTGATGCCCGCATACTTCCGGATATTTTTGCACCCGGGGAGGTGGATGGCATTTATCTTAATTTTTCAGATCCTTGGCCAAAAGAACGCCACGCTAAGCGCCGCCTAACTTCCAGGCAATTTTTAAGCCGCTATGAGACCATCTTAATTCCCGGTGGACGCATTGAATTTAAAACAGATAATGAGACTTTATTTGATTTTTCTCTGGAGGAGCTATCCGCCTCAGGTTGGACTTTAGAGGCTGTAACCCGCGATTTACATAAAGATTCTCAACTGATGCGCTCCAATATTATGACTGAATATGAGGAAAAGTTCTCAGAACTTGGCAACCCGATTTATAAATTCATCGCCTACAAATAAATCTTTCATTAAAATAAGGAACACCGTTTTCTCTATCACATATAATAGAAAAAACGGTGTTATTATGTGCCCAAAATCCATTCAGCGTATACTTCGAAAATGCTGTATTTCCTGTCCCGGATTTGATAAAAAAATCTGTGTGATTATTAAAAGCTATCAGGAAATCAGCACAATCTTTCATTTTGAAAAGAAAGATCCACCCCGCTGTAAACCCTGATTCAATTCCAGCTGCTATTCAAAGATTTCAGCAATTTTCCTTAGGTTCTCCCTGATTCCAATATGTTGTGGACAATGCTCTTCACACTGACCGCATTTAATGCAGCTACTTGCTTTTCCACCATCTTTAATGTCGGTCTGATAGCGTTCTTTTGGTGATTGTCCATTACAAAATTGGAGCATATAATTATAGGTCTTGAACAACCTTGGGATATTAATCTTCGCAGGACAATCGTCTACACAATATTTACACCCTGTACAAGGAATTGTATCCATAGAACGAATAATCTCCACTACCTGATTTAGAACTTTTTTCTCATCTTCTGTAATCGGTCTCAGACTCTGCATATAAGAGGTATTCTCCCGGAGTTGTTCCATTGTAGACATGCCGGACAGAACAATTGCCACCTGTGGAAGCGATGCCGCATAACGAATTGCAAGGGATGCCGGTGTCGTCTCCTTTCCCAGCGTCCTTATGGCCTCTGCAGCCTTCTCCGGAACATTTACAAGACTTCCTCCCTTAATTGGTTCCATAACAATAATCGGTTTATTGTGTTTCTTTGCAACTTCATAACAAGCACCTGACTGGACCTCTTCACTATCCCAATCATAATAGTTAATCTGCAGCTGAACAAAATCCACTTCCGGATGTTTTGTTAATATCTCATCCAATACCTGCGCCGTGTCATGGAAAGAGAAGCCCATAAACTTAACTTTTCCCTCTTTCTTTTGTTGAGAAACAAAGGAAAATCCATCAAATTCTTCCATTTTGTCATAATTACCACGATCCAAATTATGCAGCAGGTATAAATCAAAGTAGGACACACCACATCGTTCTAATTGTTCTGCAAAAATCCGCTGAAAATCACCTTTTTCTTTAATTAAGAAAGAAGGCATCTTGTCTGCCAGAATCAGTTCCTCTCTTGGGTACCGTTCCACAATACATTTCTTAAAAGCACTCTCTGACGTTCCACTATGGTATACGTAGGCTGTATCAAAATAATGAAACCCTTTTTTTATGTATTCATCAACCATAGCCATGACACTATCAAAATCAATCTCTTTATCCTTTGTCTGAGGAAGTCTCATAAGACCAAACCCCAGCTTTTTATCAAACAAATCCATTATACTATTCATTGTTCCTCCCATCCGGTATTGCTACCTCAATTAATTTTTCAAATTCGTCTCTTGACTCTAAAAATGCCTCCAGTAGAAGGGGATGAAATGCTCCACATTCTCCACTCACAATCATATCAAAAGACTTTTTTGCTTCATATGCGTCCTTATAACAACGCCTGCTTACAAGCGCCTCATACACATCAACAATGGAGATTACCTGAGCTTCAAATGGAATCGCATCTCCCACCAAGCCTTCCGGATAACCGGATCCATCATATCTTTCATGATGATATTTCGCAATATTATAACAGTAGGTAGCATAATCTCCATCCCCTGCTGTTGCTTCCTGAATCAGTTCACAGCCTTTTATGGTATGCGTTTTCATAACCTGAAATTCTTCCGGCGTTAGTTTGCCCGGCTTTAATAAGATATCATTTGGTATTGCAATTTTACCAATATCGTGAATGGCACTGGCTGTTGTAATTAAATCTATTTTCTCATCTGTTAACATTTCCTCCGGGAAACGGATTGCCGCGTGAGTTAACAGAATATACGTAAGTCCCTGAATTCTTCGAATATGGTCACCTGATTCCAAATCTCTAAACTCCACAATGGTTCCAAGGGCTTCCACTAACTGGATATTTTTTCCCTGAGCCGTCTTGATCTGCTTACGAAGCACCTCTTCAAAATGATTTCTTAAATTGTAGGATTCCATTGCATTTTTGATACGTCGATTTAATAAAAACCTACTGTATGGCTTAGTAAAAACATCAAACGCACCCGCCGCAACGGCTTCTTCCTCTTTTGCCAAATCCGGTTCTCCTACCAGCATTAATATAGGCACAGCATCACTTAATCCACTGCTTGTTAAATAATCCGCCACTTCAAAACCTACACTATCTACCTCTGAAGTATCCAGAATTACCGCTTCTATTTCGGAGCAATAATTCAAAATATAAGAAACTGCTTCCTTTAACTCATTTGCTCTTAATATCTCATATTTTTCCGAAAATATATCCTTCAGATAATTAAATACAGCTTCACTAACACCGTTAACAAGAATCTTTTTTGCGTTCATATTTCCCTCCTGTCCTGTAAATCACTACTTTTATTTTACACCATTTATAATTGAATAGCAACGAGATTTCTGCTTGAGTTTCCGTAGTTTTATCCACAGAACCCCGATTTATTACCTTCGTTATAAACAACTTTAAAAAAATGCTCACTCACCCAGTCAGCATTTTCAAGAATACATTCTACCTTGGAGAAAGACTATAAATCCGCAAAGACCGTGAAGCATATCTTTCCCATATAAAAGTACAAATCACTGCGTCCAGAAAAGATATT
>JAVVVI010000023.1:0-39147 GCA_036652735.1 Lachnospiraceae bacterium
TACAAAACACGTTCTATCATACATCAAAAATTCTCAAAACACAATACTAAACAAAAACCCAGTTCACTTTCCATTGCCATTTAACCTGAAATAGTATAAAATAAATCTATTATATACGAAGGAGAGTAAAAAATGAAATACGTAAAACAACTTGGATTTTTCCTGGCATTGCTTGGGATTCTTGTGTTCCCAATGTTAGAAACCAATGGCGCCGCCACAAAAATCACGCAGCCTGTACTCCTATCCGCAACTTCTATCAACTCTAAGTCAAATTTGATACAATGGGAACCGCAATCCGACGTAGATGGATATCTTATTTATCGAAAAAGCAATTCCAGCTCCTGGGCTAAAATCGCTGAGGTTGAAGGAGCTTCCATTGATTCCTATGAAGACAAGGCTTCTTCCAAAAGACCCCTGAAGCTTGGAACCACCTACTTTTATTCTGTTGCAGCCTATCAGACCGTAACAAATACAGATGGAACAACCTCACAACTGCGAAGCAGTTTTCATAAAACCGGCTTGAAGGTTACAACACTTCCGGAAATGGTCGATCTTGCAACACTTAAAATAACAGCTCCCAGTCTTTCCTCCATGAAGCTTTCCTGGAAAGCAACTTCTGATGCTACCGGATATGGCATTTATCGTAAGACTCCTTCCGGAACCTGGCATTTTTTAAAGAATGTAGTTGGGAAAACCACCTATACCGATTCCACAATAAAAAAAGGATCTGCCTATTACTATTCCATTCGTGCCTACCGCATTCAGGATGGGAAAAAATATAGAAGCAATTATGACCGCACCGGAGTCTATTCCATTCCTTCACTCTCTGAACCGGTTCTTGTATCAATTGCATCCGCTGCATACAATCAGGTAACTCTTTCCTGGGAATCCGTTACGAATGCTACCGGATATGGCATTTACCGCAAAGAAAAAGATGGAACGTTTCGGAAAATTGCAAGTGTAAAAGGAACAACTACCACCGATTATCAGGATACCACTGCTGTTGCCGGTACGCTTTATACCTATAGTGTCCGTGCCTTTAATGACAGCGGTCAGAAAACGATTTGGAGCACCTACAATAAAACTGGATTATCCATTGCCACAAGACCTTCCAGGGTGTCTTTAAAAGAAATTACCTCTGACTCTTACCATTCTGCCACAATTACCTGGGAGTTATCCAAAAATGCTACCGGATATGAAATCTTAAGAAAAGACGCAAATACTTCATTTTCAGTTATTGCAACGGTAGAGAATGGAAAAACTACTACCTACACAGACACAACGATTGATGCAGGAATTACCTATACTTACACGGTACGGGCCATTGCTACGGTAAATGGCAATACCACGAAAAGTTACTATAATAAAGAAGGATTCTCAATTACGCCAAAGCTTACGGAGCCCCTGCTCCCCACTGTAGCTCCCCTGAACTATTATACGATTCAGGTTACAATTACTCCTGTAGATGGAGCCAGCGGCTATGAACTTTACCGTCGCAGTGAGCATTCAAACTGGCGCAAAATTAAATCCCTTACCTCTGATTTTACAACTTTTGAGGACAAAAATTGTGCCACAGGCCGTACCTATTATTACAGTATTCGTGCTTACCGCCTTGTAAATGAGAAAAAAGTATGGAGTACCTATAATAAAACAGGTGCCTCTGCCTTTACAAAGCCGGAACAACCTGTACTTTCTTCTGTTTCCTCTTATAATTACACAACCTTAAAAATCACCTGGGAACCTTCCAAAAAAGCCCAGGGATATTATATCTATCGGAAAGAAGAAGGGGGAACCTTTACCAAAATTGCTACTGTAACCGATCCTGAATCCACTGTTTACAAGGATTCTTCCGTTACACCCGGTGTCCTTTATTATTACACCGTAGGCTCCTATTTAACGATTGACGCAAAGACCGTTGACAGTTCCTATGATGATAAAGGCCTTTTTGCAACCGCTGTTCCATCCACTCCGGTATTATTAGGTGCAAAATACAATGACTCTACTACCGCAACCGTATCCTGGAAGTCCGTTGCCGGTGCAGATGGTTACCGTGTATGGAGAAAAGTTCTTGGTGGAAGTTATAGTTATATCAGTACCATTCAGGATGGAAGCATAACCTCTTTTGATGACACAAACGCCATTCCGGGTACTACTTATTATTATAGTGTCAGTGCTTTCCATACTGAAAATGAAGTACCCATCTGGGGATTGAAGAACGCCTCCGGACGATGGATTCGCGGATGCAAAGGTATGGATGTATCCAAGTGGCAGGGCTACATCAATTGGAAAAAAGCATCTTATTCCAATGAATTTGCCGTTGTACGTGCTGCCTATGGAACCAGTATTGATACCCGTTTTACTGAGTACATGACTCTCGCTTCTGAAATCGATATGAAACTGGGTGTCTATGTATATAGTACCGCCACCAACATCGAACGGGTTATTGCTGAGGCTAAAAACGTTCTGGAAATGGTAAAAGATTATCCATTGGCTTTGCCTATCTTCTGCGATTTTGAAGTTGCCTCCAGAAATAAGCCTTCTCTTCGTGAGGAAAATACCGCCTTCATTCGTGCCTTCTGTGATACCATAGAAGCTGCCGGCTATGAAGCCGGTGTCTATAGTGGTGCAAATTATTACAAAAATGCAATTAATTATCAGGAACTTACCGATTTAAATATCTGGGTGGCAAACTATCATAAGAACAACAGTGATTTTACCACCTCCTATCATACCTGGTCCAATGGAAATTCCTCTTATGATTTTGGCAGCATTCATATGTGGCAATATACCAGCAAGGGAAAAGTTGATGGTATTAGCGGATCTGTCGACTTGAATATCTGGTATACCTGCCAGTAAATGAAGCGCACCATGGAAAAAAGCCGATACACTGTTCTGGTGTACCGGCTTTTTTTATTCTTCCACTTCCATAAGTTCTTTTACTTTATAAAAGTATTGTATATCAGGCTGAAGATCTCTGTCTTCATAAAAGAATATCGTTGCATCGACTTCTGCTATTTGTTCATACACTCCGTCTTCCTGCGTACTTCTCCAAATCGTATATCCTATGGCATCTGTTCTCTGCGTCCATTCAATTCGATTACAATCCACTGTATCCATGATTACTGTCTCTAACTCCAGAGGAGGTGCAATCGCTTCAATTGGCTTACAATAATTGCCATAATAAGCAGTTCCTGACACCATTTTATATGCTGCAATACGATAATAATAACTTCCTTTTCCTGCTGTATCATCACAAAAGCTTGTTACTTTTCCATTTGAAATAGTTTTGATGGTTGTATATCCTTTGGTTTGTGTTGCACTTCTTTGTATGCGATAACCGGAGGCATTTGAAATCCTGTTCCACCCAATCGTCACACCGGAATCATCCTGATTTAGAATCTTTGCATTTGGTATTCCCAGCAATTTTGTTCCAAGAGGACTGCATTCATTTGAATCCTCTCCCTTTACTGCACGAATCTTGTAATAATACCATTTCCCACCCTTTAAAGAAGAATCTGTGTAATTACAGGTCTTTAGGTCTTTTGCAATCTCTTCATAAGTACCATATTTCGATGTGGAACGGGATACGCTATAAGAATCCGCTTCTTCTACTTTTTTCCAGGTAAGCTTCACTTTACTGCTGCCCACAGACTGAATGTTCAAAATATTTGGTCTGGGTAATTCCGATACTTTGGTAAGACCATAAAAATCTGCGATTCCTCTGGCGTCTGCGATTCCCACTTCTCTTATGTTCTCCTCTGTCTGGAAGTGAACACTATCTACAATATTATTAATAAATCCATGTTCAATGAGGATTGCGGGAAAACCACGTTCTACGCTCCCCCTCATTACCGCAATATCGTCTTTCCAGGTACCGTCATCATATTTTCCACAATTATGATCATCATTATTAATAATGGTTCCTCTGTTGTGGATTCCCAATTTTCCCAGTTGCTTCAATATCTTGTTTGATAAGGATCGCATATCTTCTCTAAAATGGCTGTAGCCCGTATACATAACCATTGCACCCCGGGCTGAGGTTGTCGTGCTTCCTGTTGCATCCACATGGAAGCTAATAAACACATCCGCATTCTGAGCGGCTGCATATTTCGGGCGGTTCCTATTGCACCTTGCCGCCGAGCTTCCCGGTGTGGGGCAGCTCATAGTGCTTCTGGTAAGTGCCATATCCACCCCTTCGTATTTTTCAAGCTCCTGTTCACAGGCAAGTACAATTCCCAACGTTATATATTCTTCATGCAGACTTCCCCGTCCTGCACCGGCATGAGAACTGTCATGTCCTGCATCCAGCACAACCTTAACCGTTGTATCCTCCGCTCGTACACACAGCTTCCATCCGCAAAGGAGATACACTCCTGCCAGTAGAATCATACCGGTAACTGCCATTCTTATTTTTTTCATTTGTCCCTCATTTTCATTGTTCTTCTAATAGGACCGGCTCCGGAATTGGTATTTTTTTCCCTAATTTCAGATCCCAGTCTTTTGGTTCTACGCGGTTACGGCCGCCTCCCGAATAAAATGTCATCTCCCCAACATACAACTGACCTGCTACCTGATACAAATCCACTCTCACAAATGGAAATGGCTCTGCAAGCTTCTGTGCAACCTCTATCATTTTTTCAAAATTTTCCGGACGCTCCAGCTTCTTTGACGTGTGGGTTCGTCCCCCCCAATAAAATGGGTAAGGCTGAAAGTCACGATCACGAAAATTATAACTTAAACGATTTTCTCCAAATCGGTCTATGGCAACAAACAAAAATTCCACTTTACCATTGCAGCAAAAGAATTTATAATCGTCCACCAGTCCATTTGGCTGTTCCAAATATTCCTCTGCGTAAATAACCGGTTCCATATCCTTATATCCCCAGTTAAAGGAATGGTAATAGCTGTTGTTATATGGCTGTATCCAGCGCTTCAGTTTTCTCCCTGCCTGTTCTTGATCCAAGGCTGCTTTATCCGGCACAATAATATTGAATCCACTGGACCAATTCACTTTTAAAGCAAATTGATCCGGAAGCGCATCATAATTAATTTCTTCCGGTGTTTTATAAGTTGCAATGGTTGGAACAATATACTCTTTCCCTATTCTTTCTTCCACATAAGCTTTAACTGCATATTTATCACAGCACTGGGTTACAAGGGGATTCTCGTAATAGAGCTTATACCAGCTGATCTTTTCATTAAAGGTCTTGGGATGATCCAAATCCGGAACATAGCCTAAATAATTGGAAAAATATTCTTCCACATAGGCTCTTCGTTCTCTTCTGCCCATTTCATCTCTTTTATAATAATTTACCTGAAGAATACTTGTAAAATTCTCCTCCGGGTATTCCCTATTTGCCTTGTCAATACAAAGACGTTCCTTTAATGTTCCTATCATCTCACTGGTAAAAAGTTTATCCTGCCAAAATGGAATATCACTTTCAAAAGAGACAATCTGAAAGCTGTGTTCTGTAACCACAAGGTTCACTTGAAGGAGCTTTGCCTGCCTCATCTTGGAACAAATCTCTTCTACTTTGGCCGCAATTTTCTCCCAGTTTGGAATCGTAAAACTTATCCCCTCAATTGGATTCAGCTCACAGTAGCCGGTTTGAACATGAATCGGAGCAACATTTCCCGGATTCACTCTTAAATATGCCAGGTCAAGAACTGCATGTGCACTTGTTTTTCGATGTAAAATCATCTGTATTTTAGAACGAGTCACCACATATCGCTCCAGCATAGAATGCCAGGACGTATGCTCCGTAAAGATCATACTGCTGCTTCTTTCCTGAAATGTATGCTTTAGCTCATCTTCACTGATCTCTTCCCCGCCAATTCGGAATCCCCTTTTATCCTCATAAGTCACTACTCGGAAAAACTCTTTTTGTGTATAATAGTTGCTTCTCACGATTACATCTTTTTTTTCACGAATCAGATCCAATACAGACTCTAATTCTGCCTTTTTTCCTGCTACATAAGGTTGAAACTCTTCTTTTCCCACTATAATATAGGCATAAATCTCCGGGAAAAATTCAGAAAAAGATTCCAGCTCCGTTCTTATTTGTCTCTGGTTTCTTAGCTTCTTACCAAAAGCACCATTCATTGGCATAAGGGCATAGTATTCAGGCTGAGTCAGAAAGGTACTTCTGTTTTCATCTGTAATTTGAAACTTGTCAACATACTCCGGTAAAAATCCCCGTTCATATGCCCAAAAACAGGTGGTAAAATCGAATTTGGAATTATTCTTAAAATGTTCCTCTGTTTCGGATATCCAGCGTTCAATCACGGTTTCTTCAAACCCATCCTTAACCATATTCTCTCTTAACTGCAGCATCCCATGGTCTTTTTTCTTCTCTTTCCATTTTTCCACAAAAAATTCTTTTCCCATATGCATCCCTCCAGATTATTGATGGGTTCTGTCTTGAAGTTTCATTAACTTTTTCGGAAGTTTTTTGTCATAACCATATTTCTTTTCTTTTTCTGCAAGTCGTTCCAACAAATAATCTATCGTATCACGATTAAAGGTTTCAATTCTTGGATATCCCGGATAGCGATTAATCTCCGGTAATTTTATTCCATCCTCTGTAATGGCAATATCAAATCCAAAGTATTCCAATTGATCAAAGGAATTGGCAATGTCAATCACTAAGGATTTTACTTTTTCCCAATTCGGAAGGATTCCTTCAATTTTAACCCCGGTATCCGGATGGCAGGCGCGGTCAACAATCATATTATTCTCTAAAATCTTGGAATCATAATATCTTCCTGTATCAATGTCAATCCGTGCAAACATTCCTCCGGCCCGCATATTGTCCACTGCTCCGGTTGCTGTTGAACCAAATCTCATGTACGCATTTCCAATTGTTGCATTCTTACCATCTCTCTTATATACAATCATTCGAATGGTATTCACCGATCCACTGTAAATTTTCTTTAAATCAGGATGCATCTGAATATATTCTGTCACTAAATACTGGGTACCCGGGTCAGAGAGTAATTCTAATACCTGTGCCTCTGAAGCTTCTTCAAAGTTAAGATAGAATTTGCTGTCAATGTACTCCAGACGATAGAAGCCTTTTCCCCAGGATCCCCTATCCGGTTTCAATGCTAAGATTCCTTTTTCTTTTGCGAGATTGATAATATCCTGATGCGCTGTTCCATATCCTTCTGGACAATCCATCAGTGGAATAATCCGGCTGTTTCCATTTCGCATACTCACATAGTAATAATAACCCGGAAAACAATCATTGAATTTCTGGCAGACATATTTAATCGTGATTTTATCTTCCAGCCAGGTTTTATAGTCATTGTTAATATGACGGACAAACAGGTACTCCAAATCTGAAATATACTCCAGATGATTCTCTCTTGTTATCCCATATTGTGCAAGACGATAGGATAAGAATCCATGACGGTAGGCCCATAGTTTATCCTTTAAAGAGACATCCTTATTCTGTCTGAAATCCGTGAAAATCTCCTCAATCCAGTACAAGGTCAGTCTTCTTCTGATTCCATTTGGATACAGAAGTTTTGACACAAAGCTCATCCATCCAAGACGGAATAATCGCGCTGATTCTGCTCTTTTTGCCTTACCTGTTAATCGTTCTTTCTTTTTTTCTTCTAATTTTAACTTTAAAAAATCCTGTGTCTTTTTGCTGAATAAAAAGACCTTTGAGAAGGAAGGATGATCTTCAAATCGAACAATTTTAAATCCATCTTTCGTAATTGCTATGTCCATCCCCATATACTCCACCTGAGGAATATAACAGCAAATCTCGTCCACTATGGTTTGAATCTCTTCCCAGTGTGGAATAACACCCTTAATCTTCACACCGTCCCTTGGATTATTTTCATGCTTCTGAATTTCTTTTCCAAGTAATTCCCTTGCACCCTGAAAACTTCCATCCGAAATATTAATATCTGAAATTAAATTTCTCGTTTTTAATTCGCTTTTTAGCTGATATAATTTACCATTTTTTTCGAGACTGCCCTTATGTGTATGATCTAAATCCGTATCAATTGCTGTAATGGATTGGGACTCTTCTAAGTATGCGTCCAGATTATCCACACTGACTCCCTTACCCTGGTTATTTATTACATAATAACCACCATCCAGGATTAAATGCGCATCTGTAATCTCTCCATGACTTCCTGACTCATTTATTACAACCAAGCGGCACACCGTTCCACGGCTATTGTGATGTGCTTGAAACTGCGGGTGCATGACTACCCGTTCCATTAACACCAGTGTCATACCCTTTAAACAACGTTCTTTTATAATATTCACAATTTCTTTATCCGAAGATGGCACTCCGCTAAATAGAATCTGCTTTGTTTTATCATTGTATTTAATTCGTCTTGCATAACTTTTGCTGTATTTTGAGGTTGTAAGAATCAGGTCCTTCTTTTCTTTTATTAAAGCCACAACGTCATCAAAGGTATCCCCATAATTTTCCGGACATTCTTCCAGACATTTTACGCAGACTTGTGATCCTCTTTTATAAAAATTATAATAATCCTGTGGTAGATAATCGGAGAATTTCTTTAGAACCTTATGTGCGGTAACGCGATCCGTAATCCACTTTGCGTAGGTGCCATTAATGGAGGCTACATAGTTATAATCCCGCTCTGAAATATAATCCTTATAATTAGAGGACTGAATGGAATTACGATCTATAAATCCCGGTAAAAATCCTCTGCGATATGCCCAGATTTTCTTTCCCAGACTATACTCCTTATTTTTTCTTAAATCACGATACATATTTCTTAACCAGCGTTTTGCGTTACCCACTGTATAGCCCTTGATTCTCTTTCGTCTGACAAGCAAATTAAGTCCGGTTCTTTTTATCTTTCTTATAATTTTCATTTCTTATCTCCTTTGCCAACGATTGGCATTACTTTGATTCTAATTTTTTTATATCCTCCGGTGTATTAAAATCACAGGTGGACTCACCAACTTTAATGTAATCTTTTTTTATGACTTTATGATCGTAAGGCAGCCCCTCATAGGACTGATATACCTGCCATCCAATACATTTATCTATTCTTCCTTCTTTATAAAGCTGTCTTACTCTTTCCGTATGATATCGGAAACATTCCCCATCTGCTACTTTAATTGCAACAATTACCTGTGCGGTTCCAAAAAATAATAATTCGGAAGCTTCCGTATTCACAATAAGCTTCATGGCTTCTTCCGTATAATACGTATCTCCATACATAAAACATACATCATTTTCAATTAACTCTTCTGTAAAACGGTCAATTTCCAAATGATTATTTCTTGGTTCATAACGCGTGGCGCCTTCCACTTCATAACGTGAGTCGTGGGACGTGATGATGACTTCGGCTTCTGAATCTTCCTGATTGAGTAAACGCACTGTTCGCTGCAGCAAGGTCTCTCCCTCTACTTTTAAAAAGTGTTTGGGTATATTATTGTAATTATCCCAACGCGTTCCCTTTCCATCCGCCATTATTATATATCTCATAATTTTCCCCTATCTCTTTATTACCTTATGATATTTGTAAAACTTTCCCAGTTCGCCTTGGCGTTGTCCACCCCAAAGCTGTATAATATTCACTCCCGATGAAGTATTTGCTTCTATAATGCAAATGCCCTCCTCTGTTAATAGAATATCCCAGGCAATAAACTGCATATATGGAAAATGATTTGCAAGCGCCAGTATTTCTTCTTTTATAGCGTTCCAATTTGGAATTTTTGCTCCCTTGATTGGATTTCCGGAATTTGGATGCATCTCATGCACTTCCAGTGACTGCAGGCTTCTTGCTTCGCTTAGTTCTCCTGTCTCCAAATCAATTTTGCTTACCAGTCCGCCAACACTGCCATTATCAATTGGAACGGTTTTTGCTGTTCCAATTCTTTGTACTGCAAAAAATATTTTAAATTCATTGGTTTCAATATCCTTCATTGTAATCAAACGAATGGTATTCGTTGCCTGATCAAACAATTGGTCTGCATATCTATGCTGATGAATGGTTTCTGTAACAAACCAGTCACGATTCTTTTTAAAATACTCAAAAAATTCTTCCTTGCTGACTTTCTGTGTATCCATGAAAATACTTCCTTCCTCCAGGCGGAAGATATGTACTCCCTTTCCCTTTCCTGCAGAAATTGGTTTCACAAAAAGACTGTTCTCTGTCTCCAGCAATGGGTATAAATCTGTAATCTGCTTCACTCTTCCATCATAGGAGGAAATATTATCGTGTGTCTTAATTGCAAAAATCTCCGGTACTTTCACATAGGGACGTAAAATTTCCGTACTTGCAATTTTATTATTCATTAGAAAATTAAACGGCTCGTTTATATATCTGGAACGGTACCAGTCAAATTCCGACAAATATTCATGTTTATCATTGTGATCAAAATCATACAAAACCGCTTGATCTGCCAGGTAGCCACCCCCAAGATTCGCCTTTAATTTTTTGAATAAGGAACATTTAAAATGATTGGGTGCCAATAAGATTCTCTTAATATAGAGTAAAACCAGCTTACATTTTCTAAGACATTTTTTAATAAATCTAACCATTTTCCACCTCTAATTTATTTCTTATTATTTCAACAATATTGGTTGTTGATGTTCCAAGTTCTTTTGGAAGATACTTTTCTTTAAACTGTTTCAGCTGTTCCCAGCAATAGGACTCACTTTCTATGGACTGCATCAGTTCCTTTGCATTCTGAAAGACGGCCTGGTTCATTTCCTTGCATAAATCTATATTCATACCATTATTTTTCATATAATCTTCGTAATCATATAAGAAATAATAGGTTCTCTTATCCAGAATGGCTGCTTCCAGAGAAATTGAGGAATAATCGGTAATAATATGATCACAGGCTGCTAATAGCTCTATTGTAGAACAGTTTTCACAGGTAAGCACCCGGTTGTCTTTTGTTATTAGCTGCTGGTTGGGATGTGGCTTTATCACCAGATTAAATCGTTGAAAATCAAATTCCCTGCATAACTCTTCCCAGCCATCTGCTGGAGTTCTACGAAAGGTAGGTGCATATAGTACAATGGGTTTTTCCTTTAATTGGGGATAGGTTCTATATACCCTTTCTCTCATTTCAGACTGTTCCTTCAATAAATGATCAATTCTTGGCAAACCAATATTAACCAGTTTTTCTTCCTCCACCTGAAATGCCGCACAGTAAAAAGGATTCCATGCCCTGCCTCCTGCAATAATGAGATCATAATTTTTATGCATTCTTAATTCATAGGCTATTTTACTGCTTCTGCCACCTTTTTTATCCAATGCCTGATATCCGGATTGTTTCAGCTTTCCCAGTGCATGCCATATTTGAATCACCACGAATTCCTTTTTATGGGTTAACACAGAAATAGGCGGCCAATAAGAGTCTAATATGCAGACTTTTGAAGTTGCCATGTGGTACAGACTTCTGACCATACCCCACACGAACTTCAATTTGTCCTGCATCCCTCCATCGGCTCGCTTACAAATTGAAACCATCTTTACTTTTGGTACTTCCTCCAGCAGTTTTCTTTGAATCATTGTATAATCCAAAGACGGACCATTGGATTGCCTGCTTAGGAAAAGAACTTTATTCCTCTTTATGGGAAATAATTTCAGGATTCCATACAAGCATTTCATTGCTATTTTTGCTATTCGTATCAATAAAATAGACATCTCTTATTCCTCAAAGTTTTATTTTTCCATAAATTCTTTGTATAAATCCAGTACCTCATTTGCTTCACCAATGAGTTTGGTCTGTCCTTCATGCATCCATAGCACGCGGTCACATAATTCTCTCAAGGTATCAATGTTATGAGATACAATCACTACCGTTCGTTCCTCATCTAATATTAAGCTTTTCATTTTTGCAAGGCTCTTTCGTTTGAATCTTTGATCCCCAACGCTTAACACCTCATCTACCAGCATAATGTCCGTCTCCAAAATTGCCGTAATTGCAAACGCAAGCTTGGAATACATACCACTGGAATAAGTGCGCACAGGCTTATCTATAAAGCCATCCAGCTCTGCAAATCCAATAATTTCACTCATACGAAGCAAAATCTGTTCCTTTGAAAATCCCAGAAGCATTCCCGATAAAATAATATTTTCTCTCCCGGAGAGTGCCGGCTGAAACCCTACACCAATGGACATCAGTGAAATGGAATGGCCATGTAGGTCAATACTTCCTCTGTCCGGTGAAAAAATTCCATCAATGGCATTGAGCATTGTGGACTTTCCACTTCCATTTTTCCCTATGATTCCCAGAATCTCGCCTTGCTTCACTTCAAACGAGACTCCCTTAACTGCTTCTACTTTTTCCCATTCCATTTTTTTCAATTTCAGAAGATTCTGCTTAATTGAATAGGATTTTGTACTTTTGTATGTGATATATAAATCCTTCACAGAGATGGCTGATTCCCTTTTTTCCATCACTTACACCACCTTCACGTAATTATTTTCGTTCTTATAAATCAGTTTAATTCCCAAAATTGCAATCACTAAACTCAAAATTGTCCAGAGCAGAAGTGCATGGGTATAGGGCTCCTGATTATACAACAACCCTTTTCGAAACGTATCCGTAATTAAAGCAATGGGATTCAGCCGCATTGCATAATGACCATAAGGTGCCGGTAATTTATCTTCCACTGAATAAAAAATACCGGTTATATAAAATACCATCTTTAATCCAATTCTTACAATATTGGACAAGTCCTCAATAAATACTCCGAAATGCAATAAAATTGTCATTGCTGCAAAGGTTACCAGATTCAATAGCACCAGAATCGGTATTACCCAGAGGCATCTCCAAGTCAATGGTGTCTGGTAAAAAATCATCATGGCACATACAATTCCAAATGAAACCAGCATTTTGAATTCATTCACCATCATACGAACCATAATTAGAACGATTTTGGGCAAATACACCTTTTTTATAATCTGTTTATTATTTTTTACCATTCGTACACTGGCTGTTAAGTTATTCTTAAAAAAGTTCCATATCGTTAATCCCAAAAAGACATAGATATTAAAAAATGGCATTCTGGAATTAAATACAATAGAAAACATAAAACTATAAATCACCATAAAGCAAAATGGTTCCAACACCCACCACAGCCAATTCAAATACGAACTTGCAACCTCGGCACGTAATTCTGCACCTGCCGCATAGGTTGCATATCCAAAATATTTTTTAAAATCTTTAAAAAATTGTTTCATAAATTCATCCCTCTACTCTTTTTCAATAGGTTCATTACTTTGAAATCCCTCTGTACTGTCACTTGCCTTTAGTAATACAATGGGTGTTTGAAAGATTAACTTTAAATCATTCCACAAACTAAAGCTTTGTATATACTGCAAATCCAACATTAATTTATCTTTTGATGATGTATTGTATTTCCCTGAGATCTGTGCATATCCCGTTAGGCCTGCCTTTACTCTGTGGCGATAAGCAAATTCCGGCAAATCCTGCTGATATGCTGTTTCATTCTCTATCATCTCCGGTCTGGGACCCACCAGGCTCATTTCCCCTTTTAAAATGTTCACTAACTGGGGTATTTCATCCAGACGATATTTTCGCATTCCTTTTCCAACCTTCGTGATTCGATCATCCCCACTGGATGCAGAACGATTCTCCACATTTTCTTTCATTGTTCGAAATTTATAAATAGAAAAAATTTGTCTCCCCCTTGTAACACGATCCTGTTTAAATAGAATCTTTCCTCCATCATCCATCTTAATGGCAATTGCGCATCCCAGAAGAACCGGGCTTAAAATAATCAATCCGGTTAGGGAAACCGCAATATCTATGGCACGCTTTGCAAATCTTTGTTCCAGTGTCATATATTTTGGTCCTGATACAATAATGGGTACATCATCTAGAATTGCATGTTTTGCATTCAGTCCCATTACATCCGTAATTCCCGGATTCACACACACATGCTTGTCCGCACGATATGCATATTCCATAAGTTCCCTTTGATTCTTTGCCGAAACATCGTGTAAGAATATGGTATCACATTCCAACACCTTATCCCACATACTTTCATCTTTTTCGTCCACTGTATACGTAATACAATACTGCTTCTTAAAACGACGAATTCCATTTAAAAAACTTTGTACACGTTTGGGACTTCCGGTAACTACTACACATTTTTCCGGCGGCATAATTACAAAATATAAATAGTTGCCCAAATACGTAATCAGAATCGTTACCACTACCTGCAATACATATATGATTAAAAACAGATGTACACTTTCAATTTGAAAATGTGCATTATTTCTATCATTAACGTTCATAATCATCAACATTAAATAGGTAATCCCATCTGTAAAGAGCATTGCCAGTGCAATGGAGTAAATAATTGGTTTACTCTTACGCTCTCCTATATCGCAATGTCCATAAATAGAAGTCAGCATCATTGCACTTAGAACAAAGGAAAATACAGTGACTACACTGGTTCTTGACAAACGCAGAATATAGGGATGATCAATTCCCATAATTTCAAAAAACAAAACCATTAATGTTCCATATAAAATTAATTTTAATATAAAAAATATTGTGTTCCGGAATCTCTGTAATAATCGCTTCAATTTCTTTCCTCACATTACTGTAAATAACCTACAATCTCACAATATAAACCAATTTGTAAGAAGTGTCAAGTCAAACGTTTATCCCATGATGTTTTCTATCTGTGCTGCCAGCTTTACTGCCTGTTGGTAAATTTCCTGCTGATCTTTTCCCTCAATCATTACACGCACCAATGGTTCTGTGCCGGATGGGCGAATTAGTATCCTTCCCTGACCTGCATATCGTTCTTCCAGTTTCTTGATTTCCTGTGTAATCTCCGGATAATCTTCATATTGATTTTTTTTATCATCCGCAACTCTGGCATTTACCAGTGCTTGTGGAAGAACCTCCATAATCTCTGCAAGCTGGGACAGGGTCTTTTTTGTAATCGTAACAACCTCCAGCAGATGTAATGCACTCAAAAGTCCATCTCCTGTTGTATTCTCATCTAAGAAAATAATATGTCCTGACTGTTCGCCACCTAAATTATAACCATTCTCCAACATATTTTCCAAGACATAACGATCCCCTACTTTTGTACGGACTATGTTAATCTTATTCTTTTCACCCATGAGTGAAAAACCAAGATTGCTCATTACTGTTGCAACAATTGTATCCTTCTTTAACTGTCCCTTCTGCTTCATGTACGCACCGCAGATAGACATAATTTGATCCCCATCTATAATTTTTCCTGTTTCATCCACTGCCAGAAGCCGGTCTGCGTCCCCATCAAACGCCAATCCAAGGTCCGCGCCCTCCGCAACCACCAAGGCTGAAAGTTCCTCCATATGCGTGGAACCGCAATTCACATTAATATTTTTTCCGTCCGGATGATTGTGAATGGGAATCACCTCTGCACCCAGTTCAGACAACGTCTTCACGGAGCTGATATAAGAAGCCCCCTCTGCACAATCCACTGCAATTTTTAAGCCTACCAGATTAATTGGCATTGTGTTTTTCATATGTTCTATATAGTCAAGAACAGCATCTTCCTTTACCCGAATCGTTCCCTGTGTCTTTACAGAATCACGAATGGATGCAAAGCCCAATTTTATAGCGTCCTCTATCTCATCTTCGATTCCATCAGATAATTTATACCCATCCTGATTAAAAAATTTAATTCCATTAAATTCTGCCGGATTATGTGATGCTGAAATAACTACCCCAGCATCTGCCTTATATGCTCTTGTTAAATAAGCAATCGCAGGAGTCGGAAGCACTCCCGCATAAATTGCGTTAGCCCCTGCATTGCAAATTCCCTGCATCAGTGCTTTTGATAAACTATCCTTTGACTCCCTGGTATCACATCCAACAATAATGGTCGGCTGGTGGGCATTATGACGTGTGAGTGCATATGCACCTGCCCAGCCCAAATCCTGCGCAAGCTCTTCTGTCAAATCTTTACCTACAATTCCTCTTACTCCATCTGTTCCAAAAAGTCTCCTCATGTTTACTGTTCCTCACTTTATTTATTATTCCCTTAATTTGTATCATTATTTGGATCTGTGTCATCCGGAATCTCTTCATCCGATTTGATTAATTTTCCCTTGACTTCTATTTTGCCAATCTGGGTAACTCCTTCCGGAAGTTTCACAAAAAGTTCCAATTGAAAAGAACCCTCTTTGGTTTTGTCAAAGTCAATCCAGGACTGCAAATCTGCTGCAGTTAGGTTCTCTATCTCCTGAGACAATCCCGATAGTAGAATTTTAAATTCCTCTTGTTTAAATTCCGGTGTTAATCCTTCCGGAATATTCTCTGTTTGTATTTCGTTCAGGGATATGCTGATTTCTTTCGTTGCAAGCTTATTAATAATTACTGTGATTGCTATATTTGCAAAGTCCTGATCATACAGCTCAATTCCCTTTGGAAGATATAATTGAATATCCACTGTCTTCTCCACATTTGCCTTTGCTCCCTCAATATTAATATCCTTTGCCGGTATTGTTATGTCATGAATCTCTTTAAGATCCTGCCTTCTTCCTTTTACAACAATTGTCATAGGCGCTGACTTCACTTCCAAATACGTATAGCCATCTCCCGGCACTCCACTTGTTTCCACATGAATCGGAATTTCTTTTGTTTCAAGAATCTCCGCTACCACTTCAATTGCTCCCGGAGACACCGATAGATTCGTGGTATCAATCACCTTACCCTCGCCATCATAAATAACCGGAACAACGGATTGGGTTTTGTCACTGGTGGCATCATCAATATTCACCGTTGCAACTACTTTTCCAATTCTCTTTATTACAGACTGTGGTCCTGCAACCGTTACCGTAGCCGGTTCTGCCTTTACCTGCCCTACAGCAAATCCGTTTGCCGGTTCTCCACTGACATTGGCACTAATTGCAAATTGCTCTGTTGCCAGATCCTCTATTACAACTTTTAAATTTGTAGTTTTTTTCTCAATTGATACCCTGCTTGCATAACGCAAGGGTGTAATGTCAATTGGCACAAATCCCAGCTCCAGATCGATTTTATTCATATCCGCTACCACCTTGAAATCGGAGGCAGATAAGCCTTCCACCACGGACCGCTGTCCCGTAACCGAAAAAGTAACCATATTGCTATCATCCAATATTTCAAAAACCTTATCATTATCCGTAATCACAGATGAATTTTCAATGATTGCCGCCGCCGTAAATGTAAGTGTTATCTTTGGATTGTCAATATTGACCACTACAAGCCAAAGGATAAACGCTAAAAGAATTGATATTAATTTTAAGCCTATATTATTAGTCAGGACTTTTAGTATCTTTCGAGCCATTACCCTTCAGCCTCCTTTTCCACATTGAAAATCTTGTGTTTTCTGCATAACGTTTTCTAATTAACTGAAGTGCTTTTTTTAATTCCTCCGAATCCAAATCACGCGTTAGGATACCGCCTTCTGCAACCGAGACCTTTCCTGTTTCCTCTGATACGACAATCGTCAGTGAATCACTCACTTCACTAATTCCTACTGCCGCTCTGTGTCTTGTTCCCAGTTCCTTACTTAATTCCAAGTTGTCTGATAATGGAAGATAGCAGGTTGCAGAAACCACCCTGTCCCCTCGAACCAGAACTGCCCCATCATGAAGCGGCGTGTTATGTTCAAATATATTAATTAATAATTGACTGGAAATATTGGAATCCAGGTTAATTCCTGTCCTCTCATATTCCGTAAGTAAGACCTCTTTTTCAATTACCAACAATGCACCGGTTTTCACCTTTGCCATTTCAAACGTTGCCTTTACCATCTCATTCATTGTCTTTTCGCTAAAGCGGTCCGCATTGTTTTTTTGCGGTTCAAAGGAAAAAATAGATGTTAATAAATTCTTTCTTCCCAATTGCTCCAGTGCTTTTCTAAGCTCCGGCTGAAATACTACAATTACCGCAATAATACCAACACTCACTGTTTTTTCTGCAATCCAGAGAATGGTATTCATTTGAAAAATAGCTGCTAAAAGTGTAAATACTAAAAGCACTAAGATTCCCTTAAACAGCATCCAGGCTCTGGTATTTTTAATCCAGACCATTATATTGTAGAAAAGAAGTGTAATAATTACAATTTCCACAATGTCAGTCATATTCACCCGTGGCAGCTGCATCCAATATAGATAATTATTTTTAAATGTATCCAATGTCTGTAAAAAAGTTTGCATTTTGTCGCCTCCCCGCCACTATTCTCGATCTATCAATTCAACAAATCTTTGTCAATATCAAATTCTTCTGCAAGAGATTCTTTTGTCATAGTTCCCTTTTGAACAACAGAACTGCTCTTGCTATTGATTTTTGTTACCTTTTTTTTCTTTGTCTGTACAATTGCTTTTGGTATTGCTTTTACATAATAATAGTAAGAATCATCCTCAAACTGCACCCGTTCCGCTCTGGAATAATCCAGGTGAAACATAAAGAATTGTATTACGAATGCTACTGCCATTGAGACGATACTTCCAATAATAAGTATCAGAATTCCACTGGTCTCCCCTGTTAATAATTTTCCCAATAAAATAATCAGGAACTGTGTAATACTGCCTACTGTGATGGCAATCAGCCATGAATTTTCTATGCTTCTTCTACGAATTAAATACACCGTCAGAACCGTTACCGCGAACGCCGCCAGAACAATGTACATCTCTTTATTTCCAAAAATCTGATTAATGGCAACAATAAACTTTGAGGTCATTTTATCATCATTTGCTAATCGAAAGCTCGCTTCATTCTCTTTTATTCCTTTTAGAAAATAATAGATTACGGTTCCACACATGGCCGATACAATTGAGTAAGGAGCGCTTAAAAGCCCACATGCAATTGGCTGAATATAGGGTACTCTCAAGGTGAATAACATTGGTGTCAGTACCGACTGATATCCGGTCTTTGGGGCTATGCGAAAATAAAGTAAAAAGCTGATCATAAACACTAAAAATGCTACCAGACATGCCTCCATGGATAAGGCATACAAATGTCCCAACACTAGGACTCCACCAACCAGTACAATTGCATTTGGTGGTAATAGGCAGCAGATTGCTGCTAAAATCAATGGAATAAATGGGTGATTCAGCTTCTGCATATATCCCAAATTCCAATTAATCAGTAAAAAGGCCGTTAATGCAAAAATAAATTTTAATACCGGTAACAGATAAATCTCATATTTTTCAACAAACCGTATAATGTTTGCCTTGATTTCCAGTAATCCTGTCATGTTCTTCCTCCTGTTACGTACAGACTTCTTCTTTTAATCCCAATCGGGTGGTGATGGAATGTATTCCTCCTGTTGATGCATTTTTTCAACTTTTTTTAGGAGGGCACTATATTTTTTCAAGCTTCTTTTTCCCATTGTGAATCTCACACTGCTTACCACATAGGTAATCATTAGGTAAATCCCCAGAAAAATAACATATTTCATGAAAATAGACAGGCCAAAGCTCACAAGATCCATCTTTGTAATGGTGTCCATTAACAGTTCCATCTGGTAGATTCCCCAAATTCCCAAACAACAAAAGAAAACAATGCTTCCACAAATAAATCCCTTGACCATTTGAAGGCTGATATAGTCACTGCGATAATAACTGCTTATGGGAATTGCTTTTTTTCCCTCTCCCTCTTCATATATAGCCAACTTTGTCATTATTCTGATTTTCTCTTCATTTACCATACTGTACCTATTTCAACCCTTCTGTACTATTGTGAAACAAACAATTAGCTAATTATAGCATAACTACCATATAAAAGGAAGTTTTTTGAGCAAAAAAGCTACCGCAGTATGCGGCAGCTTTCTATATATTTCAACTAATTCTGATCCAGAAAGCGCATTTTTTCCCTATCGCGCACCTGCTTCTTTGTCTCCTGAACCTTTGGTCTATCCAAGGCACTGTTTAAATTATTCTGCATTTTTCCAATACAATCCGTGCAGTATCTTCCGGTTCGAATTGGTGCTCCACAGTTCTCACATTCCACGGTTATCACCGAATCATCTGTAAAGCAGAGTCTCTCTTCTCTCACCCATTGCTTAATCTGTCTTGTGCTTACTTCATTTTCTTCTGCCACCATCTGTATGGTTGCCGTTGGGTTTGAGCGAATATACACCTTCACCTGTGCAAACTTTTTTTCTAATTCATCCTTGCAGCTGGGACAAATCGGCTGCCCATTTATATAATTGAACAATCTTCCACAATCCCTGCAATTTCTAACATCCATTTTCTTTTCCTCCTAGTATCCCCGCCCTATGCTTACGCTGATAAAATAAATCTCTAAAGCTCCGGATTCTTTCAATACCTTCGCCGCCGCATCTATCGTACTCCCGGTTGTATATATATCATCTAACAGCAGGATTTTCTTTAATTGTAACTCATTCGTTCTAATTTTAAAAGCATTTTTAAGATTAATTTTTCGTTCGATATCATTTCGTTCTTTTTGTGGCCCGGTATTTTTATCTCGAATCAAAAGACGTGTATTCACCGGAATCTTTATTCGCGCTGACAATGCCTTGGCAATTAATTCCGATTGGTTGTAACCCCTCTGTCTTTTTTTCTTGCTGTGAAGTGGAATTGGAATAATAGCATCCACACCCAGAGACTGAATCCACTCTCCCAGCTGTTCATACATCTGCTGTGCATAAAACGCGGCATATTCTCGTTTATTTGCGTATTTGAATCGATAAATAGACTCCTTTAAGGCATGGTTATAAATCCATACTCCACGTCCCCTGATATATTCATGTTTGTGCCGCTCACAGTCATAGCAGTATTCACTTCCTTCACAATCAATGGGCTGTCCACATTTCATGCAGGAAGGTTCTGTTATATAGGAGAGTTTTTTAAGGCAGTCCGGACAACAGTACCTTGTCTGATCCGGTAAAATAATGTGCTCACAAATGGGGCATCTTCTTGGAAATATCCAATCCATCACATGTCTGAAAATCGTTTTTCCTCCTCCATCAATCGATCGTTCAATCCGGAATATCGTTTTTGTTCACTAACATTGGCAACCATTTCGTAAAAGGTTGCATCATTCCCCACAATTGTAACACATTTTTTTGCTCTTGTGACTGCCGTATATAATAGATTACGATTCATTAGTAATCTGGGCCCGTTTAAAAGTGGAATAATGACTGCGGGATATTCGCTTCCTTGAGATTTATGTACGGTAACAGCATAAGCCAGTTCCAGTTCATCTAACTGTTTGAAATTATAAATTACTTTTCTTCCCTCATCAAACTCCAGTTCCAGGGTTTCTGCGAATAGATTTATAGATTTAATGATTCCGGTATCGCCATTAAATACCCCCATCCCCCGTTCTATCTGAATTCCGTATTGATTCGTCACTTCCCATTCCATCTGGTAATTATTCTTTATCTGCATCACCTTGTCGCCTTCGCGAAACACAATTTGTCCATGGTCTTTTTCTTTCTTACCCGGTCCCGGTGGATTCAGGTAGCGTTGTAAGATTCCATTTAACCGCTCTACACCAAGTAATCCTTTGCGCATGGGTGTTAACACCTGAATATCATAACTGGACGCATTCACATATTTTGGTAATTTTTCCTGAATCAGCTTTAACATCACTGCAATAATAACATCTGCATCCAGGCGCTTTAAAAAGAAGAAATCCATATTTTTATTATCCAGTGACACAGGCTCACCACCATTGATTTTATGGGCATTGACAACAATACTGCTTTGTGATGCCTGGCGAAAGATTTTCTTGAGTTCTACAACCTGGCAGCACCCGGAATCAATGATATCTTTCAGCACCGTACCCGGTCCCACACTTGGCAGCTGATAGGCATCCCCAACAAGAATTAAGCGCGTACCGGGAATAATTGCTTTTAAAAGTGCATACATCAAAGTAATATCTACCATAGACATTTCATCAATAATTACAACGTCCGCTTCCAATGGATTCTGTTCATTCCTCTCAAACCCGGCATTTCCTTCTTTTCCACCATTCAATTCCAGCATACGATGAATGGTCTTTGCCTGATAGCCGGTCATCTCACTCATTCTCTTTGCTGCTCTTCCTGTTGGCGCTGCTAAAAGCAAATCCATACCCTGATTTTCAAAGTACTTGATAATTGAATTAATGGTTGTTGTCTTACCGGTTCCCGGTCCGCCTGTGATAACCAGCAGCCCACTTGTAATTGCTTTTTTCACTGCAAGCACCTGCATTTCGTCCAGGTTAATATCTATTTCCTTTTCTACTTTTCTCACTTGTGCCATAAGTTCAATATCCGCTATCTCAATTGCATATCCTAAGTCTCTCAGCATAGTTGCCGTATTCAGTTCCATATAATAATAACTGCTGGCATAGATTTGCCGCAGACTTCCCTGATCGGTCTGTACTTCTTTTATGATAATCTTTTTGTCCATTGCAAGATTCTCATAGTGCTGTTCCACGTATTGGCGTTCCACACCCAGTAATTCCACTGCCTGTCTGGTTAAAACCTCCTGGGGTAAAAAGGTATGCCCTTGGGTGGTTCCTTGCTGAAGCACATATAGAATACCACTTCGGATACGAAAATCCGAGTCCGTATGAATGCCTACTCTTCTTGCAATTTCATCTGCAATTCGGAACCCCACCCCTTGCATATCATCTGCGAGACGATATGGATTTTCATTTATAATACGATATAGTTCCATTCCATATGCATTATAAATCTTGATTCCCAAATTCATTGAAATCCCAAACTGCTGTAAAAACATCATCGCCTGACGGACTTCTTTTTTCCCTTCTACCTGGCGGGCAATCTCCATTGCCATACGGTTGCTGATTCCCTTAATCTCAGCTAATCGTTCCGGCTCTTCCTCTAAGATCCGAAAGGTATCACTCTTAAACCTGCGCACAATTCTGGCTGCAAGTGCTACCCCCACTCCTTTTACCGCACCACTGCCTAGGTACCGTTCCATACTTGCTGCATCTTGTGGTGCAGTTTCCTCATATTGTTCCACCTTTAGCTGTTGGCCATAGCTTGGATGCATGGTATAGGTGCCCTTTAATTTTAAGCACATCCCCTCTTCCAATAAATGAAAGGTTCCAACGCAGGTTTGCTCTTCTCCTTCTGAAATAAATCCAAAGACCGTATAACCATTTTCCGTATTTCTATATGTAATATGAGATACAAATCCACTTAATTCTTCCAAACCCAGTACCTCCGGTTCTTTCATCCATCCTTCATAAAAAAGTAAGCAAAGACAGCTGCCCTGCTTACTTTCTATTCGCATATTCTGACTTTAAATATCGTAATTGCGTTTCATCTGTTCATACATCATCTGAGCAATTCCCAGTCCGTTTCCTTCTGTTGCTTTTTTTGCATATTCCTGTGTCATCTGACCTTTAAAATAATCTGTCATCTGAGACATACTCTGTGAGGATTCCTCCTCTGACTTTGGAACCATCTTTTCCATTGCCTTAAAGACTTGTTCCGTAAAATATGCTTCAAAATCTTTACAAACATCCATCAATTCCTCATCTGATGAATCCGAAAAATCTTTTTCCAAGGTATTTTCCAGACCATTTGCCTGTGAGACCCCTCCTGCCGGTGGGTAAAGGGAGGATAAACCATCTAGGGACATATTCATTTTATCACCTCATTATCGCTTTAGATTGTTTGCCTGACTCAGCATGTCATCTGCTGCCTGTATTGCTTTTGAATTCATCTCGTATGCTCTTTGCGCAACAATAAGATTAACCATCTCATCTGCCACCTGAACATTGGAGCTTTCAAGGTATTTATTTTTTAAACTGCTTGGTGTTAAATTGGGATTGGTTGCCTCATTCATCGGACGGCCGGAAGCTTGCGTCACAGCAAACAGTCCATTTGCTTCTTTGTCCAAGCCCGCCGGATTATTAAACTGCCAGGTTCCCGGTTTCATATTCAAATCTACATAAACACCCGCTTCATCAATGTAGCCCATCTCTCCTGTACCATCTGTAAATTGTACATCTCCTGCCGGAACATTATTCGGCAGAACAATGGGATTGCCCATATCATCCAGCACAGGGTTTCCTTCTGAGGTGCTTAATGTCACTCCATCCACTCCCATACCCCAGGAAAAATTACCATTACGGGTATAATGAATCTGTCCATCACTTCCGGCAATTGCAAAAAAGCCATCCCCTTTTATTGCAAATGCTGTATTGCTCTCCGATGCAACATAGTTGCCCGGCTTAAAGGATGAAGTAATGGATGCTAATCTCGTTCCCAATCCAACCTGGGCACCAATGGGTTTGTTGTCTCCATTTGCGCTTGTTGTCTTTGCCTGTATTGTTTGATAAAGTAACGATTTAAACTCCGCTTTTTCTGTCTTATAAGCAACCGTATTTACATTGGAAATATTGTTTGCTATGGTATCTACATTTGTCTGCTGGGTAATCATACCCGAAGCAGCACTCCATAATGCTTTCATCATAAAACTATCACTCCTCTTTGAAACAAATTTTATCGATATATGTATATCGGACATAATCAAAAAAAATGAAAGGGATACTTATATCTTTATACTTTTCCCACCTGATTTACTGCCTTATCAATCATTGTATCAATGGTTTGAATTACTTTCTGATTGGACTCATAGGCCCTTGAAACGGTAATCATCTCCACCATTTCAGAAACAACATTAACATTTGCCATCTCTAAAGCACCCTGTATCATAGCCGCATTGGAATCAACAATCTGTCCGCCCTGAACCAACTGGTATAGATTTTCTCCATATTTTTCCAGGTAATCTGTATCTGCCACATCAACGGTGCCAATTTCTGCGATTCTCGCATCATTCTGATACACTGCACCATCTGTGTCCACTGTAAATGGTTGTGTCGGATCAATCCGTATACGGCCACCCGGTCCTGTATTACCGGCCATTGCAGCTGCCTGATTCAACACAAAATCTCCATCTTTGGTTACCAGATATCCTTCTTTTGTAAGTGTAAAGGCACCATCCCTGGTGAGCTTCATGGTTGTCTCACCAGCTTTGTTTGTAAACGCAATCGCAAAAAATCCACTGTCTCCCAAAGCAAAATCCATTGGTTTTCCGGTCTCGTTAATGGAACCCTGCCCATAGTCTGTATAATTCTCGCCAATCTTAACCCCAAGACTCATCTTACCCAATCTTTTCGGCAGATAATAATCGGAATCATCTTTAATCTTCACCGCATACAACTTGTCAAAAGACTGGGTGGTTGCCCCTTCTTTTTTAAATCCTGTTGTGGCGGAATTCGCCAGGTTGTTTGTCAATACATCCAAACGATTCATCTGATTGACCATTCCGGTATACGCCGTATATAAACCCTTAATCATCTCACCGCTCCTTTCACTGAGAGCATTTCCTATCTTAATCCGTCATCTTGCCGGACAAAAATTCCACATATTTTCCTGTTCCTATTGCAACACAAGTCATTGGATCCTCCGCTGTAATTGTGTTAATACCGGTTTTGGATTCAATCAGTTCTTCTAAACCACGTAACAGTGAGCCTCCCCCGGTAAGAACTATGCCTCTGTCTGCAACATCGGCTGCTAATTCCGGTGGTGTTTTTTCCAGCACGCTGTGTACCGCTTCAACTATTTGAAGTGTCGGCTCCCGTAATGCCTCTTCTGTCTCGGATGACGCCACAACTACCGTCTTTGGTAATCCGGTCACTAAGTTTCTGCCTCTTACATCCATTGTCATATCCTCTGCCAATGGAAAACAGGTACCAATTCTTATCTTTATATCTTCCGCTGTTCGTTCCCCAATCAGGAGATTATGTTTCTTCCTCATATGACGAACCAATGCCTCGTCAAAATCATCTCCTGCCAGCTTAATGGAAGTACTTACAACGGTTCCTCCAAGTGAGATCACCGCAATATCTGCTGTTCCTCCGCCAATATCCACAATCATGTTACCACATGGCTTTGAAATATCAATTCCGGCTCCAATTGCTGCTGCAATTGGTTCTTCAATAATAGACACATCTCTTGCTCCTGCCTGATAAGTTGCATCTTCCACTGCCTTCTTCTCAACTTCAGTAACACCACTTGGAACACAAACGCTAATTCTTAATTTTCTATGGATCTTCTTGCCAATTGCTTTTTGAATAAAATAGCGAAGCATCTTCTCTGTAACGGTATAATCAGAAATAACGCCCTGACGCAATGGTCTGACCGCAATAATATTTCCCGGAGTTCTGCCTAGCATTAATCTTGCTTCTTCTCCGATTGCTTTAATCTTTTGTGTATCACGATCAAATGCTACAACGGATGGCTCTTTTAAAACTACACCTTTTCCTCTAATATAAACCAGTATGCTGGCTGTGCCCAAATCGATTCCGATATCTGTTGAAACCATATTGTTTCCCCTTTCATTCCTGCTCTCTCATTAATCTATTATCTATGGAGAAAAAGTTCCCCATATTTAAGCTTGTTTAAACATACACATCTCTATTATATACAATCATTCCCATTTTTCAAACCATTTTTTCAAAAAGATGCAAAAAGTATCAATTATTAGCCATTTTTCTTTATTTTATATTTTCATCACATTTCTATCACATTTAGTTGATATGATTAGTAACGTACTAGCTAGCAAGCTAATATAATTTTTCATAACTCATACCCCTCGTGCTCTTAGAGTACGGGGGGTACTCCCCGTCATGGGATAAAGAAACCTTTTTCCATGAATCCTGCTCTATTTTTTCCTTCCATCTTCTTCTATTGTATCCATATTCAAATGCTTTTTTAAATAAGCTCCCGTATAAGAAACAGGGTTTTGAGCAACCTCTTCCGGTGTTCCTTCTGCAATTAGTAGTCCACCGCCTTCTCCGCCTTCCGGTCCCATATCCAGAATATAATCCGCCGTTTTAATTACATCCAGGTTATGTTCTATTACAACAACGGTATTTCCTCCATCGGATAGACGTCTTAATATCTCAATCAATTTATGAACATCTGCAAAATGCAACCCGGTTGTGGGTTCATCCAATACGTAAATCGTCTTTCCGGTTCCTCGTTTGCTTAATTCTGTTGCCAGTTTAATTCGCTGAGCCTCTCCACCCGAAAGTGTTGTGGATGGTTGTCCCAAGCGTATATAAGATAGACCAACATCATTTAGTGTCTCCATTTTCCTTCGAATTGATGGCACATTCTCGAAAAACTTTAATGCTTCTTCTACTGTCATATCCAGCACGTCATAAATATTTTTCCCTTTATACAAGACATCTAACGTCTCTCTGTTATATCTTTTTCCGCCACACACCTCACAGGGAACATACACATCCGGTAGAAAATGCATCTCAATCTTAATAATTCCATCTCCACTGCAGGCTTCACACCTTCCGCCTTTCACATTAAAGCTGAACCGTCCTTTTTTATATCCTCGTGCCTTAGCATCCTGCGTTGTGGCAAACAAATCACGAATCTGGTCAAATACACCCGTATAGGTAGCCGGATTGGAACGGGGCGTTCTTCCAATAGGAGATTGATCAATATCTATAATTTTGTCCAGCTGTTCCACTCCCTCAATCCTTTTATGCTTCCCCGGAATGGTTCTGGCCCGGTTAAGTTTTTTGGCAAGGGATTTATATAAAATCTCATTGATGAGCGAGCTTTTCCCTGAACCGGATACACCCGTAACACAAGTCATAATTCCCAGTGGAATCTCTACATCAATTCCCTTTAAATTATTTTCTGCTGCACCCCGAATAATTAAATGTCCCGTTGGCCTTCTTCTCTCCTTGGGAACCGGTATTTTAATTCTGCCGCTTAAGTAGGCACCGGTAATTGAATTGCGATTCTTCATAATCTCTTTTGCCGTTCCCTGGGCAACTACTTCACCACCATGCTCTCCTGCTCCCGGTCCAATGTCAATAATACAGTCCGCTGCCAGCATGGTATCTTCATCGTGTTCTACCACCAGCAACGTGTTACCAAGATCTTTTAAATTCTTCAAGGTTGCCAAAAGCTTGTCATTATCTCTTTGATGAAGCCCAATACTAGGTTCGTCCAGAATATAGGCCACTCCTACCAAGCCGGAGCCAACCTGCGTTGCCAGACGGATTCGCTGTGCCTCCCCTCCAGACAAAGTGGCTGTTGCTCTGGTAAGAGACAGATAATCCAGTCCAACATTCAGAAGAAATCCCACTCTTGCCCGTATCTCCTTGATAATCTGCTCTCCAATAAGCAGCTGTTGTGGTGTGAGTTCCAGATTCTCCATAAATTCCGCCAGTTTTTTGATCGATAAAAAGGTTACTTCATAAATGTTTTTCTCCCCTACCGTTACTGCCAGTGATTCTTTCTTTAACCGCTTCCCCCCGCACTCGCTGCAAGGGGTAATTCTCATAAACGTCTCGTACTCCTGTTTCATAAAATCCGAATTGGTTTCCCTATAACGGCGTTCCACATTTTTCACCAATCCCTCAAAAGCAACATCATATACGCCTTCCCCACGCATACCCTTATAATATACCTTTACTGACTTTCCGCCCGTTCCATGGATTAATACCTGTCTTGCTTCTTCTGAAAGCTGTTCAAATGGTGTGTCCAGCTGAAATTGATATTCCTTGGATAATGCCAGTAAAATTGCATACGTATAACTGCTTTTGTCTGTGCTGGACTGCCATCCCATTGCCTGAATTGCACCATCTGCCAGGGAACGTGTTTGATCCGGTATCATTAAATCCACATCAAATTCCATTTTATATCCTAATCCCGAGCAAACCGGGCAGGCTCCAAAGGGATTGTTAAAGGAAAAGCTTCTGGGTTCCACTTCATCAATACTAATTCCACAATCCGGACAAGAAAAGCTTTGGGAAAACTGAATTGGATTCTCTCCAATTACGTCCACCGTCATAAGCCCTCCTGCCAAATCCATTACATTTTCCACTGAATCCGTAAGTCTCTTTTCAATTCCTTCTTTCACAACCAAACGGTCTACTACGATTTCAATGGAATGCTTTTTATTTTTATCCATTGGTATCTCTTCCGTTAATTCATACCCATTCCCATCTACAATTACCCGCACATATCCACTTCTTTTTGCCTGTTCAAAGAGCTTCTCATGCTCCCCTTTTCTTCCCCTGACCACCGGTGCCAATAATTGGATCTTGGTCTTTTCCGGCAATTGCATGATTTGGTCCACCATTTGATCTATGGTTTGTTTTTTGATTACTTTTCCACATTTTGGGCAGTGCACAATGCCGATTCGTGCATATAACAGGCGAAAATAATCATAGATTTCCGTAACCGTTCCCACCGTTGATCTTGGGTTACGATTGGTTGATTTCTGATCAATTGAGATTGCAGGTGAAAGTCCCTCTATCTTCTCTACATTT
The DNA here is from genome assembly GCA_036652735.1 of Lachnospiraceae bacterium. GTDB lineage: Bacteria > Bacillota > Clostridia > Lachnospirales > Lachnospiraceae > JAGOGN01. Next base: position 29,336 of record JAVVVI010000023.1, read on the forward strand.
GGTTTTTCCATCTGTCCTAGGAACTGTCTGGCATAAGAAGACAACGATTCCATATACCGTCTCTGACCTTCCGCATAGATTGTGTCAAAAGCCAGGGACGATTTCCCCGAACCGCTTAATCCAGTTAGCACTACAAATTCATTCCTTGGTATGTCCAAATCAATATGCTTTAAATTATGTTCACTGGCTCCTCTTATTTTTATATATTTTTTTTCTTCTCTCTTCATTTTTTTCCTCTGATCTCTTCTATCATCTTTCTTAATTCCAACATCTTGTCTCTCAATTCCGCCGCTGCCTCAAAATTTAATTCTGCTGCTGCATGGTTCATTTGCTTCTTCAAATCCAGGATACATTTTTCCAACTCTTTTCTATCCATGGATTCCGGATCCTTTTTAAAACGAAGCTCCTCTTTGGCTACTTTTTTTGAGATACTGATTAAATCCCGCACTGCTTTCTGAATGGTCTTTGGCTCTATTCCATGTGCTTCATTGTAGGCCTTCTGAATGGTTCTCCTTCGATTCGTCTCTCCCACCGCATTTTTCATGGAATCCGTCCATTTATCCCCATACATAATGACGTGCCCATGGCTATTTCTTGAGGCTCTTCCTATTGTCTGTATTAACGACGTCTCTGAACGAAGGAATCCCTCTTTATCTGCATCCAGTATGGCTACCAAAGTAATCTCCGGTATATCCAGTCCTTCTCTTAATAAATTAATACCAACCAGGACATCAAAGACATCCAGTCTTAAATCTCTTATAATCTCTGACCGTTCTAATGTATCTATGTCCGAATGAAGATATTTTACTCTGATTCCCACTTCTCTCATGTAATCCGTAAGATCCTCTGCCATTCGCTTGGTCAGTGTGGTAACTAAAATCTTATTATGATTGGCTACTTCTTTCTGAATCTCTCCGATTAAATCATCAATCTGATTCTCTACCGGTCTCACCTCCACCGGTGGATCCAGTAACCCTGTTGGACGTATGATTTGTTCCGTTCTTAATAATTCATGTTCTCTCTCATATACGCTGGGTGTTGCAGATACAAACAGGATCTGGTCAATCTTCCCCTCAAACTCTGTAAAATTCAAGGGACGATTGTCTTTTGCTGAGGGCAGCCGAAAACCATACTCAACCAGTGTTGATTTTCTTGATTGATCTCCTGCATACATTCCCCTAATCTGCGGAATGGTAATATGAGATTCGTCCACCATAATCAAAAAATCTTCCGGAAAATAATCCATTAATGTATGTGGTGCTTCTCCGGGCTTTAACCCGGATAAATGTCTGGAATAATTCTCAATTCCTGAGCAGAATCCGGTCTCTCTCATCATCTCAACATCAAAATTGGTTCTCTCTGAAATCCGCTGTGCTTCCAGGAGTTTGTCCTCTCCCTTAAAATACTTCACCCGTTCTTCCATTTCTTCCAGTATACCTGCTGTTGCCTGATTAATCTTTTCCTGTGGAACCACATAATGGGATGCCGGAAAAATGCCCACATGCGCCAGCTGGCTTTTCATCTCTCCCGTCAAAATATCTACTTCTGTAATTCGTTCAATCTCATCTCCAAAAAATTCAATACGTACCGCAAGATCATTATAGTCTGCCGGAAATACTTCAATTACATCTCCCCTGACTCTGAATGTTCCCCTGTGAAAATCCATATCACCCCTGGAATACTGAATGCGAATTAACTTTTTAATGACGTCATCTCTGTCACATTCCATACCCGGGCGCAAGGATACCATCATCTCCTTGTAATCCACCGGACTTCCCAGTCCATAGATACAAGAGACGCTGGATATTATAATCACATCTCTGCGTTCCACCAGTGATGCTGTTGCTGACAATCTCAGCTTGTCAATCTCTTCATTTATTGCGGAATCTTTCTCGATATACGTGTCCGTAGAGGGTACATATGCTTCCGGCTGATAATAATCATAATAACTAACAAAGTATTCCACTGCATTTTTTGGAAAAAACTCTTTAAATTCTCCATACAATTGTCCTGCCAGTGTTTTATTATGTGCTATAATTAAGGTTGGCTTCTGTATCTGCTGGATCACATTTGCCATTGTAAAGGTCTTTCCCGACCCTGTAACACCCAATAGCGTCTCACATTGGTTACCCTGTTTAAATCCTTCTACCAGCTCCTTAATTGCCTGTGGCTGATCTCCTGTGGGCTGATATTGGGATATTAATTCAAAATGGTCCATATTAATCGATACACCTCCGTTTTAAGACATTATTTTTCTTTAATTCAGTACAGTATATCACAGAATATAGGCGGTTGTAAACCCGTAACACGTACATTTGTTCGATTTTTTCTAATGTATAGAACCACTCTCCCGGATAACAAAAAGATGGCATCCGCCATCTTTTTATTATTCTTATCAATAGACTAATTTAAACGTCCACAGCACTGCTTATATTTTTTTCCACTCCCGCATGGGCAAGGATCATTGGGATAGATCTTCGCACTTTCCCTCTTTTTTGGAGCATTTGCAACGGTATCATCTTTATTGGTTCCGGTTACTTTTGCCACCTGTTCCCGTTCAACTTTTTGCTCAATCTTAACATGAAGCAGCAGACGAACCGTATCTTCCTGAATATTGTTAATCATAGAATCAAACATATCGTATCCGCTCATCTTATATTCTACCAAAGGATCTCTTTGTCCATACGCTTGCAAACCAATCCCCTGTCGAAGCTGATCCATATCATCTATATGATCCATCCATTTTCGATCAATTACCTTTAACAAAATTACCCGTTCCAGTTCTCTTACTGCCTCAGCTTCCTGGAATTCTGCTTCTTTTGCCTCATATAACTTCACTGCCTGTTCTTTTAATGCATGTTTTAATTCATTGCTATTCATTCCCTCAACAAATTCCCGTGTAATCGGTACAAGTGGAATTGTAGGTAATAGCAATTGATTCAGTTCATTTAAATCCCAGTCTTTTGAGGACTGATCTGTTGAGATACACAAATCCACCGTATCCTCCACACGATCTGTAAGCATTTTATAAATGGCATCCCGCATGCTCTCACCATCAAGCACTCGGCGTCTTTCTGCATAAATAATTTCCCTTTGCTCATTCATAACCTGATCATAATCCAATAAATTCTTACGAATACCAAAGTTATTGCCTTCTATCTTTGTCTGTGCTTTTTCAATTGCACTGGTTAACATCTTATGCTGAATCTGTTCGTTTTCCGGAACACCAAGTGTATTAAACATGGTCACAAGACGCTCTGATCCAAATAAACGCATCAAATCATCTTCCAGTGAGATAAAGAATTTTGATTCACCCGGATCTCCCTGACGACCGGAACGACCTCTTAACTGATTGTCAATACGTCTGGATTCATGACGCTCAGTACCAATAATCTTTAAACCGCCTGCCTGTCTTGCTTCCTCATCTAACTTAATATCCGTTCCACGGCCTGCCATATTGGTAGCGATTGTAACCACTCCGTGAATACCTGCTTCTGCCACAATCTCTGCCTCGAGTTCATGGAACTTGGCATTTAATACTTTATGGGGAATTCCTCTTTTTTTAAGAAGCATGCTGATCTCTTCGGATGATTCAATTGTAATTGTTCCTACCAAAACCGGTTGTTCTTTTTCATGAGATAAAATAATCTCGTCTACTACCGCATGGAGCTTTTCCTTATGTGTTTTATACACCGCATCTTCATGGTCCAATCGAGCAACCGGCTGATTGGTTGGGATTTCAATAACATCCATGCCATAAATATCACGGAACTCTTTTTCCTCTGTTAACGCGGTTCCTGTCATGCCCGCTTTTTTTGTATACTTGTTAAAAAAGTTTTGGAAGGTAATATTTGCCAGCGTCTTACTTTCTCTTTTTACCTTTACATGCTCTTTTGCTTCGATTGCCTGATGCAAACCATCGGAGTATCTTCGTCCTGGCATAATACGACCGGTAAATTCATCTACTATTAAAACTTCGTCATCCTTTACCACATAATCCTGATCACGGAACATAAGATTATGGGCACGCAGCGCCAATATAATATTATGCTGAATCTCTAAATTCTCCGGATCTGCCAGGTTCTCTATTTTAAAGAACTGCTCTACTCTCTTTACGCCCTCTTCTGTAAGGTTTACCACCTTATCCTTTTCATTCACAACAAAGTCTCCGCTTTCTTCCACTTCAATACCCATAATAGCGTCCATCTTTGTTAATTCCTGACTCTCTGAACCCTTTTTCAACTGACCGGCCAATATATCACAGGCCTCATAGATCTTGGTTGATTTCCCACTTTGTCCGGAGATAATCAGTGGTGTCCTTGCCTCATCAATTAAAACCGAATCCACCTCATCAATAATGGCATAATGCAGGTCTCTTTGCACTAACTGTTCCTTATAAATAACCATATTATCTCTCAGATAATCAAATCCTAGTTCATTATTGGTAATATACGTAATATCACAGGCATAAGCATCACGTCTTTCATCATTCTCAATATTATTAAGAACAACTCCAACGGTCAAACCAAGAAATTCATGAACCTTTCCCATCCACTCTGAGTCACGTTTTGCCAGGTAATCATTCACCGTAACAATATGGACTCCCTTTCCTTCTAATGCATTGAGGTATGCCGGCAGCGTTGAAACAAGTGTTTTTCCTTCTCCTGTTTTCATCTCAGATATACGTCCCTGATGAAGAACCACTCCTCCCACCAGCTGTACACGGTAAGGTTCCATTCCCAAGGTTCTTCTTGCCGCTTCCCGAACCGTTGCAAATGCCTCCACTAAAATATCATCCAGTGTCTCTCCCTGAGAAAGTCTTTTCTTAAACTCTTGTGTTCTATTGCGGAGTTCTTCGTCCGATAATGCAATCATTGCTGGACGAAGTGCTTCTATTTTATCTACGATTGGATATACCAGCTTTAATTCTCTTTCACTGTGGGTTCCGAATATTTTATTTATAACTTTCATTTTAATCTCCTATGTCTGGTTTTTTACTACACAATCCTTATTCTATCACGTAAATTGATATTAAACAATATATAATCCCGTGAACATATTATGAATTTTCTATTAATACTCTTTTCCTAACTTTCTACATATGATATAATACTATTGTTATTTCAAACAAATTTATACATTCATGGAGGTATACACAATGCATTATACTTATCATACTCATGGAACCTGTTCCAAGGTCATTGACTTAGATATCGAAGGCAACACCATACATAATGTTGTCTTTACCGGAGGCTGCGATGGCAACTTGAAAGCAATTCCAAAGCTCGTAGAAGGACTTACAGTAGATCAAATTACAGATAAAATCAGCGGAATATCCTGTGGGAAAAAGACTACTTCCTGTGGTGACCAGCTGGCTAAAGCCTGCCAGGAAGCTCTGGCTGAATCCCAAAAATAGAACTTTCGTTTAAGAAGCTGCAGAAGCAATGATTTGTTATTGTTTTTGTAGCTTTTTTTAATTTCCAACTATTGTATCGTTATTGTGTGATTTGTATCTCGTATTTTGAATATTTTCATTATTTCTTATGCTTTGCTGTGACATTAAAATTATTTTAACTTTTTTTTATTTTTCTATTGACATTCTCTCAATTGAGAGATATAATGACATTAGATCAAACGAAAACAATAAAGGAGGTACAAACCACCAGAAACTTAATCTTAGATTTATAAAGCAGATTCAAGAACTTGGTAATTTTAGGAAGTGAGGTGCAGACCACCAGAAACATTTGTTTGTTCAATCAAAGCACACCTGTCGACTCAAGATCAATGTTTGGGGTTTTACATACCGGCAATATTAGAGCGGTAGAAAACTCAGGATGAAAAAGAAAGACGATGCGAGAAGTGGATGTGAAAGAACCTTGACAGAAGAATTAAGGAAGAGAGGTACGGTCCAATGGACAACGAAGCTTAATAGGCGGTAGCTAATAGAACTTATATTGGTTACCGCCTATTGCATGTTATTCTGTTGTACTCTGGTAAAAAAAGTGCTATTATGAAGCAAAGAATAAACTATGTATAGGGGGAATTTGATGAAACTGACTTTTATTGGAGCTGATCATGAAGTTACCGGCAGTTGTCACTGCCTGGAGATTTGTGGAAAACACATCTTAATTGACTATGGAATGCAACAGGGAAAAGATATCTATGTAAACCAAGGGATACCCTGGCCGGAATCAGATATTGACTATGTTCTTTTGACTCATGCTCATATTGACCATGCGGGTCTCCTTCCACTGCTTTATGCCAGAGGATTCCGCGGCACCGTATTTTGTACCACCGCAACTGCTGATTTATGTGACATTATGCTGCGTGACAGTGCTCATATTCAGGAGTTTGAAGCCGATTGGCGCAATCGTAAAGGGCGACGGGCCGGAGCCGAAGATGTTCCCCCTTTGTATAGTATGGAGGATGCAATTGGATTAATTAAACACATTGAAGGTGTTCCTTACGATGTGCAAATTGATCTTTGTGAAGGCGTCCAGATTCGTTTTCGGGACGAAGGGCATCTGCTGGGTTCCTCCAGCATTGAAGTCTGGTTAACCGAGAATAACCAACAAGAGAAAATTGTTTTCTCCGGAGATATCGGTAATATTGACCAGCCTCTTATCCGCAATCCTTTTTATATTGAAGATGCGGACTATGTAGTTATGGAATCCACTTATGGAGATCGTACCCATGATAAACCTGTGGACTATGTAACCGCACTTGCTGAAATATTGCAAACGACCTTTGACCGGGGCGGCAATGTTGTTGTTCCTTCTTTTGCTGTTGGCAGAACACAGGAAATGCTCTATTATATCCGTGAAATAAAGAAAAGAGGCTTGATTCAGCGCCATGGCAATTTTGATGTCTATGTAGACAGTCCCCTTGCCGTAGAGGCAACGAATATCTTTCAGGAAAACATGCAAGACTGCTATGATGAGGAAACCTTAAACTTAGTTCGCTCCGGAATCAATCCTCTTAATTTTCCGGGATTGCACCTTTCCATCACCAGTGATGAATCCCGTGCAATTAACTTTGATCTTAAGCCGAAAGTAATACTCTCCGCCTCAGGCATGTGCGAAGCCGGACGTATTCGTCATCATCTCAAGCACAACCTTTGGCGTCCGGAATCCACGATCTTATTTGTAGGTTACCAGGCTTTTGGTACACTTGGACGGATTCTTTTGGATGGTGTAACTGAGGTAAAACTATTTGGCGAAACCATTGATGTAAGAGCAAGTATCCTGCGACTTCCGGGAATGAGTGGTCATGCTGACCAGAATGGTCTCATTGAATGGATTAACCATTTCACCGTGAAACCGAAAAAAGTATTTATCGTTCATGGAGAAGATCAAGTCTGTGATTCCTTTGCCCAGTTACTAACCACACAGTATGGATATGATACCGGTGTTCCTTTCAGTGGTGCCGAATTTGATCTTGCCACAGATTCCTGGATCTCTCAGCCTATTGGAATTCCTGTTCCGGATAAATCACCAGTCTCCAAACGTTCCACGGATGCTTTTGCAAGGCTCCTGGCTGCCGGTCAGCGCCTGCTGGCTGTTATTAACCGGAATAAAGCCTACACCAATAAAGATCTTGCCCGTTTTACAGATCAGGTTAACAATTTAAGTGACCGCTGGGACCATCCTTTGGGAAAATAAGACAGTAAAAGTGCCATCAAAGTTCACTTTGATGGCACTTTTTTATATGTTTCATTCAATACTCTTATTTAAATAATTTTAGAATCTTTTTCACATCTTCATTATTTCCAAGAACCATTAAATGATCGGTCTCTTCTATAATGTAATCGGCACTTGGAAGCATACGTACATTGCCTTCTTCATTGACTCCAAGAATATTTACATGATATTTTACCCGCACGTCTGCATCCTTTAAGGATCTTCCAATCCATTCCTTCAATGGCGGAATCTCATAAATTGAATAACCACCCGTCAGTGAAATATAATCAAACACATGATTTGCACTAAATTTCATTGCCAGCTTCTCGGCGATATCCCTGTCCGGATAGATTACTTCATCGGCTCCATTTCTCAACAAGAACTTTGCATGCACATCTCGATTCGCTTTACTTATTACATATTTTGCCCCCAGCTCTTTTAACAAGCTTGTAACCTCAAGGCTGCTTTGAAAATTAGTTCCAATACACACAATACACAAGTCAAAATTACCAATTCCAAAGCTTCGTAGTACTTCTTCATTTGAGCAGTCTGCAATCTTTGCACTGACTACGATTGGAAGTAAATCCTGAATCACTTCTTCTCTCTGGTCAACTACCATAATTTCATTTCCCATCTGTACTAATCGCTGACAAAGATGATGACCAAATTTACCCATTCCAATCATTAATATTGATTTCATAATATCCTCCATAAATTTTGCTATCCAACTGTGATTTTTTCTGTTGGCATAGTAACCGGAACCGGCGATCTTTTTTCCGCAAACGCAAGTGCAAACGTCATACTTCCGATTCTTCCCATATACATTAACAATACGACCACTATTTTTGATAACATATTCAAATCTCTGGTAATTCCTGTTGACATACCAACTGTTCCAATTGCGGAAAATACTTCAAAAAGCACATCTCCAACCGGAAAATTCTGTAGAGAACAGATAATCAATGTTCCTGAGATTCCTAAAAGTAAATTAATTCCAAATACCATTGCCGCTTTCGTAACAATATCATCTGTGATTCTTCGGTTGTAAAGATTACATCCCGATCCACTTCTTACCCTGCTCCAAATGAAAATTGTCATAACCGCCAATGTGGTTGTTTTAATACCACCCGCCGTGGAACCGGGGCTTCCACCAATAAACATTAAAATCACGCTTAAAAATTTACTTCCCTCTGTAAATGATGCAATATCCAATGTATTAAAACCCGCAGTCCTTGCTGTTACGGAACTAAAGAGTGAAGAACAAATCTTTCCCTTTACACTCATTCCCTCCATCAGATTTCCACTCTCCATTACATAGAATAAAATGGCTCCTCCAATGATTAAAGCAAAGGAAACAGTAAGTACAATCTTTGTGTGAAGCATATAACTACGTATATGCCACTTCCGCTCTGAGATATCGTCCCATACAATGAAACCAATACCTCCAATTACAATCAGGGACATAATCACTGCATTTATTAATATATTATCATATTGCCCTGTAAAAGAAAGGAATTCACCATTCCTGCCCATTAAATCAAATCCCGCGTTACAAAATGCAGAAATTGCATGAAAAATACCATTATAAACTCCCTTTATAAATCCCAATCTTGGTACATAATAAAAGGATAGTAAAAATGCTCCTGTCAATTCAAAAATGGCTGTTCCCATAACGACCTTTTTTACCAGTCGGACAACTCCGCCAATTTGTATGGTATTAATACTCTCCTGAATTAATCCTCGCCCTTTTAAATCTATCTTTCTACGTAAAAATACTGCAAACCATACGCCTACGGTTACAAACCCCATTCCGCCAATCTGAATCAGCATCATAATCACTACCTGACCAAACACAGACCAATACTGATAGGTATCTACAACAATCAATCCCGTAACACAGGTTGCACTGGTAGCGGTAAACAATGCCGTCATTAAATTTGTTGTATGTCCTTCTCTGGATGCTATGGGCAGCATCAAAAGAAGCGTTCCTGTCATGATGATTAAAAAAAATCCTAGTGCTATTGTCTGGGCACGAGTAATGTTCTTTATTCTTGTCTTCATTTCACCTTGCTCCTAATCGTAAAGCACATTATAACTCATTCCATTTGAATATTCAAGCCTCCTTTTATTTGT
>JAVVVI010000024.1:0-37943 GCA_036652735.1 Lachnospiraceae bacterium
AATAGAACCTGTAAAGAGTAATAAGAGTCCGAGAGGAGAAGGTATGAATATTTTATTTTTTCTGACCCCCAAGAGTGATGTTGCCACGATTTATGTAGAAGACACATTGCGGCAGGCACTGGAGAAGTTGGAAACCCATGGTTACACTGCAATCCCAATTATTTCAAAAACTGGAAAGTACATAGGAACCATAACAGAAGGGGATTTGCTCTGGTATATAAAGGATCATGCGAATTTAAATTTATTTGACGCGGAAGACGTTCCTTTAACAAAAGTGAGCAGACGACGAGACAATGCACCGGTTTCTATAAATGCGAACATGGAAGATTTGTGGGATAAGGTAATGAACCAGAATTTTGTTCCGGTGATAGATGATGATAATATTTTTATTGGTATTGTAACTAGGAAAGATGCAATGATGTATTTAAGAAAAGAAAATAGAAGACGTGCATAAACAAAAGGGCAGACTACGTACATAGTCTGCTTTTCTAAAAAAGGAGATTATTTTATGAAAATCAAGAAAATATACCAGTTGTTCTTTAGTGCAACGGGTACTACAGAAAGAATTGTATCCAGTATGGCAGGACAGTTGGGGGAGATTATAAAGGCACCTGTAGCAAGTATTGATTTTACACCGGCGAACCTTAGGACACACACACAGGAGTTCACAGAAGGGGATCTTGTCATAGTGGGAGTACCGGTCTATGCGGGTCGGGTACCAAATGTGCTGTTACCTTATCTTCAGAAAATGTTAGCAGGCAATGGAGCACTTGCAATTCCCGTTGTATTATATGGAAACCGTAATTATGATGATGCACTTATAGAGCTTCGAGATTTGCTGGAAGCAGATGGATTCCATACAGTCGGGGCGGCTGCGTTTATTGGAGAACATTCTTTTTCCTATGATCTTGCCAAGGGAAGACCGGATGAACAGGATATGAAAATAGTAGAACGGTTCAGTAAAAAAATGGCAGAGCAGATACAAACCGGGACAGAGAATTTGAAATATCCAATTCCGGTAAAGGGAGAGACTCCTTTGCGCCCTTATTATACACCACGAGATCGCCAGGGAAATTCGGTTAATATCCTAAAAGTAAAGCCCCTGACCAAGGATAGTTGTACCCAATGCGGAATTTGTGCCTCGGTATGTCCCATGGGTTCCATTCAAGCAGAGGATTGTACCCAGATAACCGGAATCTGTATTAAATGCGGAGCCTGCGTGAAAAAATGTCCAATAGGAGCAAAATATTACGAAGATGAAGGCTATTTATATCATCAGCATGAACTAGAGGCTGGATATACACGCCGGGCAGAACCGGAATTGTTCCTGGGTTAGAACCGGTTAGAACGATTGTTTCAATAAAAGTGCTATCTATGTGGGAAAAAATACAGTATAATAAATAACAGAAACGAAGCAAACAATGGAGGAAAGTTAAGTGAAAGCAAAAATCAGTATGTTGTTGGCGGCAGTTATGGTAGTATGTACCATATTTTCCCCAATTGGAAATCAGACACAAGTAGAAGCAGCTGCAAAAGCAAAGCTGCAGAAAACAGCAATCTCAATAAATATAGGAGCAATTAAGGTATCAAAGCCTAAGGTTGTCATCCTTAATAAGAAGAAGTCAGCCACCTATCAGTATATCAGTTCCAATAAAAAAGTTGCTACAGTGGATAAAAACGGAGTTGTAAAGGCAATTAAGGTTGGTCAGGGAACCATAACCGTAAAGGAAACCTACAAGAAAAAGACCGTGAAGGTGGGGACTTGTAAGATTAAGGTTAAAGAAGAATTTGCCAGGGAGTTTGTAAAAAAAGCACCCTTGGAACGAATTATGGAGAAAATCTATGAGGGAGTATCCATTGAACTTCCAAAAGTATGGAATAAAAAGATTGATAGTGAATCATCCATGTATTATCTGGGAATTAAGAATACGGATCTAGAGCAGGGAATTGCCAGTGAGGCAATGATTAATGTCATTCCTTATTCTGTTTGCCTTGTGCGTGTAAAAGATGGCAGCGATGTGGAACAGGTTAAAACAGATATAAAAGAAAATGTAGATCCGAGAAAATGGGTTTGTGTATCGGTAGAGCCTGAAAATGTAAAGGTATCAAGCATTGGCAATGTAATTTTACTGGTTATGACCAATGAAGGATCCCAAGAGATTGTAGACAGCTTCCAACGGTTAAATTTTAGCGAGCTTCCAAAAGCCTTCAGTGGAAAAACGAAAAGAACCTTAATTCATTCCGGAGATTATTATTCCACACCCATGGAAGACTATAACTCAAAATCTATTAAAAATATGGGAAAAAAAATAAGCGGTATTGTAAGTAAGTATCTAAAGAACGCTAAATCAGTGCATTATGCAATTATACCGGATAAGAGTTATTTTATAAAAAACAGCTATTTTTCAAAGGGTGAATATGAAAAAATGTTTCGTCTCATGAAAAAATCCGTAAAAGGTGCAAAGGAAATATCCATTGAGGATTCTTTAAGCTTGTCGGATTATTATAAGACAGATTTACACTGGAGACAGGAAAAAATAGTGGATACGGTGAATGTGTTGGGAAGTAGAATGAACTTCCGCGTAAGCAGTGGTAATTATGATAAAAAGACATTAAAAAAATATCGTGGGGTTTATACCTCATCTATAAGTGGAAAAGTTCCCAATGAGTCCTTACATTACTTGGTGAACTCCACAACAAAAAAAGCGAAAGTGAGTATTTATGGACAGAGTGGAACATCAAAAGTCTATAATACCAAGAAATTAAGCTCCGATGTTCCTTATGATGTATTTTTGTCCGGTCCCAATCCTATTGTGACCATTACAGTACCCAAAACAAGTTCCAAAAGAGAACTGGTTATATTCGGGGATTCTTTTTCCAGCAGTATGGCACCACTGCTCTTAAATACTTATAAGAAAATAACCGTGATTGATTTAAGATTTGTATCGTCCAAGTACTTATCTAATTTTATGAGCTTCAACTCTTCACAGGAAGTTCTTTTCCTATATAACACAACGGTTGTAAACAACAGCTTTATGCTGAAATAAATTTATTTTAATTTTATGCAATAAAAGATACTTCCCATGCATTATATTAGTAACACCAAAAAACAAGTTACTTATTTATGAAAGGAGTCTTAATTATGAAGAAGAAAAACCAACTTAAAAAAATTACCGCAATGCTTTTAACCATGTTCTTAGTATTACCTACCATGCAGGTGAAGGCAGCAGAAACACCTGTTGTTACGCCGGCTCCTCCGGTTGTACCGGTAGTAGAGGCAGTACAGATTCAGGAGATTGAGTACAATAATGGAATCATTAATGTTGAGTTTTGTGATATCGTTGACTTTGCAGCTGATTTTAAAGTAACCATTAAAGACGAGAGCAACACGATTTATTTATCACAGCAGATCGTAAAAGGCATGGACGATTTGAAAATTTATTCAGTAAACCTGCCAATCAAGAAAAATTTAACAGTTACCATTGATGGAATCAAATATTTTGATCAGGCACAGTTTGGCTCTGTAACAGGAACATTTAAGACTGAATCCAATGATGTCCTAATTAAAAAAATTGAAGTAAAGAGTGACAGTCAGGTAGATGTTTCCTTTAAGACAAAAGTAAAATACAGAAGAGCAAAAGTTAAAATTGTGGACCAGAATAAGAAAGAATATCCAGCAACTGTAAAGTTCAACAGTGGATTTGAATGCAGTATTATTGCAAAAGGAATGCCAAACAATACAAACTTTACATTCGAAATCAGCGGAATTCGTACAAAAGGTTCCAAAGAGTATACAACAGTATCCGGTGTATTCTTCATTTCCAAAAAAGATTTAGTACCAACACCGGGCGGAAAAGTGAATGTAAAAGTAGATGAAGTTGAATTTGAAGATGATGAATTAAGCATTGAATTCAAAGGAAAAGTGTCATGGAATAACCCAACCGTAAAGATTACAGACAAAGCAGGTAAGGTATTTGAAGCAGAACTCTCAGATTATGACAGAGAAGAATGCACCATCGTTATTGAAGGACTTGAAGAAGGAGAGACCTACTACTACGAAATCACCGGAATCAAATCATCCAAAGACAAAGAATTTGGTACAATTACAGGAAAATTCAAAGCAGAAGATGACGACGATGACGACGAAGAAGACGATGATTGATTTTAAAACAAATAAAAAAAGATAAAAAAAGGAACTGCCCGATTATTGGGCAGTTCCTTTTTCGCAGGGACTATTTACGGTGAAGCCATTCACTTCCAGATGGCTGTCAACTGCAATCAGGAGAAACTGACGTCCATCAATAATTTTAGTTTCTACCAGATCGGTTCGTTCAGGATTCACTTTAATGATAATATCCGGGGTTTGAATGGAAAATTGTTTTCCATGTGTGATATTTGAAGCGAGTAAGGGAGTCTCATTTGTAACACAGGAGTCATATTTCTCATCAAGAAGATCAAGAGCATCCTGCCCAACTTCACATTCTTCCAGGATATGACGCATTTCATACTTGGATACAATGAGAGGGTCCGGTTCATCTTTATGTTCTTCCATTAGTTCGTTCAGGGTATCGTGAATGGACTTAATGGCATCGAAATTGCAATGTTCCCCAAGGGTATCCGATAAAATAGCCTGAAAGGTTTCCATCTGACCGGAGGCAGACAAGGGCAGGGTGCTACTTAATACCTGATCAATGAAGGAAGGTTGTAATTCTTCCGGATTTTTGGAATAGTAAAGGACACTATGTACATCACTCCCCCTGTCATGAAAGGCAGGAAAAAGGAAACCGGTTAAAGGAGCAGCCACAATCCAGTCCCGCATTCGTTCCGCCATAAGATTTTTTTCTGTGTTATAGCTTAATCCTGCTTTGGATAAGTTAACCGGGCAGATGCTACATAAGAGATATTCATATACTTCATCAGAGGCATCAAACATATGAGTCCCGTCAGAAGATTTTCCGGGAATATCATAATTAGCATGAATCAAAATAATATAATAATTAGAAGCATATTCGTAGGAGTTGATTATTTTTTCATAAAAGGCATCAATCAGTGCGTCATCATTGAGCTGACTGTCCCGTAATTTCAATAAGAAATTCTGATTTCCATCTTCTTCCTCACAGGAAAGGGGAAACTCCATATTCAGTAAATTCTTGCCAATGGTTCCGGACAAGGTGTGCTTAAAGATATCATGGTATTTAAAGGCTTCTTCTTCCGCAAGTGCATGGAACGCTTCTTTGGATTTGAATTTAATATTTTTTTCACCATCAATATAACAGCTGCAGATTCGGGTGATGGTTGAATTTTCCGGAGAAAATTGTTTTTTAATTTCAAGTATTTCTTTTTTATTCATTCTTAATTCTCACTTTCCCAGCGTCCACTGGCACCACAGGGAAGAACCAGCCCATTCCCGGATACCGGAAGACCAATTTCATCACAGGTGACTTTACCATGGAATTGTTTTAACTCCGTTGCAATCATGTAGCCCATGACACTTGGTGAAAGACCGGTAGTATAGGAATTCACCAAAAAGAAGAGAGGGTGGTCACTTAACAGGCGTGTACATAATTGAATAAAGGGATGAATGGAATCTTCGATTTTCCAAATCTCACCTTTTGGGCCCCGTCCATAGGAAGGGGGGTCCATTATAATGGCATCATAGGAATTACCGCGGCGGATTTCCCTTTCAACAAATTTTACGCAGTCATCCACGATAAAGCGGATGGGGGCATCACCAAGACCGGAGGTTTGTGCATTTTCTTTTGCCCAGGTCACCATTCCTTTGGAGGCGTCCACATGGGTGACGGAAGCACCGGCGGCAGCGGCAGCCAGGGAGGCACCACCGGTATAGGCAAATAGGTTTAATACCTTAATGGGACGATCGGCAGACTTGATTTTATCAGAAAACCAATCCCAGTTAGAAGCTTGCTCCGGAAAAAGTCCGGTATGTTTAAAGCTAAATGGCTTCAGGTTAAAGGTCAGTGTCTTATAATGAACCTGCCACTGTTGGGGAAGATGAAAGAATTCCCATTCACCGCCACCCAGTTTACTTCTGTGATAGTGGCCGTTTGGATGGGTCCATCCCTGATTCAAACGAGGGGTATCCCAAATTACCTGAGGGTCCGGGCGAATTAAAAGATACTTATCCCAGCGTTCTAATTTTTCACCTTTTGAGGTGTCTATTACTTCATAATCAATCCAATTTTTTGCAATCCACATAACGAATCCTTTCATGGAACCTATTTCATTAATTATAAGGGATTTCAGCAAGAAAAACAATCCGTGAAATTACCAAAAGTGAACTTTACTTTTTCCTGACTTTTAGGTAGAATAGAAAAGGAAAACAAAATCGAAAGGGGTAACAGAAGTATGAAAAAAATAATAGCAATCATGCTTGTACTAAGTTGTGTACTTACGTTCCAACAACCAATGGAGGCGCATGCGGGAATGACGTCTGAGACGGATTGCACAAGCTTTCGCAGTTCAGCACCGGGGGACAAATCTGGAGAACTGGTAGAGGCAGAGATTAACAATGAGAATCAGACAATTAAAATGCATGTAACCACCCGAAATGAAGTAAAGTACTATACTATGTTTTTTTATGACAATGGTAGATGGGCCATTAAGGAAGAGGGGGAATTCGATAACAATCATTCCTTTACAAAAACGGTGGATGCAGCAAGGCTTTTTGAAAAAGATGCAACGTATGTACTGCGCATGACTTATGGTGCGACAATGGAAGCAGCATCTTCCATGCCATATTCCATTATGGGAGTATATTTAACTTGCAAAAATGGAAAGATGTATTTTGATAAATATGCAGAGATAGAGAGTGAGAACCAGAGGGTTCTTCAGTGTGGCGCGAATGTATTGCCGGAGAATTATATGGATATGGGAATGCATGACAGCATGGAAACAGAGTACGGAGAGGATTTAACCAAGGGACAAATAAAAGTTATGAAGAACCTTGCAAAAAAACTTGCCGGAGACGCAGGCGCAATGACACAATATGATCAGGCAATCAGTTTTCATGATTTTATTGGAACGCACTATGAATATGACTGGAGCGGACATGCGGAACTAAATCCATATAAATTGTATATGAGATATTTAAATAATGGAGTATGTAAGACTATTTGTAATGGATATGCCAGTTATTTTGTTATGTTATGCAGAACGCAGGGAATACCGGCCAGAACAACCAGAGGTGTGAGCTTAAGCATTCCAAAGGAAGAGTGGTCCAAATACAGTAGTACGAATCTGGAGTTCGAACATGTTTGGGCAGAAGCGTATCTTGATGCAGATGGAGATGGCGGAAAAGAATGGGTGATGTTTGACTGTGATGGAGATTCAACAACAAGAGGGAATATGTATTCCTATACAAATCCGTCCCTGCAGGCAATGTCCAATTCCAGGATGTATCTTGGATACCGTGAGACAGATGCAACTTATATGAAGCCGGTTATTACAGATATTGGTAAAAAAGGAAATAAAATTCAATTGAAGTGGAATTCCGGAGTGGTTCGTATACCGGGTATCGCATTGACAAAGGCACAGAAAAACAATGTAAAGGGATATGAACTATATAGAGGAACTTCTCCAACTAATTTGAAAAAAATTCGAACCATTATGACTACGGCAAATTCCGGCCGTTATTTGGATAAAACAGCGAAAAGTGGAGTTACCTATTATTATAAGGTTGCCGCAATTGCTAAGACCGATTCCATAGTTGGACGACCGGGATTGTATAGAACCTATAGAAAATAAAAAATAATCAATCAAATACAGTGACTTGTAAATTGTACTGAATAAAAAACAATATTTTTAAAAAAACTATTGCCAAGGCGCTAGATATCATGTATACTAAGCTTTGCTGTGACATACGAGCGATGAAGCGTGAGGTTGCTGTTTTGCGAAAAACAGGTTTTCCGTGGAGCAAATGTCAAGTTAGGAAACTGGCGACAAGTCACTGTATCACAAAATACGTCTACCAATGAGTAGAAACGACGTGTGTAAGCACCTGGATACACACGGGAGAGTGTACAGTCACCGCTTGTCGTACTGCATTAGTGCGAAAAGGAGGCGACTTTTTTTATGGCAAGTCAAGTAATGAGAATCACATTGAAGGCATATGAGCATCAGTTAGTAGATGCAAGTGCTAAGAAAATCATCGAAACGGTGAAGAAGAACGGATCTCAGGTAAGTGGACCGGTTCCACTGCCAACAAAGAAAGAGGTTATCACAATTTTAAGAGCAGTTCACAAGTACAAAGATTCCAGAGAACAGTTTGAACAGAGAACTCACAAGAGACTCATCGATATCATTGCACCAACACAGAAGACAGTAGATGCATTATCTCGTTTAGAGATGCCAGCTGGTGTGTACATTGATATTAAAATGAAAGAACAGAAGTAATCTTTCGAACATTAATTATGGTAACAATCCTGAATTGGTTCATTATAGAAGTAACACTTGTGTTCCACTTATATTGACTGTTCTAGGATGAACGCACATAAAGCGTTCCGCTGTAGAGTAAACAGGAGGTAAAAGAATGAAGAAAGCTATTTTAGCAACAAAAGTCGGAATGACTCAAATCTTCAATACAGACGGAGTATTAGTTCCGGTTACTGTATTAGAAGCTGGTCCATGTGTTGTTACACAGGTTAAAACTGTGAAGAACGATGGATACAGTGCAGTGCAGGTTGGCTTTACGGACAAGAAAGAAAAAATTGTCAATAAAGATGCAGCAGGCAAAAAAGAAATCAGAAACAGACATGGAGTAAACAAAGCAGAAAAAGGCCACTTTGCAAAAGCAGGTGTAACAAGTAAGAGATTCGTACAGGAATTCAAATTTGAGAATGCTGAAGAATACAATATGGCTGATGAAATCAAAGCTGATATCTTTGCAGAAGGCGACAAAATTGACGCAACTGCAATTTCAAAAGGTAAAGGTTTCCAGGGTGCTATTAAGAGACACGGACATTCCAGAGGACCTATGGCTCATGGATCTAAATTCCACCGTCATGCAGGATCCAGTGGTTCCTGTTCAAGCCCAAGCAAGGTATTTAAGGGTAAGAAAATGGCAGGACATATGGGGTGTAAGAAAATTACAGTTCAGAACTTGGAAGTAGTAAGAGTAGACGCTGCAAAGAACTTACTCTTAATTAAAGGTGCTGTACCAGGACCTAAGAAATCATTAGTAACAATCAGGGAAACTGTAAAAGCTTAATAGTTCTTGATAGGAAAGGAGGAACATACAGATGGCTAACGTATCTGTTTTTAATATGGAAGGCAAAGAAGTAGGCAGCCTTGAACTTAACGATGCAGTCTTTGGCGTGACAGTAAATGAACATTTGGTGCATATGGCAACCGTTCAGCAACTTGCAAATAATCGTCAGGGAACACAAAAAGCAAAGACTCGTTCCGAAGTACGTGGCGGCGGAAGAAAGCCATGGGCACAAAAAGGAACCGGTCATGCAAGACAAGGATCCATTCGTGCACCACAGTGGACAGGAGGCGGAGTTGTATTCGCACCGGTTCCAAGAGATTATTCTTTCAAGTTAAATAAGAAAGAAAAAAGAGCAGCATTAAAATCTGCTTTAACATCCAGAGTAATGGAGAACAAGTTTATTGTTCTTGATGAACTCAGATTAGATGAAATCAAAACAAAAAAATTCCAGGAAGTGCTTAGTAACTTAAAGATCGAGGGCGCACTTGTGATTTTAGGAGATAACAATCAGAATGCAGTTCTTTCAGCAAGGAACATTCCTTCAGTAAAAACCGCACAGATTAACACAATCAATGTATATGATGTATTAAGATACAACACAGTAATTACTACAAAAGAAGCTGTAGCAAAGATTGAGGAGGTGTATGCATAATGGCAAATATTAAATATTATGATGTAATCCTTAAACCGGTAGTTACAGAAAAAAGTATGAATGCAATGAGTGAGAAAAAATACACATTTTTAGTTCACCCGGAAGCAAACAAAAGCATGATCAAAGAAGCAGTTGAAAAAATGTTTGATGGAACAAAAGTTGCCCATGTTAACACAATGAATCTTGATGGTAAAAACAAGAGACGTGGAGCGGTAACAGGAAAAACTGCAAGAACAAAAAAAGCTATCGTTCAGCTTACACCTGAAAGTAAAGACATAGAACTCTTTACAGGATTATAAAAGATAGCAACCTATACGCAACGAACGCGTGATAAATAGAGATTCGAAAGGAGAACGAACATGGGAATTAAGACATACAACCCATATACACCTTCTAGAAGAAATATGACAGGATCTGATTTTGCAGAAATTACAAAATCAACACCTGAAAAAGCATTAACAGTTTCTTTGAAAAAAAATGCCGGACGTAACAACCAGGGTAAGATTACAGTAAGACACCAGGGCGGCGGAAGCAGAAGGAAATATAGAATTATAGATTTCAAAAGAAGAAAAGACAATATTCCTGCAACAGTAGTTGCAATTGAGTACGATCCAAATAGAACAGCCAACATTGCATTGCTGAGCTATGCAGATGGCGAGAAGACTTATATTCTTGCACCTGAAGGATTAAAAGTTGGAATGAAATTAATGAATGGACCGGAAGCAGAAGTAAGAGTTGGAAACTGTTTACCACTTGAGAACATTCCAGTAGGTTCACAGGTTCACAATATTGAACTTTATGCAGGAAAAGGTGGACAGCTGGTACGTTCTGCAGGACTTGGCGCACAGCTTATGGCAAAGGAAGGAAAGTACGCAACATTAAGACTTCCATCCGGCGAAATGAGAATGGTTCCAATTAACTGCCGTGCAACCATTGGATCAATCGGAAATGGTGACCACAACCTTATCAATATTGGTAAAGCAGGACGTAAACGTAACATGGGTATCCGCCCAACCGTTCGTGGTTCTGTAATGAATCCAAATGACCATCCACACGGTGGTGGTGAAGGAAAGGCTCCAATCGGACGTTCCGGACCATGTACACCTTGGGGTAAACCGGCACTTGGATTAAAGACCAGAAAGAAAAATAAACATTCTAACAAGCTCATCGTAAGAAGAAGAGATGGTAAAGCAACAAAATAAGGAGGAATAATATGTCTCGTTCATTAAAAAAAGGACCATTTGCAGATGATAGTTTACTGAAAAAAGTAGATGCCCTGAACGCAGCTGACAGCAAACAGGTAATTAAGACCTGGTCCCGCCGTTCTACAATCTTCCCGCAGATGGTTGGACATACAATTGCAGTTCATGATGGTAGAAAACATGTACCTGTATACGTTACTGAAGATATGGTAGGCCATAAACTCGGCGAGTTCGTTGTTACAAGAACATACAGAGGACATGGAAAAGACGAAAAGAAATCAAAAGTTCGTTAATGATAGAATTTGAAAGGAGGTTTTATCCATGGCAAAAGGACATAGATCCCAAATAAAGAGAGAAAGAAATGCACAAAAAGATACCAGACCGTCCGCTAAGTTATCTTACGCAAGAATCCCGACCCAGAAAGCATGCTTCGTATTAGATGCGATCCGCGGGAAAGACGTAGAAACAGCACTTGGTATTTTAGCATATAATCCTAGATACGCTTCAAGCGTAGTGGAGAAAATTTTAAAATCAGCAATTGCCAATGCTGAAAACAACAATGGAATGAACGCTGAAAATCTTTATGTAGAAGAATGTTATGCTAACAAAGGACCTACAATGAAGAGAATAAAACCAAGAGCACAGGGTAGAGCTTATAGAATCGAAAAGAGAATGAGCCATATTACCGTAGTGCTTAATGAAAGATAAGGAGGGCAAACATGGGACAGAAAGTTAATCCTCATGGTATGAGGGTCGGTGTCATTAAAGACTGGGACTCTAAATGGTATGCGGAAGCAGATTTTGCAGACTTCTTGGTTGAAGACTACAATCTTAGAACATATCTTAAGAAAAAATTATACGCTGCCGGTGTATCAAAGATAGAAATCGAAAGAACATCAGACAGAGTTAAAGTTATTCTTTATACAGCAAAACCTGGAGTAGTAATTGGTAAAGGTGGAGCAGAGATTGAGAAGATTAAAACAGAGCTTCAGAAATTTACAGAGAAGAAATTAGTTGTAGATATCAAAGAAGTGAAGAGACCGGATAAAGATGCACAGTTAGTAGCTGAAAATATTGCATTGCAGTTAGAAAACCGTGTTTCCTTCCGTAGAGCAATGAAATCCTGCATGGGAAGAAGCAGAAAAGCCGGAGCTTTAGGAATTAAAACCTGTGTTTCAGGACGTCTTGGCGGAGCCGATATGGCACGTACAGAGTTCTACAGTGATGGAACAATTCCGCTTCAGACATTAAGAGCTGATATCGATTACGGTTTCGCTGAAGCAGATACTACTTTTGGAAAAGTTGGCGTGAAAGTATGGATCTATAAAGGCGAAGTTCTTCCAACAAAAGGTGCAAGGGAAGGGAGCGATAAATAATGTTAATGCCTAAGAGAGTAAAACGTCGTAAACAATTCCGCGGATCCATGGCGGGAAAGGCGTTAAGAGGAAATAAAATTAGTAATGGTGAATATGGTATTGTAGCTACGGAGCCATGCTGGATTCGTTCCAACCAGATCGAAGCAGCCCGTGTTGCCATGACTCGTTATGTAAAGCGTGGCGGTCAAGTCTGGATTAAGATATTCCCTGATAAACCTGTTACAACAAAACCAGCTGAAACTCGTATGGGTTCCGGTAAAGGAACACTTGAATACTGGGTAGCCGTAGTAAAACCGGGCCGCGTTATGTTTGAAATCGCCGGAGTACCGGAAGAAGCAGCCAAAGAGGCACTTCGTCTTGCTATGCATAAATTACCTTGTAAATGTAAGATAGTTTCACGTGCAGACTTAGAAGGCGGTGAATCAAATGAAAACTAGTAAATACGTAGAAGAATTAAATACAAAAACAGTGAATGAGTTAAGTGAGTTGTTGGTATCTGCAAAGAAAGAGCTTTTCAATTTGAGATTCCAGAATGCAACGAACCAACTTGATAACACAAGCAGAATAACAGAAGTAAGAAAAAATATTGCAAGAATTCAGACAATGATGACTGCAAAAGCTGCTAAATAAATAATCCTACTAGAAAGGAGAGCCAAATCGTGGAAAATAGAAATCTTAGAAAAACACGTATAGGTAAGGTCGTAAGCAACAAGATGCAAAAAACCATCGTGGTTGCTGTAGAAGACAATGTGAAACATGCATTGTACAAGAAGA
This sequence comes from Lachnospiraceae bacterium, assembly GCA_036652735.1. Taxonomy (GTDB): domain Bacteria; phylum Bacillota; class Clostridia; order Lachnospirales; family Lachnospiraceae; genus JAGOGN01. The sequence continues at coordinate 13,231 of JAVVVI010000024.1, forward strand.
TTATCAAAAGAACATATAAATTAAAAGCACATGATGAAGATAATGCCTGTAATATTGGTGATACAGTAAAAGTTATGGAGACTAGACCATTGTCAAAAGACAAAAGATGGAGATTAGTCGAGATCATGGAAAGAGCAAAATAAGAAGGAGGCTACCCGCATGATTCAACAGGAAAGCAGACTGAAAGTTGCTGATAACACCGGAGCAAAAGAAATACTTTGTATTCGTGTTATGGGCGGCTCAACAAGAAGATATGCTAACATTGGCGATATCATTACTGCTACGGTTAAAGATGCAACACCAGGCGGTGTTGTCAAAAAAGGCGATGTTGTCAAAGCCGTAGTTGTTCGCACCAAAAAAGGTGCTCGTCGTAAAGACGGTTCTTATATAAGATTTGATGAAAACGCTGCAGTTATTATAAAAGATGACAAGACTCCAAGAGGAACTCGTATCTTTGGGCCAGTGGCAAGAGAGCTTCGTGATAAACAGTTTATGAAAATTGTATCACTTGCTCCAGAAGTATTATAGGAGGTTGCCAGATGTTAAAGATCAAAAAGGGTGACTTGATAAAAGTTATCGCAGGAAAAGATAAAGGTAAAGAAGGCAAGGTTATTGCCGTTAACAAAAAAGACAGTACAGTTCTTGTAGAAGGCATTAACATGGTTACGAAACACGCAAAACCAAGTATGGCTAACCAACAAGGTGGAATTATTCATCAGGAAGGTCCAGTGGACATTTCTAATGTTATGTATGTACAGAATGGAAAGATAACAAGAGTTGGTTTTAAAATGGATGGAGATAAAAAAGTTCGTTTTGCAAAATCAACAGGTGATGTAATCGATTAATTGTAGAGAGGAGGACACATAAGTTGAGTAGACTCAAAGAGACTTACAGAAATGAGATTGTTCCGGCAATGATCAAGAAGTTTGAATATAAAAATGCAATGCAGGTGCCAAAACTTGAAAAAGTTGTTATTAACATGGGCGTCGGTGAAGCAAAAGAAAATGCAAAACTTTTAGAAGCAGCAGTAAAAGATATGGAAACAATTGCAGGACAGAAAGCAGTTATAACCAAAGCGAAAAACTCAATTGCTAACTTCAAATTAAGAGAAGGAATGCCAATTGGTTGTAAAGTTACTTTAAGAGGAGAAAGAATGTATGAATTTGTTGATCGTCTGATCAACCTTGCATTACCTCGTGTGCGTGACTTTAGAGGAGTTAATCCAAATGCATTTGATGGCAGAGGAAATTATGCACTTGGAATTAAAGAACAATTAATCTTCCCTGAAATCGAATACGATAAAGTAGATAAAGTTAGAGGTATGGACGTTATATTTGTAACCACCGCTAACACAGATGAAGAAGCTCGTGAATTATTGACTCAGTTCAATATGCCATTCGCTAAATAAGTGAGGAGGGAATTTTAATTATGGCAAAAACATCAATGAAGATTAAACAGCAGCGCACACCAAAATTCTCTACCAGAGAATATAACCGTTGCAGAATTTGTGGTCGTCCACATGCTTACTTAAGAAAATACGGAATTTGCAGAATTTGCTTCCGTGAATTGGCATACAAAGGACAGATTCCAGGTGTTAGAAAAGCAAGCTGGTAGAAACAAAGCAACTTTAACGAATACCTAGTAAAAGATAGGAGGAAATAAAACATGACAACAAGTGATCCAATTGCAGATATGCTTACAAGAATCCGTAATGCAAATACTGCGAAACACGATACAGTTGATATTCCATCTTCCAAAATCAAGCTTGCAATTGCCGGAATTCTATTAGATGAAGGATATATTGCAAAATACGATATTATTGAAGATGGTCAGTTTAGTACAATACGCGTTACTTTAAAATATGGCGCAGACAAAAATGAGAAGATCATTACAGGGCTTAAGAGAATTTCAAAACCGGGATTACGTGTATATGCCGGAAAAGATAAATTACCTAAGGTTCTTGGTGGATTGGGAATTGCGATTCTTTCAACAAACCAGGGAATTTTAACAGATAAAAGTGCAAGAAAGCTTCAGGTTGGTGGAGAAGTATTAGCATTCGTTTGGTAGTATGAGACAGTTCTCTAAGCGTTGCCTAGAGAACGTTCCAACCAAGTTATCAAGTAACAAAAAATGAAAACACAGGAGGTACGGGCATGTCACGTATAGGAAGAATGCCAATCGCAGTACCAGCCGGAGTAACGGTGGATATTGCAGAAAATAATCATGTGACTGTAAAAGGTCCAAAAGGGACTCTTGACAGAGTACTCCCTTCCGAGATGACTTTAAAAATGGAAGGCAGTGAGATCGTTGTTAGCAGACCCAATGAAATGAAGAAAATGAAATCTTTACACGGTTTGACAAGAACACTCCTTAACAACATGGTTGTTGGTGTAACAGATGGTTATAAAAAGCAGCTTGAAGTAAACGGAGTAGGCTTTAAAGTATCAAAAGCAGGAGATAAGTTAACACTGAACCTGGGATACTCCCATCCGGTAGAGATGATTGATCCGGACGGAATTGAATCTGTAGTAGAAGGCAACAAGATTACAATTGTAGGAATTGACAAAGAAAGAGTTGGCCAATACGCAGCGGAAATCAGAGACAAAAAGAGACCTGAACCATATAAGGGTAAAGGAATTAAGTATGCTGATGAGGTTGTTAGACGTAAAGTTGGTAAGACTGGTAAGAAATAATTAAAGGAGTGACGAAAAATGATTAATAAAAAAGCAAGAGCTAACGTTCGTGTTAAGAAGCATAAAAGAATACGTAATCGTTTCTCAGGTACAACTGAAAGACCTCGTTTAGCTGTGTTCAGAAGCAACAATCATATGTACGCTCAGATTATTGACGACACAGTTGGAAATACCCTTGTATCTGCATCTACAAATGACAAAGATTTAAGAGCAGATTTTGAAAAGACCAATAACACAGACGCAGCAACCCAATTAGGTACTGTAATTGCAAAAAAAGCTTTAGAAAAGGGAATCACCACTGTTGTCTTTGATAGAGGCGGCTTCATATATGAAGGAAAAGTAAAAGCATTAGCGGATGCAGCAAGAGAAGCTGGATTAATATTCTAACAAGGAGGAAACGATTACATGAAACATACAATCATTGATGCTAGTCAATTAGAATTAACAGAAAAAGTGGTATCAATCAAGCGTGTAACTAAGGTTGTAAAAGGTGGACGTAATATGCGATTCACTGCCTTAGTAGTTGTTGGAGACAACAATGGGCATGTAGGCGCCGGTTTAGGAAAAGCTACTGAAATTCCAGAAGCAATCCGAAAAGGAAAAGAAGACGCCGCAAAGAAGCTTATAACTGTAAAACTAGATGAAAATAGCAGTATCACACATGATATTACCGGAAAACATACCGGTGCAAGTGTATTACTAAAGAGAGCACCAGAAGGTACCGGAGTTATCGCTGGTGGTCCAGCACGTAATGTCTGCGAATTAGCAGGGATTAAGAACATCCGTACAAAATCTTTGGGATCAAACAACAAACAGAACGTAGTGTTAGCTACAATTGAGGCATTAAGCCAGTTGAAATCCCCTGAAGAAGTTGCTAAACTCCGCGGTAAATCTGTTGAAGAGATACTTGGTTAAGGAGGATATAAAGAATGGCAAGCAAATTAAAAATCACACTTATGAAATCTACCATCGGAGCAGTTCCGAAGCAGAGAAAAACTGTAGTTGCTTTAGGTTTGAATAAAATTGGCAAGACAGTAGAGATGCCGGATAATGGTGCGGTAAGAGGTATGATTCAAAGGGTTAGACATTTAGTCAAAGTAGAAGAAATTTAATATTAGGATAAGGAGGTGTCAGGATGAACTTATCAAATTTACAACCTGCAGAGGGATCTAAACACAGTGATAATTTCAGAAGAGGACGTGGACACGGTTCAGGAAATGGCAAGACGGCCGGTAAAGGACATAAGGGACAAAAAGCTCGTTCAGGAGCTCCAAGACCTGGTTTCGAAGGTGGTCAGATGCCTTTATTCAGACGTATTCCAAAGCGTGGATTTACAAATAGAAACGCAAAATCAATCGTCGGAATTAATCTTTCAGCATTAGAAGTATTTGATAATGGTGCAGTTGTATCCATTACTACATTATTGGAAAAAGGAATCGTTAAAAACCCGAGAGACGGAGTGAAAATTCTTGGAAACGGGGAATTTACCAAAAAGCTAACTATTCAAGCAAATGCATTTAGCGCATCTGCTATTGAAAAAATTGTAGCTCTTGGTGGAAAAGCTGAGGTGATCTAATGCTAGAGACACTCCGTAATGCATTTAAAATCAAAGAGATTAGAAATCGTCTTCTTTATACATTTGGAATGCTGGTTGTCATCAGAATAGGATCTTTATTACCATTACCGGGCGTAAATGCAGAGATGATTGCAAGCTGGTTTGCAAATAACTCCGGTGACGCAATGAGCTTTTTTAACGCGATTACCGGTGGATCCTTTTTACAGATGTCAGTATTTGCATTAAGTATTACACCATATATCACATCCTCTATTATTATGCAGTTGCTGACAATTGCAATTCCAAAATTAGCAGAGATGCAAAAAGATGGTGAAGACGGAAGAAAGAAAATTGCTTCCATCACCCGATACGTCACAGTAGCACTCGCTTTGATTGAATCCGTTGCTATGGCAATTGGATTCGGCAGAGCAGGATATTTGGATGTATTTAACGCACTTAGTGTTACTACAATTGTAGCTTCACTAACAGCAGGATCCGCAGTTCTTATGTGGGTTGGTGAAAGAATCACGGAAAAAGGTGTTGGTAACGGTATCTCTATCGTACTTATTATTAACATTATTTCACGTATGCCAAGTGACCTTATGACACTCTGGACACAGTTTGTAGCCGGAAAGAACATAGGAAATGCGGCTCTGGCAATTGTTATCATTGTTGCTGTTATTGTATTAACAGTAGTGTTGGTTGTTCTTCTTCAGAATGCTGAGCGGAGAATACCTGTGCAATATGCTAAGAAAATTCAGGGAAACAAACAGGTTGGCGGACAGTCAACAAATATTCCGCTACGCGTTAACACAGCCGGTGTTATTCCGGTAATCTTTGCTCAGTCACTACTTTCCACACCGGTGGTAATAGCACAGATTTTGGGTAAAACGGGCGGAACAGGAATCGGAAGTAAGATTTTAAAAGGACTTTCCCAGTCAAACTGGTGCAATCCTTCACAACCGGTTTATACAATAGGCTTAGTGGTATATATTATTTTAATTGTACTTTTTGCTTATTTTTATACATCGATTACTTTTAATCCATTGGAAGTAGCGAACAATATGAAAAAACAGGGTGGATTTATACCGGGTATTCGTCCGGGAAAACCAACCAGTGATTATTTAACGAAGATCCTAAACTATATCGTATTTATTGGCGCAGTTGGTCTTACAATTGTTGCGGTAATACCGATTTTCTTCAATGGTGTATTTAAGGCAAATGTGTCCTTTGGTGGAACGTCCATCATCATCATTGTTGGTGTAGTTATTGAAACCCTAAAGCAGATTGAATCGCAAATGCTGGTTCGTAACTATAAGGGATTTTTGAAAGACTGATTACTATAGTTGCTGCAGGCTTGGGGTAAGCCCCAAGTCTGTGTGTGATTCATGACAATAGAAAGTTCGCAAAGCGTACTTTCTATCGTTGTGTATGTATTTCTGATTTGGCCAAAAGGTTGAAAGCACGTTTACTATGGAGGAAATTATGAAAATAATAATGTTAGGTGCTCCTGGTGCCGGCAAGGGTACTCAGGCTAAGATGATATCTGATAAATATCATATACCGCATATCTCCACCGGGGATATTTTTCGAGCTAATATAAAGCAAGGCACCGAACTTGGAAAAAGAGCGAAGAAATTCATTGATGATGGGTTATTAGTTCCGGATGAGCTAGTATTAGATCTGGTTGCAGATCGAATTGCTCAAACAGATTGTAAAGAGGGATTTGTACTGGATGGATTTCCAAGAACAATACCTCAGGCAGAGAATTTGGATGAGTCATTAAAGAACTTAAACGAAAAAATGGACGTTGCAATTGATGTGGATGTACCGGATAAAGCGATTGTACACAGAATGTCAGGACGCAGAACATGTATTGAATGTGGAGCGACATATCACATTGAATCAATGCCTACAAAAGTGGAGGGAATCTGCGACAGGTGTGCAAGTAAGACGGTTTTGCGCAATGACGATAAACCTGAGACGGTACAAAGGCGCTTAGTAGTATATCATGAACAAACAAAACCATTAATTGATTATTATAAAGAAAAAGGTATTCTCTATTCAGTGGATGGAACAAAGCCGGTAACGGATGTATTTGAGAATATCATGCAGATCTTAGGAGAATAAAATGGCAGTAACAGTAAAATCCCAAAGGGAAATCGAACTAATGAGAGCATCCGGAAAAATATTAGCAAAAGTTCATGAGAATTTAGGACATCAGTTAAAAGCCGGAATGTCAACAATGGATATTGATTGTTTGGGAGATGAAATGATTCGCAGCTACGGATGCATTCCGTCTTTCAAAGACTATAACGGATACCCGGCATCTGTATGCGTATCGGTGAATGATGAGGTCGTTCATGGGATTCCAAGTAAGAAAAGGATTCTTAAGGATGGCGATATTGTTAGCCTGGATATGGGACTTATTTATAAAGGCTATCATTCAGATGCTGCAAGAACCCATGGAATTGGGAACATAAGTGAAGAAGCACAATTATTAATTGATCGAACCAGACAAAGTTTTTATGAAGGAATCAAATTTGCACAGGACGGGCATCACCTTCATGAAATTTCCAACGCAATAGGAACGTATGCCGAAAGTTTTGGCTATGGCGTAGTAAGAGATTTAGTGGGACACGGAATCGGAACCAGTATGCATGAGGAACCACAGATACCTAATTTCACACAAATTCGTAGAGGGATCCGCTTACGTGCAGGCATGACACTGGCAATTGAACCAATGATAGACATTGGAACGTATGAAGTTGAATGGTTGGATGATGACTGGACAGTAGTTACAGCAGATGGTTCGTTATCTGCTCATTATGAAAATACTATACTTATTACAGATGGTAAGCCTGAAATTTTCACATTGACAGATGAAGAACTAGAAATGATGAATGTATGAACCGGGAGGAAAATTAATGTCAAAGACAGATGTAATTGAAGTTGAAGGAACTGTAGTCGAAAAACTTCCAAATGCCATGTTCCAGGTTGAACTTGAAAATGGACATCAGGTATTGGCTCATATCAGTGGTAAACTTCGTATGAACTTTATTCGTATTTTGCCGGGCGACAAGGTAACAATTGAATTATCTCCGTATGATTTATCCAAGGGAAGAATTATTTGGAGAGATAAATAAAAAAGAAATAATTATTTCTTGATTTTTATGAAAGCGTGTGGTATGATGTTAGACGGACGCTTTTGAAAACAAACCGATACGTTTGCCCAATGGTGGGCACGTTAGGGCAGTTTTGGGAAAGGAGGATTTGCTGTGAAGGTAAGATCATCAGTTAAACCTATTTGCGAAAAATGCAAAGTTATTAAGAGAAAAGGAAGCATCAGAGTAATCTGTGAAAATCCAAAGCACAAACAGAGACAGGGCTAAGCTTTTGGGCTTGTTTTTGTGCTACCAATCATTATGTGCGGCTGCCGAATGTTCTGTATAGAGCTTCGGTTCATAATAAACAGTGACAAAACACTGGTTAGTATACTTTTATACCGAGAGGTATGCTGACGCGAAAGAAGGAAAACTTAAAGAAATAGACAACGCACACATTTCAGGCCGGCATGACCGGAGCTGCAGGAAATATTTCTTTTATAAATTAGAATGCATGACATTCAAGAATTATAGTATGGAGGTGTAAGCACACATGGCTCGTATCGCAGGTGTAGATTTACCAAGAGAAAAACGTGTTGAGATCGGTTTGACTTATATCTATGGAATTGGAAGAATAAGTTCAAGCAAGATCCTTGAAGAAGCAAAAGTTAGCCCTGACACACGTGTCAGAGACTTAACGGATGAAGAAGTTAAGAGAATAAGTGAAGTTATTGATGCTTCTAATACTGTAGAAGGTGATTTAAGGCGTGAAATTGCTTTAAACATTAAGAGATTACAGGAGATTGGATGCTTCCGTGGTATCCGTCACAGAAAAGGACTCCCTGTTCGTGGACAGAATACAAAGAATAATGCCAGAACAAGAAAAGGTCCTAAGAGAACAGTTGCAAACAAGAAGAAATAATATTTGAGAAAGTAGGTTAGTTTAGATATGGCAAAACAAGTTGCAAAAAAAAGTAATAAACGCCGTGTAAAGAAAAACGTTGAACGAGGACAGGCACATATTCAGTCATCTTTTAACAATACAATTGTTACAATTACAGATGCTGAAGGAAATGCATTATCTTGGGCAAGTGCTGGTGGTCTTGGTTTTAGAGGTTCAAGGAAATCTACTCCTTATGCTGCACAGATGGCAGCTGAGACTGCAACCAAGGCAGCTCTCATACATGGTTTGAAAACAGTAGACGTTATGGTTAAAGGACCGGGTTCAGGTAGAGAAGCAGCAATTCGTGCACTTTCTACTTGTGGATTAGAAGTAACAAGTATTAAAGACGTTACTCCAGTGCCACATAATGGATGTCGTCCACCAAAACGCAGAAGAGTCTAATTAAGGAGGTGTGCTGAAATGGCAGTAAATAGAGTTCCTGTTCTTAAAAGATGCAGATCCCTTGATTTAGATCCAATCTTTTTAGGAATTGATAAAAAATCTAGAAGAAATTCTAGCAAAGGTAACAAGAAGTTATCAGAGTACGGACTTCAGTTGAGAGAAAAACAGAAGGCAAAATTTATATATGGTGTGCTGGAAAAACCATTCCACAACTATTATGTAAGAGCAGATAAAATGAGAGGTATGACAGGTCCAAACTTAATTATTATGCTTGAGACGAGATTGGATAATGTTATATACCGCATGGGATTAGCCAGAACAAGAAAAGAAGCCAGACAGATTGTAGATCACAAAAATGTATGGGTGAATGGCAAGACACTTAACATTCCTTCTTACCTTGTAAAAGTTGGCGATGTAATCGAAATCAGAGAGAAATCAAAAGGTTCCGTAAGATACAAAAATATCCTGGAAGCTACCGGTGGAAAATTAGTTCCTGAGTGGCTGGACGTAGATCAGGAGAATTTAAAAGGAACAGTGAAAGAATTACCATCAAGAGAAGTAATTGACGTTCCTGTAGATGAAATGCTCATTGTCGAGTTATATTCTAAATAATAATACATTTTAACAGCATCAATTTATATTGATGCTGTTATGTACAGCAAGTAATCTAAAAGGAGGGACTTTGTAGTGTTCGATTTTGAAAAACCAAACATTGAGATTGCCGAGATCTCAGAAGACAAACGGTATGGTAGATTTGTTGTAGAGCCTCTTGAGAGAGGATATGGAACAACCTTAGGTAATTCCTTAAGAAGAATCATGCTTTCATCTTTACCTGGAGCAGCAGTAAGTCAGGTTAAAATTGAAAATGTGTTGCATGAATTCAGTTCTATTCCGGGCGTAAAAGAAGATGTGACTGAGATTATTATGAACATCAAGAATTTGGCTATAAAAAACACCAGCTCATCCAATGAACCGAAGTTTGCATATATTGAATTTGAAGGCGAAGGTGTCGTGACGGCAGCTGATATTCAGGCAGATTCTGAAATTGAAATTATTAATCCGGATCTTGTTATTGCAACCTTAAATGGCGGAATGGATTCGAAACTCTATATGGAGCTTCGTATTACAAAAGGACGCGGTTATGTTAGTGCAGATAAGAATAAAGACGAAGACATACCAATTGGGGTAATAGCAATTGACTCAATCTACACACCAGTAGAACGTGTTAATTTGAAAGTAGAAAATACCCGTGTTGGTCAGATGACTGACTTTGATAAATTGATTTTAGACGTATTTACCAATGGAGCATTATCACCGGATGACGCAGTCAGCCTGGCAGCAAAGGTACTAAGTGAACACTTAAATCTATTTATTGATTTGTCTGAAAATGCAAAAACTGCTGAAGTTATGGTTGAAGCAAAAGAGGATGGTAAGGAAAAAGTTCTGGAAATGAATATTGATGAACTTGAATTGTCCGTACGTTCCTATAATTGCTTAAAGAGAGCAGGTATTAATACGGTTGAAGAACTTACAGAGAAGACCTCGGAAGATATGATGAAAGTCCGTAACCTGGGACGCAAGTCATTAGAAGAAGTATTAGGTAAGCTGAAAGAGTTAAACTTACAGCTCAGTCAAGGCGACGAGTAAGTTTAGATATTACTTATGGAGCGGGCATAGTAAGTCCAAAGGGCTTGTGCCTACCCCCATATCAACAATGCGTTTGCTAGATACTCATATAAAGCAACGCAACACCATGTTTGGCTTCTAAGACCGAAGAGCATAGCCGAATATTTAAAATGGAGGATTTATAAAATGGCAGGATATCGTAAATTAGGAAGAACTTCAGACCAGAGAAAAGCATTAATTAGAAACCAAGTTACAGCATTACTTTACCATGGAAGAATCATTACAACAGAAGCAAAAGCAAAAGAAATTCGTAAAGTTGCAGAAGGCTTAATCGCTATGGCAGTAAAAGAAAAAGATAATTTTGAAGAAGTTACTGTAAAAGCGAAAGTTGCCCGCAAGGATAAAACAGGCAAGAGAGTAAAAGAAGTTGTAGATGGTAAAAAGGTAACAGTATATGATGAAGTTGAGAAAAAGATTAAAAAAGATCTCCCATCTCGTCTTCATGCCAGAAGAGAAATGTTAAAAGTTCTTTACCCTGTAAAGTCTGTTCCATCAGAGTCAGCAGGAAAAAAGAAAAATACAGTAGATGTAGATTTGGTTGAAAAGTTATTTTCAGAAGTTGCACCTAAATATACTACGCGTAATGGTGGATACACAAGAATTGTAAAAATCGGACAGCGTAAAGGTGATGGCGCATTAGAAGTATTATTGGAATTAGTATAATATAAATAGAAGTAATAGAAAAAAATCCTGCATGCAGGATTTTTTTTTAGCCTAATTCAGATTCAGAAAGACTTAATGTAAAGATAAATTCGGTTCCAACACCTTCGGTACTAATGACATTAATGGTTTCTCCGTGAGCCTGAATAATCTCTTTTACAATGGATAAACCGAGGCCGGTTCCTTTTTTATCCTTGCCACGAGAGAGGTCGGACTTATAAAAACGATTCCAGATATCGGTAATATTATCCTTTGGAATCCCAATTCCGGTATCTTTTACGGATACAAACAGTTTTTCATTTTTGCAAATAGTTTCCATAATAATAGTAGAAGAGGGATTGGAGAATTTAATGGCATTGTCTAGTAAGTTATATATGATCTGTTGAATTTTACCCATATCTGCGGACACATACATTTTTTCACCGGAAAGAATCAATGAAATAGTGATTTCTTTTTCCTGGCAGGGACCTTCACAGGACTGGGCAATGGTGCGTATGGTCTGGTTAATATCAAAATCTGTAATTTCAAGGAGAGAACCACTGGAGCCACATTTATTTAAATCTAAAAGGCTGTTGGTAAGCTTAGTCAGACGATTCGCTTCCGTTAATATGATATTCAAATATCGTTCCTGAAGTTGTTCCGGAACCGTTCCATCTAGGATTGCTTCCACATATCCTTTAATGGAAGTGAGTGGGGAACGAAAATCATGGGAGATATTTGCAACAAATTTTCGCTGATCCTCCTCAGAAGAACCAAGGCGGGTGGCCATATAATTCAATGTTTTTGCAAGATAACCAATCTCATCATTGGAGGTAATGTTAATGGAAGGACGAAAATTACCGGTGGAGTATTCAACAGCAACACTGCTGATTTTCTGAATGGGAATATAAACTGTAAAGGTAAAGACCGCAAGCACCAGGAAGGAAACAAGGAACAATATTCCAAGGGAGAGATAGGATACATTTAAAATGTGGTTGTTCAGAGAAAGTATCCTGGAAAGGGGCTCATGGATAAAAATATAAGCTTTCACGGTATAGTTAATGGTAATTGGCGCATAGACACTAATATAATCTTGTTTAAAGTAATTGTAAAAATTACCGGTTTGGTAATAACTGCTTCCAAATGCAGTAATGTCAAAGTCCTCTATAAATACAGGCGCAGATTCTCCGGAATGCTGGGCAGAGACTAAAAGACGCCCATCGGATCCAACCACCCATATATCAGAGTCATGAAAAGCGGCAATGCTATTGAGATGGTCCTTTAATGCCTCTGGGGTGAGAAGCTTATTCATAAATTTTGTGCCATAATTTTGTGCAATTTGATTTGCTTCACGATAGAGGTTCTTTGCTTCTGTTTGCTGTATATTTTTTTTTGTAAAATGAGAAGTAAAGGTTGAAATTAAGATGAAACCGATTACGCCAAATAGGAGGTAACCGGTCAACATTTTTAAATAAAGGGTTCGTTTCATTAGCGTACCTCGAATTTGTAGCCAATTCCCCATACAGTAGCAAGAGCCCAGGAATCATGGTCTTTTATTTTCTCTCTTAAACGTTTTACGTGAACGTCTACTGTTCGGGTATCACCGATGTATTCATATCCCCAGATGTTATCCAGAAGCTGTTCACGGGTAAATACATGGTTAGGCGAGGAGGCTAGGAAATATAATAGTTCCAGTTCTTTTGGTGGCATCTCAATTTTATGCCCCTCATATAGAACAGAGTAATTGGATAAATTAATGGATAAATCAGTAAAATCCACACACTGCTGGGAAGGATTTGCGGATTCTGATTTACTTGGCTGGTACCGTCGTAAAACAGCTTTTACCCGGGCTACCAGTTCCTTGGTATCAAATGGTTTCATAAGATAATCATCTGCACCCAGTTCCAGGCCAAGTACTTTATCAAATACCTCTCCTTTCGCAGAGAGCATAATAATCGGTACAGAAGATTTGGCTCTGATTTCTCGGCATACTTGATAACCATCAATGCCCGGAAGCATTAAATCCAATAAGATCAAGTTAGGCTGATACTGCTCAAAGGCAATGAGAGCTTCCTGACCGTCATGAACCATTTGCGTATCAAAACACTCTTTGGTCAGATATAAAGAAATTAATTCGGCGATATTGGTATCGTCGTCAACAATAAGAATTTTCTGTTTAGCAGCCATAATGTCCTCCTTATTTGAACTCTGCAATTGTAACACCGGCGTCCCCTTCACCAAAGGCACCCGGATGGTATTGTTTGACATAAGTTTGTCTCTTTAAGTAATCGTGAACGGCATTTCTAAGGGCACCGGTTCCCTTGCCATGTACAATTCGTACAGAAGGCATATGCGCAAGATAGGCATCGTCCAAATATTTATCTAACATAGATATTGCCTCATCTACGCTGTGTCCAATCAGGTTAATTTCGGAAGACACAGAAGCAGATTTACTCATTTTAATCTTACCGGTACCGGATTTTGCATAACTGACTCCTTTAACGGCAGGTTCGGCCAATAAACTCAAATCGCTGACATTGACCAGAGAGCGTAGGATACCCATTTGAACGTAAAGGTCTCCTTTGGCATTTGGAAGGGTGTGGACGGTTCCATTTAGGTTGAGGCTATGAACGGTTACACTATCACCAATATGAAGCTTCAAGGGCTTTTTACGAGCTTCAGGGGCAACCTGCTGCTTAATGGATATGCTTTTTTCGGCTTCATTCATTTTTTCTCGAAGTTTGGTACGATCCTCTTCCATTTGTCGAATGGCAGTACTGTCAGAAGTATACTTTTGAAAGTTACGGATGGTCTCGTCTGCCATTTCTTTTGCTTCCCGCAGAATACGATGTGCTTTTTCACTGGCTTCCTGTACCAAATGTTCTCGCTGGGTAGTAAGGTCTTCCTGCTTTGCGGCAAGTTGGTTGCGCAGTGCTTTGATTTCCTTTTGGTGAAGCTCAATATCCAGACGTTCTTTTTCTATTGCAACGCGGTTTTCTTCCAGCTTGGCCAATACATCTTCAAAACGTTCACTTTCCTGATTTAATCGATTTTTTGCATCCTGAATTAAGTAATCCGGCAGACCTAATTTTCCGGAGATGGCAAAAGCATTACTTTTCCCCGGAATTCCAATTAAAAGGCGGTAAGTGGGACTGAGTGTCTCTACATTAAATTCGCAGCAGGCATTTTCTACTCGGTGGCCGGTTAGCGCGTAAATCTTAATCTCGCTGTAATGGGTGGTTGCCATGGATTTTACACCTCGTCCGTTTAAATCGGAAAGAATGGCAGCGGCAAGAGCAGCACCTTCAGTGGGATCGGTTCCGGCACAAAGTTCATCAAATAAAACCAGGGAATGTTCCGTAACCTGGTGAAGGATACGGGTAATGTTAGTCATATGAGAGGAGAAAGTACTGAGATTCTGTTCAATACTCTGTTCATCTCCAATATCAGCAAAGACTTCTTCAAAAAGTGTAAGTTCAGAACGGTCGCCTGCAGGAATATGAAGTCCTGCCTGACCCATGAGTGTTAGAAGTCCCACGGTCTTAAGAGAAACGGTCTTGCCACCGGTATTTGGCCCGGTGATAATTAATTGATCAAAAGAATCTCCCAGATGAATATCAATGGGAACCACTCTTTTTTTATCCAAAAGTGGGTGGCGTCCCTGTCGAATACGAATAATTCCATTTGTATTAAATATTGGGGCAACTCCATTGTACTCTTTTGCTAAAGCTGCTTTTGCAAAAATAAAATCCAGCTGAATGAGAGTACGATAATCAAATCGCAGAGCATCGACCTGTTCGCCTACCAAATTGCTTAATGTGGATAGAATCACATCAATTTCAGCCTGTTCTTTAATTGCAAGTTCGGTAAGATCATTATTTAATTTTACCACGGCCATGGGTTCAATAAAAAAGGTAGAACCAGTAGCAGACTGATCGTGAATCATTCCGGGAATCTGTCCCTTAGCATCCGATTTTACAGGCAGGCAATAGCGGCCGTTGCGCATGGTAATTACGTTATCCTGTAAATGTCCACGGGTGTCCTGATTATTTAACATGGAGTTCATTTGATTACGGATTTTTTCATTGGTATTGCGAATCGACCGGCGAATGGATTTAAGATTTGCACTGGCATCATCAGCAATTTCGTCTTCTGTTAAAATACAGCGTCTTATTTCATCAGAAACCGGTGTAAGGGGTTGCAGGGATTCAAATAAATCGGCTAGAGAATCTTTGCTGTCGTCTTCCCGTTCTCCTCGTGCATAAGATTTTGCTCGTTTGGCAACATCAAGTAGAGAGCAAACGCGCAGAAGTTCCAGTATATTAAGAACACCGCCTATTTCCAAGCGCTTAAGGGGTGCACCGATATCGTAAATTCCTGAAAAAGAGAGACTGCCTCGTCGATAGATTCTAGTTAGGGCATCTTTTGTCTGGGTTTGCTGTTCCTGAATCAGAGGAAGATTGTAACTAGGCTGACAATTGCGGCAAAGTTCTTTCCCAGCATCGGAAGCGGCATATTCCGTTAGTTTGAGAATCATTTTATCAAATTCAAGTGTTTTCAGTACTTTTTCATTCATAGTTTCACCTCTAAATAATTTATGGGATACATGGCTTCAATTTAATATTTTATACATACACCTTAATTTTACTCCATAAAACACGTTCTGAAAAGGAAAATATTTTTCTATCATACATATCCGTGAAATGACCTGTCTTTCTACTTGCGTTACTTTGAGAAAAAAAGTATAATCTAATCAGATAGTGCAAAAAAAAGAAGTTACGGTTTGGTTAGGATATAAAAAAAGGAGACCATCAATGCAGGAAAAAACTCCCGGTAAATATGAATTTATCTCAGAAAAAATAAAGAAAAAACCTATTAATAAAAAAAACTTTTTAAAAAGGACACTTCTCACCATAGGCTTTGGAATTTTGTTTGGTATAGTGGCAAGCATTGTTATAACTATTTTACAACCTAAAATGTCTGACTGGGTGGCGGAGAAAACAAAACCCGGAATTGTAATTGAAACAGATGAATCGTCCATTGATCTAGAGGAACAAAAGGACAAGGATTCGGACAAGGATTCAGACAAGGATTCAGACAAGGATTCAGACTCAGACAAGGATTCAAATAAAGATATGGAAAAAGATTCCAAAGAAATTACGCTTGCAGATGCTCAACGACTGGAATATCAGCTGTATGGAGTTGCAAACCAATTGAATTCAAGCATTGTGCGCATTCGAACCGGAGGAAAGAGTTGGAGTGAAGAAAATCTGGCATCCAATTCGGAAGCCTGCGGTATAATTATTGCCCAGGAATATGGGGAGCTTATTATATTAACGGAACAATGGGTGATTGAAGGGGAGAAGAATATTGGTATTTTATTTTATGATGGCAGTGCAGCAACAGCAGTGGTAAAGGGCTATAATCAAAATATTGGAATTGCAGCACTTAGTGTAGATGTGTATAAGTTGCCTCTTTCCACAAAGAAATCATTTTCAGTAGCCAAAATTGGAAGTTCAAGGGCAATTAGCAGAGGCATGTATACAATAGCAGTTGGAAGTCCACAAGGGGACACCTATTCAGCAGCAGTAGGGCATATAACCTCGGTAAACCATATGGCATCTTATATAGATGGAGTGTTTCCACTATTGACTACAGATATTGCATCCTGCATGAATGGAAAAGGATTTTTAATTGATTCTTCAGGCAGAATGGTAGGAATTCTAACACATGATGGAGATATTGAGGGAAGTAATACCCTTCAGGCAATCTCTATATCTGAAATCAAGCCCTTTTTGGAAAATTTGGCAAATGGCCAGGTGGTGCCTTACCTTGGCTTAGAGATCCTTACCGTAACGGATACAATGGCAAAAGAATATAATTTGCCAAGAGGAGTGTATGTTAAGAAAGTAGGAATGAATTCCCCAAGTATGCAGGCAGGAATTCAGAATGGAGATATTATTATTCAAATGGAGAATGAGGAAATCAGCAGTGCATATGGATATCAGCAGTACCTTGCTGAGGCCACGCCCGGAGAACAGCTCCGAGTGCTGGTAATGCGCTATGGGAAAAAGAACTATAAGGAGATTGAATGTAAGGTAACAATTGGACAGACACCATAGAATAACCGGGAAACCATCCAAACAAGAAAATCAGGGAAGGAAAGCACAGGGACTGTGCGGGAAATTGAAATGAAGTATATTGAGACACTAAGAGAAGGCGAAAGAATCGGAGAGGTATATCTGTGTAAACAGAAAACGTCTGCATTAACAAAGAGCGGAAAATCCTATGAGAGTGTTATTTTGCAGGATAAGACAGGAACACTGGATGCAAAAATATGGGATCCAAATTCCCAGGGAATTGATGACTTTAGTTCTATGGATTACATAGACGTAGTGGGGGATGTAACCAGCTTTCAAGGATCCTTGCAATTGAGCATTAAGCGCGTTCGTAAAGTCTCAGAAGGGGAATATGAACCACAGGACTACCTTCCAATTAGTGAACATAACATAGATGAGATGTATAAAGAGTTATGCGGCTATGTAGCAAGTATCAATAATAAATATCTGCGCACCCTTTTGGAGAGCTTTTTCCAGGATGCAGTTATTGCAAAAAGATTCTGCGGACACTCCGCTGCAAAAAGTGTGCACCACGGATTTGTTGGGGGACTTCTGGAGCATTCCCTCAGTGTTACCAGAGTGTGCAGCTTTTTTTCAGAGAATTACCCTCTTTTAAACAGAGATCTTTTATTGACAGCAGCCATGCTTCATGACATTGGCAAACTGGAAGAATTATCACAGTTTCCGAATAATGACTACACAGATGAAGGCAATCTTCTTGGACACATTATGATTGGAACGGAGATGGTAGGAAGAAAGATCTGTGAGATTGAGGGATTCCCCAAGGAAATTGCGTTTCAATTAAAGCATTGTATCCTGGCTCACCATGGAGAATTAGAGTATGGTTCCCCCAAAAAACCGGCATTGGCAGAGGCAGTTGCATTAAGCTTTGCAGATAATGTGGATGCAAAAATGGAGACATTAAAAGAGCTTTTTGCTGCCCCAAGTGATGAGAGCAGTGATTGGGTTGGTTATAACCGCCTATTTGAGAGTAACATAAGAAAGACTGTAATATAAGCCCACGGGCATGAGGTAGAAGTGTGAAAAAAGAGGATACATTAGAATTAAAAATCGAAGACATGGGAGTATCAGGGGAAGGCATTGGTAAGGTGGATGGTTTCCCACTTTTTGTAAAAGATGCAGTGATTGGTGATTATGTTCTTGTTAAAATCATGAAATTAAAGAAGAATTACGGCTACGCCAGACTTTTGGATATTCTTATCCCATCAGAAAATCGGGCAGAACCTTTATGCAAGGTCCACAGACAATGCGGTGGCTGTCAGATTCAAGCATTAAAATATGAGGAGCAATTAAGATTCAAAGAACGTAAAGTAGAAAATAATATTAAGCGCATTGGTGGATTTAGCCAACCACTTATGCAACCCATTATTGGGATGGAGGAGCCATATTACTATCGCAACAAAGCACAATTTCCGGTTGGGACAGACCGGGATGGAAAAATTATTACCGGATTCTATGCAGGACGCACGCATGATATTATACCAAATCGCCACTGTGTCCTGGGGGCAGCCTGTAATGAAGAAATCCTGAATGTTATTATTGCATTTATGGAAGCGGAGCAAATCACAGCCTATAATGAAACAACCGCAATGGGTCTTGTGAGGCATGTTCTGATTCGCAAAAGTTTCTCCACAGGTCAGATTATGGTATGCATTGTTATCAATGGAAGAACATTGCCAATGCAGGAGAAGTTAATATCGGCGCTGAAACAAATAGAGGGAATGACCTCTCTTTCTCTTAGCTTTAATGAGGATACGACCAATGCCATTATGGGCGAACAGGCAGTAACTATTTGGGGTGAAGATGTAATTATTGACTGTATCGATGAGATCAAATATCAGATATCACCGCTTTCTTTTTTCCAGGTAAACTCTGTTCAGACAGAAAAAATGTATCGCGTTGCAATGGAATATGCCGGTTTGACCGGACGAGAGACTGTTTGGGATCTCTACTGTGGTATTGGAACCATCTCATTATTTCTTGCACAAAAGGCAAAGAAAGTCTATGGAATTGAAATTATTCCACAGGCAATTGCAGATGCCAAGAAGAATGCTGCTCTTAACAATATTACGAACGTAGAATTTTATGCAGGAAAAGCCGAAGAGATTCTTCCGGACAAATTTGCACAGGATCCACAGCAGTACGCAGCTGAAGTAGTAGTGCTTGACCCACCACGTAAAGGCTGCGATGAAGCCCTGCTAAACACAATTCTTCAAATGCAGCCGGCAAAAATTGTGTATGTAAGCTGCGATTCCGCAACCCTTGCCCGTGACTTGAAGATACTGTGTGGCGAGCACACATATGAGCTGCAAGCAGTGCAGCCGGTGGATATGTTCCCCCAGACGGTACACGTGGAGTGCGTTGTAGGACTACATCGAGTGGAGAAGTAGAAAGCGGGACGGAAGAACCTGTAAATCCACATAAACTCTATATTATCCTCGAATTTACTCATTATCAGAAGCATGTTGTTTTTACCATGGATGGGGCGGATTTTAAGAATAAAACCATGCATGAAGGAGTGCGGGTTTTAGTCGCAGTCAGAACGTAGAGTGTGTAGATCTGATATTGCAGAAAATGGAGGATGAGTTTATGGCAGATTTAATGGAGTTAGAATATGTTGAGATTGATGGTTCGTTGTATCCGAATATTGATATTGGAGAAGGCAGATTGCAAAGATTGGGAAAGTTCGGCAAGGCTTGAATATCTGCATGAAAAGCATTTTGCATATTATCGTGAATTGCTGATTACAAATAAGTTGGCAGAACATTGTGAGCAGTATGATACAAAAGGGTACGAACTTTTGGAAAAACTGCAACAGCAGTATATTGACAAGCATCCCCTGCCGGATGATGATTTTATGGAGACTGTGAGGATACGGACACAGGCGAGAAATTGGGCGGAGGAAGTGGTTTTACAAGTAAATACGATCTATTAATATTGAGGCGCGTTTTATTCTGTAACGGAATATGGCGTGCCTTTTATTTTGTTGAAAAGTCATACTATCAGTAGTATAACTACCTGTAGCGAAACCAAAAGCCACCAATAAAAGCGAGTAGTTAAACGGCATATATAGCATTTAGGTATGAATAGAGGCAAATCATTTTTCGGAAATAATGTACAGAAACCTAATATTTTATAAATTAATTCCAAATAAACCACAATATTTTTTCACTATTAAAAATATAATAAAAAATACTGCAGATATATTGACAAATATGTCGGATATAATTATAATATAATTTAATAATAATTGTTGGAGGTGCTTGAAATGGTTGAATCTAAACACGAAAAATTTCTTAGAATTGCAGAAGCTCGCACAAATAAAATACTGGATATGGTTAGATTATTAGGCAATTGTTCAAATAAAACGACCTATGAATACGATGAAACAGATATCAAAAAAGTTTTTTCTACGCTTGAACAGGAACTGAAAAATTGCAAAAGTAAATTTCAAGATTCAGGAGATAAAGACAATAAATTTACATTGAGGTGAACAATATGAATATTGAATGGAATTTTCCCAACAATGGTTGTGGTCAAACAAGGGGTATTTCAGATGCCGGTATAGAAACTTTCACTGGCACAGAAATTCAATCATTAGCAAGAGAAATATGTCAGAACTCCTTGGATGCTACACCAGAAAACCCTTCTGATAGTGTTATGGTTGAATTTGAACGTTATAGAATTCATTCTTGTGATATACCAGGGTATGCTGTTTATAAAAACAAATTGAGTAAAGCGTACAATTATTGGTCAAACAGGAAAAGTGAAAAAACAATTTCGTATCTAAGCAAGGCGATTAAAGCAATAAAAAACGAGAATGCATATGTGCTTAGAATAAGTGATTATAATACAACGGGATTACTAGATCCTTATGGTGATAGTGATGATGGGTGGAATGCACTCACAAAAATTGATGGTGGAGCAACAAAAACTGGAGATAAAGCGGGTGCTTTTGGTATAGGTAAAAATGCTCCTTTTTGCAATTCTGATTATAGGTTGGTGCTTTATAGGACTTTAAATAGTGAAAATGAAATTGCTGCACAGGGAGTTTCGAGATTTATTTCTTTTCCTGAAGATGAAAGCGACGCTTCGCGTACCATGACTACTGGATTTGGTTATTATGGCAATGCAGATGGTAATCTACCAGTACATCGAATTACTGAATTAGATAATCTGAAATCTAGAACTGAAATAGGAACCGATGTATTTGTTTATGGATTTAATGCTGGAATATCATGGGAAGATGATGTTGCTTGTGAGGTTCTAGATAATTTTCTTATGGCAATTTATAAAAACAAACTTGCAGTATCTATTAATTCTAGAAAAATAAACGCTATCAATTTATCAGCGTTTATGGAAAGATACAAAACAAAAGTAAGGCAAGCTTATAGTTATTATAAGGTATTAATCAATACTGAAACAAAAGTTTTTATGAAAGATTTCCATGGATTAGGGACATTAAAATTAAGTGTATTAGTTGACCCAGATGAAAAATTAAATAGAAAAGTCTTAGTTACTCGAACCTCAGGCATGAAACTACTGACACTAGGGAATATTTCAAGGTTAATTTCATTTTCTGGAATTTTAGAAATGCAAGGAAAAGGATTAAATGAGTATTTCAGAGAAATGGAAACCCCTTCGCATGATAAATGGGTTCCAGGAAGATATACAAAAAACCCAGCACAAGCTAAAGAATATCATGATGAATTAAAGCAGTGGGTTGGAGCTATTATAATAGGATTGGGTGAATATTCAAGTGATGAAGAAATTGAAATAGAAGGACTTAGCAGTGTGCTTCAAAAGGAATCATCTTCTGCATCACAGCAGGGAGATAACAAAAAAGAAGATCTACATGATACTATTGGTGATATATTAATACAGCCAAGAACGATTAACCAAAACAATCCTAAAGGATTATTTCACGGGAACGATGGTCAAGGACAATCTAAAGGTAGGGAAACTCAAGGAACTGTTGGTAAGGGCGGTTTTCCAGCAACGAGAAGTTTAGGAGGAAATCGGCAAAGAAGTAAAAAAGAATCGCATAGAGGAACGGCATCTCCTGGTGGTAGAGACACTGTTCATGAAAAGTATAGTGGAGATATTCATCAACCACTAAAAAATATTCGTATAATGAAAATTGCAAAAGATAAGTTCAGAGTGTCATTCGAAGTTTCTAGAGATGTCTCATCAGGCCATATTGAAATCGTAACTATCGGTGAAAATGGGAAATCTAATAAGCTTCAAATTAAATCTGCTATTGGTATTTCAGCTTGTGAAAATATTAAATGTAGCAATGTAGGGATAGGTTTTGCAAATTTAAAGGGTAATGAAAAAGTAATGATAGACTTTTCGTTAATAGATTCAAGAGATTATGCTATGGAGGTAAATGTATATGAACATAACTAAAAGATTATACACATACCCTGTTCTTAGCGATGAAAAAGACGATTACAATTTATCTTTTTTCGATGTGCAATTTCAATACAAAATGAATAGTGTAAATAGTTTGCAATTAGATTTTAATGTAACACTTGATAATATGGAATTAAAAAAATTAATTATCGAAGGTCAAGCAGAATATGTAATTCATATCGAATGTTCAAATACTGCATTTAGAAGAACACTGAATTTCATAACAGAGGAAATTAGTTTAGAAATCCCAGTAGAACGGATTTATGGGAAGTTAGAAATGATCGCTTTAATTGTTTTAAAAGAGAATGTTAATCAACTAGTTAATTCTGATTGGAGCACTGACTATGATGGTGTTGCATTTGATTTAGTAAAAGGAAGTATACTTGGATATAAAAATTTACCGGTGTTAGATATAGTTAAAAACTATGAAGAGTTTACCAGTGCTAGTTCGATTTTTATGGTTTATAAACATCTAACTACAGAGGAAACGCCAATTGATGTTAGCCTTGATTCAGCACAAATAAGAATTGGATTAGGAACTCAAGAATATGATATTTATTCCAGGTTTTGTAGAAAACCGCAATTTCAACCTATTTTAAACTCGATGTTGGTCTTCCCTGCTCTTGTATATGTATTTGAAGAACTGAAGCAAGAAACAGGAATTGAAGCAAACCAAGGAAAATCTTGGTTTATATCATTAGACAAATCATATGAAAAAAGAGGGGTTAACTTTATCAATGAGATAAACGATGAATTAAAAACTTCCGTGCAGTTAGCACAAGAGGCGATGGAATTACCCTTGAGCAAAGCGTTTTCAGCTTTTGCAGAATTGTTTGAAAATATGGAAGACGAGGAGGATATCTAGGTGAAACTATATTTTATGAAAAAAGAAGCGGTAGATTTCTTAAAAGATAACCTTGATTTAGTATACAACAAATACTTTACAGAGAAAGATAACAAATGGCTTTGGACAGTATGCGGAGGAGATCCATTTATAGAATATAAAGATATTCCGGATTTTCAGCTTGCAACACTTGACTCGGATATGTCAATAGGTGAAGTGGAGTTTAACAACTGTAAAATTTTATATAAACATCTTTCTTTCTTAAATGAGTCCCAAGCCAGTGATGAAAGACTATGGGCGGGGCTATGTCATTCTGTATTTTATAACTATGCAAGACATAGATGGGATTATCATACCAAGCAACCTAAAAATCAGAAAGAAGCAGTTTTAAATATAAAATCTCGTTTTTTCTTTTCGGGAGGAACACGTTCAGGGCTTTATAGAAACACATTGGCAAAATGTTGGTGGGTTGGGCGAAATACTTTTGATGGGGTAGCCGCAAATAGCTTTGAAAAACTTGACATTATAGGCAGTAATGATATAAGCAGTAAAATATCAGATATTTTTTATAGCAATACATTCTCATCTAATCCGGTCATTTTGGGTGGGATTGTTGATGGAATAAAGTATTTTAAAGACGAGGGAACGCAAATCACATTAAAAGAACATATTAGACCTTCTTTACAGGTGTTAAATGCTGTAGGTGGAGGTGTAATTCTTGATTGTCTAAGTGAAGAAGACATTGCTGATATATTTATTGAAAATGTATATGGCATACTTCAAGGTGATGAACAAGGCATAGTAGCTGATAGTACATATGATGAAATAGATGATGAAATTCAGAAAATTTCCAATAATACTGATCTTTATATTGCGTTAGGAAATAGAGTTACCGTTTTTATTCCTCAAACGAATGAAATAAAAACAATTAAAGCGGACTATCTTAGTGGAACAAATCAAATTCCACCATTGGTAAAAATGCTTTTAGGTAAAATTGTCGGAGAAGAAACCGAATTTCAAGGTAAAACATATCAGATTAAAGAAATTTCTTAAATACGTTCATTTCTTATCCCCATCTAACCAAATCCTAAACTCCCCAAGCGTGATGATGCCCTGATGGCAATCATCACGCTTTTTTCGTGCCTGCTCCGACCAATCATAAAATTCTGATTGAGAAATGCGTTTTGTTCTTGCCTTTGAGTTCATCCGGCGGTATGCCTTCTGAAAAGCCACATAGATTTCATCTTTCCCCTTTTCTGCCTGATACAGTTTCATAGCACCAATCTGATCAC
>JAVVVI010000025.1:0-1644 GCA_036652735.1 Lachnospiraceae bacterium
TTAGAGGAAGCGAAACCGGCATTAAGATTCTATAAAGATTTTGAAGGGAAGGAACTGGCTGTACTTTTTCCAGAGGTCTCTGCATATAATTTAAGCAAGAGAGAAATTAGAGCCATCAGAAAGCATAGGGAGGAACAGAATGGGAGCACATCCATCTAAGTTTAAAAACATATCAGAACTGGAAAAGAAAATTAATAAAGCACAAAGAGTAATCAAAAAGGAAGCGAAGAAAACTACAAAGAAAGCTTAATTGTTGTAATATTTGTAACAATAAATCAGAACATAGTAAATAAAAATCTAATTTCTCTCTTAAAAACAACGGGATGATTCATATTCGGGAAGGAGTTGCGAGATGTTTTTACATTATATGCCAAAACAGAAAATGGTATGCGATTTCCAGCTGGTTTATGCCACGGATTGCATGCTACATTTTGATTTATATGCGGCTGGATTAATAAAAGAACCGGAAAATATTGAAACAGAAGCAGAATTTCATTATTTGGATTATGGAATGATTTATATTTCTGATCATGATTATAAGCTGTTAAATGAAAAAATGCAGAAGATAGTCCAAGATCCGGAAATGCTTATATTTTATATAAAAAAAATGATTGCGTCTATTTTTTCTGTAATAGAAGAAAATAAAAGGATGGAAGCGGAAATGGAACAGGGGGAGTTTGGTGAGGAAAGTATAAAAAGATTATTGTATTCAATGATAGAGGTAATGAGTTATCGAAGATTGTCTGATCTGGCAACTGAAGAATTATCCGCAAAAATTAATATGCAGGATCTTGCAAAAATGAAAGTTCCTTCTTATATTCTTTTATTGAAGGAAAAGCTATCTTATTTAAATGGAAAATCATCCGAAGAAGAATTTAATACTTATATTTTTGAATATAGTTATTTACATTCATTTAATATATCTGCAACAAAGTATGAGGACAAGGCATATCTTAAATCATTGGTTCAAACCAATGAGAGCGGACCTATACTGAAACCGATGGATATAAAATATCAGCCACCGGAAAATTGTGGAGAAGAATTAAGGCTGTTGTATGATTTATCCTGGTATAGCGAACTAAAACACATCTATCAATTAAGAACCTTACGCAATACAAGAAGGTATATGCAGCAGAAGGAGTTTAATATTTACAACACTGGATTAAGAAAGCTGGTATCATATGATAAAGAAATTTCATGATATAAAAGAATGGGACAATCTGTTTATTGGAACGAAAGCAAGAAATTGTGCAAAGTTTATTCAGCATGGATTACAAGCAGTAGATGGCTATGTTGTATATGACCAGTTCACAAAAGAGGATCGAACAGTTATTGACAATCTACTGAAACAAGATATGCCGTATGCAGTTCGATCTTCTATGAGTGGTGAGGATGGTGAAATATGCAGTCAGGCAGGAAGATATGAATCTATTATGGGAGTTGAAAAAGAGGAGGTTCCTGGTGCAATCCAGGAGATTATGGATCAGGCAAAGGCATGTGAACATAAGGCAGTAATAATTCAGCCATTATTATTCTCAGAGGCATCCGGTGTGATTTTTACAAAAGATCCTATAAATAATAGTTTTTATATGCGAATAAATGCATGTCTTGGAGCAGGGGACAATGTGTTACGTAGTAGGAACG
>JAVVVI010000025.1:1654-37553 GCA_036652735.1 Lachnospiraceae bacterium
GGGACAATGTGGTATCGGGAATTGCAGACCCAGATGAGTATGTATATGATTATAAAAATAAGGTGATCGTTTCAAAAAAAACAGAAGAAAATACAATGTGTTACGTATTAGGAACGCATAAGGAACCGGGAACACATGTAAAACAAAATAGCAGAGATACCAGAGTTGTAATTGCGAATGGTTATCATCAATTGAGAAGTGTGTCTTATATGGACAAAAGGGTTCCTGTGCTCAGTGACGAACAGATTCATAAGTTGTGTAAAATGGCAGCAGAGGTACGTATGCTCCTCAAAATGGAAGTAGACGTAGAGTTTTCCCTTGTAGAAGGATGCATATATATTTTGCAGGCGAGAGCAATTACTTCCAATCAATTCCAAAATAAACAAGTTAAAGAAAAAATGAAGGAAGCAGATCGAAAAATTAGAGGTCAGCAAGTTTCATCCGGTTATTTCAAAGGAAGAGTGTGTAAAGTTGAATCAGATTCTATTGATATTATCAATTTAAAAATGAATAATAATAAAATAATTCTATTGGTAAATGAATTATCACCACAATTTATATACAATATGAAAAATATAGGGGCAATAATTACAGCAAAGGGAGGGACGCTGTCTCATGGGGCAATTGTGGCAAGAGAGCAGGAAATCCCTTGTATTACAGGAATTGGGGAAAAAATAGATGATATCAAAGATGGAGATTTGGCAAGTGTAAACGCAGATAGTGGGGAGGTTATTCTATATGGGTGACAGAAAATTCTGGAACGAAAAAATAAAAAAAGAAAATATAATTTCCCATTTATCTGGAAAACGTGATATAGTGGAATTGGTTATCAATTCAGATATGGAAAGTGATAATGTGTGTTTTTCTCTATCAGGGATAATGATAAGAAGCAGAGGCTTTTTATATCCCACTGCAGGTGGATTTGATTTGGGATGTGGGGTAGCTTCCTATAAATTAAATTGCAGATACATAAATATAAATAAATTAAAAAATGAAACGCATACTATATTTTCAATTTCCAGAAGAAAATTCAAACCATCTTCCATGAAGGAGCAGTTCTCAGCTTGCTTACAGGAATATATGGAACACACTTGTATTTGGTTTGGTACAATTGAGAAAGGGAATCATTTCGTTGAAATTCGCAGGGACAGTGAGGGTTATTTTTATATTAATATTCATAGTGGTATTCCAGAAGCATTTCAGCTTTATTTTGCTGGTAAATTCCTGCAGTTGGCAAAAAAATGGGTGAAGGATTATTCCAATCTTAAATGTGGATATGAGTTATGGATTCCTATTCAGGAAAAGGATGCACAGGAATATATTCAGGATGCAAAAGCGGCCAACTTATATGCAAAAGCAAATCGTTCTTACATTGCAGAAGCAGTTGCGGACATCCTAGATGTGTCCATTACGGATACAGTGGATAGTTCTCATGAATTCATTTATTGTGAAGGAGAAGATGTTATACATAGTAATGGTACACAGGAATTCCAGCAAAGAAAGAATAAATGTCAAGCAGTTATTATTTGTGGAAAAGAGAGAGAAACTGTAATTGTTAATAAGATTGGAGACAAGAGATTCATCAATCATGGAACGATATTGAATGAAATTAGCCAAGAAGGGGAACGGTGTTATTCCTCTCTTAAAGAGGTTATGGACACAAAGGATTTCTGTGCTGCGGTGGAACCTGACGTTGGTCTTTTTCCCTATATTTCATGTAAAAAAGTTGAGGGAAAGTATGAATATCAAATTTTTATATAGAAAAGAACAATCACTAATTAGTTGTAATTTTGTAATTCCATATGGACTTAGAAGTCAGTATGGAGAAAAGCGCTATGAATTTGCTCATTTGGTGGAACATCTTATATTCAGAGGGCATCCTTCATTAAACCAATATGATTTCATGGTAAGATTAGAAGAAATGGGCGTAAATATCAATGCTGCGACGCACGATAATTACACGGAATTGTACTGCAGAGTCCAGAAAAAATATCTATATCATGTAATTCAATTGATTCTGGAAGCGATTGAGAATTTTGCAATCAGCTATAAGGATTTTATACAGGAGAAAAGAATTATTGAGATTGAGAGTAGGCAGATGATCAGTTGTGAGGACAAAATTCTCCAGTTATGTATTGATAAAGCAACAGAATATAATAAAAGCAGGAATATACCAAGATACAACACTTTAAAAGCTATTTATAATGAGTTATATGCCTTGCAAAACTGGAGTATGGTTATTGTAGGTGCATTTGAAGAAGAGATGAGACAAACTATTTTGTCAAGGAATCAGAATAATTTTATAGATTTAAAGTTAGCATACAGGGAACGTATACTTTGCAATAAAGATTTATACTTTAATAAAAAATCAGGAACAGACCAATATTTTGTTTGTTTACATCAATGTGATTTATCTACTACAAAAACAGAGATGAAATTAATTAAAAATTTATTAGTGTCTGGGATATCATCTATTTTATATAATCAGTTTGTAGCGGAAGATGGAGTTACTTATTCCATTTCTTTTCGGGAGTATCATTCGAGGGAAAGTTTTTTTGCTGTTTATTTTAAATATGAGACAGTGGGATTCGAAAAATTAAAAAAGCAGTTTAAAACAATTTTGGATACACCGGAATATATAGAGAACCTTCCGGATTACTTATTTTTAAGAACCAAAAACATGACGGTATCTGAGTACCAATTAAAATCAGAAAACACGTCATCAATTGTGAATGATCTTATTGAATGCATACTAGAAAAGGAGGAGTTTCAAAGTTACGAAATGATTTGCCAGCAGCTGGAAGAAATGTCGGTAAGTCAGTTAAGGAAAAAAATAACAAAGGTTTTATTTTAAAAAAATGGGGGGAACAGCGGTGATAGAAATTGAGAACGTAAGCAAAACCTATAAGGAAAAAGGAAAAAACACAGGAACCACGGTATTAAATAAGGTGAGCCTTCAAATTCAAGATGGGGAAGTGGTGGCTCTGTTAGGTCACAATGGATCCGGAAAGTCTACGTTAATCAAATGCCTGGTTGGAATTTTAAAGCCAACAACCGGACAGATCTTAATTGAAAAGAAGAATGTATTTAAGTATCGTAAAAAATTAGTTGGAAAAATGGGAGTAGTATTCAATCAAAAACCATCTTTTATTGTTGATTTAGCTGTTTATGATAATTTGAAATATTTTCAGGCAATTTATAACTTAAGCAATGAACAGTTGGAGGCACAATTAGCACTTATTGACAGTCATCTTGAAATAAAGGGCTTATATCAAAAACCTTATCGTAAATTAAGTTTTGGAGAACGAGTAAAATGTGAGATTGCATCGGTTTTACTACATTCGCCATCCTATATTGTTTTAGATGAACCAACCATTGGTTTGGATTATAATGCA
Source organism: Lachnospiraceae bacterium (assembly GCA_036652735.1). Lineage (GTDB taxonomy): Bacteria > Bacillota > Clostridia > Lachnospirales > Lachnospiraceae > JAGOGN01. The sequence goes on from JAVVVI010000025.1 coordinate 5,050, forward strand.
AAACGGGGCTTGTATCAGCTGTTGGAACATTATAAGAGCCTGGGTTCCACAATTGTAATTGCAACACATGAAGTGGAGTATATAGAAGGAATCTGTGATAAGGCAGTGATTATGCACAAAGGAAATGTAAGTTATTATGGACATCCTCACAGCATTACTCAAATTGTGAACCGTGGTATTGACATAAAGGTGAAATTTGATGAGCTGATTGATCCTGTCCGGGCAGAGAAATACATAGCCCAGGCAACTGGTTATGACAAGGAAAAAGGAGAATTGCAATTCTCTTTTCTTAGCATAGATCAAAAGAATGAATTTATAAAAAATCTTGTGCAGACGATATCCATTGTATCCATCGAAACGTGTATTCTGTCCATTCGGGAGGTGTTAGAAGATGTACTTAAAGAAATTCACAAGAATTATTAAGGTTCTTTTGGGATTCGAGGTAAGAAGATACCAATACTTTGTGACGGATACGTTATTGGGTGTTATGAGCAAGATTTTCTATTTGTTAATCAACCTTTTTTTTTGGTGGATGGTCATGGATACAGGATATAATATTCAGGGCTGGTCCTATGGAGATATTCTTGTATTCATTGCATTTTCCGAATTGTTTTATGGTATGGACAATGCTATATTTTCCATTATATCCCGATTTTGGAGAGTCATTCATTCCGGAAGTCTGGATATTCATTTAACCAGACCTATGGATCCGAGAATGCGGCTTATTTTAATTAATATTGATTATATGGGTCTCCTGACAACAATTATTACCTTTGTGTTTTTGCTGATGGTATCTGGAAAGTCATTTCAGGTGGTTTCTATTTTGGGTGGTATACTCATTGTATTAGTGGCAAACGTGATTCTGGCGTTTATTCGAATTACACTGAGTTATATTGCTTTTTGGCATGGAAAGATGGATGCAGTTACGGAAATTGCGGACAGTTTGTCGTCTTTTAATAAATACCCTCTGGTAATTATGCCAAAGATTGCTGTCGTTGTGATGAAATTTGTAGTTCCATTTTATTTCTTTAGTACCTTTTCAGCCGAATTGGTGATACACCACCTAGATATACAGAGTTTTATTATAGGAATAGTAGGAATCGGATGTAATTTAATTATTTGGTATGGAATCAGTACATTTGTATGGAAGAGAGGATTAAAGAGATATGAAAGTATTAGCGGCTAAATATAATTATCTGGTAAAAACCTATATGAAATCATATAGAAAATACCCCCTTGGACTTTTCCTGAAATTGGTCTATCTGCCAATTCAGCTTTTTATGTACCTTTTTCTTTGGATTGCTGTTTCTCAAAACAGTAAAATTGATTTAAACTATATGGTCTGTTATTATTTGCTGGTTAGCTTGTTGGGCTATGCCTACCCTTTTGTGCATATTGCAAAAGATATACAGGAAGATATCATAGAAGGGGGTATTAGTAACTATCTTGTGCGTCCACTAAGTTATATGTCACCGATGCTTTCCAAATATATTGCATGGATGTGTCTATACGCAATTGTTTATATTCCGGCACTTGGATTTATATTCTTTTTCCGAGGTATTGAGATCGGTAACATTTTGATGTTCTTAGTTCTTGCAATTTTGGGGATGGGAATTGAATTTTTAATTTGGTATAATGTAGGCTTGTTGTCCTTTCATCTGGGAAAAATAGGTGGAACGGTAACGGCTATCATGGCTTTACGGACTTTAATTTCCGGTGCATTGATTCCTCTTAGTTTTTTCCCTGATTTTTTACAGAATCTATCCTGGTTTTTCCCATTTCAGTATTATATTTATATTCCGGTGAATAGTCTACTCAATGGCGTAGGCAGTGTTTCATTCTTAACCATTACAGGTATTGAAGTCCTGTGGATTGTGGGATTATCCCTCTTGGGAATGTTTCAGTGGAACCTGGGATTAAAAAAACATCAAGTAAGTATATCCTAAAGAATGTGGTGCAAACTTCTAAAGGTAGGACTTTTAGTGAATGCCAACGCCCCAATTCCATTTTGTATGAGTGGAATTAGGGGCGAATTTTTTCTTATTTGCAGATATTAGGAATAAATGTTATAATAAAAATAACTATGAAGTGGATATGACGAAATAGTTCCTAACGCAACACATGGAAAAAAGAAAAGTGAGGAATTGAATTGAAAGGTAAATTTAAAAATTATATTTTATTGCCGCTGTATTTAACCATGCTTTTGGCTGCCATGGATTTTGCATTGTATTTTGTGAGCAAAAAGGCAGGAATATTGATGACATTGTTTGTGGTTGTCTATTTTTGTATTTCCTTGTTTGCTTATTTTTATAATCGTAAACGACTGGCTGTGGAAATGATTAGTTTTGCAACACAGTATGCAACGGTTCAAAAACGTTTACTGGATGAATTTCAGGTTCCCTATGCACTTATGGACTATCAGGGGAAGATATTATGGCAAAATCAGGCATTTGCAGAGGTCTCAGGAAAAGAAAAGAAATATCATAAGTCAATTGCTTCTATATTTCCAACGATTACCAAAGAACAGCTGGACAAGGTAGAAGGAATCAGTACTATTAATATAGAGACAGAGGATCATTTTTACAGAGCCTCGCTTAATCGGATATTTTTTAACGGGGGACAGGAAATCAGCCAGGAGCAGATGACACAGAAGCAAGAGTCAGAACAGTATCTGACTATTTTGTACTTATTTGATGAGACAATGCTCCATAATAGTTTACTGGAAATTAATAATCAGAAGCTGGTTACAGGCTTGGTGTATATTGATAATTATGAAGAAGCACTTGATAGTATTGAGGAAGTAAAACGTTCCTTATTAGTAGCCCTAATTGATCGACGGGTGAATAAATATTTTACAAATGTAGATGCAATTGTAAAAAAGGTAGAGAAAGACAAATATTTCATAGTGTTCAAACAACAATATCTCAGTCGCTTGGAGGAAGACCGGTTCAGTCTTATTGAAGATGTCAAAACGGTTAAGATTGGAAATGAGATGGCGATAACTTTAAGTATTGGAATTGGTAATTCAACAGGAACTTATTTGCAGAATTACGAATATACCAGAGCAGCAATAGACTTGGCACTGGGAAGAGGCGGAGATCAGGTTGTGATTAAAACTGCAGATACAATCTCTTATTATGGAGGAAAGACGCAGCAGGTAGAAAAATCAACCAGAGTGAAGGCAAGAGTAAAAGCGCAGGCATTAAGAGAAATCATGGATTCAAAAGAACGTGTTGTGGTAATGGGACATAGCATCAGCGATATTGATTCCTTTGGAGCAGCAATTGGAATATACCGTGCGGCAATGGAACTTGGAAAACGTGCCTATATTGTATTGAACGAAGTAACCTCTTCACTAAGACCAATTAAAGAGAATTTTAATGAGAAAAACGGTTACCAGGACGGAATGTTTATCAATAGTGAAGAAGCTCTTGAAATCACAGACCGTAACACAGCCGTGGTTGTTGTAGATACCAACCGCCCTTCTTATACGGAATGTCCGGCGTTACTGGCAAAGACAAAGACGATAGTTGTTTTTGATCACCATAGACAGGGCGCAGAGGTAATTGAGAATGCAGTATTATCTTATATTGAGCCATATGCATCTTCCACTTGTGAGATGATAGCGGAGGTGTTGCAGTATTTCAGCGATGATATAAAGCTTGGAATATGGGAAGCAGACAGTATTTACGCAGGAATATTAATTGATACCAATAATTTCATGACGAAAACAGGAGTTCGTACATTTGAGGCGGCAGCTTATTTAAAACGAAGCGGAGCAGAAGTAACCAGGGTAAGAAAAATGCTTCGAAATGATATGGACGCATATAAAGCAAGAGCGGAAGCAGTTCGATATGCAGAAGTATACAAGAAAGATTTTGCAATTTCCGTATGTCCGGCAGAAAACCTTGAGAGCCCTACAATTGCAGGAGCACAGGCTGCAAATGAATTATTGAATATAGTTGGAATCCGTGCATCCTTTGTACTGACACAGTACCAAGGCAAGGTGTTTATCAGTTCCCGTTCCATTGATGAGATTAATGTGCAGTTGATTATGGAACGAATGGGCGGCGGCGGACACCTTAATATTGCAGGAACGCAGTTGACGGACTGTACACTCCAACAGGCAAAACAGAGATTAAAAGACACCATAGATGAAATGGTTAAGAATGGAGATATATAGAATGAAAATAGTATTGTTACAAGATGTAAAATCATTGGGAAAAAAAGGCGATGTAGTTGAAGTAAGTCCGGGATATGCAAAAAATATGATTCTTCCACAGAAGCTTGGAGTGGAAGCAACCGGTAAAGCTTTAAACGACTTGAAACTCCAGAATCTGCATGCAGAAAAACTCATACAGGAGAATCTGGAGAAGGCACAAAAACTTGCAGCGGAAATCGGAGAAAAGCAAGTAACCCTAAAAATCAAAACAGGAGAAGGCGGGAAACTGTTTGGCTCAATATCAACAAAAGAGATAGCAACAGCAGCAAAAGAGCAGCTGGATTTAACGGTTGATAAGAAAAAAATGGTCCTAACTGAAGCAATAAAGAGCCTTGGAATACATGAGGTTCCACTAAAACTGCATCCAAAAGTAACTGCAATCCTGCATGTAAAAGTAATTGAAGAGTAGGAATGGAACAATAGAGGAGGAATCTTTTTATGGAAGAGGCTCTCATTAAGCGTGTGATGCCACATAGTTTAGAAGCAGAACAATCGGTGATTGGTTCGATGATTATGGATAAAGAAGCAATTGTAGTTGCATCTGAGATAGTAGTAAAAGAAGACTTTTATCATCAACAATATGGACTTTTATTTGAATCCATGGTGGAATTATATAATGAGGGTCAGCCGGTGGACTTGGTAACACTTCAGAATAGATTGAAGGAAAAAGGTGCACCACCTCAGGTTAGCAGTTTGGAGTTTGTCAGAGATTTAGTGACTGCGGTGCCTACTTCGGCAAATATTAAACATTATGCCAATATTGTAAGAGAAAAAGCAGTCATGCGGAAGCTGATTAAGGTAAATGAGGAAATTGCAAATCAATGTTATTTGGGCAACGAACCCTTAGATACCATTATGGGTGAGACCGAAAAGCAGATTTTCAGCATTATACAGAACAGATCCGGTGGAGATTATGTACCAATCAAACAGGTAGTAATCAGTGCACTGGAAAAAATTGAATTGGCAAGTAAAAACAAAGGAAATGTAACGGGAATATCTACGGGTTTTGTGGATTTGGATTTTAAGACCAGTGGGTTTCAGGCCTCAGATTTAATTCTGCTTGCAGCAAGACCATCCATGGGAAAGACTGCGTTTGTGCTTAATATTGCCCAGTATATTGCATTTCATCATGATATGTGTACGGCAGTTTTTTCGTTGGAGATGTCAAAGGAGCAATTGGTAAACCGTTTGTTCTCCTTGGAGTCCAGGGTAGATGCCCAATTGCTTCGAAACGGTAATTTATCAGACGGGGACTGGGAACGGCTAATAGAAGGCGCCGGAGTGATTGGAAAATCCAAGCTTATTATTGATGATACACCAGGAATCAGTATTGCTGAATTAAGATCAAAATGCAGGAAATACAAATTGGAACAGGATCTTCAGATTATTATTATTGATTATCTGCAGCTTATGTCCGGAAATGGTAAGACAGAATCCAGGCAGCAGGAGATCTCTGATATATCCAGATCTTTAAAATCCTTGGCCAGAGAATTAAAGGTTCCGGTGGTTGCATTATCCCAATTAAGCCGTCAGGTAGAACAAAGACCGGATCACCGTCCAATGTTGTCAGATTTAAGAGAGTCCGGAGCAATTGAACAGGATGCGGATGTTGTGATGTTCCTATACAGGGATGATTATTACAATAAAGACACCGAAGATAAAAATATTGCGGAAGTAATCATTGCCAAACAGAGAAATGGTCCAACAGGAACCATTAATTTGGTGTGGCTACCAGAATATACGAAATTTGCAAACATGGAACGGTAAAAATAATTCGACGTTACAGACGAAGAATGACGAAGAGACATGGGGAAAAAAAGATAAAAAGAACGAAGGAAACAGATATGGGAAAGAAGTGCCCGGTATCTGTTTTTTTATGTGGAAAAGACACGATGAAAAAGGCTTGTACCGAAAAAAGCCTGTGCTATAATTGAACTAGTAAACAAGCAAGAAGGAGGAATAGGAGTGGAGAAAAATCACTACTTAATATCAGAAGCAGCCGGAATCGTGGATGTAGAATCCCACGTACTGCGCTATTGGGAAGAAGAGCTGGATCTCTTTGTACCAAGAAATGAAATGGGTCATCGATATTACACAGGAGAAAACATTCAGCAATTCCAACAAATAAAGGAACTGAAAGAAGAAGGATACCAGTTAAAGGCAATTAAAATGCTCTTAAAAAATGAAGGTATGGAGGAATCTGAAACAGTCTCATTAAGCTGTAGAGAAAAAAATGAAGTACATATAGCATCGGCATTAACGGAATCCAAGCTGGAACAATTTCAGAACCTAATGAACATTATGGTAAAGAATGCAATTACAGAAAGTAACAGAGAAGCGGGTCAGGAAGTAAGCGATCGAATCCTGAAAGAGATGAATTATATGCTGCGGGTGCAAGATGAGCAAGAAGAAGAACGATTTAAGAAACTGGATACAGCAATAAGACAGCATCAAAAAGGAAAGAAGAAAAGAGAAGGAAAAAAGGTATATGGTAAGGGGAGTTTTCTAAAACCTAAATTAACTACACCATAACAGAAAAAGACCGTTACATGGAAAGAATCCTACGTAACGGTCTCTTATATGTTGTGAAAACATCTGCTTCACATGAAACCAGAAATTACTCCTGTGAAATTGCTCCGGTAGGGCAAGCACCCGCACAAGAACCACATTCAACACAAGCGCCAGCATCAATTACATACTGTCCATCTCCCTGAGAAATTGCTCCAACAGGGCATTCAGATTCACAAGAACCACAACTTACACAAGAATCAGAAATTACATATGCCATAATTATTTCCTCCTTTATTATTCATCCTAAAGGTCGTACAACAACCTACAGCCATATTGTAATACAAATTAAGGACAAATACAAGTAGATTATTGTTTTTTCTCCATTGCAATTCATGGAAAAAAGTATTATAATTCATGACAATGAGAAGAATATAAATATTCTTTTTGTTGTTTAAACACATTGATGTGTAAAGGAGGAAAAAACTATGGCACAGGTTACAAGAGCAACTATGATTGGAGAATTACTCAATATTGATGAAAATGTAGCTCCAATTTTGTTAGAGATTGGAATGCATTGTCTGGGATGTCCTTCATCACAGATGGAGACCATCGAAGAAGCAGCAAGTGTACACGGCATTGATCCGGACGAGCTTGTTAATACAATTAATGAATTTTTGGCAAAAAACTAGGAACCTTGGTGTGCAATCACTGCCAAAGATAAAAAGGAGCAGCTGTGAATGATGTAATTCACAGTTGCTCCATTGTGTTTCATTAAAGATTTCCAAGAACCTGTAACGCACTGGGACTAAGAATTGTACGATAATGTTCCGCGTAAAAAGCAGAACGTGCTGGGGTGTACCGCTCCTGTTTGGAATATTCGGATAAAATATTACACACCTTATTAAACTCTTCAGGAGTATGATCACTTTTATGAATAAACAAGTAGTATTTTTGGTCCTTATCATTATGATAGAGTTCATTCATACCATTGTAAAATCCGAAAAGCACTTTAGAGAGCTTGGTTACCTCATCCAATCGGTCAAAGACGAAAAGCTTGGCAAGATCTGCGGGTTCAGCCGGAACAGCAGATTTTCCGGTTTCCGGTTTCTCAGTTGAACTGGTGTCTTTGGATGAACCGGCATCTATCTCAGCTTGTTCCTTGGTTTCCCGTATCTTTCGGAATAGTCCAAGAATGTCATCTGCACCTTCTAGTAGGGGAGCTTCAAGTGGTTCCAAACTGTCATCATCGGAACTATCATCCTCGGATCCGGGAGAGAATTGGGAGAATCGGGTATCCAATTCTTCTGGGTATTCCACTTTTGTAATAATTAAAATAATGGTATCAGTTGAAAGTGGAATTGCCTCAATCATCAATGGAATATTTTCGGCTTCAAAGCCAAATTCATAAGCAGCTTGCTGCATCATATCCCGAAACAGGGATTTGGCCTTCTCGGTACCATATGCAAGTTCACTGAGTTTTAACTGACGGTCTGCTAAATCTTCTTTTGTGAGGGTACAGCGTATTTGATTATCGTTTACTTTTTCAATTCTCATACTATCACTTCCTTACCTATAAAATTGATGTAAACAGGCTATATTATAAATCATATTACACGTTTGTGTAAAGTATGTGAAACATAAAAATGATATTTGTTTATTATTTATTATATCCTTAAAAATGAAAACCGTCAACAAATTGAATAGAAATTCACAAAATTTTAATGAAATGAATGAAAATATTTATCCTCTTGCAAAATGGGTCAAGCTGTGATATAAATATCTCAGAGACGCAAACTGGTTCCTTTATAGAGAGGAGCAGGCAACAATCAATCATTCTAATTTGTTTGGCAAGTATCAAGTGCTGTCACTGATAGGAAGAGGCAGTTCTACAAAGGTATATTTAGTCAGACATATCCGGCTGAGGGTGTATCGAGCAATTAAGTGCATTTCAAAAGCACATTCATTGCCATCTCAGCTATCTCAAGAAGCAGATCTTTTAAGAGATCTGAATCATCCCGGTATTCCACAAATATTCGACATCGAAGAAGATGAAGAGTATGTTTATGTGATAGAGGAATACATTCAGGGAGAATCCCTTCAGGTATTTTTAACAGAAAGACGATCTATGACGTATCAGGAGTTTTTGCAATATGCAATAGAAATATGCGAGATTCTTGAATATCTCCATCAATTTCCACAAGGACCAATTTTAAATCCGGACTTAAAACCGGAGCACATTATATTATGTGATAACGGGGTCAGGCTCATTGATTTTGGTACAATCGGAAAACAGGGTAAAAACGAGACAAATCCGTACGGGACACAGGAATTTTCTCCACCGGAATGGGTGAATGAGGGAAGATGCACAGTGCAAAGTGACGTGTATAGTCTGGGAAAAGTCCTGGGAAAACTAGCAGGAGAATATCATTTTTTTGGAAAAAAAGTTCTGAAACACATGTTAGACAAAGCGGCTGAACGAGAAGAAGAAAAGCGGTATGAATCCGTTACACAGATAAAAGAACTCTGTCAGCAGGAGCAGAAAAAAATAATGAAGGAACAGTTAACCGGTACGTCCGGGCATCTCAGTCAATCAATAGCCATTATCGGCAGTCAAAGTAGAATTGGAACCACGCATATTGCAGTTGCATTTAACTGTACAGCAAATCGAATGGGAAGAAGCAGCATATATAAAGAGAATGCAGCGCATCCCTGGCTAAGAAAAACTCCCTATTTTAATACAAACAGCATCTTATGTACAAAAGGCGGATTTAAAGGTTTGGCAGCATATGGTACAGAGATTGAGATGCCACAGGTGGAAACAACTCTGATTTTTTCGGATTGTGGCACAGTCAAGACCAATGAAGAGGCATTAGAAGAATATGATTTAGTAATACTTGTATTTGGTGGACGGGAGTGGGAAGAAGAGGAAAGCTATAAAGCAATTGCACAAGTGGAGCATCTTAGCAATCTAATTCTGCTCTGCAATTTCTGCACTCGGAGAAAAGTAAAGGAATATGCAAGATGTATTGGTTGCAGGGTATTTTGTTTTCCGCCGGATGAAAATCCATACAAGATAACCAGAGACAAAATGCGGCTATTGAGATCAATTTTAAAAAAAGGAGGATGAGAAAATAAGAAAAAAGGGAAGAGGGATTGGCAGTAAAAAGATTATTGGAGTGTTTGGATGTGCCAGCGGAGTAGGAGTTACGCATTTGACAATTGCATTGGGAACTTATATACGCCATTATTTAGGCAGAGAAGCATCTATACTGGAATGTTGTAACCAGGATGAGCTAATTCAAATGGGGGTTCGCCATGCAACTTCAGGATCAGTGAGGGAGGACAGGTTTGTGATACATCAGGTACAGTATTTTACCAACATCAAAGAAAAAGACTTTACAGAAATTCTTTTGGAATGTAAGGAATACATAGTGCTTGATTTAGGGAACAATTATGCATTGGCAAGAAATTATCTGCTTCAGTGTACCCAGACGATTTTGCTGGGCAGCCTGTCACCCTGGAAGGTATCAGAATTAATAAGTTTTATAAATGACTTTGAAAAAAAAGAAAAAAAGATAACATGGTGTACCATCTGTACATCATTCGGGAAAGAAAAAGATAAAAAAGAGATTAAGAAAAAGGTTCATATTTCCCCAATCCCAATTCCAATGATTGAAGACCCACTACATTTAACTTATGAAAACAGCAGAATCCTTACAAAAATCCTACCTTTAAGTTAAGGATGTCCGCAACAAGGAGTAAAAAATCACGAAAAGGATCGTACCAAAACGAAAAAAGAATAAGATAGTAAGAGCCACCACAAGAGAGTCAACCCAGCAGCTGCTTATGGAACTGGAATCACTGGAAGGATTGGGAATCAGCATTTGGATAGAAGGACTGGTTCGGGATGCAGCAGCAGTCACAAACCAGCTGCTTGTAAATGAGGTTTCCAATTATATGAGAGATTATGTATTAGATGATGGTGGAAAATTAAGAGAACTGCGATTTGATCGAATTGGTAACTATAAACAATGATATTTGCCGAAAAGGAATCCTCAATGACTAATCGGTGTTTTTAAAAAAATTTATAATTGCGAAAGTTGTTGAAAAAACAACTTTCGCAAATAATAAATTGTAAAATGCCATAAATATGCTATAATGAAGCAGGACGATACGGGAGGTATAATACATGAAGAAAAAGGCAGTGCCGGTATTAGCTGTGGCAGCTCTGATTTTAATCTTGATAACAGTTATGTTCTGCAGCAAAATCATACAAAAATATACGCCAACAAATGAGATGGCAGATAAAAAAAGTTACTATGGGTTAACAAAAGAGGATGAGGTGGCAATTGTACTAAATCACACCTTAGCGGAGGTTAAGGGAAGGATAATCGATAATAGAATATACATTGATTATCAAACCCTTCATGATAGAATTAACAGTCGTTTTTATTGGGATCAGAAAGAGAATAAGCTGCTTTATACTACAGCGGATGCAGTCATTTTAGTAGAAGCAGGAAGCAGTGAATATTATGAATCCAGTAAAAAGAAATCCGGCGATATGGGGGAGATTGTCAAGGTAGATGAAAAGACGGCATATGTGAATCTTTCGTTTATTGCCAACTATACAAATATGAACTTTAAAGTGCTAAAAAACCCGAACAGAGTATTGATTCAAACAGAGTTTTCAGAGCAAAAGCAGGCACAGGTTCATAAGGATACGGAAGTTCGCTATCGTGGCGGAATTAAGAGCGAGATATTAACAAGGGTTAAAAAAGGAAGTCAGCTTTTACTGCTTCGTGAAGGCAAGGACTGGAATCAGGTCATGACGAAGAATGGATATATAGGATATGCAAAAGCAAATGTTATGGAAGATAGTAAGAAAGTCAAGCCAGAGTACAAGGAGAAAAAGGAAGAATTCGTACACGTATTTAAAGAAGGAAAAATCAACATGGCATGGCACCAGGTGACATCAACCGCAGCGAACAGTGGTATTACGGGAGTTTTAAGTTCAACAAAAGGTATAAATGTTATTTCACCAACCTGGTTCTATTTGAATGACAATAAGGGGGACATTGTATCCCTTGCCAGCAGCGATTATGTTAACTACTGCCATGCAAACGGAGTAGAAGTGTGGGGGCTGGTAAGTAATTTAGAAAAGAAGGGCGTAAACTCAACAAAAGTGTTAACTCACACTTCAATCAGGGAGCGTCTGATTAATAAAATTGTGGCAGCAGCAATAGAGTATAATTTAGATGGAGTGAATGTAGATTTTGAGGCATTAAGTGGGGATGTTGGAGATGCTTATATTCAGTTTATCCGTGAGCTTTCGATTAAGTGTCATAAGAATGATTTAGTAGTATCTGTGGATAATTATGTTCCAAGTAACTATACAGCATTTTATAATCGTAGAGAACAAGCAGTATTTGCAGATTATGTAATCGTTATGGCGTATGATGAGCATTATGCCGGAAGTGAACCGGGAAGTGTATCTTCTATAGGATTCGTTACGGATGGCGTAACGAATACCATGAAAGAGGTACCAAAGGAACAGATTATCCTTGGACTTCCATTTTACACCAGGGTGTGGGAAGAAACACCAGTTATAACAGATGAAGGAGAACAGACATCGGTGGATGTGTCCAGCCAGGCTGTAGGAATGTCAACAGCAGCAACTATGGCAAGTGTGAATGGCGTGGAACCAACTTGGGATGAAGAGACAGGCCAATTCTATGCAGAGTACCAGAATGGTGGCAAGACTTATAAAATCTGGATGGAAGAAGAAGCATCGCTGGAAGAAAAACTAAAGGTGATGAAAGAAAATTCACTGGCGGGAGTGTCCTTTTGGAAATTGGGATTTGAACGCTCCAGTGCCTGGGATACCATTATAAAATATTTGAATTAAAATCAAAAATAAAATAACATAAGTAATCCTGTCCCCGGCATAAGTTAGTAAAAAGCCGGGGATTTTAAAATGAATAGAAAAATCGAATTAGTTATGGGCGTAATGTTTTTGCTGGCAGCAGCCTTGTTAGTAAAAGGAACAAGTAATTTAATTGCATGCGCCGGCAGTAGTAATCAGAATCAAACAATTGTTCTGGATGCAGGACATGGAGGACCGGATCCAGGAAAAGTGGGTGTTAGTGGAGCCTATGAGAAAGATATTAATCTCCGGGTGGCATATAAATTAAAATCTTTATTAGAAAGTGCAGATTATAAAGTTACCATGACAAGGCTTGATGATCTGTCATTGTCAAGCGGTTTAAGCACAGATAATAAAGCGGAAGACATGAAAGAACGCTGTAGCATTATTGAGAATGCAAATCCTGTTTTTACTATAAGTATTCACCAGAACTCATACCCCAGTGAAGAGGTAAAGGGAGCACAAACTTTTTATTATGGAAAATCCCAGGAGGGAAAAGAGCTGGCAGAATATATTCAAAAAAGCATGATTGAACGTGTGGACAAGAAGAATAAGCGAGAAGCTAAGGCAAATGAAAGTTATTATCTGCTGACAAAGACACCATCCGCAACGGTAATTGTAGAATGTGGATTTATGAGTAATAAAGAAGAAGAAAAGCTTTTATGTAAGAATGAATATCAAGATAAACTGGCATGGGCAATATTTATGGGAATCTCTGCGTATACAAATATTGAACTTAATTGATAAGAATGTTATAATTGACATATGAAGACAATAATTAAGAAATTAGATGAAAAAGTAATTGATAAATCCGTAATTGAAGAAGCAGGGGCTATTATCAGAGCAGGAGGTCTGGTTGCATTTCCAACAGAGACTGTCTATGGTTTGGGGGCCGATGCATTGCAGCCGAAGGCATCTGAAAAGATCTATGCGGCTAAGGGCAGACCAAGTGATAATCCGCTGATTGTTCATATTGCGGATTTTAAGGATTTGGACAAAATTGTAAGAGAAGTACCCGGGAGAGCAAGGATTTTAGCAGAACGGTTTTGGCCGGGACCACTTACTATGATTCTCAATAAGAGCGAGAGAGTGCCATTAGAGACAACCGGTGGTTTAGAGACGGTTGGAATCCGTATGCCCAATAATAACATTGCATTGGAACTGATTCGGGCAGGAGGAGGTTATATTGCAGCACCAAGTGCCAACACCTCAGGAAAGCCCAGTCCAACCATTGCAAGTCATGTGGAGGAAGATCTGAATGGAAAGATTCCATTGATACTGGACGGAGGACCGGTGGGAATTGGTATAGAATCTACAATTGTCGACCTCACATTAGATGCACCACAGATTTTGCGGCCGGGGTATGTTACACCTCAGATGCTGGAAGAGGCATTGGGAGAGGTTGTGATTATTGATCCTGCAATTAGTGGACAGGAAGTAAAAGGGAGGCCGAAAGCACCCGGAATGAAATACAAACATTATGCACCAAAAGCCGATTTAATTATCGTACAGGGGACACGGGAGGCAGTAACCGACAGGATTAACAGGCTGTGCATGGACAATAAGGAACAGGGAATAACAGCAGGAGTTATTTGTACAAAAGAGACGGAACAACGGTATAAACATGGAGTCATCAAAAGTATTGGCAGCAGGGAAGACGAAGAGACGATTGCAAGGCATTTGTTTGGAATTTTAAGGGAATTCGACAAGGAAGAAGTATCTGTGATATATACGGAGAGCTTTGAGTCAGAAGGACTGGGACAGGCAGTGATGAATCGGCTTGTGAAGGCAGCAGGACACCATTTTTTGGAGGTTTAGGATGAAAAAATATACCAGAATATTATTTGTGGAAGAACATGGAAATATAAGAGCGCCAATGGCGGAAGCAATATTTAAGGAAAGTATTCTTGCATCAAAGATTGAGGCGGAATCCCGAGGATTAATTGTGCTATTTGGAGAACCAATGAATCAAAAAGCACAGGCAATTTTAAAAAGCAATGGGATTGAACTGGAAGACTTTGAAACAAAAGCACTTATAGAGGAAGATTTTAAGGAAGACACATTGATTATAGTAATGGAACATACCCACAGGAATCAAATTCAACAAAAGTTTGGAGAGACGTGCAATGTGGAAGTTCTCACCGAACTTACAGGAGAAGAATTAGAGATTATGGACCCTTATGGGGGGACACTTGCAGCTTATGGTTTATGCTTTGAAACATTAAATACGACAATGAAAAAATTAATAACACTGTTAAACGAAGGAGAATAACTATGTCAAAAGTATTTGTTATGGAACACCCATTGATTCAACACAAAATAGGATGGATTCGCAGAACGGAGACCGGTTCTAAAGATTTTCGAAGAATTATTAGTGAGATTGCCATGCTGATGTGTTATGAAGCGACCAGAGATTTACAATTAGAGGATATTCAGATTGAGACACCAATTTGTACGACAACAGTAAAGCAGTTGAAAGGTAAAAAATTAGCAGTTGTGCCAATTTTAAGGGCAGGGCTTGGAATGGTAGATGGAATGCTGGAGATGATACCGGCAGCAAAAGTTGGACATATTGGTTTATATCGAGATCCACAGACATTAAATCCGGTAGAGTATTATAGCAAACTGCCGGAAGACTGCAAGGAAAGAGAAGTCTTTGTGGTGGACCCAATGTTAGCTACAGGAGGATCTTCCGTTGCAGCAATTCAGCTTCTGAAGGACAAAGGAGTAGAAAAGATTCATTTTATGTGTATTATAGCGGCACCGGAGGGAGTAAAAAGAATGCAGGAAGCGCATCCGGATGTAGACATTTATATTGGAGCGTTAGATGAATGCTTAAATGAACATGGATATATTGTTCCCGGTCTGGGCGATGCCGGAGATCGAATTTTTGGCACAAGATAAGAATCCTTAAAATATAGAAAGGGGAAGTAATATGAGTAGTAAACGAAGGGATTATATATCCTGGGATGAATATTTTATGGGAGTTGCAAAGCTGTCCGGAATGCGTTCAAAAGATCCTCATACCCAGGTTGGAGCCTGTATTGTAAGTGAAGAGAATAAAATATTATCCATGGGATACAATGGATTTCCAAAGGGCTGTTCCGATGATGAATTTCCTTGGACAAGAGAAGGAGATGAACTGGATAATAAATATTTATATACGACTCACAGTGAATTGAATGCAATTCTTAATTACAGAGGCGGAAGCTTAGAGGGTGCCAAGATTTATGTATCGTTATTTCCCTGTAATGAGTGTGCAAAAGCAATTATTCAGGCAGGAATTAAAACAATCATTTTTGAATGCAACAAATATGAGACAACACCATCGGTGATAGCATCAAAGCGAATGTTAGATGCAGCAGGTGTGGGATATTATCAATATAAACCAACGGACAGAGAGATTCGGATTAAATTATAGCAGAGGTAAAGGGGCTTGAAATGAAAGAACTTGCAACATTATTTATCAGCTTTTTCAGGATAGGAATTTTAACCTTCGGCGGAGGTATGGCAATGCTTCCCATGCTTCAAGCTGAGGTTGTGGACAAACATCGTTGGGCAACAGAAGAAGAGCTGCTTAATTACTATGCAGTAGGGCAATGCACACCCGGAATTATTGCTGTGAATACAGCTACATTTATTGGGTTTAAGGAAAAAGGAATTATAGGTGGAATTACGGCGACCTTGGGAGTAATTTGTCCATCCATGATAATTATCACGCTAATTGCGGGAGTGCTAACAAATTTTTGCGATATTGCCTGGGTACAATCTGCATTTGGTGGAATACGTGTTGCGGTATGTGCACTGGTTCTTAATTCCATTATAAAACTATGGAAGGCCGGTGTTAAAAATATATTTGGCATTTTAATGTTTCTCCTGGCCTTTTTGTCTTCCGGAGTCCTGGGAATTTCCAGTGTATGGGTTGTGATTGCTGCAATCTGCATAGGAAATATCTATCAGACTTTAATGGTGAAAAAGACACATAAGGAGGGCAAATAATGACATACTTATGGCTTTTTCTTGAATTTTTCAAAACAGGATTATTTGCAATTGGAGGAGGTATGGCAACGCTGCCCTTTCTTTATGAAATTGCTGAAAAGTACCCTTGGTTTACCACCCATGATTTAGCAAATATGATTGCAGTATCGGAGTCAACACCGGGGCCAATTGGAGTGAATATGGCTACCTATGCCGGGTACATGGCAGAAGGAATTTTCGGAGGAATTTTTGCCACTTTATCCCTGGTTCTACCATCTGTAATTATTATTATGATTGTAGCAAAATTATTAAATCAGTTTAATGAAAGTAAGTTTGTAAAAGGTGCATTTATGGGATTGAAACCGGCGGTTACCGGATTAATTGCGGCAGCCACACTGGAAATCTTTAAAATCAGCCTGTTAAATATAAATAAATACGAAATTTCAAAGAAATTAGTAGACATGATCGACCTAAAAGCTGTACTATTGTTTATAGTAGTATACTTGGGAATTGTAAAATTAAAAAAACATCCCATTCTATATATTTTGCTGGGTGCAGTTGTGGGAATAATATGGAAAATGTAATAGGATGGAGGGAATATGAGTAGAAATCATGAAAAAAATAATGGAAAAGTTGCACAGGCCTTTACCATGATTATGCAATTTGGAATTAATATGGTTGTACCTATTTTTCTCTGTTCCTTTTTAGGAATTTACATTGGAGAGAAGCTGCACCAGCCAATTATTATGATCCCTTTTTTTATAGTGGGAGCATTGGCGGGATTCACAAATATCTTCCGTATGGCAAAGAATATATACGGAGAAAAAAAAGATGGGAATGAATCAGATGATCAAAATACTAAAAAGAATAAATGAGATTTTGCCGGAGCTGGTAGGCTTGATTCTGGGTTATGGTGTACTTGCGGAAATAATAGGCGTTTTTTTCGCCACCGACAAAGTCCGCTATAGTATTGGAATGCTGGTAGGAGTGTTGCTTGCCATTGGAATGGCAATTCATATGGCAGTTGTAATTGAAGATGCACTTAGCGTGCATGATAAAAGAGATAAGATGCGTATTTCTTTTAAGGGAATTCTGCGCTATCTTATCGTTGCAGTAGTTGTATTCTTTACCATTTATTTTGACCTAGGCAGTATTATTGCTGTTTTTATAGGTGTTATGGGTTTGAAGGTGGCAGCATACCTGCAGCCCGTGTTTCACAAGTATATATACCCAAAAATAAGGAAGAAGGAGGTGAATAAATGAATAGTGCAATTTTATTGTCAAACGCAGCGGATGTAGATTTTATGGTTCATGGTGTTTTCCCTTTTGAACTGTTTGGACAGAAACTTTGGATTACCACTACGCATGTAAGTCTTCTAATTGTAATGCTTGCGCTTTTGGTTTTTTGTATTGTTGTGAATCGAAAACTATCAAAAGTAACGCCGGAAGAGATACCCAAGGGTATTGTAAACATAGCAGAATTAATAATTGAGAAGCTTGATGGTGTTGTGAAAGGTGTAATGGGGAAAAATGGAGCTAAATTTGTCAATTATATTAGCGCCATATTTATCTTTATTCTGCTTAGCAACATATCCGGTATCTTTGGATTACGACCGCCAACAGCAGATTATGGTGTAACATTCCCGCTTGCTGTTATTACGTTTTGCCTTATTCATTTTAATCAGTTTAAGCATCAAAAGGTCAAAGGTGTCTTGAAAGGGCTGTGTGAACCGTGGCCAATATGGGCGCCCATCAATATCATAAGTGACTTTGCGGTACCGGTATCTTTATCCTTGCGTCTTTTTGCAAATATACTTTCAGGAACTGCAATTATGACCTTGATTTATGGACTGCTGTCTAAGGTTGCCATTATATGGCCGGCGGCACTCCACGTATACTTCGATTTATTTTCAGGAAGTATACAAACATACGTATTCTGTATGTTAACAATGACTTATATCAACAATGCAATAGGAAGCGATGAGTAGTAGATTACTTAAAAATTAGGAGGAAATTAGAATGGGAGATATTACAGGAATTGAATTAATTAAAGCATGTTCAGCAATTGGCGCAGGTTTGGCAGTTATCGCCGGAATTGGACCTGGAGTAGGTCAGGGTATTGCAGCAGGATTTGCAGCATCCGCAGTAGGAAGAAATCCGGGAGCAAAGGGTGATATTACATCTACCATGCTTTTAGGACAGGCAGTAGCAGAGACAACTGGTTTATATGGTTTGTTAATTGCTATTCTCTTACTTTTCGTACAGCCTTTAGCAAAATAGGAAAAAAACCGGCAGAAAAATGCTGTCGGGAAAATACGGAAAGGAGGCCGAGCCTTGGAACGACTATTTGATCTGGACTATCAGCTTTTGAGTGATTCCGTTTTAACAATGATTGCAGTTTTTTTCTTATTTCTATTTATGTCCTATTTGTTATTTAACCCAATTCGTAAGATGTTAAAAGACAGACAGGATAAGATACAGGGAGATTTAAGTAATGCTTTGTCCGATAAGGAGCAAGCAGCAAAACTGAAATCAGAGTATGAAGGTAAACTTAGCAAGGTTGACAAAGAGGCAGAAGAAATTATAAGCGAAGCCCGCAGAAAAGCACAAAAAAATGAAGCTCGAATTGTGGACGATGCAAAACAGGAAGCTGCAAGAATTATAAAACACGCAAATGAAGAAGCAGAGCTTGAGAAAAAACGTGCGATGGATGAGATGAAACAGGAAATCATTACAATTGCATCATTAATGGCTGGCAAAGTAGTAACTGCTTCTATTAACACAGAGATTCAGGATAGCATAGTAGAAGAAACATTAAGGGAAATAGGTGATTCAACATGGCAAAACTAGTATCCAAGACATATGGGGATGCCCTGTACCATTTAGCCTTAGAAGAAAACAAGCTAGATGAGTTCTTGGAGGAAGTAACCCAGATTATGGGGATTTTATCTCAGAATCAGGAACTTTCAAGATTGATGGATCATCCCAAAATTGTAAAAGAAGAAAAGGTAAAGATTATAAAAGAGATCTTTTCTGAAAGCGTATCTCAGGAACTGGTGGGATTAATGGTGATGACGGTTCAGAAGGACCGTTTTGGTCAGATGAATGAAATATTCGATTATTTTATTACCCAGGTAAAAGAACATAAAAATATTGGAACAGCAAAAGTGACTTCGGCTATGCCATTGTCCGAGGAACAAAAAAATCAGATAAGAGCCAAATTGCTAGGTACTACAAAATATGTGGAATTTGAAATTGAATATGATGTAGACAAAGAGTTAATTGGCGGAATGGTAATTCGAATTGGAGACCGTGTGGTAGACAGCAGCGTAAAGGCAAGACTCTATCGCTTGTCCAAGGAATTAACCAAAATACAGTTGAAAGCAGGTGAGTGCGCTCCATGAATCTAAGACCGGAAGAAATCAGTTCTGTAATAAAAGAACAAATAAAAAGATATGCAGCGCAATTGGAAGTATCCGATGTGGGTACCGTTATTCAAGTAGCCGACGGAATTGCACGAATTCATGGTTTGGAGAACGCTATGCAGGGAGAACTGCTGGAGTTCCCGGGAGAAGTCTATGGAATGGTATTGAACCTTGAGGAAGATAATGTTGGAGCCGTGTTACTTGGCGACCAGATTAGCATTAGCGAAGGAGATACCGTTAAGACAACAGGAAGAGTAGTTGAAGTTCCTGTAGGTGATGCCATGATGGGACGTGTAGTCAATGCACTTGGACAGCCAATTGACGGAAAAGGACCAATCGAAACAACTAGTTTTCGAAAGATAGAACGTGTAGCAAGTGGAGTAATTGCCAGAAAGTCAGTAGATACTCCTTTGCAAACAGGAATTAAAGCAATTGATACGATGATTCCAATTGGAAGAGGACAGCGTGAGCTTATTATTGGAGACAGACAGACCGGTAAGACAGCAATTGCGATGGATACCATTATTAACCAAAAGGGAAAAGATGTAAAATGTATTTATGTTGCAATTGGACAAAAGGCATCAACAGTGGCAGCCTTAGTAAAAACCCTAGAGGAATACGGAGCAATGTCATATACCACAATTGTTGTATCAACAGCAAGTGAATTGGCACCGTTACAGTATATTGCCCCATACTCCGGCTGTGCAATTGGTGAGGAATGGATGGAAAAAGGACAGGATGTATTAATTGTTTATGACGATTTGAGTAAACATGCGGCAGCTTATCGTACCCTTTCACTGTTACTAAAGCGTCCACCAGGACGTGAGGCTTATCCGGGAGATGTATTCTATCTTCATTCCAGATTATTGGAAAGAGCAGCAAGACTCTCAGATGCTTTAGGCGGTGGTTCATTAACCGCATTACCAATTATAGAGACACAGGCAGGAGATGTATCTGCTTATATCCCAACCAATGTAATCTCAATTACAGATGGTCAGATTTATTTGGAGACAGAGATGTTTAACGCAGGATTCCGTCCGGCAATTAATGCAGGATTATCCGTATCCAGAGTTGGAGGAGCAGCACAGATTAAGGCAATTAAAAAGATGGCAGCTCCAATTCGAGTAGAGTTGGCACAGTATCGGGAACTGGCAGCATTTGCACAGTTTGGATCTGAGTTAGACGAAGATACAAAAGAGAGTCTTGCACAGGGAGAAAGAATAAAAGAGGTATTGAAACAGCCACAATATCAGCCAATGCCTGTAGAGTTCCAGACGATTATTATTTATGCAGCAACAAAAAAATATTTGCTGGATATACCGGTAGATGCAATTCTAAGATTTCAGAATGGATTGTTTGAATTTATAGAATCGAACTATCCTGAGATACCGGATGCAATAAGGACAACAAAGCAGATGTCAGAAGAGACAGAAGCAAAGATGATTCAGGCAATTGATGAATTTAAAAAACAATTTAAATAAGAAATAAGCTTGTAAAGGCGGTGAATAGTTATGGCCTCAATGAAGGACATAAAGCGAAGAAAAGGCAGCATACAAAGTACGCAGCAGATAACCAAAGCCATGAAGCTTGTTTCAACAGTAAAATTGCAGAAAGCAAAGATTCACGCAGAGGAATCCAATCCCTATTTTAACCATATGTATAACACAGTTACGTCCATGCTGGCAAGATCAGGAAATATTGATCATCCTTATCTGAGAGCAGGAGAATCCAAACGGAAAGCGGTTGTTTTAATTTCATCGAACAGAGGACTTGCAGGAGGATACAATGCTAATATTTCTAAGTTGGTATTGAACTTTGGATTTAATAAAGAAGATGTGGATATTTACGCAATTGGTAATAAAGGGAAAGAGTATATGGAAAGCAGAGGGTATTCCATTTCAGGGGATTATCCACATGTGATAGAGTCGCCCTGCTATTCCGAAGCAGCAGAAATTTGCAATCAAATATTGGAATCTTTTGCAAAAGGTGAGATTGGCGAAATATATCTTGCGTATACGCATTTCAAGAATACTGTGGTGCATCAGCCTAAGTTGTTAAAATTATTACCGGTGGAGTTTGACGATGTGGAAATAGAAGAAACGGAACAAAAAATATTGATGAATTATGAGCCAAGTGAGGAAGACGCACTGAACTTAATTATTCCAAAGTATATAACGAGTTTATTCTATGGTGCATTGGTTGAAGCAGTGGCCAGTGAAAATGGAGCAAGAATGCAGGCGATGGATTCAGCAACAAGTAATGCGGAAGATATTATAAGTGATTTGACATTGAAATATAACAGAGCAAGGCAGGGAACCATCACTCAGGAGTTGACGGAGATTATTGCCGGAGCTGAAGCAATCTCATAATGAGAGAGCATTTGATGGAAGAGAAAAATTAAGGAGAGAGATAGATGGCAGACAAGAATTATGGAAAAATTACCCAGATTATTGGCGCTGTCCTGGACATCAAGTTTGCAGAAGGCAATTTACCTGAGATTAATGAAGCTATTCAGGTACCGCTAAAAGAAAACAAACGCTTGATTGTGGAAGTAGCGCAGCATCTAGGTGATGATACAGTCAGATGTATTGCCATGGGTCCTACGGATGGACTGGTTCGCGGAATGGAAGCGGTTGCAACCGGTTCTGCAATTAGAATTCCGGTAGGAGAGAAAACCCTTGGACGTATTTTTAACGTGTTGGGAGAGCCAATTGATGATTTGGAAGCACCAACAGACGTTGAGTATATGCCAATTCATAGAAAAGCTCCAACATTTGAAGAACAATTAACCTCCACAGAGATGTTAGAGACAGGAATCAAGGTTGTAGACTTATTATGTCCTTACCAAAAAGGTGGAAAGATTGGATTGTTCGGCGGAGCCGGAGTAGGTAAAACAGTATTAATTCAGGAGTTAATCCATAACATTGCTACAGAACATGGTGGATATTCTGTATTTACAGGAGTTGGGGAAAGAACCCGAGAAGGAAATGATTTATATTACGAAATGAAAGAATCCGGCGTTATAGATAAGACAACAATGGTATTTGGACAAATGAATGAACCACCCGGTGCAAGAATGAGAGTTGGATTGACAGGATTGACAATGGCAGAGTATTTTAGAGATAAAGGCGGAAAGGATGTTTTATTATTTATTGATAATATTTTCCGTTTTACTCAGGCAGGTTCTGAAGTATCCGCGTTACTTGGGCGTATGCCTTCAGCAGTAGGATATCAGCCTACTTTGCAGACAGAGATGGGCGTTCTTCAGGAACGAATTACATCAACGAAAGATGGATCCATTACTTCTGTACAGGCGGTGTATGTTCCGGCAGATGACTTAACCGATCCGGCACCTGCAACGACATTTGCACATTTAGATGCAACAACTGTATTGGAGCGTTCCATTGCAGAACTTGGAATTTATCCAGCAGTGGATCCACTGGGATCTTCCTCACGAATTTTGGATCCAAGAATTGTTGGAGAAGAACATTTCAGAGTAGCCAGAGGTGTTCAGGAAATATTGCAAAAATACAAAGAATTACAGGACATTATAGCAATTCTTGGTATGGATGAATTATCTGAAAGTGATAAACTGGTTGTGAGCCGTGCAAGGAAGGTACAGAGATTCCTTTCCCAGCCATTCTTTGTAGCGGGACAGTTTACCGGACTGGATGGAAAATACGTACCAATTGCGGAGACCATACAGGGATTTTCAGAAATACTGGAAGGTAAACATGATGACATACCGGAAGGACATTTCCTAAACGCAGGAAGTATTGATGACGTACTTGCCCGTGTGAAATAAGGGGTGTAGATATGGCAGAAGAGAACAAACTGTTTCACGTAGAGATTATATGTCCGGATCGTAATTTTTATACCGGGGAAGCATCCATGATTGAGATGAATACCGTAGACGGAGAGATTGGTGTATATAAAGAGCATATACCACTGACTACCGTATTAGCTCCCGGCATAGTTACAATAACAGAAGCAGAAGGAAAAAAGGAAGCCGCAGTTCATGCAGGTTTTGTAGAAATATTACAAGACCGAGTGACCATCTTGGCAGAAATTGCGGAATGGCCGGAAGAGATTAATATTAACCGTGCGGAAGAAGCGCGAAAGAGAGCCGAGGAACGATTGAACAGTGCAAAAGAGAATGTTGATTATGCACGGGCAATGGCGGCATTGAAAAAAGCACTGGTCCGTATTGATTTAAGAAGGTAAAAAGATAGAAGGCAGGCACTGCATACGTTCTATTGTCATGCAACAAGGGGCAGTCCAATTTGAAGGACTGCCCTTCAAACAAACGGAGGAATATTGTGATGGATGGAAAAATGATAATTAAGCAGGGAATGGTTTATGATGCAATTAGAAGAGAACCATACCGGGCAGATATTTATATTGAAAATGGAAAAATAGCAGATATTGCACCTAATATAGAGATGGAAGATGTAGAACGAGTGGATGCCGATGGATTAAGAGTGTATCCTGGATTTGTAGAAGCACATTGTCATATAGGGTTGGACGGATATGCGGTTGGATTTGAAGGAAATGATTACAATGAGGCAAATGACTGTCTGACACCACAGCTAAGAGCAATTGATGGAATCAATCCTCAGGATGAAGCCTTTGTGCACGCAAGAAGTGGAGGGGTTACAACCATTTGTACAGGACCCGGAAGTGCAAATGTTGTAGGCGGAACGTTTACTGCAATTAAGACTTGTGGAAAACGTGTAGATGATATGATTGTTAAAAAAGAAGTTGCTATGAAATGTGCGTTTGGAGAGAATCCAAAGCGTGTATATAAAGAAAAAGGAAATATGACCAGGATGTCAACGGCATCAAAATTAAGAACACTTCTCAGAAAAACAATAGAATATGATAAAAAGATTTTGGCTGCAAAAGAAGATATCAGCAAATTACCTGCATTTGATGAAAAACTGGATGCAATGCTTCCGGTTCTACACAGACAGCTCCCACTGAAGGCACATGCACACCGAGCAGATGATCTTTTCACAGCAATTCGTATAGCAGAGGAATTTAAGGTAAAACTTACATTAGAGCACTGTACAGATGGAAGCTTAATTGTGGATGAATTAGCAAAAGCCGGTTATCCTTGTGCAGTAGGACCATCTTTGGGACATGCAGGAAAAGTTGAACTTATCAACAAGAGTTTTGAGACACCTGGAATTTTGGCAAAAGCCGGATGTTGTGTTTCAATTATTACAGATGCGGGTGTTATTCCAATTCAGTATTTACCTTTATGTGCCGGGCTTGCAGTAAAGGCAGGGATGGATGAATTTAGCGCATTACAGGCAATCACCATCAATGCGGCAAAACATATTGGTATAGAAGACAGAGTCGGAAGTATTGAGGTGGGAAAAGATGCTGATTTTGTAATCGCAAAGGAAGATCCAATGTTGTCTGATACAAAAGTAATTTATACAATTATTGATGGAAATATACAGTATAAGCAAGATTAGCGAGGAAATTATGGAAAAATCTAAAGTTTATTATACAAGCTTCAAGACAACAGAAAACGAGAATCTAATTCAAAAACTACGACGATTAATTGTATCAGCAGGAATACAGGACATAGATTTTAAAGATAAATTTACAGCGATAAAGATTCATTTTGGAGAAATGGGAAATTTAGCTTATTTAAGACCAAATTATGCCAAGGTTGTGGTTGATCTCATTAAGGAGCAAGGTGGAAAAGTCTTTTTAACGGACTGTAATACGTTGTATGTGGGAAGCAGAAAAAATGCCATTGACCATTTGGATACAGCTTATGAGAATGGCTTTAATCCATTTGCCACCGGTTGTCATGTTATTATTGCAGATGGACTGAAAGGAACGGATGAAGCATTGGTTCCGGTTGAGGGAGAGTATATTAAGGAAGCAAAAATCGGACAGGCAATTATGGATGCAGATATTTTTATTAGTTTAACGCATTTCAAAGGCCATGAATCCACGGGGTTTGGTGGAGCACTGAAGAATATTGGAATGGGTGGAGGTTCCAGAAGAGGAAAAATGGAAATGCACAGTGCCGGAAAACCAAGAGTGAGAAAATCGCTCTGTATTGGATGCAAGGCCTGTACCAAAGTCTGCGCACACCAGGGAATTAGCGTTATAGACAAAAAAGCAGTCATTAACATTGAAAATTGTGTGGGCTGTGGCCGCTGTGTGGGAGTGTGTCCAAAAGATGCTGTGGTACCAATGTATGATGAGTCTAACGATGTATTGAACCGGAAGATAGCAGAATACTCGCTGGCAGTATGCCAGGGCAGACCGCATTTTCATATCTCGCTTATTGTAGATGTGTCTCCAAACTGTGACTGTCATTCGGAGAATGATATTCCAATTATACCGGATGTTGGAATGTTTGCATCCTTTGATCCGGTTGCACTTGATATGGCATGTGCAGATGCAGCGAATCGTCAGCCGGTGCTGCCCGGAAGTATTTTACAGGAGAACATAGAGAAGGCACAGGTACATCATGAGGATCATTTTCATCTAACCCACCCGGATACCAATTGGTATAGTTGTGTGGAACATGGTGAAAAAATTGGATTGGGAACCAAAGAATATGAGTTGATTGAGATATAAATAACAGGAGAACGGAGCGACAAGCAATGATAACACAAAGCCAGGTGGAACAATTATTAAAAGAGATTCATGTAATGGTATCAAAATGTGAAAAGGTAAATGAGAATCCCAACAAAATCATAATGGATAAAAAAGAATTGTTCGAAAAACTAGAACAAATTAATTTGTGTATGTATGATTTAATGGATCAATACGAGGTAACACAACAAAGCAGGCTGCGTGCACAACGGGAACTGAGGGAACAGGGAGAGACGGTGCTTCAGGATGCGTCAATCAAGGCAGAAGATGTATATGGAGCAGCGGTTTTATATACAGATGATGCAATTTCTCGTTTAATAGAAATAATGGAAAGCGCACAACAATCCATGGAGCTTGTATATCAGGCGGCAAATCGCTCCGTAGAAGAAAAGAAAAAAGTAATTCGTAACAATAAAAAGGAATTGCAGAATCAGCTTTTTGATATGAAAGATACTAATTTGTATTTGGGAATTGTCAATGAACGCAGACAAGCATTGGAAAGACTCCAAGGAGGAACAAAGACGATTACCGAAGAAAAAGTGAAAGAAGTAGCAAACTCTCTTCAAGAAGCATCTTATCGAATAAAGGCAGAAAAACCGGAAATCATTATCAATCAAACTTATTTTGACAAAATTGGGAAATCATACGATACACACAAGTTGGATGAAGAGCACGAAGATACCATTATACCGGAGATTAAAGTTGATTTGGATGCTGATTATTTTAAATGGAAAAATGGGGAAGAAAATAGGAGCAGAGAATGGAAAAAGAAAGAGAAAACCAAAAGTTAGAACAAAAAAAATCAAATTGGAATATAAAACCATATTTGGCCATGGGTTTGGTTACGCTAATCGTGATTGTGTGTGGTATTACCTATTTCTTTATAATTCTGCGTTACGATGGATTATCCAATTCATGGGACCGGGTGCAGCGGGTAATTCAACCAATATTATTTGGTATCGTTTTTTCCTATTTAATGAATCCTATTGTTAAAAAAACAGAACATTTATTAGGAAAATTAATGGGAGGAAAAATAAAGAATTCCAATAATGAAAAAAAACTTTTTCGAGGGGTAGGGATTACGGTTGCATTGATTGCGGCTATTGTAGCAGTTGGAATTTTATTAAAACTTGTCATTCCAGACCTGTATCAAAGTATTGAGGGATTAGTTATATCTCTGCCATCACAAGCATCAAATACAATTGATTGGATTAAAGAGAGAACCACCGGGGACGGAAGTCTGGCGAAATATGCAGAACAGTTTGTGATTTCAGCCACGGACTATATGGAAAATTGGTTAAAGAATAATCTTTTACCACAGTCAAGGATTATTCTCACACAGTTAACCAGTGGGGTACTCAGTGTAGTAAAAGCATTATTTAATATTTTAATTGGACTTATTATTTCAGTGTATTTATTGTCAGAAAAGGAAATTTTCCTGGCCCAGGGAAAAAAGATTCTCTATGCACTGTTCCCGGCAAAAATGGGAAATGTAATAATTACAACGGTAAGAAAAAGTCATGAAATATTTATAGGATTTATTAGTGGGAAGATTATTGATTCCATTATTATTGGTATTCTTTGTTTTATCATTCTATCAATTGTGAGTATGCCATATGCATTACTTGTGAGTGTGATTGTTGGAGTAACAAATGTAATTCCATTTTTCGGTCCCTATATTGGAGCAATACCAAGCTTTTTACTGATTTTATTGGTTGATCCAATGAAAAGCATTTATTTCTTAATTATAATATTGATTTTACAACAAATAGATGGAAATATTATAGGACCGCATATATTGGGAGATTCTACGGGATTATCTGCTTTTTGGGTGGTTTTTGCAATTTTAATAGGAGGAGGTCTTTTTGGAGTGCTGGGAATGCTGATCGGGGTTCCGGTATTTGCAATTATCTATTATATTACAGGGAAGCTGATTTGCTATTGCTTAAGAAGAAGAAAACTTCCGGAAGAAACCAAGGAATATGAAGGTGTTAAAAAAATCGATTTTCAAAAGAACAAGCTCGTGAAATAAAAGATCCGGAATTCATGCAAATTACACAGCAGAAAGATGTTGTGTTTTGCATGAATTTTTTTGACAGAAGAGGGGGAAATATGTTACACTTGATACAATTGTACATGAATAATCGGAAGTTTTGCGACCAAAGGTAATTAGAGGTGGAAGACAATGGACAGATATGAATATAAATTAAAATTGGACCAAATCAAAGAATTTATGAATGAGAAAAAATATCAGGAAGCAGCAGAAGTTGCAGATACAGTAAACTGGAAAAAAGTAAAAACAGTATCTGCCTTGTGTGTGGCGGGTGATGCATATGAAAAGGGAGAGCGCTATGAGGACAGCAGGGATTTATATCTCATGGCATATGACCGTTCACCGATAGGCAGAACGATTATTTTTCGACTTTCCATGGTAGCAGTTAAGGCGGGTAAATTTGATGAAGCGTTGGATTATTACGATGA
Source organism: Lachnospiraceae bacterium (assembly GCA_036652735.1). Classification (GTDB taxonomy): domain Bacteria; phylum Bacillota; class Clostridia; order Lachnospirales; family Lachnospiraceae; genus JAGOGN01. Next base: position 34,217 of record JAVVVI010000025.1, read on the forward strand.
ATTTGTTGAAATTGCACCAACAGATCATCTGAAATATATTTTAAAATATCAGATTTATAAAGCAAAAGGAGCACCTCTTGCAGAATTAATCAGTATATTGGAAGAATACAAGGAACAGGAAAGCTCCGAACGATGGAGCTTTGAATTGGCTACGCTTTATCATCGTGCGGGTATGGCAGGAAAATGTGTGGATGCCTGCGACGAATTAATTCTATGGTACGGAGATGGCAATTATGTGGAAAAAGCGTTAGAGTTAAAGATGCTGTATCAGCCATTGAACAAGATGCAGGAAGAAATTTATCGAAAAATCCGCCAGAATAAGGAGGGTATTGTAGAGGTTACTCCTACGGATAATTTAAATTCAGGAGAGATTGTTCGGGATGCAGTTAAAATTCCAAAGATTACAACGCCGCCGCTTACCTTTAATACAATTAATCTCCAGGCAGAGCTGGCTCAGAATATGAAACAAATTATGGAAGCCACTAAGAAGGAATCTGTATCGAATCATATGAATACAATTAAAAATCTTGTGAAGGACATTCCTTATTTAAATATGCCGGAAGAGGGAGAAGAGCAGAGAAAAGGGACGGACTTACATATAGAGACGGATGAAGAAATAGATGGTTCCTTAGAGATAGATTTTAAAGAGATGCTGGCGGAGGATTATGATGGTCAGATTACTTTGAATGTGCCCAACTTGGAACCGGAAGAACCACAGATTAACGGGCAGATGAGCATTGAGGATGTTTTGGAAGAATGGGAGAAAACAAAGAGGGTGGCACAGGCTGCACTTCAGGCTGCAGAGGCCCGAAAGCTGGAATCCGCTAAAGCCCGTGCAATTCAGGAAGCAGAAGGAATACTGGGACGTCTGCAGGACGTAATTCCGCAACTGGATGCAGGTGTAACACCCCGGCAGATAATGGAAGAGAAAATCCTAAATCGGGAAGAAGAGCCGAAGGTGGAAGAGAAGAGTGCCATGCAAACCAATGGAGATACCATTAGTTTAAATGATATATTAAGTCGTGTGGATAAAGGCTTAGATGATAATCTGGTATCCGAAACTGCAGCTGCAATTGCTGAAAGTGAAGTACCGGAAGAAGAATCGGATGTACCAATGAAATTTTTAACAGAGGAACAAAAGGAAATATTTTCATATTTTGTCCCGGTTGCAGGGATGGAAAAACAATTGTGCCAGGTTATGTCAGGGATAAAAAGCAGAACGAATCCTACAAATTCTGCCGCCGGAAATGTGGTGGTTATAGGAGGTCGTGGCAGTGGAAAAACGGTATTAGCAACAAATTTAATCAAAGCATTACAGAAACTTACGGGTCATTCAGGGGCAAAAGTTGGAAAAATATCAGCATCATCGTTAAATAAAAAAGATGTGATGTCCTTAACCAATCGAATGGCGGGGGGATATCTCATTATTGAAAAAGCAGGAGAGCTTACCAGAGAGACAGCCACCAAATTGTCTTTGGCAATGGAGAGTGCAACAGCGGGAATGATTGTAATACTAGAGGATACAAAGTCCGGAATAGAACAATTATTTCGAGAAGAGCAGGAATTAGCAAAGAAGTTTACAGAAAAAATTTCAATACCTATCTTTACCAATGATGAATTAGTTGCGTTTGCAAAATCTTATGCAAATGAGTTGGAATATGAGATTGACGAGATGGCGGTTTTAGCACTATATAATCGAATAAATACGATACAAAAATTAGATCGTGCGACCACTTTGACAGAAGTGAAAGAAATTGTGGACGGTGCAATAGACAAAGCAGAAAAAGGTGGACTTCGAAAAGCGATTACGGGTGTATTCACCAGACGCTATAATGAAAACGACTTCCTAATTTTAAAAGAGAAGGATTTCGATAAATAAAGTATAAACCCCGGATGGACGTCCGGGGTTTTATTGAGAAGTCTTGGAGGATGAAAATGTTATACTTACTATTACTGGAACATCAGGAAGATAAAGATTTTTTTGAAGTGTTATATAAGAAATACAGTTCCGGTATGTACTGGGCTGCATATGAGATATTACACAAAAAAGAAGAGGCCGAGAATGTAGTGCATGAGGCATTTATGGCTATTATAGATAATTTGCATAAAATTAAAGATAAGAGTTGTCAGGAAGAATGGGCATATCTTGTTACAATAGTAAGAAATAAAGCATATAGTTTTTTAAGAAGGGAAAATCATTTTACCTGGGAGGTATTTGAGGATATAGAGGCTGAAAGTGTATTTTTAGATAATATGGAAGACAATATCCATGAACAGGAACTCTATAAAACACTGGCAAGGCTTATTTTGTGTATGAAATATCCTTTTCGTGATATTGTAATTATGCAATATTATGAAGAGCGTTCGGCTGCGTATATGTCAGAAAAGCTGGGAATCACAGAAGAAAACGTGAGGCAAATGTCCAGAAGAGCACGAAAACAATTGGAAAAGATGCTGAATGAAAGGGGGATTTTTCATGCCGAAGATTGAGTTAACGGATCAGTTGTTACGGGAGGCTGTAACAGAGGCCGTGGCAATGGACTATCAAACCTGTCTGCATTTGCCAAAACATCATTTCCCACATTTATTTCTAAAAGAAATGAAAGAAAACAGATTGCCATTTGTCTACAATGGACGCTGGACAAGGAAAAAGTTGGTGGTATTGGCGGTTCTTATGATACTGCTTATGGGAATGACGGCACTGGCAGTGTCGCCATTGGGAGAAAAAATTGGAGATTTATTTTTTACCGGTGAACCGGGATATATGAAAATAAAAGTTGAGGAACAAAAACAAGAGCAAGAAACATTTGTGGTATATGCGCCCACAAAATTACCAAGAGGCTATGAGTTGTGTGAAGAAGAGACCATTATAAAGGAGGAAACAAATCTTAGGAAGTACTCCAATGGGAAAAATACGCTTTTTTTCCAACAAAGCAGAAAAGCAGGAATGGGTACAATGGGAATTTCAGCAGAAGGAGAAGCAGCGCGAATTATTACAGTTATGGGAACAGAAGGATATTATATACCAAGTAACGAAGAAGGAACCATTGTGGTAGGAAAGGGTGAATACGTATTTACGTTGTCAGGAACGCTATCCCTAATAGAATTGACGGATATTTTAGACAGTGTCGAAAAAGAGAAAAATTATAGAGATAAAATTAAATAATCACGCAAAAGAGGTAAAATGCAAATATTTACGCATATTTACGTCAGATATAATCTCATAATCGGTTCGAAAACTAACAGTTTCATGTAATGCATTAGTCAGGTCTGTTCTTGTGTAAGCAGGTAATGAAATGTGCCCTGATATGGTCTTCGGTCTGAAGATATACAGGTC
>JAVVVI010000026.1:0-36888 GCA_036652735.1 Lachnospiraceae bacterium
GAGTTCACATCGACGGAGTGGTTTGGCACCTCGATGTCGGCTCATCGCATCCTGGAGCTGTAGCAGGTTCCAAGGGTTGGGCTGTTCGCCCATTAAAGCGGTACGCGAGCTGGGTTCAGAACGTCGTGAGACAGTTCGGTCCCTATCCGGCGCGGGCGCAGGATATTTGAGAGGAGCTGACCCTAGTACGAGAGGACCGGGTTGGACGAACCACTGGTGAATCTGTTGTCGACCAACGGCATTGCAGAATAGCCAAGTTCGGACGGGATAAACGCTGAAGGCATCTAAGCGTGAAGCCCCCCTCAAGATGAGATATCCCATTCGTAAGAAGTAAGACCCCTTGAAGACCACAAGGTAGATAGGACAGAGGTGAAAGTGCAGTAATGTATGAAGCTGACTGTTACTAATCGGTCGAGGGCTTGACCAAATAGCTCGGTTTGAAGAAAGACACTGTATGCGATTTTAAGGGTATTATTGAAAGATATAAGAGATGGCGTTACCGTTTTCGGGGGAACGTCATTTTCCATAATGGATATATGTTTAGTTGTCTAGGGGTGTAGTTCATCGGTAGAATAAGAGTCTCCAAAACTCCAGAGAGGGGTTCGATTCCCTTCACCCCTGTTTAAAGAATTAACCGGTATTGTAATGATATCGGTTAATTTTGTATTAGAGGAATCAATATCCTGTTGTATTGAATCTGTAATTAGAGTATAATTATTGATAGGTAATGTTTCCATAAATAACCGGATGGGAGGAAGGGAATTTGAAACGACAAGAATCAATAGAAGATTATTTAGAAACGATTCTAACCCTAACAAATCGCCTTAATAAGGTTCGTTCTATAGATATTGTGAATGAAATGGGCTATACGAAGCCAAGTGTAAGTATTGCAATGAAGAATCTAAGAGAAAAGAATTTAATACGGATGGCTCCGGATGGTTATATTACATTGACAGCAGAGGGAGAGAAACTTGCTAAGAATGTCTATGAACGTCATACAGTCTTAACAGAAGCCCTTGTCAGGATTGGAGTACCCGAAGAGATTGCTATGGAAGATGCCTGCAGAGTGGAACATGATATCAGTGAAGTAACATTTGGGAAAATTAAAGCATTTTTACTACATTAGGGGTGGCTTAAAGCTGAAGGGATATATTATATGAAGGAAAAGAAAATAAGACTGAATGCAGCCGCTGATATACAGGAATTTGTCAGTGCAGCGGAAAAATGTGAGTTTGATATTGATGTTTTTTATGATCGAATTCACTTTGATGCAAAGTCTATGCTGGGTGTTTTTAGCTTTGGATTTGCAAAAGAGGTAACCGTTGAATATGTGGGAGAAAACCCTGTATTTGAGACTATTTTAGAAAAATATTCAATTTTACAGAACAAATAGAACAAGACAAGAGTCTGGAAGACCGGATTCTTGTCTTATTCTATTCTTTTGCAATGTGGGAGAGACGTAAATGAGTGAACAGAAGGAAATAATACGAATTTCAGTTCGTAATCTAGTGGAATTTATATTGCGCAGTGGCGACATTGATGATCGTGGACTTGGAAATAGCAAGGATGCTATGCAGGAAGGAAGCAAGATGCATCGGAGGATTCAGCGAGCCCAGGGAAATGATTATTTGGCAGAAGTTCCTTTAAGATACCAAGTGTTGGAAGAGGGTTATACTATTTTGCTGGAAGGACGGGCAGATGGTATTATTTCCAATGACAGTGGCGTAACAATAGATGAAATTAAGGGAATCTATATGGATCCTGTAGCAATGGAGGAACCATTTTCCCTGCATCTGGCCCAGGCAAAATGTTATGGAGTGATCTACCTCCTGCAGCATGAGCTTACCGGCATTAAAATCCAGATGACATACTGTAATTTGGATACAGAAGTGATTCGTCGTTTTACGTCTCAATATGAAAAAGAGGAATTACTTCTCTGGTTTGAGAATTTAATAGGTGAATATAAAAAGTGGGCAGAGTTACAAATACATTGGAGAGAAATCCGACAGAAATCCATTCATCAGCTTGTATTTCCATTTCCTTATCGAAAGGGACAGGGAAGTCTTGTTAAAGATGTGTATCGCTCAATTATACGTAAGAAGAATCTTTTCATTCAGGCACCTACCGGGGTAGGAAAGACAATTTCCACAGTTTTTCCAGCGGTAAAAGCGGTAGGGGAAGGGTATGGAGATAAACTATTCTATCTTACTGCAAAGACAATTACCAGAACGGTAGCGCAGGAGACTTTTTCCTATTTAAAAAAACAAGGGTATCGAGGAAAGGTAATGGCACTGACTGCCAAGGAAAAAATTTGTCCATTGAAAGAAATGAGTTGCAATCCATTGGACTGCCCCTATGCAAAAGGACATTATGACCGTGTCAACGATGGGGTGTTTCAATTGGTTTCACAAGAAGAGGAATTTACAAGGGAGAGTCTGCTAAAGCAGGCAGAACAATTTCAAGTATGTCCTTTTGAGCTGGAATTGGATGCGGCACTTTGGTGTGATGTAATTATCTGTGATTATAATTATGTGTTTGATCCAAACGTGTATTTAAAGCGTTTTTTTCAGGATGGAATCAAAGGGGACTATATTTTTTTAGTGGATGAAGCACATAATTTAGTTGAACGTGGGCGTGAAATGTACAGTGCAGAGCTTTTTAAGGAAAGTTTTTTGGAAATGAAGAAATTGGTAGAGCCTTATAGTCACAAACTTGCAAAACAATTTGATAAATGCAATCATCAGCTGCTGGAATATAAGCGGGAGTGTGAGTCTTATCAGGAATATAACAATATTGGACATTTTGCATTAGATTTAATGAAGCTTGGGGGAATGATGGATGAGGTCTCAACAGAGCATAGGGAAGTGAAAAGTGGGAAAGAATGGGGAGAATTTTATTTTCAACTACGACATTTTATGAATATGTATGATATTTTAGATGAAAATTATTCTATTTATACAGAGCTTCAGGAGGATGGAAGGTTTAAAATGAAACTCCTATGTGTAAATACAGCAAAAGTGATACAGGAAAGAATTGAAAAAGCAAACAGTACGATATTTTTCTCAGCAACGCTTCTTCCAATTCAGTATTATAAAACTATGTTAAGTACAGAGACCGATAATTATGCAGTATACGCAGAAACGGCTTTTGCCAAGGAACAGAATCTCTTATTGATTGGAAACGATGTCAGTAGCAAATATACCAGAAGAAATGAAGAGGAATATCAGAAGATGGCCGATTATATTTTAGCAGTGGCACAAGCGAAAATCGGAAATTATCTTGTTTTTTTCCCATCCTATCAAATGATGGAACAGGTATATGAAGTTTTTTCAAGGACGAAAGATTCATTGGATTGTATGGTTCAGAAAAAGGGACTAACAGAGGAAGGGAGAGAGGAATTCTTAACTGCCTTTTCCGGAGAGAATCACCGGGGACTGTTAGGATTCTGTGTTATGGGAGGCGTCTTTGGCGAGGGAATTGACCTAAAGGGAAAGCGGTTGATTGGAACAATGATTATGGGAACCGGGTTACCAAAGGTGAGCAATGAAAGGAATATTTTAAAAAATTACTTTGATAAAATTGGAAAAAATGGATTTGATTATGCCTATCGATATCCGGGAATGAACAAAGTGATGCAGGCGGCAGGTCGTGTAATTCGCACGGTAGATGATGTGGGAGTAATTGTATTGATGGATGAGAGATTTTTACATTCCCAGTACCGTGAACTTTTTCCAAGAGAGTGGGAGAACTATGACGTCTGTAATATACATACAATTAAGGACAAATTAGAGGAATTTTGGAAGAGAAATTTATAATAAGGAAAAAGTTTTGTGAAATCAAAATATCTATGCTATAATAAATCAGGTTATCGATAAACGAGAAGGGAAATGTGACTATGGTAAGAAGAATTTATGTTGAGAAGAAACCGGAATTTGCAGTTTCAGCAAAGGAATTATTTACAGAGATAAAGGGATATCTTGGAATCCATTCCGTAACAGGTGCCCGTATCTTAATCCGCTATGATGTGGAAAATATCTCAGAGGATACTTATAGAAAAGCTGTGAATACCGTATTTTCAGAACCACCGGTGGATACGGTCTATGAAGAAACCTTTAATGAAGGAAATGCACGTGTATTTTCCGTGGAATTTCTTCCGGGTCAGTTTGATCAGAGAGCAGATTCCGCACAACAGTGTGTTAAATTATTAAATGACAAAGAAGAACCGGTGATTCATACAGCGGTTACGTATGTGATAGAAGGAACAATTAAGGAAGAAGACTATGAAGCGATTCAGAATCACTGTATCAATCCGGTAGATTCCAGAATTGCATGCAGCCAAAAACCGGAGACATTAATCAGTCATTTTGAAGAACCGGAAGATGTACATATTTTCCAGGGCTTCCAGAAGATGTCAGAAGGAGAAGCGAAAGAGTTGTATTCTTCACTTTTACTTGCAATGACATTTCAGGATTTTCTTCATATACAGAATTATTACAGGAATGAAGAGAAAAGAGATCCTTCTATGACAGAGATTCGTGTTCTGGATACCTACTGGTCGGATCATTGCCGTCATACGACATTTTCTACAGAGTTAAAGGAGATTGAATTTAAAGAGGGCTATTATAAAGCTCCAATGGAAGAAACCTATAAAAATTATATAAAAACAAGGGAAGAAATCTTTGGAGATAGAAAAGATAAATTTGTTTGTCTTATGGACCTTGCCCTTATGGCAATGCGTAAGTTAAAAAAAGACGGGAAACTAATGGATCAGGAAGAATCAGATGAAATTAATGCCTGCAGTATTGTTGTGCCGGTTAATATTGATGGAGTCACAGAAGAATGGCTGATTAGCTTTAAAAATGAAACACATAATCATCCAACAGAGATTGAGCCATTTGGAGGTGCTGCAACCTGTCTTGGAGGTGCAATCAGGGATCCATTATCCGGACGCTCCTATGTATATCAGGCAATGCGTGTAACCGGAGCAGCGGATCCAACGGTGCCGGTTGCGGAGACTTTGAATGGAAAATTACCACAGAAGAAAATTGTACGAAGCGCAGCCCATGGTTATAGTTCATATGGAAATCAGATTGGTCTGGCAACGGGTTATGTAAAAGAGATTTATCATCCGAATTACGTTGCAAAGCGTATGGAAGTAGGTGCGGTTATGGGAGCATCTCCACGTCGATGTGTGATCCGCGAGAATTCAGATCCCGGAGATATTATTATTCTCCTTGGTGGAAAAACAGGCAGAGATGGCTGTGGCGGTGCAACCGGTTCATCCAAGATACATACGGAGGAGTCTATTTCTTCCTGTGGAGCAGAAGTTCAGAAAGGAAATCCACCTACAGAACGCAAGATTCAACGATTATTTCGTAGAGAAGAAGTGAGCCGTTTAATTAAAAAATGCAATGATTTTGGTGCAGGTGGTGTATCTGTAGCAATAGGTGAACTTGCAGATGGACTTGTGATTCAGCTTGATAAGGTTCCAAAAAAATATGCAGGTCTTGACGGAACTGAAATTGCAATATCAGAATCCCAGGAAAGAATGGCAGTTGTTGTAGCTCCAAAAGATGTTAAAGAATTTTTACAGTATACAGGGGAAGAAAATTTGGAAGCAGTTGAAGTTGCAATTGTAACCAAGGAAAAACGTTTGATTCTTAACTGGAGGGGAAAAGAGATTGTGAACCTGTCCCGTGCATTCTTAGATACCAATGGAGCACATCAAGACACATCCGTGATTGTGTCCATGCCGGAAGAGTCAAAGAATTATTTTGAACAAAAAGAGACAAGCAAGGTAAAAGAGACCTGGTTACACACCTTATCGGATCTGAATGTCTGCTCACAAAAAGGGCTGGTAGAGATGTTTGATGCTTCAATTGGAGCAGGCAGTGTATTTATGCCTTATGGTGGAAGATATCAGTTAACAGAGACGCAGAGTATGGTAGCAAAATTACCGGTTCTTCATGGAAAGACGGATACGGTTACAATGATGAGTTACGGCTTTAATCCTTATTTATCGGATTGGAGTCCATATCATGGAGCAATTTATGCAGTATTGGAATCCATAAGTCGTATTGTTGCAGCAGGTGGGGATTACAGGAAGATTCATTTTTCATTCCAGGAATATTTCAGAAGAATGACAGAAGATCCAAATCGTTACAGTCAGCCATTTGCAGCACTTCTTGGTGCGTATGACGCTCAGATGGGATTTGAATTAGCTTCGATAGGTGGAAAAGACAGTATGTCGGGTACATTTAATGAAATAGATGTTCCACCAACATTGATTTCCTTTGCAGTGGACGTAGCAAAAGAGGGTGATATCATAACACCGGAATTTAAAAAAGCAGGCAATTCCATTGCACTGTTTCGTATTCGTAAGGATAAATATGATAAGCCGGATTATGCTCAAACCAAGAAATTATATAAAAAAATAAATGAACTTATCCAGACAGGTGTGATTTGCTCCGCCTATGCTTTAGACGCACATGGAATTGCAACAGCAGTTAGTAAAATGGCATTTGGAAATAAAATGGGAGTTACGATTTCAGAGGAAGTAAGTACGCAGGCATTATTTGGACCGGGCTTTGGCAATATAGTAGCAGAAATTGCTGCCGGAAAAGAGATGGCAATCGACGATGCAGGAATTGTAATTGGGGCAGTAAAAGAGAATCCATCCTTTACCTATGGAGAGACAGAGATTACCATGGATGAAGCACTGGCTGCCTGGCAGGCACCACTAGAGACGGTATTTCCAACCGGTGTTGAAACGAAAAATGAAATTCTTGAAACAGTAGAATACAAGGCAGACTCCATATATATCTGTAAGAATAAGATTGCAAAACCTACCGTGTTTATCCCTGTATTTCCGGGAACAAACTGCGAATATGATTCAGCGAAAGCCTTTGAAAGAGCGGGAGCCAATGTTATTACAAAAGTATTTTGCAATACAACGGCAACGGATATTAGTGATTCTCTAAAAGAATTTGAAACAATCATCAAGCAGTCCCAGATTCTTATGTTCCCAGGAGGATTTAGTGCGGGAGATGAACCGGAGGGAAGTGCGAAGTTCTTTGCAACGGTATTCCGCAATGATAAAGTGAAAGAATCTGTAAACAAATTATTAGGGGAAAGAGATGGTCTTGTTTTGGGAATTTGTAATGGTTTTCAGGCATTGATCAAGCTTGGACTTGTACCAAATGGTGAGATTTCAACACAGAGTGAAGAGGCACCAACCCTTACCTACAATACCATTGGCCGACATGTCTCCAAAATGGTTTATACAAAAGTAGTCTCCAATAAGTCTCCTTGGCTTAAGCTCGCAGAACTTGGGAAAACCTATGTCATACCGGCATCACATGGTGAAGGAAGATTTGTTGCGGGCAATGAATGGCTTACAAGGCTATTTAAAAATGGTCAGGTAGCAACGCAGTATGTGAATGAGAGCGGACAGCCAACCATGGATGAGGAATGGAATGTAAATGGTTCTTTTGCTGCAATTGAGGGAATTACCAGCCCGGATGGAAGAGTATTTGGTAAAATGGCTCATTCGGAACGTTGTGGACAAAGTGTTTCTTTGAATATTTATGGAGAAAAGGACATGAAACTCTTTGAATCTGGAGTAGAATATTTCAAATAGCATTTGGATTTAATTATGAGATGAGAGCTTAGAACAGTTAAATAATAATTTTAAAAAATATTTTAAAAAGTTCTTGACTTTTGTTCGAAAACAATAGTATAATGGTCAAGCAGGTCAGCAATGGCCTGTGGATTATGGGATCTTAGCTCAGCTGGGAGAGCATCTGCCTTACAAGCAGAGGGTCACAGGTTCGAGCCCTGTAGGTCCCATATATGGCGGAGTAGCTCAGTTGGCGAGAGCACACGGTTCATACCCGTGGTGTCGGGGGTTCAAATCCCTCCTCCGCTACTGCATAACCCCTTGAGAGATCAAGGGCTTTTTTTTCATTATATAGAAAAGTTATAGTTGTATTCACATTTAGAGGGAAAAGGAGGATTATTATGTATACAATAGACATGCATTGTGATACGATCTCAAAGATGCTGTATCAACAAGGAACAGGCAAGGAATATGGCAGCTTAAGAGAAAACAGGGGACATTTGGATCTTCTGAGATTAAAGAGGGCACAGAGTCTGGTTCAGAATTTTGCTTTATTTGTAGAATTAAAATCAGTAGAAGATCCGTTTGAAAATTTTTTACAGTTAGAAGCATTGTTCCAGAATGAAATGAATCATAACAAAGAGTTGGTAACCCAGGTCACTTCTTACGCAGATATTGAAAGAGCAGAAAAATCCGGTAAAATTGGTGCACTGCTTACGGTTGAAGAAGGTGCAGTGTGCAAGGGAGAGATCAAGAAGCTTGAAACCCTTTATCAAAAGGGAGTTCGAATGTTAACACTTACCTGGAACTATCCCAATGAACTTGGATTTCCAAATGTGAAGATTCCGGAAGGAAATTCCCAAAAAAGACCGGACTTTAAAACACCAAATACAGAGGATGGTTTGACAGAAAAAGGAATAGAGTTTGTAGAAGCAATGGAAGAAATGGGAATGATAGTGGATGTTTCACATTTATCAGATGCCGGATTTTATGATGTGCTTCGTGTGAGTAAGAAGCCATTTACAGCAAGTCATTCCAATGCAAGAAGTATTTGTAACTGTATCAGGAATTTAACGGACGACATGATTCATAAGCTGGCAGACCGGGGCGGTGTTACCGGATTGAATTTCTGTGCGGACTTTTTAACAGAAGAAGTGGATGGAAAAGAGAATCCGGGAACCATGGATGCAGTGCTTGCACATGCTAGGCACATCATTCAAGTGGGTGGTCTGGAATGTGTTGGACTGGGGACAGATTTTGATGGAATAGCCACAAATAAAGGAATTCCGGATGTGAGTTACCTTCCCAAATTAGAAGAAGAATTTGAAAAAGCCGGGTTTACCCATACCGAGATTGAACATATATTTTATAAAAATGTACTGCGCCTATATAAGGAGACTATTGGGTAAAAGGTACAATAGAAAAGGAGCGTGTCATGCGGGTAGGAACAGGATATGATGTACACATCTTAAAACCCAATAGGGACCTGATTCTGGGTGGAGTTAAGATAGAGTATCCATTAGGACTTATGGGTCACTCAGACGCAGATGTGTTGATTCATGGGATAATGGACGCATTATTGGGCGCAGCAGGATTAGGAGATATTGGAGTACATTTTCCCGATACGGATGCATCTTATAAAGGGATTTCCAGTATAAAGTTATTAGAAATGACCGGAGAACGAATACTTCGCCAAGGTTATCTTATTGAGAATATTGATGCAACTCTTATTGCACAGAATCCAAAGCTCAGACCTTATATTGCACAGATGGAAGAAAACATTGCATGCGCATTAGGAATTGGTGTAAGCCAGGTGAATGTAAAAGCAACCACAGAAGAGGGATTGGGATTTACCGGATCCGGAGAAGGAATTGCCGCTCAGGCCATATGCTGCCTTACGGGATTGTATGAGGGAAGTTATGGGGCAGAAGACAGCTTAGAGAGGAGCTGTGGAGGATGTGCCGGTTGTCACCAATAAATTTATAATTTGGAGGGAAGGAAAACAGGCATAGAGAGGGAGAATAAAATGAAAATATATAATACCATGAGCCGGAAAAAAGAAGAATTTGTGCCACTGGAAGAAGGAAAAGTTGGAATGTATGTATGCGGACCAACGGTGTATAATCGAATTCATATTGGAAATGCAAGGCCTATGATTGTATTTGATACGGTGAGACGTTATTTTGAACATAAAGGGTATGAAGTGAATTATGTCAGTAATTTCACGGATGTGGATGATAAGATTATTAAAGCAGCAGTGGCAGAGGGAGTTCCGTCACAGGAGATAGCCAAGCGTTATATTGCAGAATGCAAAAAAGATATGGAAGACTTAAATGTCCGCCCGGCAACCACACATCCCCTTGCAACGGATGAAATGGATGGAATCATTGCAATGGTGCAGGAATTAATAAAAAAAGGGTATGCTTACTGTGCAGAAGATGGTACCGTCTATTATAGAACAAGAAAATTTCAGGGATATGGCAAGCTTTCACATAAAAATATTGATGATTTACAGGCTGGACATAGAACAATTAAAATCAGTGGGGAATTAAAAGAGGATGCCCTGGATTTTGTATTATGGAAACCTAAAAAAGAAGGAGAACCATTCTGGGAGTCTCCATGGAGCCAAGGCCGTCCGGGCTGGCATATTGAGTGTTCCTGCATGAGTAAAAAATATCTTGGAGAGGAAATTGACATTCATGCCGGAGGAGAAGATTTGATTTTCCCTCATCATGAAAATGAAATTGCCCAGAGTGAAGCAGCCAATGGAAAAACGTTTGCCAGGTATTGGATGCATAATGGGTTTTTAAATATTGACAATAAGAAAATGTCAAAATCAGAAGGCAATTTTTTCACAGTTCGTGACATCGGTGAAGAATATGACCTGCAGATTTTAAGGTTCTTTATGTTAAGTGCACATTATAGAAGTCCGGTGAATTTTAGCAAAGATTTGATGGAAGCTGCAAAAAATAGTCTGGATCGAATTCTCACAGCAGTGGAAAATCTAAAGCATTTAATGAAAAATTCAAATACAATAGAACAAACGGATGAGGAAAGGGCGCAACGCCCGGAAATTACAGCCTTTGCAACAAAATTTGACCAGGCAATGGATGATGATTTTAATACAGCGGATGCAGTATCTTCTATTTTTGAATTAGTAAAATATGCAAATACCATGGCAAATGACTCGTCATCAAAGGAGTTTTTGGAAGTTCTTTATAACAAAATCAAGGAATTAGCAGATATTTTAGGGATAGTTGTTGATAAAAAGGAAGAAATTTTGGACGAGGAGATAGAACATCTTATTCAAGAACGTCAGCAAGCCAGAAAAGAGAAGAATTTTGCCCGCTCGGATGAAATCAGAGATGAGCTTTTAGAAAAAGGAATCATTTTGGAAGACACCAGAGAAGGAGTAAAATGGAAAAGGGTATAGATGCCTATATTAAGGGACAATTCGGACTGGGAGCTGTGGACATTCGGACCTACTCGCCATTAGCACTTGCTTATATTGGAGATGGGATTTATGAACTGGTAATTCGTTCCATAGTTGTGGGAAAGGGAAACACAAAAACAGTTCAGCTGCATAAACGAACCAGCCGTTTAGTGAAGGCGGCGGCACAGTCTGCAATGATGGAACAGTTAAAACCGGTGCTAACACCGGAAGAAGAGGATATTTACAGACGGGGCAGAAATGCAAAATCTCCCACTATGGCAAAAAATGCAACAATGATGGACTATCGTAGAGCAACGGGATTCGAGGCTCTTATGGGATACTTATATTTAACGGATCAATTTGAACGTTTGGTGGAACTTGTGAAAATCGCATTGGAGGATACATATGAGATATGAAGAATTTACAATTGAAGGCCGTAATGCATGTTTAGAGGCATTTCGAAGTGGAAAGACAATAGACAAATTATTTATCTTAGACGGATGTCAGGACGGACCGGTACATTCGATTTTAAGAGAGGCAAAAAAGCAGGATACGATTATTAATTATGTGTCAAAGGAACGTTTGGATCAAATGTCAGAGACAAAAAAGCATCAGGGTGTCATTGCCCTTGCAGCGGCATACGAATATGCTGAAGTTGAAGATATTTTAGAGATTGCTGCAAAAAAGGGAGAACCTCCATTCATAATTATATTGGATAATATTGAAGATCCACATAATCTTGGAGCAATTATCCGAACAGCAAATCTGGCAGGTGTTCATGGAATTATAATTCCAAAAAGAAGAGCAGTGGGATTGACTGCAACGGTAGCAAAAACATCTGCAGGTGCAGTTAATTATACTCCGGTTGCAAAAGTAACCAATTTAACAGCAACAATGAAAGAATTAAAAGATAAAGGAATGTGGTTTGTATGTGCGGACATGAAGGGGGATATTATGTATAACCTGGACTTGAAGGGGTCCATAGGTCTGGTCATTGGAGGAGAAGGAGAAGGTGTAAGTAAGCTTGTGCGTGAAAACTGTGATTTTACAGCAGCAATTCCAATGAAGGGTGATATTGATTCTCTCAATGCGTCTGTTGCAGCAGGAGTATTGACCTATGAAATTGTAAGACAAAGAATGCTGAAATAAGTCATTTTAATCTTTGGAAAGGTGTCATCTGGAGTGGAAAAATTAGAATGTTATACCGATGAAGAACTGATAGAAAAATTAAGAGCCGGTGAAGAGGAAGTCATGGATTATATTATGGAAAAATATAAAACATGGGTGAGAAAAAAAGCCAATGAACTTTTCTTAATTGGTGGAGATACGGATGATTTGATACAAGAGGGCATGATAGGATTATTTAAGGCATTAAGAGATTATGAGTTTGGCAAAGAGACGACTTTTCGTAGCTTTGCCGACCTTTGTATTAAAAGACAAATGTATAGTGCAATTGAAGCTTCTAATCGAAAAAAACATCTGCCCCTCAATTCTTATATTTCATTAAATGGGGAAGAGAAAGAGAATGATGGTATGTCAATGGTTGCGACACTTGCCAGTACAGGGGAAAGAGATCCGCAGGAACTGTTCATTGACAAGGAAAATCTTGTGGGGTTTTATGCAAAGATCAGGCAGTCATTAAGTCCATTAGAGTGGAAAGTGCTGAACCAGTATGTTGAAGGAAAAAACTATGCTCAAATTGCCAGGGATATAAAAAAATCAGAGAAAACAGTAGATAATGCATTACAGCGTATTAAGAATAAAATAAGCAGTATGGACTAGCCAATCAGAGGAGAAAACGTATGAGAAAACAACGAAATTTCAAGGGGCTTCTTGTTTGTATTATGACAGCAATCCTATTACTGACAGGAGATATCACGGCTCCAATGGCCTTTGCACAAACAAAGAACAGTAAGGAGATTAATATTGTATTTACCCATGATGTACATTCTCATTTAGACACTTTTTCCACGATTTATAAAGGCAAAGATACTAAGATTGGTGGGTTTGCCAGAATTAAGACTATTTTTTCAGAGCAAATGAAAGAGAATCCCAATACCATCTTTGTGGATGGGGGTGATTTTTCTATGGGGACATTATATCAGACAGTTTATGAACAGGAAGCAGCAGAACTGCGTATGATGGGGTTTTTAGGCTATGATGCCATGACTCTTGGAAATCATGAATTTGATTATCGTTCCAAGGGACTCAGCAATATGCTTCACAGGGCTGTAAAAAGCGGTGACCGGCTGCCCAAAATGGTACTATGCAATATAGACCGATCTAAGATGTCAAAGGGTGGAAAACAAATTGACCAAGCATTTTCAGAGTATGGACTTACGGATTACACCATGATAAAAAAAGGAAATCTTAATATTGCGATATTAGGAGTATTTGGGAAGGATGCACTTATTTGTGCACCAACCTGCGAACTTACCTTTGAAGACCAGGCAGAGGCTGTGGAGCGTACCATTGATAGCATAAAGAAAAATGAAAAAGCGGATCTTATTATCTGTCTGTCTCATGGAGGAACCAGCACCGACCCCAAAAAGTCAGAAGATGAACAGCTGGCAAAAAAAGTTCCGGAATTGGATGTCATAATTAGTGGACATTCTCATACGGAACTTGAGAAACCCATTACAGTTGGAAGAACGCAGATTGTATCCTGCGGAGAATATGGAATGAATGTGGGTAATTTAAAGCTTATTCAGGAAAATGGCAGCTACAAGGTCAAAGAGTATCAGTTAATTCCGGTTACTCAGGAGATTGCGGAAGACCCGGCTACAAAAGAAAAATTAAATGAATTCGGAGCCAATGTTGAGAAGGACTATCTTGCTGAATTTGGATATACCATGAATCAAATACTGGCAACAAATTCCTGTAAATTTGAGGAAGTAGGTACCCTTTCCCTTATTCAAAAAGAACAGCCATTGGGCAGTATACTGGCAGATGCCTATCGTTTTCAATCACAAAAGATTCAGGGAATGGATCCGGTTGATGTAGCCATGGTACCGGCAGGGACAATTCGTGATACCTACACCAAAGGGGATATTACCGTATCGGATGTATTCAACTCCTTTTCACTGGGAATAGGGGAAGATGGCATTCCGGGATATCCACTAATCAGTTGTTATCTTACCGGGAAAGAATTGAAAACCGCAGCAGAAATAGATGCGTCAATCGCACCGCTTATGCCAACGGCTTCGTTATATAATAGTGGTCTTTGTTATACGTTTTTAAAAAACAGGATGATTTTAAATAAGGTAACAGATGTTTATTTAAAGAACCAAGAGGGAAAACGAGTGGAGATTAACAATGATCAGCTCTATCATGTGGTTGCAGACTTATATAGCGGGCAAATGCTTAGTGCAGTAACAGATATGAGCTATGGTCTGCTTTCTGTTGTTCCAAAAGATAAAGAAGGACACCCAATCAAGGACCTGGAGACTGCAATTATAAAAGAAAATGGAAGGGAATTAAAGGCTTGGGCTGCAATTGCAGGATATATGGAGTCTTTTGAAAAAAATCCACAGGGAATGAGTGAGGTGCCCATTAGCTATAATGCACCGGAAGGAAGAAAAATTGTAGGAAAAGCAGGGAATTTCATGGAATTATTTGGCCGGCTGAATGGGTATGGGGCATGCATTTACGGCGTCATACTCTTACTGATTCTTCTTTTTGCAGGAACGATTCTATTAATTATAAAGAGAATGAAGAAAAGAAAATCTCATAAAAAATAAAATCAAAATTGACATCTGAACAGTCTGTGGATATACTAGAAGTGCAAGCCCAAGGTGGCTGTCACGTCTTGGGTTTAGCACGAAAAGGAAAGATGTTATGAGTAATAACACATTAATTTTACAAACGGATTTTGGTACAGCAGATGGTGCTGTAAGTGCAATGTATGGCGTTGCAGTAGGAGTGTCCAATGAATTAAGGATTACAAACCTAACACATGAGATTCCCCAGTATGACATTTGGGAGGCATCCTACCGATTAATTCAAACGGTGAATTACTGGCCGAAAGGAACGGTGTTTGTGAGTGTTGTGGATCCGGGAGTGGGATCGACCAGAAGAAGTATCGCAGTAGAGACTCTTTATGGACAGTATATTATCACACCCGACAATGGAACGCTGACGCATGTAAAGCAAATGATTGGAATTAAGGAAGCAAGAGTAATTGATGAGAGTATTAACCGATTGCCAAATTCAGGGGAAAGTTATACCTTTCATGGCCGGGATGTGTATGTATACACAGGAGCAAAACTTGCCAGTGGAATCATTGAATTTTCAGGGGTTGGACCAAAAGTAGAGGTGGAGAGTGTTATTGAACTGCCAACGGTGGAACCGGTGTATGATGGAGAAAAGGTTGCGGGAACCATTGATGTATTGGATGTAAGGTTTGGAAGCTTATGGACCAATGTAAACAGGGAAATCTTTCGAAAATTGAATGTGGAATATGGACAAAGAGTTGAGATTAGCATCGAAAATGAGACAAGAACGCTCTATAAGAATATACTTACCTTTGCAAAAAGTTTTGCAGATGTATATGTGGGTGAACCGTTGGTGTATGTGAATAGTTTGGATTGTATGGCTGTTGCAATAAACCAAGGAAGTTTTGCCCGTGCCTATAATATTGGCACCGGAAATAAGTGGAAAATCAGTATGCGAAAGGCACCGAAACTGATCTACGAATAGGAAGGAAATACAATGGATAAGAAACCAATCATTCAGTTTAAAGCATTTAGTTTCCAGTATTTTAGTCAGGCAAATCCTACATTGCAGAATATTAATCTCTCAATATATCCAGGAGAAAAAGTTCTTATTGTAGGTCCAAGCGGAAGTGGAAAAAGTACTTTGGGTAATTGTATGAATGGATTGATTCCCTTTTCCTATAAAGGAGAATTATCCGGTCATCTGGAAATTGATGGAAAGAAAACAACGGATATGAATATTTTTGAACTGTCCAAAAAGGTGGGAACAGTTCTGCAGGATTCGGATGGACAGTTTATTGGTCTTACTGTAGGTGAGGATATTGCGTTTACTTTGGAAAACGATTGCATTCAGCAAGTGGAAATGAAACAAACGGTGCAAAAGGTTGCGGATATGGTAGATATGGGTGACTTATTAAAATCTTCGCCCTTTGAATTATCCGGCGGACAGAAACAGAGAGTTTCATTTGCAGGTGTAATGGTAGATGATGTGGATATTCTTCTATTTGATGAACCATTAGCAAACCTGGATCCGGCAACGGGAAAGACTGCAATTGATTTGATTGATAAAATTCAAAAGCAATTTCAAAAGACAGTAATTATAATTGAACATCGGTTGGAGGATGTACTTTATCGGGACGTGGATCGTGTAATTGTAGTAGCAGATGGAGGAATTGCGGCAGATATGACAGCGGATGAGCTGGTCTCAACCAATATGCTGGTTGAACTGGGGATTCGGGAACCACTTTATATAACGGCAATGAAGTATGCGGGAATTCAGATTACACCTCAGATGAAAGGAGGACGTCTTCAGACGCTTCTCCTATCCCAAGAAAATAAAGACAGGTTAAAGCAATGGAATGAGTCTATTGTAAGTAGACAGGTAAACCAGCGGCCCGAGCTTCTGGGCGCAGATGGAATCAGCTTTCAATATACGAAACGCAGAAAAATACTTCAGGATATTTCATTCTCCATCAAAGAAGGAGAAATGGTAAGTATTGTAGGAACGAATGGTGCCGGAAAAAGTACCCTGGCAAAATTAATCTGCGGTTTTATTACAGAAGATGAAGGGGAACTTCGTTACAAAGGAGAGAGCCTAAGGGGAAAAACAATTAAAGAACGATCTCAGATGATCGGGTATGTGATGCAGAATCCCAATCAGATGATTTGCAAATCCATGATTTTTGATGAGGTAGCGCTAGGACTTCGAATAAGGGGAATGGAGGAAGCGGTCATTCGTGAAAAAGTGGAACAGGCATTAATAATCTGCGGTTTGGCACCATTTAAGAATTGGCCGATTTCAGCTCTGAGTTTTGGTCAGAAAAAAAGAGTGACGATTGCATCGATGCTTGTAATGAACCCTCAAATACTGATATTAGATGAACCAACAGCAGGACAGGATTACCACCATTACACAGAGATTATGGAATTCTTAAGGGGATTAAATGAACAGGGTGTCACGATTATTTTAATTACACATGATATGCATCTCATGCTGGAATATACTCCACATGCAATTGTTCTTAGTAAGGGGAGGAAAATCGGTGATACCACCGCAGCAGAAATCTTAACCAATGTAGAAATTACAAAAGAAGCAAATTTAAAGCTTACTTCGCTCTATGAACTTTCGGTAATGGCCGGGATTGCAGACCATGAGGGATTTGTTCAGCATTTTATTGATTATGAGAGAGGGGTATACCGCAAATGAAAAGTAAACTATTTGACTATATAGAACGTGATAATTTTATTTTCAATTTATCAGGTGTTACAAAACTATTGTGTTTTTTCTTTCTTTCCTTTGCGGTTATGTTTTCCTATGATATTCGCAGTGTTATCGTAATCACAATTTTTTCCTTTGTGATGCTTGGCGTCTCTCAGATTAAATTTAAGCAAATTAAAGTGATGTTGTATTATGTATTTGTTTTTCTGATTTTAAATTTTATACTTACCTTTATCTTCAGTCCACAGTACGGAACTGAGATTTATGGAACCAGCCATGAATTATTCCATATAGCCGGGCGATATATAGTTACACAGGAGCAGCTTCTCTATCAGGTAACAAAAGTCATGAAGTATGCATCGGTAATACCTTTGGGCATGTTGTTTTTACTTACAACAAATCCAAGTGAATTCGCTGCATCATTAAGCGGAATCCATTGTAATTATAAGGCAGCATTTGCATTATCACTGACGCTACGCTATTTTCCGGATATGATCCGGGACTATAATGATATTGCCCTTGCCCAGCAAAGCAGGGGACTGGATTTATCCAAGAAAGAAAAGCTTGGTATCAGAATAAAAAACATCATGAATATTTTCATACCACTTATTTTTTCCACGCTGGAGCGTATTGATGTTATCAGCAATGCTATGGATTTACGAGGATTTGGAAAGCATAAAAAAAGAACCTGGTATGTAAAAAAGAAATTAAGAACTTCGGACTATGTCTGCGTGATTGTCTGCGGACTGATATTTTTAGCAACCATATTAATCAGCATATTCGTAAACCACGGAAGATTTTGGAATCCGTTTGTGTACGGACTATTTTAGGAGAAAAAAATGAACAAATACGAAAAACCAATCTTAGTATTTCAAACAGATTTTACTTATGCAGAAGGAGCAGTCAGCTCCATGTATGGAGTAATTAAGACAGTAGACAGAGAACTTGAAATTATGGATGGAACCCATGAACTTCCACAATATGATACCTGGAGTGCAAGCTATCGTCTGTTCCAGAGCCTTGAGTTCTGGCCTAAGGGAACAATTTATGTGTCAGTTGTGGATCCAGGGGTAGGAACAAAGAGACGTGCCTGTGTGGCAAAGACTGTGGATGGCTACTATGTTGTATCACCGGATAATGGAAGCCTTACCCATATTAAACGTTATATTGGAATTGAATCCGTTCGGGAAATTGATGAAAGTGTGAATCGTTTAAAGAGTACAACCGGTACCAGTGTGTTCCATGGCAGGGATTTATTTGGCTATACAGCAGCGAAACTTGCCAGTGGACGAATTGATTTTGAAGGTGTTGGACCGGAATATCCGGTAGAAGAAATTGTAGAACATGAAATTTTAGAGCCAACTGTCCAAAAAGGAACAGTGAGAGGTGTTTTTGAAATTAATGACCCTAATTTTGGAAATCTTTGGACCAATATTCCATTAGAGACCTTTCAACAGGCGGGATTTCATTATGGAGATCATATAAAGGTAAAAGTAATTCATAATGAAAAAGAAGTGTTTTCAGATTGCCTTTTATTTGAAAAAAGTTTTGGGTTTGTGAAAGAAGGGGAGACCATGATTTATAACAACGAGCTTATGAAAGTTGCTTTGGCAGTTAGCCGTGGCAATTTCGCTAAGACATTTGATTTAGATTTTGGACCGGAATGGATTGTTGAGTTTACAAAATAGAAATAATATGGTATAAATAAAGTAAAATACGAAGGAGGATTCTTATTATGAAAAAATTATTTGAGTTTAAGACTAGGACTATCGTAGCAACAGGTTTAGGTGCCGCAATCTTTATGCTTTTGTTTATGTATGTAAAGATTCCAACAGGAATTCCTGAGACACAGATTCAAACAGCGTATGGTGTTGGTGGGTTTTTTGCTGCATTATTTGGACCAATTGCAGGCGGATTAATTGCATTTATTGGGCATGCCCTCTCGGATTCCATTCAATATGGTTCTGCATGGTGGAGTTGGGTAATTGCTTCAGGAACTTCTTGTTTTATTATTGGTTTATGTTATCCGAAGCTACATGTTGAAGATGGAGAATTTGGAATGAAAGATGTTCTTCGCTATAATATTTACCAGATTATTGCGCATGCTATTTCTTTTATTTTAATTGCACCGGTACTGGATATTGTTATTTACAAGGAACCTGTAAATCTGGTATTTACCCAGGGAGCAATTGCAGCAGTTACAAACATAATTTCCACAGGCGTAATTGGAACTGTTTTGCTTTTATTGTATAGTAAAACCCGTTCAAAAAAGGGAAGTTTGTCTAAGGAAAATTAGAACGATTCTATATAGAAAAGTCAGGAAAGGAGTAATCTTTTTCTGGCTTTTTTAATGTAATAAGACAGCGATGCAGGGTAGATGACTACTCATTTGCCAGAGATTGGTTATCATATAACAAAAAATCAGGTTAAAACAAATAAAGAACTATATCTGTTTTAACCTAACTTATAGAATGCCGGCAGCGGGACTTGAACCCGCACGTGGTTGCCCACAACAGATTTTGAGTCTGCCTCGTCTGCCATTCCGACACGCCGGCACGTGCATTGCTACCTTAAAGAGTATAGCGTAAGATGATAAAAAACGCAAGTTTTTTTTTATCTTTTCTGAAACAAATTTTTGTGTTATAATACAAAGGTCAGTTTACCGAATAGAATGTTGGTAAATCCAGGAGGCAAGAGTATGGAAGTTAATTGTGTAACAGGGATAGTACAGAATAAAAAATTACAGGCAACAGCCGGCGTAGATAAGAAAAATGTAAAATTTTCAGATTACATGAAGGAGACAACAAGCTTAGATGCTATTTTCAAAAAAGCGGCAGATAAATATCACGTTCCGGTGAATTTATTAAAAGCAATCGGAAAGGCAGAATCTAATTTTCAGGCGGATGTTACGTCTCACTGTGGGGCTCAGGGGATTATGCAATTAATGCCGGCCACTGCGAAAAGTCTGGGAGTAAAGAATGCATATGATCCGGAACAGAATATTATGGGTGGAGCAAATTATATCAGTCAGATGCTTAAAAAATATGATGGCAATATCTCATTGGCATGTGCGGCTTACAATGCGGGAAGTGGAAATGTAGCAAAATATGGAGGAATTCCACCTTTTGAGGAAACGCAGAATTATGTTAAGAAAATTCATCGTTATTTGAATGAGGGAATTCAAATTCCCAACAAGGAAAATAAAGCCATTCAAATATCCAAACCCCAGACCGGTGTATGGAAGAGTTCCGGTAATACTGTAGAGACGAATTTAATGAGTAATCAACTGGTTTCTGTAGACGAGGGTAAGTTATCTCACAAGACCATAGAAAAAGAGCTATTTGATCAAGCAATGGAAGAGGTCTTTACATATGAAGAGTATGGTAAATTTTTGAAAGTGTATTTTGAATCCATGTCCATGGCTGCATTTTCTGATAAGGAGGACCAGAGCAAGACTGCACAGCAGGCACAGGAGGAGTGGAACAGACTAACCCAGGAGTCCAAGTATAACCCTGCCAGAATGAGTTTAAGCCCCTCCCAGACAGAAGGTTCTTCCTTATAAAAAAAAAATAACAAAAATAATCAAAAATTAATTGACATTAAAGTTAAATTATAGTATTCTATTACTTGCGTGGTGATTAGCAGTTCAATGTTAATTCTCACAAAATGCTGTATAACAAACAGCGTGCTGCTGTGGCTCAGTCGGTAGAGCGTCGCATTGGTAGTGCGGAGGTCATGGGTCCGATTCCCATCAGCAGCTTTAGAACCCTTGAAATCATTGATTTTGGGGGTTTTATTTTATTGTATGGGAAATCTTTATAATTTTATCATAATTTTATCATAATTTTCCCATTGACTTTTCTAATTGGGGATCCTATAATTAAAATTGTAACAGGTAGAATAATAAGGGCTTCACATTGGAGAGGAGTGCGTGATTGAAAAAAAGAACACATTTTGCATTATCCAGACATTTACTGAAGGATACCAACAATGATTTATCAAAAGTAGACTCAATGTTGTTTTGTTTTGGATCAATTTTTCCGGACATGACACCGCTGTGTCTTTTACATCCACACAAGTTCAATATTACGGACAAAGCGTCTAAGAAGAGACTGAACAAAGTTTTATTTGGAGAACATAATCATTTTGCCAATAGTTTTCGTTTAGGCTGTGTCAGTCATCACCTGGCTGATTATTTTACAGCACCACATAATAGAACCGGCGTAAAAGGATTTTGTATGGATCATAGAGGATATGAGATGAAGTTTGATGCTTTTTTTAAGAACAAACTTGAAAATTTAAATACGGAAGAGATGAAGAATGACATTGAGTCCCGGGAATTCTGGCAGCATGTAAACCGGTGTCATGAAGAATACATGGATGCCAATGAATCATTTACCAATGATTATTCTTATATTATTGAAATGATTTCGAATCTATTCTTTTTATCTCAGAAAAAGAGGCAGTTCTGTGCTGCTTAATTTGCAAATTACAGAGTAATACAAAAGGACAAAGTGAGTGAAAGGGTTGTTGACTTTAATCATTTTGTCCTTTTTTAGTCAATTAAAAAGAAGAAATGAATCGTAAAAGTTATTTTTGTATTGCGGTATTTCTAATTTTTGTTATAATTGTAGTAGAGTTTTTTCTGCAGAGCTATTATAGGCATCTGAGGTTACAGATAAATCAGAAGGGAAGGTATTAGAATGAAACAGGAATATGGAGATTATATTTTAGAAAAAAGTGCAGAATTATTGGCAATTGATAGTCCAACCGGCTATACGCAGGATGCAGCAGAGTATGTGATGAAGGAATTTTCAAAGTTAGGATATAAAGCAACTCAGACAGTAAAGGGGGGCGTAATCGTTGACCTTTTAGGAAAGGATGAGAAAAATGCAATCCTTTTAGAAGCGCATATGGATACATTGGGAGCTATGGTTGCAGAGATTAAGGCAGATGGAAGGCTGCGTGTGCTTCCTTTAGGAGGAATGAATCCGAATAATGCTGAAGCGGAGAATTGCCGCATCGTCACAAAATTTGATGGAATCTATGAAGGAACGCTTCAGTTAGTAAATGCATCCATTCATGTGAATGGAGAATATAATGAAACCGTTAGAAAATGGGAAAAAATGGAAGTTGTCCTGGATGAAATCGTATCTAAAAAAGAAGAAGTAGAAAAATTAGGAATTCAGGTAGGAGATATTATTTGTTTTGACCCTAGAACAAAGATAACAGAAAAAGGATATATTAAGAGTCGCTTTTTGGATGATAAATTGAGCGTTGGTATTCTACTTGGTTATGCAAAATATTTAAAGGATGAGAACATTGTTACCGATCGAAAGATTTATGTACATACTACCGTTTACGAAGAGGTAGGACATGGTGGCTGTGCATCTGTTCCGGAGGGAGTGACGGAAGCAATTTCGGTGGATATGGGCTGCGTTGGAGAAGGATTAACCTGTGACGAAAGAAAAGTATCCATTTGTGCAAAAGACAGTGGAGGACCATATTGCTATGATGTGGTAAAAGGATTGGTAGAAGCGGCAAAGAAATCCGGAGCTGAATATGCTTTAGATGTATATCCTCATTATGGCTCCGATGTAGAGGCAACACTTTCAGCAGGGTATGACATCCGACATGGCTTAATTGGCGCGGGTGTATATGCATCTCATGGATATGAAAGAAGTCATAAAGACGGAGCGGTGAATACGTTAAAATTAATTCAGGGTTACCTGGGATAATATAAGGCAACAGATTACGGAACGTTTTTTTTACACCCGAGTAGGATTGTGAAATCGTTTGATTCACAATTTTGTTTGGGTGTTTTCTTATTTAATTCCAGCAATAAGACTTGCGAAAAATCAATGAGAAACGTATAATAGAGATGAGGTATTGAGATGAATAAGAAAAAATATATAGTTGGAGTAATTGGAATTTGTTTATTTATTTTCATTGGTACGTTTTCATTGAAGGCAAGGGCAAGCGCTGTTGTTAGTGGAGATTGTGGTGAAAATTTAACTTGGATATATGATGATTTGTTGGAAACCCTTACCATATCCGGAACAGGCGATATGGATTCTTATGATTCGGAGGATGCAGTTTTGGATGGCGGAACACAGGCACCCTGGCACGCTTATATTACATCCAGAGGGAAGAACCTAACTGTGCAGGTGGGAGAAGGAGTTACTTCTATTGGAAAAAGTGCATTTGAAGGTGGAGCAGCAATTAAAAAAGTGGGATTGCCAAGTACAATTGAGTCTATTGATAATTTTGCATTTGCATTTTGCAAGAATCTTAGAACCATTTCGTTTCCATATGGATTAAATACAATTGGAATTCGTTCTTTTTATGACTGTGAGAATCTGGACAGTATTCAGCTGCCGGATTCAGTGACAAAGGTTGGCAACTATGCCTTTGCCTTTGCAAAAGGTGCCACAGCATTAAAATTATCGGCCAGCATGCAGGTGATTTCCATGGGAACATTTTTTCAGTGTGAAGGAATAAAAGAGGCTGCCTTTCCTACACAACTCACTGCTGTAAGAGCATATGCTTTTGGCGGGTGCAAGCAGTTAACCAAGATTGTGTTTCCGGAAACGGTAACGAAAATAGGAACAGGAGCATTTTCATTCACAGGAAATGAATTGCAATTTTATGGATATGCAGATACCAGGGCGAGCCGTTATGCCCAGGCAATGGCAATACCTTTTATAAGTATGGATGCAGAGATTTTGGATCTTACCGTATCAGAGGTACTGGGAGATCGTGCAAAGTTAAGTTTTACCGGTTTGCCGGGAGTTATGGAATATTCACTGTATTGTTTCAATGAGACACTTGGTGTTTATGAATTTTTTACAGATATTACAGCAACCGAATATTTAATAACAGGGTTGTCAAGTGGACAGAGTACCAGATATAAAATCAGAACAAGCCAGAGACATGGAACATTTACCTATTTTGGAAAATTCAGTAATGAGGCAGTGGTCACAACATTGGCAGATGGAATTTAAATGGTAACAACAAGTAAGTTTGGGGAGTGAGAATATGACATATAACGTTTCATATGATGTTTGTGCAATTATTATTCTTGTGATTGTTATTGTGGTTCATTTAATGAAAAAAAGTACGCCGCTTTTACAAAATAATATATTTTTATTATTAGCATTCTGCGGCCTGTTGTCGGCAGGAATGGAGATCTTCAATGTGTGGGCGGAATCTTATTTGCAGCGGAATGTTATAAATGAGGTTAGCTGTTCTGCGTTGGTTCTATTTCAAAGTGTAGGTGTGTTTCTGTATGGATTTTATGCAAGATCATTGGTAAAAAATACGTGGAAAAATGCAAAATTAGTGGAAAAATTAATCTTTATAGTCCCTATTTTGACCTGTTTGGTATTGATTGCAATAAATCCGATTACAAAAATTTTATTTTACTATAATTCGGCTGGAGAGTATTGCAGGGGACCATTTCTATTTATGATTTATTGTTTGGATATGGTGTATGTGGCGGTTTGTCTTTATTATATGAATATCTACAGAGCTGCAATTGGAAAAAAATTCAGTATGGTGCCAATGGCAGCAATGACAATGGCTTTTGTAGGTGTATTTATACAAATGCTATTTCCACGGTTCCTGATTTTAAATTATATGACTGCTGTGTCAATTGTGTTATTTATGTTGACCATACAGAAGCCGGAGGAGTCATTGGATCCGGTTATGGGTGTATTTAATAACAAGACATTTTCTAAGATATTTGAAGTGAAGAAACAGACAGGAAGCCAATACTATACATTATTACTGTATGTAGAGGATACAAAGCTTTTAAATCAGGCACTGGGACTTGACAATATGAACCAGATTATGCATAAGATTGCTTTATTTCTGGAAGAATTCGTAAAGCGTGGAGTATATTATCTTGGCTCCAATGTATTTGTGCTAATGCTTGAAAATGACAGTTACAAAGAGGTAACTGAAATTATGCAAAAAATTGATCGGCGTTTTGAAGAAAAATGGGAAGGCACCGGAAGTTCCATATACATAACAGTAAGAATGATGAAGCTAATGTTCCCAAAAGAAGTAAAAGATCTTCAAACATTTTATACCTATGTAGATTATATGAAAGAATTAGATAACAGTAAAAAATGGATTCTAAACGCAACAGATGTCAGCCTGAAAGACAATAACCGTAGAATTGTGGTTGAGACGGCTGTGAAGGATGCGATTCGAAACGATGGATTCCAGGTATTTTATCAGCCAATTTACTCTGTGGATGAACGAAAGATACAATCGGCAGAGGCATTGGTTCGATTGTCGGATCCTGTAATAGGTCCCATTTCACCGGCAGAGTTTATACCAATTGCGGAAAGAAATGGAACCATTCTAAAAATTGGAATTATTGTGTTTGAGAAAGTATGCAAGTTTATAAGCGAAAATAATCTTAGAGACAAGGGCATTGAATATGTGGAAATCAATTTATCTGTGGTTCAGTGTATGCAGGAAAATATGGGAGATGAACTCCTTGATATTATGAAGAAGTATCATCTGGAAAGCAGCAGAATCAATCTTGAAGTTACAGAGACAGCAGCAATTAGTTCACCGAAGATGCTGGTAAAGAATATGCATCATTTGTTTGATCACGGGGTACGTTTTTCATTGGATGATTTTGGCACAGGCTATTCCAATATCAGTTCATTAGCCAATTTACCATTAGATATGATTAAATTTGATAAAGTCATGGTGGACTCGCTGGTAAAAGCAGACAGAGGAAAGATGCTTTTGATTAGTTCCATTGCAATGGTAAAGCGTATGAATTTAAAGATTGTGGCAGAAGGTGTGGAAGAAAGAGCCCAGGCAGAGACCTTGATTCAAATGGGGGTAGACTATATTCAGGGATATTATTTTGAACGGCCAATTCCGGGAAAAGAGTTTCTTGCTTTTGTAGAGCAATTTCAAATAGAAAACTACTTATCATAAAAAATAGGAGTCCGGTAACCCGGGCTCCTATCCAATTAATTCTGTGTTGAAGTTAAATTATAATTTTTATAAGAGAATTGTCTTAATCCTCTTTTTTTATCAATAATTAAGCGATAATAAATGTTATAATCATGTTTGAAAGAATATTCCCAATAATCCATTTCTTTATTATAGATAACAGGAATCTCCGGTGTTCCATAGGCTAGAACAATGTCAACAATGGTACTTCCCCAACTGATTCCCCCTGGTAATTTAATTTTCGGGTAATGTTTCGCATCGGAAACGGAGAAATCAAAAGCCCAGATCTTTGCATCTTTAATATCAATGGTTTCTTTGGTTGGATTATAGAATCCAACAATCATGGTGCAATCAGATACTTTATGGTGAAGCTCCACCGTTGGAGAGGTTTTTTCTCCTGCTTTTAGCGAGAATCCGTCCTCATATCCATATTCTTTGGGATCAAAGATCCAATTCTTGGAAATTCTGCTGTAAGAAAATGGAAGGGTGTATTTATGTGGACCAATCATGAAGGCAGGTTTTTCCCAATGCTGTTTTTGAATATCAATGGCATCATCCGCATCAATTTCTGTCTTTAAAGTTGGTGTGACAATACTTGGCTGATCTTCCGCAAGTTCAGAAGGGTCCTTCAATGCATTGGCAGAGGAATTATCCACAACAAGTGGTTCCTGCTGTACAGTTGATGTGGTACTGGGCTCGTCTTTTCGCTCTGCATGGCAGCTGACACAGGTAGCAGTAAGCAGCAGACAGAGGAAGAGGCATAACAATTTATTTTTCATATGAATAATCTCCTTAATAGTTTCCTATGGAAACGTATTCATTATACAACATTATGGAGAATTAGACAAATTAAAAACTATGTATTTATTGTGAAAAAAAGTGGATTAGATGTTTAATATCCGGTGTATTTAGTGTAGAATAGAAGAGAGAGTAAACTCAGAGGAATAATAAGAGGTAGATATGAAAAAAAAATTAGTATTAATAGATGGACACAGTATAATTAACCGTGCATTTTATGGAGTGCCGGAGCTTACAAATTCGGAGGGATTTCATACCAATGGAATATATGGATTTCTGAATATTCTTTTCAAAATTATTGGAGAAGAGAAGCCACAGTATTTAACGGTTGCCTTTGATGTAAAAGAAAAAACGTTTCGCCATGAATTATATAAGGACTATAAAGGAACCAGAAAGGCCATGCCGGAGGAATTAAGGGAACAGGTTCCTATGTTAAAGAAGGTATTGATAGCAATGGGCATCTCCATTGTAGAGAAAGCAGGACTGGAAGCAGACGATATCCTTGGAACGCTTGCATATAAAGCAGAAGCAAGAGGTCTTTTGGTAAGTTTGGTGTCGGGAGACAGAGATTTGCTGCAAGTGGCAACCGGGGAAATAAAAATCAGAATCCCCAAAACAAAACGAGGAACAACAGAGATTGAGGATTATTATGAAGAAGATGTAAAGGAACGTTATCAGGTCTCACCCAAGGAATTCATTGATCTGAAAGCCCTAATGGGGGATACGGCAGACAATATTCCGGGCGTACCTGGAATTGGAGAAAAGACAGCGACCGCAATTATCACTGCTTATCACAGCATTGAAAATGCTTATGCACATGTGGAAGAAATTAAGCCAAATCGAGCAAAAGAATCCTTACAAAATCATTATGATCTGGCACAACTTAGTAAGGAACTTGCAACAATTAAATTAAATGCTGAATTTCCTTATGAATTTGAACAGGCGCTTCTAGGAGATGTATTTACACAGGAAGCGTACGAATTATTTAAGAATCTGGAGTTTAAGAATTTTTTTGGGAAGTTTGAACATTCCGATTATGAAACAAAACCACAGGAAGAATTTTCAATGATAAGAGAACTACAGCAGGCGGATTATTATTTAGGCCAGGCTTTGAGTGCAAAAAAAGTATCCATTGCCATAATGGAAGAAAATCATAAGCTGTTTGGTGTGGGCATGACAATAGATGCAAAAAAAACGGTTTATATACCCATTGGAGGATTTGTAACAGAACAGTATTTATGCAGCAAACTAGAGGATGTGATTGCATCAGAAGGAGAGATAGCCCTGCCGAATTTAAAGACGGCATTGAACTATCTTTCAATAAAAAAAGACCGCTGGCTGATGGACTGTGAACTATGTGCCTATTTATTAAATCCACTAAAAAGTACCTACTTTTATGATGAATTGGCAAAGGAATTTCTTGGGAGAATGGTCCCGGCCAAAGAAGAAATTCTTGGAAAAAACAGTATAACCAAGGCAGCAGAGGAGGATATAGACAAGATTTGTGAACTTGCCTGTTATGAGGCAAGCATTGTATGGCAGCTCTTTGACTTATTCAAACAACGGTTAAAAGAGACGCAAATGGATGCGCTATACAGTGAAATGGAACTGCCCCTGGTATTTGTTTTAAATGATATGGAGCAGGAAGGCATTCAGGTGCAGGCAGCGGAATTGAAGGAATATGGACAGAAGCTTTCCGTACGTATTCTGGAATTAGAACAAATCATTTATGAAAAAGCAGGGGAAGAATTTAATATTAATTCGCCAAAACAATTAGGTGTTATCTTATTCGAAAAACTAAATATGCCCAATGGGAAAAAGACGAAAACAGGATATTCCACAGCAGCAGAGGTATTGGAAAAGCTTTCCGCAGATTATCCGATTGTATCAGAGATTTTAGAATATCGTCAGTTAACAAAATTAAAATCTACCTATGCGGAAGGTCTGTTTAATTATATTGGAGAAGATGGAAGAATTCATAGTACCTTTAATCAAACGATAACGGCAACAGGCAGGATTAGCAGTACGGAGCCAAATTTACAGAATATTCCTATTCGTGTGGAATTGGGGAGACTGATTCGCAAGGTTTTTGTTCCCAAAGAAGATTATGTTTTTCTGGATGCAGACTATTCACAGATTGAATTGCGTGTATTGGCACATATGAGTGATGATAAGGCTTTAATTGAGGCTTACAGTAAGGCAGAGGATATACACAGACTTACTGCTTCCCAGGTATTTCACGTACCATTTGATGAGGTAAGTGAACTTCAGAGGAGAAATGCAAAAGCAGTTAACTTTGGTATTGTTTATGGAATCAGTTCCTTTGGTTTAAGCCAGGATTTAAGTATTACCAGAAAGGAAGCCGCAGACTATATTGAGCGTTACTTTGAAACCTATCCGGATATTAAGCGGTTTTTGGATCATCTGGTGGAAGAAGCGAAAGAAACCGGCTATGCAGTTACTCTTTTTGGAAGAAGGAGACCCATACCGGAATTAAGTTCCAGCAATTTCATGCAGCGCTCGTTTGGTGAGCGGGTAGCAATGAATTCGCCAATTCAAGGTACTGCCGCAGATATTATTAAGTGGGCAATGATCCGGGTGAATAATAGACTTGAAAGAGAGAACTTAAAGTCAAAATTAGTGCTTCAGGTCCACGATGAGCTGTTAATAGAGACGGCAAAGGATGAAATCCAACTGGTAGAGCAGATTTTGGAAGAAGAAATGACGGGTGCAGCACAATTGAGTGTTCAATTAGAGATTGACACTCATGAAGGAAAAAATTGGTACGAGGCGAAGTAAATGAAGGTAATTGGAATTACAGGTGGTATAGGAGCAGGAAAAAGTGCAGTGTTAGAATATTGGGAACAGCATTTAGGAGCAAAACTTTTACAAACAGACCAGATTGCAAAAAAAATGATGCTTCCGAATACGGATTGCATGAGAAGGATCCAGGAGCTTTTCCCCCCAAATGTTGTGACAGCGGATGGAGAACTTATTCCAGAACAGATGGCAGAATTGATTTTTCAGAATGAGTGTTATCGAAAAAAACTCAATGAAATTGTTCATCCAGAAGTTAAAAAATATGTAAGACAGGAAGTTGAGATGGAAAAGCTCCGGCATAGATATTCCACTGTTATCATTGAATCGGCACTTTTAATAGAAGAACATTACGATGAAATTTGTGATGAAATGTGGTATATTTATACCAGTGAGGAAAATCGTAAAAAACGATTGCAGCAGTCCAGAGGATATTCGGAAGAAAAAATCAAGGACATATTTGCAAGCCAGTTAACGGACATGGAATTTCGAGAAAAATGTCCGAAAATCATTGATAATAATGGTACATTGGATGAGACTTATAGACAAATCGAAAAATTACGAAAGAGCAAGGGAGAATATAGGAATGGAGTCAAATAATAATAGGCAGCTGGTATTCGGATTGGATATTGGAACAAGGAATGTAATTGGCACTGTTGGTTATAAGGAAGGAAAACAGTTTCATGTTATGGCTCAGCAAATGAAGGAGCATGAGACAAGGGCTATGTTAGATGGGCAGATTCATGATATTGGCCGTGTAGGTCAGACCATTGCAGACGTAAAGGGAAAATTGGAAGTACAGTTGGAGGAACCACTGACAGAAGTCTGTATTGCTGCAGCCGGGCGAGTGTTAAAAACAGTGGATGTCACGGTGGAATACGAGTTTTCAGAGGAGACCGTGGTAACAGATGAAGATATTCATGGGTTAGATTTATTAGGAATTGAGAAAGCACAGCAGATACTAAAAGAGAGCAATGATACGAAATTTAAATTTTATTGTGTTGGATATTCTATTGTAAAGTACTACCTTAATGGGGATAGTTTTTCAAATCTGGAAGGACATAAAGCAGACACGATTGCAGAGGAAGTGATTGTAACGTTCTTACCGGAGGATGTTGTAGATGGACTTTATGCGGCGGTGGGTCAAGCAGGCTTATCGGTAGCCAATATGACACTGGAGCCAATTGCAGCCATTAATGTTGCAATTCCGGAGGCTTTTCGAATGCTAAATATAGCTTTGGTAGATGTGGGGGCAGGTACGTCCGATATTTCCATTACAAGGGATGGAAGTATTGTTGCCTATGGTATGATTCCCGTTGCAGGAGATGAGATTACAGATGTGATAGTCCAACAGTATCTGGTTGATTTTAAAACAGCGGAATACATAAAACAGGCATCGGGAAGCTCAGATAGTGTTCGCTTTAAAGATATTATGTGTATAGAACATGAGCTTCCATCTAAGGAAATTTGGGAATTGCTGGAACCAATTGTGGATCGCATGACCACAGATGTTGCTGAAAAAATTAAAAATTTAAATGGTAATAAATCCGTAAGTGCCACGTTTGTTGTTGGGGGTGGTGGTAAGGTCCATGGATTTACGGAACTTTTAGCGGAAAAGCTTGGAATTGCAAAAGAAAGAGTGGCACTGCGAGGAGAAGAAGTGCTACAGGAAGTTTGTTTTGAACAGGAAGGTATAGTTAAGGATCCGCTTCTTGTAACACCAATTGGAATTTGTCTGAATTATTTTGATCAGAAGAATAACTTTATCTTTATTCATTTTAATGGAGAGCGGATTAAATTATATGATAACAGTAAACTTACGGTTGTAGATGCTGCAATGCAGGCAGGATTCCCAAATGACCAGCTGTTCCCAAGAAGAGGAAAGGAACTGAATTTTTTTGTAAATGATAAACCGAGAATTATTCGGGGTGAACCGGGAGAGTCGGCTGTCGTAACTTTAAATGATAAGATTGTCAGCCTGGCTGCACCAATTACCGCAAATTGCGAGATTGTAATTCAGGCATCTACCAGAGGTGGCGATGCCAAGCATACGATACAGCAGCTACCGGATTATATTGAATCAGAGATTACCTTTATCATTAATCGAAGAACCATTACTTGTCCAAAATTTGTAGAAGTGAATGGAAAATTAGAACCTGCAAGTTATGAAATCCAGGAGGGGGATGATCTTAAGCTGAGGGGGTATTATACGGTAGAGCAGCTGCGTTCATTTTTAGATATCCAGATTGACCGGGAGCATGAAATTCTCGTTAACAATCGAAGTGGGGATATGGATACACTTGTATATGAGAATTTTACCATAGATTGGACGGATTCCATTCCTGAACAGGAAGAACAGGACGCGCCAGAACAGGAACCGGATATCGTTAAAAAACAGGAGCAGATGTTTAGTCCAATTACTGTTTTTGTAAATGATATGCCCGTAGATTTAAAGGGGAAAGAGAAGTATACCTTTGTGGATATCTTTGATTTCTTTGAGTTTGACTTAACCAATAGTAAAGGAAGAATTATTGTAACGGAAGTGAATGGGCAGAATGCGGTCTATACACAAACCCTGAATAGTGGGGATAAAATAGAACTATACTGGAAAGAGAATTCATTATGAGATTATGCAGTATTGCAAGTGGCAGCAGTGGAAACTGCATCTACATAGGAACAGAACACACCCATATTCTAATTGATGCCGGGATTAGTGGAAAACGAATTGAAGAAGGGCTGAATCAGATTGGACTTACAACAGCAGAGATGCAGGGAATTCTGGTAACGCATGAACATTCCGATCATATTAAGGGGCTTGGGGTGATTGGAAGAAAATATGGAATTCCCATTTATGCAACAGGAGGAACCTGCCAGGCAATTTGTAATTCAAAAAGTACCGGACAGCTGGATAAATCTTTATTTCATGAAGTAGAGTATGATAATGATATTACAATAGGGGAACTAAAGGTGCATCCTTTTCGGGTTTCCCATGATGCACAACAACCGACGGCTTATGTTACAAGATACAAAGAACAAACCATTGGAGTAGCAACGGATATGGGAGTATATGATGAGTATACGGTGGAAAATCTGCAGGGTTTGGATGTACTTTTATTGGAAGCGAATCATGATATAAATATGCTTCAGGTAGGAAGTTATCCCTATTATCTAAAGCAGAGAATTCTGAGTGAACTGGGACATTTATCCAATGTCAGTGCGGGACAGCTGCTGGACAGACTGCTCCATGATGGTATGAAAGCGGTAGTTCTTGGACATTTAAGCAAAGAAAACAATTATGCAGAACTTGCATATGAGACGGTAAGGATGGAAGTCACAATGGGGGAATGTCCCTATACAGCCAATGATTTTCCAATACAAGTTGCAAAAAGAGAAGGATTAACCGAAATAGAGATATAAGAAAGACCGAATTTGGAAAGGGGCTTGAATCACAAGTGCGGCTTGGGTTATAATAAATAATACAATTGATAGAGAGGGTTTCGTTATTAAAAAGGAGAATTCAATATGGAAAAAATAGTAATTGAAAAAGAGTTAAGTGAAAATGCTTATCCGGGAAGAGGGATTGTTATTGGCAAATCACCAAATGGAAAATTTGCAGTTAGTGCTTATTTTATAATGGGCAGAAGTGAGAATAGCAGAAACCGTATTTTTATAGAGGATGGGGAAGGGATAAAGACGCAGGCATTTGATCCATCTAAATTGACGGATCCAAGTCTGATTATTTATGCACCGGTTCGTATTCTTGGAAATAAAACCATAATCACCAATGGAGACCAGACAGATACCATTTATGAACTTATGGATAAACAGCATACATTCGAGCAGGCCTTAAGGACCAGAGAATTTGAACCGGATGCTCCAAATTATACGCCACGTATTTCAGGAATCATGCATTTGGGTAATCAAAAATTTAGTTATGCCATGTCTATTTTAAAGAGTAATAATGGAAATGGTAATGCATGCAACCGCTATACTTTTGCCTATGAAAATCCGGTAAATGGAGAAGGGCATTTTATTCATACCTATCGGTGTGATGGTTCCCCACTCCCAAGCTTTGAAGGTGAACCGAAATTAATTCAGGTACCAGATGAAATTGATGAATTTGCCGATCTCTTATGGAATCATCTTAATGAAGAGAATAAAGTGTCCTTATTTGTTCGATATTGTTCATTGGAAACAGGAGAATATCAGTCCAGAATTATAAATAAAAATCAATAAACGAGGTAAACAGATATGAAAGAATTGGAATTAAAGTATGGATGCAATCCAAACCAGAAACCATCCAAAATAGTTATGGAAAATGGAGAACTTCCAATTATTGTGAGAAATGGAAAGCCGGGGTATATTAATTTATTAGATGCATTGAATGGTTGGCAGCTGGTAAAAGAGTTGAAAGAAGCAACCGGTCTACCAGCAGCGACCTCATTTAAACATGTCTCACCGGCGGGAGCTGCAGTGGGACTTCCATTATCACAGGTTGAGCGGGAAATATACTGGGTAGATGATATGGGCGAACTGTCTCCATTGGCAAGTGCCTATGCCAGGGCAAGGGGAGTAGATCGAATGTCTTCTTTTGGAGACTTTATAGCATTATCAGATCCGTGTGATAAAGACACCGCAAGGATGATTAAGCGTGAAGTATCAGATGGGGTAATTGCACCGGGATTTGACCAGGAAGCATTGGATATTTTAAGAGAAAAAAAGGGTGGAAATTATACAATTATTGAGATGGACTCCAATTACAAGCCGAATCCAATTGAAAAGAAGCAGGTATATGGAATTACGTTTGAACAAGGAAGAAATGAACTTCAAATAGGAGAGGATTTTCTTGGAAAAATTGTTACAGACAATAAAGAGCTTCCATCATCTGCGAAAATTGATTTAATGATTGCACTGATTACTTTGAAATATACTCAGTCAAATTCGGTATGCTATGCAAAAGGAGGACAGGCTATTGGAATAGGAGCTGGGCAGCAGTCACGAATTCATTGCACAAGACTTGCAGGAAGTAAAGCAGATAACTGGTTTTTGCGTCAGTCTCCCCAAGTACGTACGCTACATTTTGTGGATAAAATTGGAAGAGCAGATAGAGATAATGCCATAGATTTATACATGGGAGAAGACTATAATGATGTTCTTGCAGAAGGAGTATGGCAGACAATATTTAAAGAAAGACCGGCTGAATTTACAAAAGAAGAAAAGGTAAAATGGCTGAGTCAGATGCAGGGAGTGGCTTTGGGTTCGGATGCTTTTTTCCCATTTGGCGATAATATTGAACGTGCGCATAAAAGTGGAGTGAGTTACGTGGCACAGCCGGGTGGATCGATTCGGGATGACCATGTAATCCACACTTGCAATAAATATCAAATGGTTATGTGCTTCACCGGACTGCGTTTATTTCATCATTAATTTTTACCGGTGAACGTTGATAATCATTAGGTAGCAATTGTCCGCCCTTTTGACGAAGGATGGAACGAAAGATATCCCTGGAAAAGCAATCTAATTGCAGCAAATGGTTGGAAGAGGCATCCATCTGCTTAATGGAATCTGCAAGAGAGGTGATTAAAGGGATGGAGGAATGTGATTTTAATGCATGAAGAAGTGGAGCACTGCTTTGGCGAAAGCCGAGTATTCTGCCATAGGGAGAAGGCTGATTAGAATACACTTGATAATCTTCCTGCTTCATGTCCAGAAGAATATGCATGAGAACACGACTTAGATGGGTATAGGTGGTGTTCTTTGTATTTAAGCGTCCAATGAGTTCCGAGAGACTGCTGCAGCCATCCAATTGGTTGCAAAGGCGGTTGGAAAGCGCAGGGGTGCAGTCCGCATAGTTGGCGAATCCTTGCTGTCTCTGACTGAGAAGCTTATAGTCTAAGATATTTGAACAGTCATTTTCAGATAGGGGAGGATTTTTTTGAAAATAGCTGGACAAGAGCTCCAGGGAAGCAGTATTAATATAGTTGTGGAATTGATGATTTGAACTTGTTTCTCCATGAAGAAAAAGATCTCTTAAATATGTGGCAGAGCAAATATCACCATGAACTTCTGTATCATGATGTCTGGCACCGGTACGTAAGATTGGGCGGGGAGTCAGAGGAGAGTTCAGGCGATGCATTGCCTTTAAATATTCAAGTGCCAGGA
The DNA here is from genome assembly GCA_036652735.1 of Lachnospiraceae bacterium. Lineage (GTDB taxonomy): Bacteria > Bacillota > Clostridia > Lachnospirales > Lachnospiraceae > JAGOGN01. The sequence continues at coordinate 36,243 of JAVVVI010000026.1, forward strand.
TGTTGTTGGGAGCATTAAGCATCTCATGTAAATTTTCAGGCGTAATATCTGAAAAAACAGGAGTCTCATATTTGGAAGCGGCAATGTATTCTTCAAGGGCAAGGCTTCTGGCTAAAGGAAAACTCAGACCGGATTTAAGATTTTTTAACAATAGGTTGCGGTAATCCAGTGGTTCTGTTAACAAAATCCTGCTGATGGCCGGAAAGAGATCCGGCTGCATTGTTTCACAACCATAGCATAGATAGTCGACAATACCCAGTGAAGAGAGAAGACTGACTCCACCAAGGGCAAAGTATTCCGCACTGGAAACGGACCAGAGTGCAGGCAGAGCAAGAACCAAATCGGCACCACCAAGGAGGGCCATTTTTGTTCTGACATATTTATCCACAAGAGCAGGTGCACCTCGTTGTACGAAATCACCGCTCATTGCAACAATTACATAATCCGAGCCTGTTTCTTTTTTTATGGTTTCAATTTGATACTGATGTCCATTATGAAATGGGTTATATTCTGCAATAATTCCTGTAACTTTCAAGAGTGTCCTCCTTTATTCATGAAAAGATAAATGTATCATAACACAAATGATAGGAATAAGGGAATTACAAAAAAATAATATGACAAAAAAAGTAAAAAACGTTGACAAACT
>JAVVVI010000027.1:0-36156 GCA_036652735.1 Lachnospiraceae bacterium
ATAATTCTCTCCTACTATTTAGGAATATGGCTGGTTTTTATTTTATTTTATTTTTTGCGTACTTCTTTCCCACCTGTAAAGTTCTGAATCCACTTGCATTTATTGACTTTGATATAAGCCGGTATACACTTAATAATTTGATCCAAATTTAAGAAAATGACAACCACAACCGGTGATAATCGAAAGACATAGGCCGCAAGCAGTGCAAGGGGAAATCCAATTCCCCAGACGCATACAATATCCGTAATCAAATCAAATCTTGTATTGCCCCCTCCTCTTAGAATACCCGTAATGGTTGGACATTCATAGGCCGAGCCAATGCTTGCCACACACAGTACCAGTAAAAATGAATTGGCCATCGCTTTTGTCTGTGGTGCAATATGGTACAGGCCAAGGATGGGTATACGTACAAAAAACAATGTAATACTAATTGCTACACCAATACATAAAAACATAATCTGCATTGTGTTTGCATATTCCTGAACCTTTTTAAAATCTCCTCTTCCTATGCTTCGACCGGTAAGAACCGATGCGGTCGATGCCGCTCCCGACGCAACTGCTTTTAACATTAGGAACAAGGTACAGGCAATACTGTTGGCTGCAATAGCCGTAGGCGTCATATGTCCAAGAATAATGGTTTGAAGTGCACTGGTTGCTCCCCACAATACACAAACCGTAACCAAAGGTATACTGATCTTTAGATAATCCCCGAAAAGTTTTTTATCAAAGGTTATGTAATCCTTAATATTCAGCTTAAAATGTTTTTCTTTTTTTAAGATATAGATTATCAAAATAGTAAATTCAACAATTCTTGCAATTAAGGTACCTAACGCCGCCCCTCTGGCTCCCATTCTAGGTGCTGAGAAATTACCATATATGAATATATAATTAAGACTGCAATTCACAATTAAAGTGGAAAAGGAGAGGAAAAATGCAATTTTCACCGTTTCAACCGAACGCAGCGCCGCTAATAGTATACTGGTCATTCCAAAGAACAGGTAGGTAAACCGTATAATACTTAAATAGCTCACGCCTTCTGCAACAATTACTGCATCTCTTGTAAAAAGATGCATAACACCATGTGGAAATACGCTGACTACAATAAATAAAAGGAGCACAAAAACAACCCCCATGCGCAAGGCAATAGAGGCTATTTTTTGAATCGGTTCCAAATCTTTCTTTCCCCAGTACTGACTGGCTAATACAACTAAGCCATCCCCAAATCCAAGCATGACCTGCTGTAAGATAAATTGAACCTGATTTACTGCTGCCACTCCGGTTAATGCAGCTTCACTATAAGCGCCCAGCATAATATTATCCGCCAGGTTCACGCTAAGAGAAACCACATTTTGAAGTATTAATAAAATACATATTTTAAAGAAATCACTATAGAATCTCTTGTCCTTCGTCATCATTTCCTTTTTTGCCTATTCTCCAAATACTGCTCTATAATCTGCCTGGAATTTTTCGATTCCCTCTTTGGTTAATGGGTGTTTTGTCATCTGCACAATTACATTATATGGAACCGTTGCAATATCTGCTCCGGCAAGTGCGCAATCTGTAACATGAATTGGATTACGGATGCTTGCCGCTATAATCTCTGTTTCAATTCCATGAATATTAAACATCTCTGCAACTGTACTTACCAAATCAATACCCGGCATACTAATATCATCTAATCGTCCAAGGAATGGAGATACATAGGATGCTCCTGCTCTTGCTGCCAATAGTGCCTGATTCGCACTGAAAATCAACGTAACATTTGTCTTGATTCCTTCGGCATGAAGTGCTTTTACAGCCTTTAATCCTTCTACCGTCATTGGAATTTTAACAACCATATTCGGATGGATGGCTGCGATTTCTCTGCCCTCTTGAATCATTCCCTCTGCATCCATTGTAGTTGCTTTTACTTCCCCACTAATTGGACCATCTACAATTGCTGCAATTTCAGCGATTACTTCTTTAAAGTCCCTGCCTTCTTTGGCAATTAAAGATGGATTTGTTGTAACTCCACAAATCACGCCCATATCATTTGCTGCCTTAATATCTTCTACTTTTGCTGTATCAATAAAAAATTTCATAATAACCTCCTGTTTTCTTTGTTTTTCTATCTTATTCAACGTACGAACCAAGCTTATTCTACTCTACATAGGGTAAAAAGTCAATTGGTGGAAGTTCTTCATGTATGGCGGTCATAAAATCATGCCAGATCTTGCCCGGGAAGGTTCCTCCCTGCAGTCCATCCATTTCCTTTGGTGTATCATAACCCACCCAAATACTGGTTGTATAATAATTGGTATATCCCACAAACCACCCGTCTTTATTTTCATTGGTTGTTCCTGTTTTCCCTGCGCAGGGCATATTGTCCAATTCAAGTCCTTGTGCCGTTCCCCGCACAAATACTCCCCGGAGAATATCCGTCATCATTCTGGCTGCATTTTCCTTATATACGGGTTCTTCCTTCGGCTCGGTTCCAAGAATTTCCTCTCCATCCGCAGTTGTGATCCGGACAATACAGGTGGGTTCCCTATAAAATCCGTCATTTTCCAATGTCTCATATGCCGCCGCCATCTCTAATGGTGACGTTCCATTGGTGAGTCCTCCAAGTGCAGATGTTAGGCGATAATCTTCTGCGTCTATCTTTGAAAAGTTCATATGTAATAAGTATTCCAGCCCAACTCCCGGTTTTAATTCATCCAGCAATTGCCAGGCTACAGAATTACGTGAAAGCTCCACCGCACGCCTTAAGGTTATTTTCCCTAAATAGGATGATGCCCCGGGGCCGTCCTCAATTTTTTTGTCCTCTACAATCGTATCCGGTGTGTACATTCGCTCAAGCTGAGGGGTATAAACAATTAAGGGCTTAATTGCACTGCCCGGCTGTCGAAAGCTCTGGTATCCTCTGTTTAAGGTATATCCACTCTGTTTTTGGCTTCTTCCCCCTACAATTGCATTCACGTATCCGGTCTGATTATCAATACATACACCTGCACTTTGGAGCTGATAGATTCCCTCTTCGCTCTTTTGATTATAACCTGCAAGCTCTTTGTCAATTGTTTTTTGTAATTCTTTCTGCATATTCAAATCGATTGAAGTATAAATACGATAACCGGCTGTATATAAACTATCCTGGCATTCCCTATATAATTGATTATATGCCTCTTTGTAGGTATCTTTTTCTTCTTCCGACCCAAAATCACTATAAAACTGGAACCCTCTTGCCTTCATTAACTCACGAATTGCACAACTATAAGTATAGGTTTCCACATAATCATTCTTTTTTGATTTTGAACGTTCTAATTTTATTTTTTCTGCCTTTGCCTTGTCATACTCCGCATCTGCAATAACTCCGTCCTGCCACATATTTCTCAGAATTCTATCTCTTCTTTGAATTGTATGTCCATGTTGTTTGACCGGATCATAGAGAGAAGGATTATTGGGAATCGCACATAAATAAGCAATTTGAGATAAGTCCAGCTGCGTAATCTCCTTATTGAAATATCCCTTACTGGCTGCTTCTATCCCATAATACCCATTGGCAAAATAAATATTATTCAAATAGAATTCCATGATCTGATCTTTGTTATATATTTTTTCCAATTCCAAGGCAATAAACATCTCTTCAATTTTTCTCTGCCAGGTTTTTTCATTATTCAGAAAAATTGTTCTGGACAATTGCTGGGTAATTGTACTTCCCCCCTGCGTTACCTCACCATTTCGAATCATCGCAAGTCCCGCTCTCATAATTGCCTTATAGTCAATTCCATTATGTTTATAAAACTTCTTATCCTCTATGCTAACAATTGCGTTAATAACTGTAGGTGGAATCTCTTCATATTGCAAATAATAAACATCTTTTTCACCCTTAAGATTTGCAATTAGTTTTTTATTTTTATCAAACACCAGGCTTGTCTGTGACGCACGAAACGTCTGCTCCGAAGATGTATGCACTCTCTTTAACGCATCTGCATGAAGTTCCTGTACTTTTTTTGCATAACCTCCAAAATAATAATATGCCAGACCTCCAAGAACCAGAGCCATAAGCAGTATTTGAATTTTTACAAAAAACCAGAAGATGCGATATTTTTTTTTCTTCTTGTGTTTTGCCATTTGCTAAAATCCTTTCCCTTTATTCTCTGATTGTTAAGTCTTTAATCACTTCACCTGCAAGAATCAGACCGGCTGCTGATGGAACAAACGCAATACTTCCGGGAATCATTTTTCCGGATTCCTCATCGATTACAGCAGGTGTTTTTATCACTTCTTCTCTTGAATAAACCACCTTTAAATGCTCAATTCCACGCTTCTTTAATTCACGTCGCATAACCCGTGCAAGTGGGCACACGGATGTCTTTGCTAAATCTGCCACCTCAAATGCTGTTGGATCTAATTTATTTCCTGCCCCCATACAGGAAATCAAGGGGACTTCTGCCTGGTGTGCCCTCATTGCAAGTTCTATTTTGGCACTTACGGTATCTACCGCATCTATAATATAATCATAATCCTTAAATGAAAATTGTCCCGCTGTCTCCGGCAAAAAAAAGCAGTCATACGTAAGTACCTGTGCTTCCGGATTAATTTCCTTAATTCGTTTTTCCATTACTTGTACTTTTTTTTGACCGATTGTCTTTGTTGTGGCAATAATTTGACGATTGATATTAGATTCTGAGATCACATCCTTATCAATAAGGGAAAGATGACCAACTCCACTACGTGCAAGTGCTTCCACTGCAAATCCTCCAACTCCCCCAATTCCAAATACTGCTATTCTGGCTTGTGCCAAACGTTCCAGACCGGCCTCCCCCAGAAGGAGCCCGGTTCGAATTAATCTCTCGTTCATTGACTCTTTCCCATCTTCCCTTACGTGCTTTTTTTATTGTTCCAACTGCCTTCCTAAAAATACCGCCGCCGTTACTGCCAGCTTCTTTTCCGTCTCACCTACCGGTTTATCGCTATACATTACCACAGATCCAATTGCATCTCCTTCACAGATAATGGTACTAATTGCCTGTGAACCAAATAATCCCTGATCTTCCGGTATGATTTTAACATATTTTTTGTCATCCTTACTGGCAAGCACCTGTTCCCGCTCTTCCATAAGCGTATCCAGTTGTTTACTGATTGGCTTTCCATCCAGTTCTTTTCTTCCTGCACCCGCTGCCGCAATTACCTGATCCCGATCTGTAATACATACAAGACTCCCCGTTGCTTGTGCAAGAGATTCTGCATATTGCAGCGCAAACTGGGACAATTCTCCGATTGGAGAATATTTTTTTAGTATAATCTCTCCCTCTCTATCGGTAAAAATCTCCAAAGGATCACCTTCTCGAATTCTTAACGTCCTTCTAATCTCTTTGGGTACCACAACCCTTCCCAAATCGTCTATTCTTCTAACAATTCCCGTAGCTTTCATAAGAAATTCCTCCATTTAACGTTATAGTAATTATTTAACTGCTCTACTATTATTTGTCAAATGAAGGAATTTAATTCACAAATTATTTAATTGCTTCCAGCACCTTAAAATAAGCCGCTGTGACTTTGGCGAACATATCCTCAATTCCTTCCGTCTCATTTCCACGTAAGGCTTCCACCAATGGATACAAATTCTGAAACAAAACCTCAAGGCTTAAATTTCCCACCGTACCCTTTAATGTATGCGCCTGTTTAAATGCCATATCATAATCTTTTTGCTCAATTGCTTCTTTCAGTTGATTATAGGTGGGGTCATCGGAAAATTTCGCAAGATATTTTTCATAAAAATCTGCCTTATTTCCAAATCTTCGAAGTCCCTCTGAATAATTTATGCCTGCTTCTCTTAACTTTTGTGTATCCATTCCAGATCTCCCCCCCATGCTGTTCCATTATGGCTCTTGTTACTCGGAAAAACAACTCTGATTTTTTCCCTGTCTTTTTGCTTTATATAATGCTTCATCTGCCTTTAAATAGAGGGAGTTGAAATCATCCTCTATACCTGTTCCCATTGCAATTCCAATGGAACAATGAACCGTAACATCCTTTCCTTCTATGTGTATCTTTGATAATTCTGCCAACAGTTCCTTACACTTTCCCTTAATTGTATCTGCTATAGGAACATTTGGTACAAATACACAAAACTCGTCTCCGCCCATTCGGGCTATCACATCGCTTTTTCTAAAATAACTTCTTAAGGTCTGGGTAACAGATTTTAGAATCTCGTCTCCGCATACATGTCCATAGGTATCATTAATACATTTAAAATTGTCTATATCAAGCATTAGCATTGCAGCCTGCATATTCTTGGACGAATCCAAGACTCCATTCACTAAACTTAAAGCAATGCTGCGATTATAAATTCCGGTTAACGGATCCATATTTGCCTGCACAGACACTGCATTGTATTCTCTTAAAATCTCACTAAAACGCTTGCTGGATTCCAGTACATTACTCACTCTTCGTTTTACGATTTCGCTAATAAATGGTTTTACAATATAATCATTTGCCCCAAGAGATAAGGTATCTACCTGCTGTTCTGTACTATCATCGGCCGTTATAATAATAACCGGTATTCCATCAATCTCAGGTATGGTCTTTTTCTTTTGTAAAAATTCTTTTCCATCCATAACCGGCATCATAAGATCCAATAGAATAATATCTGTTTTGACTCCATTTTTTTGTAACAGATCCAATGCCTGCTGGCCATTTTCTGCCTCTTGAATCTGGTATTCCTGTGCAAACATTTCTTTTAAAATTGCTCGATTCATCTCAACATCATCCACTACCAACATGGTGTGCGTCTCATTTTCATGGGCCGTAATTGCTGCTCTGAATTTCTGCAACTCAATATCGATCTCTTTTTGTTCGGTAATATCCGAAAGTGTTCCAAATAAAATATGTTTACTGTTCACTTCGTTAATATACTTTAACTTCATGCGTATCCACATGGTGTTACCTCGTGGAAGAATACGCAGATACTCACATTCGGCCGTATTTTTAGATGCAATCGCCTCTTCAAAGGCACGAATCACCCGCTGCCTGTAATCACCGTGGACGACATCCAATGGATTTTTCTCTCGAATTGGTGCATCATACCCGTATAACTCATAAAACGCATTATTCACGCGCAATAATTCCAAATGTCCGTTTAAAAACTCAAAAATTATAGTTGGCTGAATTAAACTCCCAAAAAACTGTTCCATTTGTGAATTCGATGCCCAAAGAGAATCTGTATCAAAAGATTTCTTTTTCTCCTCTTTTGCAACAAATTTTCCTTTACCCAATGCGATTTGCTCATATTCACTCACCGGCATTGGTCTTGCAAAATAAAATCCCTGCACATACTCACAACCAATACCATGTAAAAATTCGATCTGGTCTTTGGTTTCTACGCCTTCTGCAATAACCGGCATATTTAACCACTTTGCCATTCTCACTACCGATGCAATAATATTTTCTCCTCTGCCTACAATTTTAGTCTCAGAGAAAAATCGCATATCTATCTTAAGTACATCCACTGCAATATCTTTCAGAACATTCAGTGAAGAATATCCACTTCCAAAATCGTCCATCAGAATACAAAAGCCTTCTTTTTGCAATTGAGCCATTGCTTCACTCATTGCGTTTGGATTATCCGTATAGGCCGTCTCGGTAAGTTCAATCTGAAAAATCTCATGTGGAATATCATAACTGTCTACCAAATCTGTAATAAGCTTCACTAATTTAGGATTATATAAATTCACTCTGGATACATTCACTGATATTGGAAGCAGTTCTCTGCCATCCTTTTTCCATTTTGAAAGAATCTGACACACTTTATCCCATACATAATAATCTAATCTTGAAATAAAACCATTGCGCTCAAATACCGGTATAAACTTTACCGGAGATATCATTCCTTTTGTTGGATGCATCCAGCGAACCAGTGCCTCTGCTCCTGCCAACATGTTATTAGCAAGATCATATTTCGGCTGTAGGTATACTTCAAATTGCTCTGAGGCTATTGCTGCATTCATATCATTGGTAATTTCCTGTTCGGAAGCAAGTTTTAGACTCATTTCTTCATCGTAATACGCAAAGTAATCCATGTAATTACCTTTACACTTTTTAGATGCCAGGGCAGATCGATTATACATCGCTTCAATGGAGAGTGCACGATCATCAATAATATATAGTCCAAAGCAAGGTAAAATGTCATAATTTGAATTAAATTCTTTTAAGACATCCTTTGTCTGCTCAATTAAAAGATTAATTATAGATTCTTCAAAGGTAACGCAAATTCCAAACACATCAGATTCCATTCTTCCATAGGTCGCTTTTCTAAACAACAAAGCAGAATCTGCAACAAATTTAGCAAGAAACTTCAAAAGACGATCCCCCTCTTTTTCACCAAAAAAAGAGTTCACTAATTGAAAACGATAAATGTCCAAACGAATAAATATAAATCGTTCATCCGGATTTACATCTAATAATTCTCTTGTAACCTTAAAAAACTTATCTTTATTATAAATCTCTGTTAAAGTATCATATTCAGCCAAATATTTTAACCGCTCAAACGCTGACAACTGACTTCTGTCAATGGCATTTTTCAAGCGGAATCGGATAATCTCTTTATTGTATGGTTTTGTAACAAAGTCCCAGGCTCCTAATTTTAACGTATTTATTTCATTCTCATTATTTGTATCTCCGGTCATAACTATAATAGGGATATTCTTAAATTGTGGTTCCTTTTCAACAATTCCCAGAAATTTATAGCCATCCATTATTGGCATCATTAAATCCAGCATCACTGCTGCAATGCTGTCAAAATTCTGCTTTAAAATATCAAGTGCTTCCTGGCCATTTTCTGCAATTAGAATTATATAGTCTTCTGTTAGAATTTTTGTTAGAATCAAACGATTTACCTCATTATCATCTACAATTAATACTGTTTTTTTAATGTTCTTCATTCTCTCTACCCTGCCTCCCTCTTGCCACAGAAGCCATTTATGTGTGTACTCTAGTATAATTATTGTATCTCACATTTCTTCATAATGCAAGCATTACTCTATCGCCTTTGCCAATGTGCCATATAAAATTTCAGTATCTATGGGTTTCTCAATATGTCCATTCATTCCCACAGAAAAGGCAGCCGTTATATCTTCTGCAAAAGCATTTGCCGTCATTGCAAAAATTGGAATTGTCTTTGCCCTTTTATGATTCCCTTCTCTGATCTTCCTGGTTGCTTCATGCCCATCCATAACAGGCATCTGGATATCCATTAATATAGCATCAAAGGTTTTTTCCTCTGATTGCTCAAATAAATCCAATGCCTCTTTTCCATTTTCCGCAACCGTCACCTCCATATTGACTAATTTTAATAATTCCACCGCAATTTCTGCATTTAATACATTGTCTTCTGCAAGAAGTACTCTCTTTCCAGTAAAATCATAATCCGAGATTTCTGCCGTATTCTTTACGAATTCGCCACCACTTAATGTCATCAGAACATCAAATACAGTGGATTGGAATAGTGGTTTTGCAACAAACATATTTGCCCCTGCCTGTCTTGCCTCATCCTCGACTTCTGACAGGTCATACGCGGATACAATGATAATAACCGTATCTTCATCAAATAATTCACGGATTTTTTTCGTTACATCTACACCATTCATACCGGGCATCTTCCAGTCTACGAAGCAGACATCATAACCCCTTCCTACTTTACTGGCTCTGGTCAAAAGTTCTACTGCTTCTTCTCCTGATTCCACCATATCAAATTTTACGCCAATTCGATTCAGTACAATGGCCGTATAATCTCTGGTATTTTCATCATCATCAACCACCAGTGCCCGAACATTACGGAATTTTGTGGAATTCAGGGTCTGCGCCATATCGTTAATTTCAAAAGGAATATCTATGGTAATTGTGGTTCCCTCTCCTTCCTCCGACTGGAACCTAATGGCACCATGCATTAGATTAATCAGATTCATTGCTATGGAAAACGCCAATCCGCTTCCCTCCGTTTGTTCTGACTGTTGGCATCCATCTTCCCAATGTGGATGCATTAATTCCTCTCGCTGTTCTTCCGTAAAACAGCTTCCCGTGTCTGCGACGATAAACCGTAAAAAAACAACCGTATCTTTTTTATCCATCTGTTTTACAATAACAGAGATTTTTCCCCCTGCAGGTGTATCATTATAGGACCTTGATACAAGACTCAATAAGATCTGATTTAACCTTAAAGAATCCCCTATCAGCAGTTCTTCCGTTACATCATCTGAAAACATATCAAATTGAAGCCCTTTTTGTTTGCATTGAAAATAATACATGGTTGATATCGTTGAAAGAAGTTCTCTAATGTCAAATGGAAGATGGTTTAATTTTAATTTCTCATTTTCAATTGCTGACATATCCAGTACATCATTAATCACCGAAAGCAATGCTTTTGAAGATACACTTATTTTATTTAGACATTCTCTTATTTTCTTTTTGTCATCGATCTGGGTTTTTGCAATTGCAGTGATTCCCACCACTGCATTCATTGGGGTACGGATTTCATGACTCATTCTGGTTAGGAAAAGATTCTTTTCCCGATTCACTTGTCTTGACTTTTCCACCTCTCGAGCAAGCTCTTCCGTTTTTTGTTTTAATTCCCTTATTTTTTTCTGTTTCATGATTAGAACAATTCCTAATAGAATTAATCCTGCTATAAATAATAGTGTTGCAAAAATCAGGGCCACTCGGGATTGATATAAAATATCTTTATTCATACTCATTTTTCTACTCCTTTATGCTTAAAACACTCACTCAATGTACTATATAGTAATTTGGTATCGATTGGTTTTGCAATATGCCCATTCATTCCTGCGGAATATGCAACTGAAATATCTTCTGCAAAAGCATTGGCTGTCATTGCATAGATTGGAATTGACTTTGCCTGCTTATGGCTGCTTTTGCGAATCCTTCTTGCTGCTTCATACCCATCCAGAACAGGCATTTGAATATCCATCAATATAAGGTCATAGGTTCCCTCTTCCGATTTTTCAAAGATTGCTGCTGCCTCTTCACCATTCACTGCACAATCTGCTTCTAAATTCACCATATTAAGAAGCTCCACGGCAATTTCTCTATTAAGCTGATTATCTTCTGCAAGTAAAATCCGGTAGCCGGTAAAATCGTAATCACTATATTCTTTTATATCTGTATTTTCCTGTATCGATGGAATTGGCAATTCAGAAGAATTGTCGGTCCCTGTTAGTTCAAATGGCAATTCCAGCGTAAAGCAGGTCCCAACCCCCTGTTTTGAATTTACCTGTATTGTTCCATTCATCAGCTCCGTTAGATTCTTTGCAATTGCAAGTCCCAATCCGCTCCCGCCATGTTTTTGGGTGGTATATACACTCTCCTGCTCAAATGCCTGAAATGCACGAATCTGCATTTCTTCACTCATACCAATTCCGGTATCCTTTACTTGAAATCTATAGCGCACCTGTCTGTCTTTTTCGGATACTTCTTCCACTTTTATCTCTACTTTGCCACCCGAATTTGTAAATTTATATGCATTGGATACCAGGTTTAGCAGAATCTGCTTCAAATGAAGCTCATCTCCCATTAATTGTGAATTTGAAGTCCTATTACATAGTTCAAGGTCTATGCCCTTTTCTTTATATTGTGCGGAATACATGGTTTTAATCACCGACAATAACGCATTCAAATCAAATGGTAAATGTGAAATTACCAGCTTGTTACTCTCAATACTGGACATATCCAATACATCATTAATAATACTTAATAGAAGCTGAGAGGACGCATTTACTTTATCCATGTATCCTTCTAACTTTTCCGGCTCCCGCAAATGGCCTTGCGCAATAGTTGTAATACCAATAATTGCATTCATTGGTGTTCTGATTTCATGACTGATATGAGACAGAAACTGACTTTTTGCACGGCTTGCCTGATCTGCATGCTGAACTGCCTCTGCAAGTTCTCGATTTTTTTCCGTAAGAAGAATGTTTTTCTTTCTTTCAAAGTAAATGGCTAATAGGATAAGTAAAATCACCATCGTAAGCAAGGACGACGTAATTGTAATCACCAGCACCTTCCCGTAATTCTCCCAAAAAGAAACATCCCGGTTAATCACAATGGATCCCGGTGGAATCAGATCACCGGGAATGCCGAACTTTTTTATCACATGTTCATCAAAATAGTGTTCATTTGGACTCTTTAACTGAACCGGTATTCTCCCAGGGTCAGTTCCATGAAGAATCTGCATTGTCATGTCCGCTGCAATTCTTCCTGACTGCTCATGAGATACTATATTTCCTCCCAGAACACCTTCTCCTATTCCTGCCTGCACATAACGATAAACCGGTACGGCTACATTCTCCGTAATTAAGTGAACCGCCTGGTTATTGGTATATACATTTCCTTCCTTGTCTTCTGATAAAATTAAATAAATTAAAATTGTATCCTGATCTATCTGTGTTAGTTTATCTGTAATCTGCTGTTTTGTTAATTGTGAAGCATTAATCATAGAAAATTCCAAATCCGGATAGTTTTCTTCCTGCATTAAAAATTGCTGCTGCTCACCTTTTCCGGTAACTGTATTGTCAACAACTGCCACTATCTTTTTTGCACCAGGATTCACCTTCTTTGCAAAATCGATATTTTTTTTATAAGAAAATTCCTCTACTACTCCTGTAATTCTCTTATCTTTTCCTGCATTTATTGCACTTTCAATGTTATTTACACCCAGAAATACAATGGGAGTCTTGGGAAACAGCTCCTCCTGGTAAGTTCTGGCAAATTGAAACGCAGCATCATCCCCAACAATTAACACATCATATGGTTTTGTATGCCCTAATATGTATTTTATTTTCTCATAAAACATCTGTCGGCTGGTATCATCATCCATTGTCTTTGTATTCATATATTCAATATCAAGTGTCACCGCTTCATCCAGGCCGGCCTGGATTCCTTTGATCTGAAGTGGAACAGTGGACCAAGTATAAGAATACGAACTTATAAATAATACCCTTTTCCCTTCATTCGCCCCATCTGCATTTATTTCTATAGGCAAAAGTAAAAAAATAATGACTGAAAGTAAAAATGCAGTGCATATCGTTACTTTTTTTCTCATTTTATCTTCCTTCTTCTATCTCGATTCGAGACACATAATGATACCTCATACCATTGTACCTTTTTTTTTCATCTTTTGCTACATATTTTTAATGAATCTGCAAGTCTTTGTAATAAAAAACAAAGAGTCCATTTTATTGAACCCTTTGCTCTAAAATAAGTTCCTTTTATTAAAGAACATATAGGTAAATACAGAAAAAATGCAATATGCTTCCTGCAAGTACAAAAAAATGCCAGATGGAATGCATGTATTTTACTTTACTTCCTATTCCATAAATAACTGCTCCTATTGTATAGGCAATTCCTCCCCACATTAAAAGCTGCAGGCCTACCGGTTCCATTGCCTGAGCTAACGGTCTGAATGCCAACAAGATACACCATCCCATTGCCAAATAACAAGCCATGGAGACTTTCTTGAATTTTTCTACATCAATTGCATTTAATACAATCCCAATTGCTGCTGCTCCCCAGATTATACCAAATAATGGCCATCCCACATTCGCCCGTAATGTCATTAACGTAAATGGTGTATAAGTTCCCGCAATTAGGACAAAAATAGTACAATGATCTACCACTCGAAAGGCTCTCTTTACATTATTGGGACGAATGCTGTGATACAAACTGGACATGGCATACAACAAAATGAGTGAAGCGCCAAATACACTTCCTGCTACAATTCCCCACGGATCGGCTTCCGATACTGATTTTATCACACATAATATTAGTCCGGCGATTCCCAGCGCCGCGCCTATCCCATGTGATATGGCATTAATGAGCTCTTCTGATAAACTGTAGGTTGGTAAACTAACCCTGCTTAATCTTGAACGTACTGTTACATCTGTCATATTAAACCTCCAAAAAAATTCTTATACTTCATCATCTAGTATTCGTTACTAGCTTATATCTTATTCACAACCTTGTCAAGTAGTTTCTTGTATTTTTCTCTGAAATAAAAAAAGCCCTCATGCAAAAACATGAAAGCTCTTAACGTGCTAAGATAGCAATGCTATTTCTTTTCTTTTTCCTGATCCAGAAAGTGCATCTTGCCTGCGTCGATAATATCCTGGCTAAATCCGATAGTTGCCTTGGGCCGCTTTAGCAATGCAATACACTTTTGACACAATTCCCCTGACTTCACCAGCTCACCACATCTTGCGCAATGAGCACCCATAACTTGTTTTGAAGAATTATTCTGATATTCGATTTTCCCTTCACGAATCCAGGTACGAACTCTTCTTATTGGGAGTTGAAAATGTTCCGCTACATCAAATTCAGTGACATCATTTTTCCTTATATATTCCCGTACTTCCTTAAATAATTCCTGCTCCATACAACTTGGGCAGATGTCAAATTCATAAGTTGGCGCTAATAATCTCCTACAGGAGGCACAGTACTTGTAGTTATCAAACAATGCCATTTGTTTTTCCAATCCGTATCTCCTACCTTTCTTAATTCCCGTAACCTTATTTGTATTATAACAACTAGGAGATTGCAAGTCAACGATTATTCTGTAAGCAGCATTCCCATACAGCCATAGATTCCGGCGTCATTCCCCAATTCTGCCAATTGAATTTTCGTCTCGCTGCATGCGTCTAATGCGTACCTAAGATAGCCATTTTTGATTGCCCGTAACAGTGGTTCTCCGGCTTTGGACACCCCACCGCCAATTATAAAGCACTCCGGATCAATGACACATGCAACATTTGCCATTGCCTGTCCTAAAACCTGACCCAATTCCTCAACTAGCTTTAGCCCCAGTAAATCGCCTGATTTTGCCGCATCAAAGATTGCCTTTGCCCCCAGTGCATTTGGCTCCAATAGGGTATCATATTGCTGTTGTTCCAATGCCATTCTTGCTCTCTGCGTGATTCCTCTGGCTGAGGCATATTGTTCTAAGCACCCATACTTTCCGCAATTACAGGCAATGGATTCGTTTTCCCTCACCTTCATATGTCCAATCTCTCCCCCGGCTCCATGTACTCCTTCCAGTATTCTGCCCTTTAATATAATACCGGATCCCACACCAGTTCCAAGGGTTATAAGTACAAGGCTTTGACACCCTTTTCCACTGCCCTTCCACAATTCTCCCATTGCCGCTACATTCGCATCATTGGCAACCCGAATGGGAAGTCCGCTTTTTTGCTCTAAGATTTCCTTAACAGGCATATCTTTCCAGAAAAGATTTACACAGGAACAACGCTCTCCCTTCTGTGTAACCGGTCCCGGAACGCCTACTCCGATTCCAATCACGTTGGATTTTTCAATGGAAAGAAAATCCATTTTCCTGTTTATTGAGGAAAGGATATTGTCAAGAATTTCACTGCCTGCGTTGCTTGTATTTGTTCTGATTTCCCACTTTTCAACTAAATTCCCTGTTTCTTCAAATAATCCCATCTTACATGTGGTACCACCCACATCTACGCCAAATCCATATCGCATTTTTTCCCCTTCTTCCCTGCTCTTTCACTTGGATTATAACAAATTTTATAGATTTTGTCCCATCAATTTTTTTAAAAAAATACATATTTACAAGAATTTTGGTGAAAAATATGCTATACTATTGGCATTAAGGAGGTCTTATTATGCCGGGTTTTATTACACATTATCTATTTGGATCCACAACTTATCCACAAATTACTCATAATACTACACGTAATTTAATAGCGCAGTCCAGGGGTGCCTATGGACTTGGTCTTCAGGGACCAGATATTTTTTTCTACTTTCTACCCTCTTACCTCATTCACAAAAAAAATCTTGGATCCATAACACACGATTATGACACCAATCTTTTTTTTCGTAATTTAATTGGGAGCCTTACACTCTTTTCCAATCCAAAATATAAAAAAATTGCCCAGGCTTATATTCTGGGATTTCTTGGTCATTACTGCCTGGATCTCACCTGTCATCCCTATGTATATGCCCGCACAAACTATACCCACCCTTCTCAGAGTTATTCTTCAAGACATATGACTTTAGAGACCGATATTGACAAAGAGCTCTTGTCTTACTACAAGAACCTTCTTCCTTCCCAATTTATAAAAACAGATACCATACGTTTATCTCAAAAAGAACTGCATGTTATTTCCCTGATGCTTAATTATGCATTTTCCCATACCTATCACCATCTTTTCTGCAGCTATCAGATGATTCACTCTGCCATTAGTTCTATGAGGCTTGGGTTAAATTTATTAAAGGATACCTCCGGTAAAAAGAAAGTATGGGTTCGCAATATTGAAAAATATATCACCGGATACGCCGCAATCTCCCCAATGATTCCCAGCAACTCCCTTACCTATTACACCGATTGCTGTAACCTGCGTAAAAGAACCTGGTCGAATCCCTGGGATACTTCCATCCAAAGGAACAGTTCCATGTATGAATTAATTGAAACAGCGCGAACACTGTATTTGGAGATTTTAGAGAAGGCAGGGTGTTTCTTTCAGAACATGGAACACAACGATGATAATGCTCTTCTGGAAACACTCCTTGCCACTATTGGCAACCATTCTTATCATAGCGGTCTGCCCGCCGGCAAATGGACAAACTTATAATACAAACTCTTTGATTTGTTCACATACCATAGACACCACCCGGTTTCTTGCTTCCTTGCTTGCCCATGCAATATGTGGTGTAATAAGAAGCCGCTGGCTGTCTTTTTGTGCTAATAACGGATTTTCCTTTTGCATTGGTTCCTGAGACAGAACATCCAGACCTGCTGCCGCTATGATCCCTTCCTGAAGACAATCTGCTAAATCCTTTTCCACTACAATTGGACCTCTTCCAAGATTTAGAAAAATAGCCGTTTTTTTCATTTTACAGAAGGCTTCTTTGTTCATCAAACCCTTGGTATATTCATTTAACGGTGCATGCACCGAGACAACATCTGCCTGCTGCAGCAGCTCGTCCAATGTAACCTGAGGATATTGTGTATTATGATTTTTTCCGCTTGCTGAATAGTATACAACCCGGCAGCCAAAGGCCGAGGCTATTTCAGCCACTTTTTTCCCAATTGTGCCTAAACCAATAATTCCCCAAGTCTTCCCGGATAATTCGTGAAACACATTGGAAAAATGAGAAAAGGTATTATCTTTACAATATTGCTCTGTTTTTACATACGCATCATAATAAGGCAGCTTTTCCCACAAGTAAAAGAGCATGGCAAAGGTATGCTGTGCCACAGAATTTGTGGAATAACCTGCAACATTCCGGAATGCAATTCCTCTTTTTTCTAAATATTCTTTGTCAAGATTATCCGTTCCTGTAGCCGTTACGCAGACTAATTTCAGTCTCTCAGCTGATCCAATGGTTGCTTCATTCACTTTCAGCTTGTTCACCACAATCACATCTGCGTCCTGAATCTTCTCCGGCATCTGCTCTTCCGGCACATAATCATATCGGATGACTTCCCCCAACGCTTCAAATCCGGAAAAATCAATATCCTCACCAATGGTCTTAGTGTCCAACAATACAATTTTCAAAATTTTTACCTCTCATTCTCTATTTTTTTCGTTCTGAAAGAAATAATCCTCCCAAGATAAATGCCGTTCCGATAAGCATTATAACCGTAATATTCTCACCCAATAAAAAGAAGGAAAATATCATTGTCACCACCGGTATTAAATAAATATACACACTTGCCTTAACCGCGCCCAGAATATCCATTGCCTTATTCCATGCAATATAACAAACTGCAGATGCAATTAATGCAAGATACAGAAGATTAAACAAATTGGATTTATGAAGTAAATCTGCTGTCTCTATATGGAAATCCATAAAAAACATCATTGGAATCATGGTTAAAATACCATAGAAAAAGATTCTTCTGGTAACTCCTATAATAGGATAACTGTGTTCACTGACCTTATTGGTGTAGATGGAATAAATCGCCCATAAAAATGCTGCCAAAATTGCTAAAATATCTCCAAGTGGGTTGAGATGCAATACTGCGCTTCCATTATAGCTAATAAGAACAATTCCGATAATGGATACAAAAAATCCAAGTACAAACGTCTTTTTTAATTTTTCAGATGTAAGAAAATGTGCCAAAAGCCCCGTTAAAAATGGTGCAATTGATACCAATACACTTACATCAGATGCATAGGTATAAATCAAAGCCGTATTTTCACATAGAAAATACAGACTTACTCCTGCAAATCCGGCAATAAATAAATATAATTCTTCTCTTGCCGTTTTGATTTTCACTTTGTGTGGAAAAATCACCCATAAAGCAAGATAGCCAACCGTAAACCGCAAAAATAAAATTTCAAATGGAGAGAAGTCCGGTAATAATGTTTTTGTGGAGATAAAACTAGTTCCCCATACAATTGCTGCTCCCAGTGCCAATAAATGTCCAATCAGTTTTGATTTCGTCTTCATGCAAATTTTCCTCTGTTTCTTTTTTTTCTTCAATTTTGATTCTATATCCACAACCACAAGATACCTGAAATTCAAAAAAGGGACTATCCGGGTACAGTCCATTCATAATGGACATAATGGTCCCCCCGTGTACCACAAATGCAATGGCTCTTCTTCCTTCACTTTTTGACTTCTCCACACATTGAAAAAAAGCTTCTATACACCTTTTCTGCATCTGTTCCCTGCTCTCCCCTTTGGGAAAAGCAATGGTTCCATTACTGTCAATGTACCGTTGATAATCCTGATTTCCCTGTAATTCTCTGTAGTTTTTATATTCAAATTCCCCAAAATCCATTTCTTCAAACATTCTATTCGTTTCAATTAATACTCCCGGGAAAAAACTTTCTGCACTTTGAACCGTTCGAAGCAGTTGACTTGTGAATACCTTCTCCGGCCAAAAATCATGGATTTGAATTCTTTCTTCCCCGGCTTCTGATAAAAGTATAGGCTCATCCGTTGATCCCACATATCTGCCTTCCAAATTTCCCTTGGTCTTTCGGTGTCTCAGTAAAACAATCTCCATGTTGCTCCCTCTCGATTAAATCTTTTGTTCTTCTATGAATTTGCAAGATATTGTTTCAAAGCACTCATTTGTTCCCTTCCTTCTTCCAAACCGGCTCTGTATAATTTTTCCAATAGAATTGGGTCTCTCTCTGTTCTCCCCACACCCATTGTAGATTTCGGTGCTATCACAAATACTTTACCCTCTTGCTCTAGTTTATTTAAGTCCTTTATACTCTTGTTGTAATCCTCTGCTCGCCCTAAAATTCTTTCAGCAATCTTTGGATATCTTCTATATAACTTTGCAGTTGCCTTGGTGGACGAATCTGTCTTCTTTTCATATCCCCGTTCTCTGGTAAGAATAACCAGAACTTTATCACAGCCATCTTCCATTGCCTTTTTATATGGAATGGAATCCGCAATCCCTCCATCAATGTAATAATGTCTGCCAAGTTTCACCGGCTGAAATAAAATAGGAAGAGCACAGGTTGCCACCAATTCTTTTAGCTCATGATCTTCTCTATTTATTTTAAGATATTCTGCCTTTCCGGTATGAATATTTGTAACCACCACCATTACTTCTCCCGGGAAATTTTCAAACGCTTCATAGTCAAAGGGTACCAGATGTTCTGTAACCTCGCCAAAAGCAAAGGGAATATTATAATAACTTCTATTATTCCGATCGAACAGGTGCCTTGCTCCCATATACCGGGGATCCTTCATATATTTTTGTGCAATCTCTAAGCTGCGCCCAATTTGTCCTGATACATAAGAGATTCCAAGAGAAATTCCGGCGGATACACCTAGTACATAATCTGCAATTACCTGTTCCTCTAAGAGAGCATCCTGTACCCCACAAGAATATAAGGTTCTGCTTGCGCCGCCTTCCAATATCAATCCAAGCTTCATATTATCACCACCATTTCTGATAAAGGGCGGTTCACCGGATACGTTCTATCACAGATGAGCCGCCTTCATTTGTCCTTTTATTCTAAGATTATAAATCGTAATATTTCAGGAATTCAGCAGGATGTGGTACATTATTAATCTCCCTTGCTGCCTGTCTGTGCAGTTTTACCCAGATATCAATAATTCTCTGTGGGAATACACCGCCGGCTGTTAAGTAATCATGATCTGCCTCAAGTGCATCCAACGCCTCATCCAAAGTCTTTGGCAGAGACTGAATTTTCGCCTGCTCTTCCTCCGGAAGATCAAAGAGATTAATATCATATGGTCCCCAGCCATTCTTGCTTGGATCAATCTTATTCTTGATTCCATCAAGTCCTGCCATTAAAATTGCTGCATATGCATAATAAGGGTTACAGGTTGCATCCGGGTTACGTAGTTCAAACCGTTTGCTCTCCGGTGATTTTGCATATGCCGGAATACGTACTACAGAACTTCTATTTGCTGTTGCATATCCAATGGTAACCGGTGCTTCATATCCCGGAACCAGTCGCTTATAGGAATTGGTTGATGGGTTGGTGAATCCGCATAAAGAACGTGCATGTTTTAACAATCCACCAATAAAATAATGTGCTTCCTGACTCAAAGAAGAATATCCATTTTCATCATAAAAAATAGGTTTCCCATCTTTTCTAAGGAGCATATGAACATGAAGTCCACTTCCTGCCTCTCCAAAAATTGGTTTCGGCATAAAAGTTGCAGTTCTTCCATCTGCAATCGCCTCATTTTTTATAATGTATTTTGTAATCATAGTATTGTCGGCCATGGAAAGCATATCTGCCAGCTCGACTTCAATTTCAACTTGTCCAGGTCCACCCACTTCATGATGCTGATATTTTACTTCAATTCCCCAATCCTGCATCATCATACAGATTTTGGAACGAAGATTATAGGTAATATCCTGTGGCAGATCCAAATGATATCCGCCATGATGTGCGGTTCTATACGCAAGGTTCTGCTCATCATCCACTCCGGTATTCCATTCTGCCTCTTCGGTATCTATATTGCAGGCAACACGGTTTGGCTTGCTCTCAAAACTTACATGATCAAAAAGATAAAATTCAAATTCCGGTCCAATTAACATTTCATCTGCAATCTCTTCTTTTTTCATATAATCAAGAGCTGCTTTTGCAACATTTCTTGGATATTGGTCAAATGGACGATTGGCCGGTTCATCAATCATACACACATCTCCGGTCATTGTAACAGTTGGAATATCCATAAATGGATCCATAAATGCAGATTCAATATTGGGAATAAATACCATGTCACTACTCTCAACCGGCGCAAAACCATAACTGGAACCATCAAATCCAATACCGTACTTCATAGTATCTTCACTAAATCGTTCTACAGGAATAGAAAGGTGACGCCATCTTCCATCTAAATCAATCATCTTAAAATCAATCATTCTGGCCTGATTTTTTTTGCAAAAATCAAGTACTTCACTTACTGTTTTCATTTTTATATCCTCCTCAAAAAGTTTCCCTTATAAAACTGGCAATTTTAATTATACGTTTCATAATATTTGTTTGCAATAGCTTTTGAATTTTTTCATATTTATAGGTTATTTCTACCAAAGGTCACCCCCTATAGCTGGGTTTTTATTGTATGTTTTGGTCATATTTACTTCTCAGTTCCATACTCGTAGAGCTTTTTTCTATTCAATAACTGTATACTTCCCCGTGTCACATGAATCAGTCCTTCTTGAGCTAAATATTTCAGCATTCTGCTGACAACTTCCCTTGCGCTCCCCAAATGACGTGCAATCTGTTCATGGGTAATATGCAGCACATCGCTTCCCTCCAGAGCCGCCTGTTCATATAGGAATTCAGCCAGGCGCTTGTCAAATCTCATAAAAAGTACTTTTTCCAAGATCCACATAACATCCGACATTCTTGAATTCACAATTTCGTTGGTAAAATTAGCGATCAGTGGGTTCTCTGAGTTGATTTTATCATACAGCAGCGAAGGAAGAATTGCAGTGACCACTTCCGTCTCTGCCGAAATCCAAACATCAAAACTAATGTTTTTCAACATACAGGAAGCCGAAAAGACACATACTTCGCCCTCAACCAGGCGAAATAGCGTAATTTCTTTTCCCTCCTCCGTAACAATATAAGCCCTGATTCGACCGGAATGGAGAAGAAACAATCCACTACAGTCCTCTCTTCCGGCATGAAGAATCTCGTCCTTGGAAAAAGATTGTATTCTGGATTGTTCTATCATTTCTTTCTTGGTTTTAGAATCCAGTTTCTCCCATACCATTAAGGTTTCTTCATAGATTTCTTCAATTTGCGATTCCTTCATCCACTATCCCCTACTCTCAATATCCGTAATTAAATCAACACGATTCTGATGTCTCCCACCTAGAAATTGTGCATCCAGCCATGCACACACAATTGCTTTTGCCATTTCTATTCCAACAATTCTTGCTCCGAATGCAATAATATTTGCATTGTTATGTTCCTTGGTAAGCTTTGCCGACAATGGATCGCTGCAAACTGCTGCACGTACACCCTTTACTTTATTCGCGGCAATCGAGATCCCAATTCCTGTACCGCAAATTAGAACGCCTCCATCTACTTCTCCCTTTGCTACCGCTCTTCCTACCGCTTCCCCAAATTCCGGATAATTACAGCTCTCTGTTGAATGTGTCCCATAGTCTACCACTTGGTGGCCTAATTCTTCTAAATATGTCTTTATCTCAAGTTTCATCTGATATGCTGCGTGATCATTCCCTATTCCCAATCTCATTTATCAATTCCTCCATATATTTTTACTCGATTCTCTTTACATATATTGTATCAAATCACTGTTGGTATGGCTAGTAAAGAAATATATTTTCGCCAATTTTTATGTTTTTTTCATATTTCTATTGTATTTTATTTCTTTTAACTATAGGATGAAGTCATATACAAAAATTTACACTTATAAGCTATGGGGGATTCAATATGCATTATTTAAATTTAAAAAATTTAAGACCCGGAATGGTTTTGGCAAAACCAATTATTGGTGACAATGGAAGTGTACTGTTAAGAGAGAACAACACACTTAGTGAAACAACACTTCGACGAATTGTAGACATGGGTTTTCAGGGTGCCTATATTAATGAACCTGCGTTTGATGATGTCATTGTTGACAACATAATTGATGACGATCTTCGGCTGAATGCTTTTCTTTCTTTAAAACAACAGAATATTCAGGAAGCCGTCCACTGTGCCAAGGACATTGTTCGTGAGTTAAAATATAAAGAAGTATTAAAGCTCGATCTTATGGATATTAAAAATGATAAAAACTACGACTACAAACACTGTATTTCTGTATGCATTTTTTCAACGGTATTGGGTGTCAGCCTTGAGTTAAATGAGGAACAGCTTGGAAATCTTGCTGTCGCAGGACTCCTGCATGACATTGGAAAATTTGAGATTAATGAAACCGTTCGTTTTTCACAAAATCGATTCAATAAATCGGATATGGATGAAATGAAACGTCATCCAATTATTTCCTATGAACTTCTGAAAGACTATCCTTTTGTCTCAAGTATTAGCCGCAATGCAATATTATTTCATCATGAAAATATGGATGGAAGTGGTTACTATAATGTGGAAGAGGACAAGCTTGGTTTATTTCCAAGAATTCTACGTGTAGTGGATGTCTATGATTCTCTCACTGCGCTTAAAAAATATCGTCCTGCAAGTTCTCCCTCAGATGCCATTGAATATCTTATGGGTCACATTAATACCCTCTTTGATTCCCGCATTGTTCGCTTGTTTATGAGCAGATTTCCACTTTATCCAGTTGGATTTACTGTACTGCTCTCCAATGGAACTCCCGCCGTAATTGTTAATAATTCCATTAATTCCATGCGTCCCTGTATCCGTTTATTTGACGGCACCAATATTGACTTATCAAGTGATCCCCACTATCGTAGTGTAACCATCACGGAATTTATCTAGCTTCTTTTAACCCCTTTCTTACAAAAGAAAAAAATCAGGCGGTTCGATCTCGATCCATCCGCCTGATTTTAATCTCTCAATATAAATTAAAACAATTTTGCTGCTGCTTGTGCACCTTTGCTTAATGCTTCTTTGTTAATTGGAATGAATTTTTCTTTGGAAGCACCAAATACCTTCTTGAATGCCTCTAATAACATATCCATATCTACTATTTTTGCCTGATCATTCACTGCTCCAAGCATAACCATATTTGCTAATTGAATCTTGCCAAGGTCTGTGGCAATGGTGTTCACCGGAATGCTGTAATAAGTAATATCTGTTCTTGGATTTTCATCTTTTACCAAATCAGAATTAATAAATACTTTTCCACCCGGCATTACTTTTCCCTTGAACTTATTATAAGCCGCAGCATTCATGAAAACTGCTACAGATGCATCATTGTTAATAAGTGGAGAACCAATTTTATCATCTGATATAGTGACTGAACAGTTTGCCTCTCCTCCACGCATTTCAGGTCCGTAGGAAGGACACCAGGTTACTTCTTTATCTTCCAGCATTGCTGCGTATGCCAATAACTGTCCCATACTCATAACGCCCTGTCCGCCGAAGCCGGCGCAAAATACTCTATGTGTATTGCTCATTATTTTGCCTCCTTTGTAGTATCCTTATATACACCCAATGGATAGTATGGAATCATCTCATCCTGGATAAACTGCATTGCAGCAACCGGCGTCTTGCCCCAGTTCGTTGGGCAGGAGCATAATACTTCGATTAAGGAGAACCCTTCTCCTGCTTTCTGTACTTCCAATGATCTGCGGATTGCCTTCTTTGCCTTAATAATGTTTGCCGGAGTATTCACTGCAACACGCTCAATGTATTTTGCACCATCAAGGGTTGACAATAACTCAGCTACACGAATTGGGTATCCATTTAAATTTACATCTCTTCCCAACTGTGCTGTGGTTGCTTTCATTCCCGGTAATGTAGTTGGAGCCATCTGGCCACCTGTCATTCCATAAATTCCATTATTAATGAAAATGGTTGAGATTTTCTCTCCTCTTGCTGCTGCGTGAACAATCTCACACATACCAATAGATGCTAAATCTCCATCTCCCTGATACGTAACAACCATCTTATCCGGATGTACTCTCTTGATTCCGGTTGCAGTTGCTGGTGCTCTGCCATGTGCTGCCTGTATTCCATCAAAATTAAAATAATCAAGTGCTAATACTGCACATCCTACCGGTGATACATTAATTGCATTATCCAGTTCTCCCATTTCCTCCAGGCACTCTGCAAGTAAACGATGTACAATACCATGGGAACATCCCGGACAGTAATGAGTTTTTACATCAACTAATCCCTGTGTTTGTTCAAATACAACTGACATTATTTTGCACCTCCCATGATCTTCTTTGCAAATTCAACGACTTCCTCAACGGTAATTAATACTCCACCGGTGTGTCCGAAGAAATCAACTTTGTTTTTATCATTACATGCAAGCTGAACATCCGGAACCATCTGTCCCATGTTAAGCTCCACATCTAAATATCTCTTTACTCCCGGTCTGTTAAATGCATCATCCGGGAATGGCCATAATGTAATTGGACGAATCATTCCTACCTTATATCCTTCTGAACGGAGCATATCAATTGCACTTCTTACAACTCTGGAAGCTGTTCCAAAAGATACAAACGCATACTCTGCATCATCCATAAAGTAATCTTCATGGCGCTTTTCATTCTTCTCAATCTCTGCATATTTCTCAAATAAATCAATATTGTCCTGTTCAAGATCCGGTGCCTGAAGCTTCAGATTATATATTCTATGAGGAGCTTCGCCGCCTTTTCCAGTTAATGCCCAATCTTTTGCCGGCAAGTTCCTTGGTGCCGGTTTCCGAAGTTCAACCGGTTCCATCATCTGTCCAATTAATCCATCCGCAAGAATCACAACCGGTGTGCGGTACTGTTCTGCTATGTCAAATGCTTCCTGTACTAAATCTGTTAATTCCTGCACATTACCCGGTGCAACAACCACATTATGATAATCTCCGTTACTTCCGCATTTTACACACATATTATAATCACTCTGTGATGGCTGAATTCCTCCAAGACCTGGGCCTCCACGCATCATGTTCACTATAACTGCAGGCATCTCTGCTTTGGTAAGGTATCCAATTCCTTCCTGTTTTAGAGCAATTCCCGGTGATGAAGAACTTGTCATTGCTCTTGCTCCTGCTGCTACTGCACCATAGAGCATATTAACGGATGCTATTTCACTTTCACCCTGAACGAAAGCTCCACCAATCTTTGGCAGCTCTTTTGAAAAATATTCCGGAATTTCATTCTGAGGAGTAATTGGATAACCAAAGAAGTACTTACATCCTGCTGCAATGGCTGCTTTCACAACCGCTTCATTTCCTTTTAATAATACTTTTGCCATTTCTTATTTTCCCTCCTAATCCATTTTTTCAATTCGAATTGCCACTTCCGGACACATTCTTGCACAGCTTAAGCAGCCAATACAGGATTCCTGGTCTTTTACTACTGCCGGAAAATAACCTGCTGCATTTGCGCTCTCTTTGTTCATGGATAGAACATCTTTCGGACATACAGATACACACAGTTCGCAGCCTTTACATCTTACATCATTAATCGTTAGATTAAATTTAGCCATTTGAAAACCTCCCTTTACATCCAAATTTTTCTCATATTATAGTGCATGGGGAATACTTCCCCTTGTACCCTTCCCGATAACTCCTCTTCCACAATTCCTTCTCCCATCATGCAGGTGGTATAACGAACCGGGATTCCTGTCTTTGCTGATACTTCGCGTAAAAATTGGTCCCCTTCAATGATATGTTCCAACTTCGTTTCATGAATAAGATTTGAATTATTTACAAGTCCGGTAATTTTGTATCCCGAACTTTCTTCAAGATGTTGAATCTGTGTCATAATTTCTCCAACATTACCGGTCTCCGGCCGATATAGATTGATGACCATTAAGAAATCGATCTCCCTTGCATCAATATCATCCTTATATCTGCCAAGAATATTAGCACCAACTTCACTTCCTCCTAAATCTATGACATAATCATACGCTTTATCAATAAATGGTACATTGATTCTGCTGGAGAGTGCAGGCATATCACAGTTATCTTCTGCTACCGAGGAGCTCATTACCTCAATATTCATCTTTATGAGTTCTTCTGCTTTTTCTCTGGAACGAAAATAAACATTTACAATGTCAAGATCCGCTATGGCCGGTTTCTTCACCAATTCTGCCAGTTTTTTTACATAATTTACGGCAAATTCCGTCTTTCCGCTTCCGTAATATCCGGTTATAATTCGAACCCGCTTATCATTCTCTATCATTTCTCTACCCAGCTTTTCTAAAATTGTATGGAATAAATGTCAATATTACCCGTACTATACAAACTTACTATTCCTTGGACTTATTGTCAAGATGTAAAAATACCTATTTTTTTAACTTCTTTTGTCTAATATTAACCTTTGTTTTACTATGACGAACCATTGTTTTTCCGGGACGGATTATCATAGAATTTTAAAGCAGCAGACGCTTTTCACAGAACTTTAAAATCTCTCTTACACGCTCCTGCTTCTGCCTGTAATAGATTTTATTTTCAACCCGTCTTAGTTCTACCAGTCCTTGTTCCAGCAGACTACCCATGTGATAAGAAATCGTTGCTGTAGTGAGATTCATTTTTTTTGCAATCTGACTGCCATAGGCCCAGTCCGTTTTTATAAATGTGAGAATGTCAAACTTGCTCTTATCGCACAAAAGTTTTAATGCTAAAAAAAATTCCTCCGGTAACTCCTGTTCTTTCATCTTCCTTGTCATTGGAAAGGATTCATTGAACATGATTCCAATTGATAAATGCACAATTTCAGAGACCGGCACTTCTTCTCCATTGCAGGAAATACTCACCGTCTTTGGTTGCAGCAGCTTTGGCCACAATTCGACTTGTTGAAATTCACTTATAAAATCAATATCCAGTTGTTCCCTTAAGTACTTTCCTAAATCTGTCTGTGAAAGGAACCCCTCCCAATAAGATGCGAATTTTAATAAACACGGTCGAATTTCATTCTCCATCTTCCGAAGCAGCTCAACAGATTCGGTAATTAAATCCAAGATCTGTCTGCTGGAATCCTCCTTTTCCAGATAGAGTTCCTGTATCTTCCATTTTTCTTCTTTCGGTAAAGACAATTCCCCAATATGGCGAATAATATCCATACTGCTTACCTCACGCACAGCTTCTATACGGATGGTATTACCCCATTCAAGAATCTTTTTATCAAATTCCTGATTCCACTCTTCTTCTTTGAGACAAGACATTCTTTTCTTGTAGTCATCCACGGATTCCTTCGGATTTTGATCTGTTTTATAATACACCAGATCTGCAAGGCAACCTTTGGAGTCCTGAATTGGTTTAAAATAATGTTCAATTGTTTCCCTTCGATTATGAAAGCTGTGTTCCGCCGCCAAATCAATTTTTTGATAAACGGATGTTAGTTCCTCCCATACATGAGCATCCCGATGGTAACGTTCTCTTGTTTTCTGTAGAATATCCTCAAAGCGCTCATTCTTTGCGTACTGGCAGATTAAAGAATAGCCCTCCTCCAACCAGTCTAAATCCATGATAATCTTATTATTCATCTTGTACCTCCTCAAATCGAACCTTTTTCACTGCTATAATAATAAATAAAATGATGGTAAGCACTCCACATATAAAGAAGAACCATCCAACCGGCACCACAAGTGCCAATAGGCTGCACACGAAGGAGGTTACGGGCATTGCCGCTACAGAACCTGCATTCATAATTGCGCTGACTCTGGACAAATAGTTTTCCTCCACTAACTTCATAACTAAAACAGATATACTGGCATTCAAATGTGCCACAGCGCAGCCCATAAGAACCACCATTAGTAATGTGCTTCCATAGACAAGATATTTGTACTCTGTAACTTTTCCTCCTGTCAGAAGACCTATGTAACTCACTCCTATTAATATGCCGGATATAGTAAACCTTGTCCGTATTGAAAATCGTTTGGATAATGCCGGAAATGTGGCCGAACCTATTCCAGCACCAATTACAAATCCGATGCCAATTATACTAAGAAGTTCACTTCCCTGCTTCAGTACTTCTTTCACAAATGGTGCCTCAAATGCATTCATTGGCACTAAAATTGCATTTAATATAACTGCGAGCAGTATAAAATTACGAATAATGGGACGAACAATTATATACTGAATTCCCTCCTTAAAATCCGAAAAAAAGGCTTTCAAGTTCAATTGTATTTTTCTTTTCTTTTCCTCCTCAAGTTTGACAAGTCCCCTAATAATTCCGGATAAAAAAAAGGTTATCCCATCAATAAAAATTGCCGTTTGTACTCCAAATAATCCTATAATAATACCGGCGCATGCAAGTCCAATTAATTGTACAACCGTGGTCACTGTGCCATTTAATGCAACACCATATTCATAGAAATCCTTTCCTAACAGTTTTGGTAAAATTGCCGTACTTGCCGGCATTGTGAAGGCTTCTGAAGTTGAAATAATTAAGGTAAACACCACCAGAATCCAGGGTGTTACACAATTCTGCACATACAGAATTGCCAAAGCTGCAACAACAATCCCTCGAATAAAATCCGTTACAACCATCACTCTTTTCTTATTCATGCCTTCCACCAAGGTTCCGGCAAATGGTTGAATTACAACAGTAGGAATAAAATTAATTGCGGTAATAATCGCTGTCCATGATGCACTTCCTGTGATTGCATAAACCAACCAGACAAACGCCACCGAATCAAGGGAATCTCCAAATCGACTGATTGTATTTGCCATTAAAATCTTAAAGTATTCTTTTTGAGAGATAATATCTCTAAACTGTACTGTACTACTCTTCATTTTTTCTCCTTTGCTAGATAGATATCTTATATGTTGTTTAGTAGCATTCTATCACGTAGTATGATTGTTGTCAACCATTATGTAAGATGCTTGTCTAATATTTTTCGTCATATTGCACATTTACATTCTGAAAAGCTCATGGTATTCTGACGTTAGTTCTGCAAATCATGGATTCTCCTGGAATTGGAGGATATCATTTGAATCATAAGAAATTATTTATATTTAAACTTCTACTTAGCTTTTCCCTTATTTTTTCCTTATTTCTTCCCTGTATTATTCCGGTAGCCGCATCCGGTATTCCAACTACTGAATTTTCAAAGGATCCAGGTATACCTTATATTTTACTTCCGGATTATTACCACCAAATGTCTGTTGGTGACCATTTTATCTTAATTACAATAACCTCAAATCAAAAACTACCCAAGTTCAAAAGCAGCTGTTCCAGTATTGCCAGCGTAACTTCTTCCGGAATAATTACAGCAAAGAAACCCGGAAGTGTACTGATTACTGCCAGGATTCCGGGTGCAGAAAGTTCCTGCCTTATTACCGTAAATCCTACCGTTATCACTATGAAGAAAAATACAGTGGCAATGGAGAATGGCAGCTCCTATCAAATAGAGACTTGCGTCTCCACCCAGACAAAACCGGTCTTTCGCTCCTGCAAGCCCTCTATTGCTTCTGTTAGTAAAGATGGTCTTGTAACCGCCAAGAAACCGGGAAGTGTGTGTATTAAAATCTCCGCAGATGGTACAACTGTCAGCTTCATGTTCACCGTTTTGAAGCCAACCATTTCACTAAATGTCTCTGAACTCACTTTGTTTCGTAAACAGCAGAGCCAAATTATTGCCTCCACCTCATCGGGAAGAATACCCAGCTTTAAATCCAGTAGTTCTAAAATCGCATCCGTGGATGCTTTGGGTATGGTAACGGGCATCAAACATGGCACTACCCGGATAAAAGTAAAACTCGACGGGGTAACTAAGATCTGTCTTATCACTGTCTTACCTCCGGAAATTATTCTAAATCATACCCGTCTATCTCTAACCTGCGGGGAATCTTTTTCCTTAACAGCAACAATTTCATCCGGCAATCCCCCCACGTGGTCATCTAGTAATTCCGAAGTTGTATCTGTTGATACCAATGGCATCCTTACTGCCCATAAAAAAGGAAAAGCCCACATTTATGCCATCGAAGATGGCACAAAGGTAAGCTGTATTGTTACTGTAACAAATTAAATTAAATTGGAGAATCTTTTGCAGAACAAAAGATAATACGAACCGTTGTTCCAATTCCTTCTTCACTATCCATTTGTAATATACCATGATTTTTTTCTACAACATGTTTTACAATTGCAAGACCCAGTCCTGTTCCGCCGGATTTTTTTGAACGGCTTTTATCCACTCGATAAAAACGCTCAAACACCCGTTTCTGATTTTCCGGTGAGATACCAATGCCATTATCTTTTACTGTCAGCACCGCTCTGTCACCCTCATAGTATGTCTCCACGTCCACCGTTCCACCCGGGCTGTTATATCGAATCGAGTTATCACATAAATTATACACGAGTTCCTCTATCATTTGTCGGTTTGCCCTGATTAAGCATTTTTTCCCTTTGAGCAGAATCTCAATTTCATTGTTTTTTGCATTTAAATCCAACAATTGTGTGCAGGTCTCTGCAACTTCATATAAATCTACTTCTTCCATTGGAATTTCAGTTGTTCCAACATCCAATTCCGATAGTCGTATAATATCGTTGATCAAAGTAAGCAAACGCTGCGAATTACGATGAATCTCTCCTGCAAAACGCACCACATCCTCTTCATCTGCCATGCGATTTTTTATTAGTTCCGAATACCCTGAGATTGCTGTCAAAGGAGTTTTAAGTTCATGAGAGACATTTGCCGTAAATTCCTGGCGCATAGACGCATTGCTTATGATATCCTTGTGCTGTTTCCTTATAATGGTCAGAAATGGCTGTAATTCTTTATACGGTGGTACGCCTTCCACATCATCCATATGGGTTGCCATCTGTTCCACCGGTGCCACCAGACTCCTTGTTAAAAAATTAGAAATTACAACACAGAGCACAAATAATAATACTGCTGTCAGTATGGTAATTGGAAGGGTGCTAATGAACATGCTCCATATGCTCCCCTTCTCTTTTGCTACTCGCAGTACATGCTGCTCATCCAGTTTGAGTGCATAATAGAACGTGTTTTTACCGAGCGTTGTTGATTTACGAATGGACTGACCATTTCCATTTTTAAATGCCTGCTGTATCTCCGGTCTTCTGCTATGATTCTCCATTTTCTCAACGTCAGCCACATTGTCATAAACTACCCTGCCCTCATGATCTGCAACAGTAATTCGAATGCCACCCATCTCCATATCCGGACCCACATAGTGACCTTTTTGGAACATTTCGCTGTTTTTTAGGACTTTTGCTTCCGTCTGGAGCCCTTCCATAATCTCTTTTTGAAAAAGTTTATAGAACACGACTGTAGAAAAAATTAATGTCAGTGATATTGCCAATCCCGCAATCAACAAAAGCCTACCATTTATTTTGCTCTTCATATCTTCACTCCAATGTGTACCCAACATTTCGAACCGTCTTAATTCGACTTCCACTTTCCCCAAGCTTATGCCTTAAGGTCTTAATATGCATATCCAAGGTCCGGGATTCCCCCTCATAGTCTGTTCCCCAAATGCGATCCATAAGCACATCTCTTGAGAGTACAATACCTGCATTTTGTATGAAAAGCTTCAATAATTCAAACTCCTTATACGTAAGTTCGCAAGGCTGATCTTTCACATAAACCATTCGTTTCTCACCATCCAGAAAAATATCTCCGCTGGTCAGTAATTTTTCACTGTTTTCTTCCGTGCTGCGTCGTAACAATGCCTTAACTCTGGATATTAATTCCATAATTCCAAAGGGTTTGGTCAAATAGTCATCTGCACCAAGATCCAATCCCTTAACCTTATCTATCTCCGATGTTTTGGCTGTCACCATAATAACCGGAACCCGCTTTGTCTCACCTGTGCTTCGCAACTTTTTTAGAATGTGCAGACCATCTTCATCGGGAAGCATTACATCCAGAAGAATCAAATCCGGAACTCTATCCGTACATTTTTTGTAGAAATCCTTGGCACACTCAAATTCTTCCACCGTGTGACCGCTGTTTTTTAATGCAAATCCTTCTATTTCTCTAATATTTGTGTCGTCTTCTACAATATATATGAGTGCCATCTTATTCCTTCCCGGTTCTAATTATCATCCGAAGTTCCGGTTCCCGACAATGTATATTTCTGCTTGTACGCATTATACAATTCCTGGAACTTTGTGTTTTCTCCCTTTTCTAAAGTCTCTAAATATCCGTGTGTCTCCACTCCGTCTTCCACTACCTGTATCACTGAAATTGCAATATTGGAACAATGATCCGCAATTCGTTCAAAACAATTGGATAAATCAGATAGAATGAATCCCATTTCAATGGTACATTCCCCTTTTCTCAATCGTCTTATATGACGTTTTTTAACTTTTGCATTTAAGTTATCAATAACCTCTTCTAATGGCTCAATTGCCTTAGCGCCCTCAATATCATCTGTCATAAACACGTGAATTGCTGAACTGACAATTTCATCAATTGCCTTAGAAAATACAATAAATTCCTCTGCTGCAATCGGTGAAAAACGCAGGTTCTTCTTAAACATTTCCTCTGCCGCCTCGCATATATTTACGGAATGGTCTGAGATTCTTTCAAAGTCACCAATACAATGCAACAACTCTGACAGAGTCTGGGAATCCCGTACGGAAAGGTTCTTACTGGAAATCTGAAGCAAATATTTCCCCAGTTCGTCCTCATATCGATCTATTTTCGCTTCAATCTGAAGTACCTTTTCTGCTTCTTCCGGTATATATGTTCCGATCAGTGCTATGGAAGTTCTAAGTGCCTCATGTGATAATTCCGCCATTTTTCTTGTGACAGTTCTACACTGCTCCATTGCAAGTGCAGGCTGGTTTAAGAAATGTGCATCCAATACCTGGAAATCATCCACAACCTGAATTTTCTCTTCCGGTGTTTCCTTAATTGTAGCATACGCAAGTTTTTCCAGGAATTTTGAGAATGGTAATAGCAGCATCGTTGCAAAGATATTAAATACACTATGTATAATCGCTACTCCCAGCGGACTTGCTGCCGTTACAAGGAAATCAAAAGGACGTAGGAAATTAATTCCATAAAACAAAATCATAAATGCACTTGTACCAATTAAATTAAAATAAAAGTGAACCAGGGCTGCACGCCGGGCATTTTTACCGGTTCCAATACTGGATAAAAGCGCCGTTACACAGGTACCGATATTTTGTCCCATGATAATTGGTAAAGCAGTTACATAATTTAAACTTCCTGTTAAACAAAGTGCCTGAAGAATACCTACTGAAGCAGATGAGCTTTGTATAATAGCCGTAAAGACAGCCCCAGCTATCATTCCAAGAATTGGATTGGAGAAAGTGGTTAGAATCCCCATAAATTCCGGTACTTCAGCTAATGGTTTAATTGCTTCACTCATTGTATTCATTCCGAACATAAGAACTGCAAATCCTAATAATACTGCACCGATGTCACGCTTCTTCTCTTTCTTTGAAAACATTAAAAACCCAACACCAATTAATGCAAGCACCGGTGAAAAGGAGGTTGGCTTAAGCAGCTGGATAAAAAAGTTCTCACTTTCAATTCCTGCCAGACTTAAAATCCATGAAGTAACTGTAGTACCAATATTGGCACCCATAATGACTCCTACCGCCTGGGTTAACTTCATAATTCCGGAGTTAACAAATCCCACTACCATAACCGTTGTTGCAGAGGATGATTGGATCACTGCGGTTACTCCCGCTCCCAATAACACTGCTTTCCATTTATTGGCCGTTAATTTTTCAAGAAGGCTCTCTAACTTTCCTCCTGATATCTTTGATAATCCATCTCCCATTGTATTCATTCCATATAAAAATAGGGCCAGACCACCAATCATGGTTA
This sequence comes from Lachnospiraceae bacterium, assembly GCA_036652735.1. Taxonomy (GTDB): domain Bacteria; phylum Bacillota; class Clostridia; order Lachnospirales; family Lachnospiraceae; genus JAGOGN01. The sequence continues at coordinate 34,899 of JAVVVI010000027.1, forward strand.
ATACACTAAAAAAATTCATAGCGTCTCCTTTGTTTTTCATTGTTATAGTTTGTATTACATACTTTATAAACTTTAACTTATGTACGTAAAGTTTATATACTTTCTATGTAAAATCTGTGTAAAATCTATGAATGTCTTCAACAATTTTTCTTGCAGACAATAGACCGTTTTTTTACCCCTACTCGTTCTGCACTGGTATCACATTTTGCCATAAAAAGAAAGTATATATTCTTATTTTCTTCTGATAGACTCTCATAATTACCCAAGCCCTTTGCTATAACCAAATCTGCCAATTCATAATTCTTTTTAAATTCAGGTGAAGTTCGGTGCAGCACCGTTCCCGGACAATTATCTCCATTATCTATAATCTCAACTAATTGATCCATTCCAACCATGTGTGCATCTTCAACCAGAACATCATTTAAAATTGCCTTACCTCTAACTGCAAACTGAATGGAAAGTTCCGGAAATTCCTGTTTAATATGGGCAATAAACAATTTATCCAGACAAATTTCCCCACAATTATCCCCTAGATAAAGTAATCGTTTTGCCTTTCCTAAATCCAGATGCAGGGCAGCACTATCATCTATTCCCAGTTTCGTTTCCCTGATGGCAGTAATATTTTTTCTTAAGATCTGTGAATTAAATTCACTTTTTGCAGCAAAGTCAATTAAGTTGCCGGAAATTGCAACTCGCAAGGCTATTTGAAAAGGATTCTCTGCTGTATCAATCATTTTCTGTATCTCATCTTCCATGTTCAATACCTGTTGGTTATAATGTTGTTTTAAAGTGCGATATACATTATCCTCTCCTGCGTAACGACATAAAATCTCCCACGTTCCATTCATTACCTCAGCATTACATCTGTTATAATCAACCTTACTTAAATAATCCAGTACTTCCCGCATGATGGTTTCGCTTTTTTCCCTATTATATCCCATTACCTGAGACACTTTTACAACCTGATTCATATTGCAGTTTAAACATTCAAAATTAAGCTTCATCTTTTTATCCTTTACAATTAAAATCAACCATTAGTATTATAATACAATTAAAGGCTGAATCCCTTGTTGCAATAGGGTTTCAGCCTTTTTCTTATAATGAGACATCGGGGATTCGAACCCCGGACAACTTGATTAAAAGTCAAGTGCTCTACCAACTGAGCTAATATCCCATGTGCTACATATCCAAATTTTCTTTGGAAATGCCCAGTTCCGGAATCGAACCAGAGACACGAGGATTTTCAGTCCTCTGCTCT
>JAVVVI010000028.1:0-32692 GCA_036652735.1 Lachnospiraceae bacterium
TTTAGTGAATTTACAATTGTGCTGGTGCTCATGCTGGTATCCATTATCCTATTGGGTATTCTGTGTATGGTAAGAGGTAGTTTTGGCCATGCAAATGCTGGGAGACAGAGGGTTTATAATTTCCCATGGAAATTCAAGAAATCTCATAAGCAGAAGTGTCCATCATCAATTAGCCTTAAGGAACACAAAAAGGTATGGATATTTTCCAAAGGGTTACCGGTATGTCTATTGTTTGTATTGTTTGTATTTACGCAGATAAAGCTTCCAATTGTACAGCTATCCGGTGTACAACGATGTCAGCAGGATTATTTAGCGGAACTTGAAGGTCCTCTAACAGAAAATCATTACAGAAAGTTAATACATAAGAAAAAAGAAGTTAGAAAGAAGTATGAAGCACTGATTTTAGAACAAAGGGAATTTGGATTTTTTATGGATCCTGAAATAGAAAAGACATTAAACCAAACGATTGCAATGGATAATATAGTGAAAAGAGCAAATCAGTTAAAAAAGAATGGGGATAAAAATATCTGGATTCTTAGAGAACATGTGTACCAGGAGTTGTTTGGCAAGGACAGTGAACTGTGGCGGATAAAAAGTTTTTCTATGGCAGTCATTATACTGGTTCTTATCCTAGTGCCGGTGTTTGGATATGAGAATCAGTGCAGGATGCGACAGTATTTACGATTACAGCCAGAAGGGAGAAAACTCCTTTTTCATAAAAAAATCAAGCTTGCGATCATGGTGACCGTTGGCGTGTGGCTGATTTTGTCTTTTAAGGAATGGCAGTTGGTAATGCATATGTGGGGAGGATTTCCGGCAGTTTCAGCAAATATTACCAGCTTAATGAGTTGGGAGTCTCATCTTCCATCTCTTCCGATTGCAGCCTACTTGTGTCTGCTATATGTATCAAGATTGTTCGTACTTCTTACGGCTGCGCTGGTGATTCTGCTCATTTCTCTTTTCAGTGATACAATTATGAAAGGAATGTGCATGGGAATCATGGCTTTTATGGTGCCGGCAGTATTGGGATTTATTCCGGCTTTAAAATTTTTTGAAACATTGTCGTTAGTTACACAAGCTGGAAAAGTGGAATTGAATCCCTCAATTTTGCAACTTATGATTCTTGCCATCAGTTGTGTACTACTGGATTTGATGATACAAATGCGTTGGAGGCGTTATGAGTCATGAAATATGAAATCAAACAATTAAGTAAGTCTTATGGAACACAGAAAGCGCTGGACCGGTTTAACTATTCTTTTGAAACCGGCGTATATGGTATTCTTGGGCCGAATGGTGCAGGAAAGAGTACACTAATGAATTTAATGACGGATTCTATTAAACGGGAAACCGGTGAGATTTTAGTAGACGGAATAGACATTCTAAAACTGGGGAAAAAATATAGATATAGAGTTGGATATATGGCACAAGAACAAGGGCTTTATCCACAGATGACGGCGTGGGAATTTTTAAATTATGTGGCAATGCTTAAGGGACTGCCAAAAAGAAAATCGGGAGAGCGGATTCGTGAATTAATTTCAGTGGTGAATTTAGAAGATGCACTATATAAGAAAATAGGAGGATTTTCCGGTGGAATGAAACGAAGAATCTTATTAGTGCAGGCACTTTTGGGAAATCCGGATTTATTAATACTGGACGAACCAACCGCCGGTCTTGATCCAAAAGAGAGAATCAGAATTCGTAATTTCATATCAGAAATAGCCCAGGAACGAACAGTAATACTTGCCACACATGTAGTGAGTGATATTGAATGCATCGCCGATAAGGTTCTTTTAATGAAAAAAGGAGAACTTATAAAAGTTGCAAGTCCTTCTGAACTCATTGGCTCCATACAGAATAAGGTGTCTGAAAAACTGTGCACTCCTGAGGAATTACAGCTTTATCAGAGGAGGTATGGACTTGGGAATGTTTATCAGCGGGCAGAGGGGCAGGTGCTGAGACTGGTAGGAGATCAGCAGCCGGAAGGGTTCGAATCAATAAAGGATGCAATTGGTCTGGAAGAAGTATATCTATACTATTTTGAAAGAATTTAAGATAGAAGAGTGTTCCTACTGTACAGAAAAATGTGGTCATGTTAAAATGATACCAGATATGAAACAGGAGGAATAAGCAAAAAATGAAATGTGATAGAAGTTATATGTGTTTATATGCAATTACGGACCGAACCTGGCTTGGAGAGCAGACATTGGAGCAGCAAGTGGAGGAGGCTTTAAAAGGAGGAATCACTTGTTTACAGCTACGGGAAAAGCATTTGACAGAGGAAGAATTCCTAAGAGAAGCCGTTCAAATCAAAGAGTTATGCAAACGATATAAAGTGCCTCTTTTTATAAATGATAATGTTCAGGTAGCAATTCAAGGCGGTGCAGATGGCGTTCACGTTGGTCAGCATGACATGGAAGCCGGTAATGTACGAAAGCGAATTGGAGAGAACATGATATTAGGAGTATCGGTACATACGGTAGAAGAAGCAGTGGAAGCCGAAAAGAAGGGGGCGGATTATCTGGGAGTGGGAGCTGTTTTTCCAACAGTAACCAAGGCGGATGCCCATACACTTTCCCATGAGATGGTGAAAAATATTTGTCAGGCGGTGTCCATACCGGTAGTAGCGATTGGTGGAATCGATGCAGACAATATATCCAAACTTGAAGGAACCGGCGTTGATGGGGTTGCACTGATATCTGCCATTTTTAAGAGCAGCAGTATTGAGAACACCTGCAGAGAATTGCGCAGGTTGTCTGAGAAGATGGTGGAAGAATGAATATAGAAGGAGCGATATTTGATTTGGATGGGACTCTGCTGGATTCCATGTTTGTCTGGGACAGCATAGGGGAAGAGTATTTGTTGAGCCGTGGAGTTACACCGGAACCGGGATTGAATATAATTTTTAAAAAAATGAGTATTGTTCAGGCGGCACAATACTATAAGTCAGAATACAAGATCAACGATTCAATAGAGGAGATTATAAATGGTGTGAATGGCATGGTAGAGCATTATTATCTTGATGTAGTATGTCTCAAATCAGGTATTTTACCCTTATTAAAATCGTTTCAAAACCGTGGCATCAAAATGTGTGTCGCAACAGCTACAGATCGTTATCTCACAGAAGCGGCACTAAGACGGAATGGAATCTATGATTATTTTACGCAGATACTGACCTGCACAGAGGTGGGATTTGGCAAGGATTCTCCTGTTATTTACGAGAGAGCAAGAGAGGAACTTCGAACACCAAAAGAGACGACCTTAATTTTTGAAGATGCAATTCATGCTATTTTAACGGCCAAAGCGGCAGGGTTTCCGGTTGTGGGAATTTATGATCATTCCTCGAAAAAGGATCAAAATGACATAAAAGAAAATTCGGATGTGTATCTTACATCATTTGAGGAATGGAGAGAGATAAATTGAAGAAAATATTGACAATTGCCGGTTCGGATTCCAGCGGAGGGGCAGGCGTTCAAGCAGATATCAAGACAATAAGTGCACATAAGATGTACGCAATGAGTGCGATTACAGCACTAACGGCACAAAATACAACGGGAGTATATGGAATTATGGAAGTCAGTCCCGAGTTTGTGGAAAACCAACTAGATTGCATCTTTACGGATATCTATCCGGATGCGGTTAAAATCGGAATGGTCTCAAATGCAAAAATTATAGAAGTGATTGCAAAAAAACTAATGGAATATAAGGCACCTAATATTGTGATTGATCCGGTAATGGTTTCAACCAGTGGAAGTAAATTACTGTCAGAGGAGGCAATAACTGCATTGGTGGAACTACTGCTGCCATTAGGAACAGTTATTACACCTAATATTCCCGAGGCAGAAGCATTATGTCAACTTGATATTGAAAATGAAGAAGATATGGTTCAGGCAGGAAAGAGGATTTCACAAAAATTGAGAGGAGGCGTTTTAGTAAAGGGCGGACATTTAGCAAAGGATGCCATAGATATCTTATATGAAAAGAATACCATTTATCGATACTATTCGTCACGAATTGAGAATCCCAATACCCATGGAACGGGATGCACTCTTTCTTCAGCAATTGCATGCAACCTTGGGGCAGGATACACTTTGGATGAAAGCATTCAGAGGGCTAAAAAATATCTTACAGGAGCATTGGAGGCGGGACTTAATCTTGGAAGTGGAAGTGGTCCATTAAATCATCTCTATAACCTATAAAAAGAAGGGGCTGTATGGTAGAATTACCCTTGGTTTGATTTGCGATTCACATAACTTATTATACAACAAAACAGCTATGAGAGTGAACTCATAGCTGTTTTGTTGTAGGGGAGTTTATTTATAGCCCCAATAAATTTTTTGACTCCTGTGCTTTTTGTTCTTCCTGTTTTTTCTGCATCATCATCTGATATTCTTCAAGAATATTATTTTTCTGATCCTGGGATATGGCTTTTGCATAGTCTAAATCTTCCAGTTTACTTTGAGATGCAGTAGTGCTTAAAGATGTATTCGTATTGTAATTCATAATGGATGTAAGCGCATTACTTTGTGCACCAAGGCTGCTGCTGGCATCGGACACAGACTGAAGTGCTTTGTCAATGGCATGAATGTCAAAGTTACCGGTGAGGTCATATCCTTCAAGACCAAGAGAAGAAAGTGTTGCATTACCCATTTGAATCTTTAGGCCACCGCCACTTGGGTTGGTTGCCAGATTATAGTCAGCACGGCTGCCATCCAACAAGGTCTGGTTATTGAAGGTGGTACCTTTGGCAACGTCCTGTATGCCTTGCATAAGCTGCTCTACTTCATCCTGCATTGCACCAATATCGTCTGAAGAATATACAGCGGTATTGCTGGCTTGCAAGCTAAGCTCACGAACACGCTGGAGTGAGTCGGTGATAGAATCAAGGGCACCGGCAGCAGTTGCAATCAGATCTTTACCGGCAGCAGCATTGCTTGTGCCAACATCAAGACCGGAGGACTGACTCTTCATCTTCTCAACTATGGTTAGGCCGGCAGCATTGTCGGCGGCAGAGTTAATTTTTTTCCCACTGGCAAGATAGGAATCCATGGAATTGTTTATTGGTTTAATGGTCATAGGTAATTCCCCCTTTCAAAAAATCCCCGGTTACGAAAGCCGCATCCGAGGTGTATACCTATATTATAGATGAAAGCCGTCAGAATAGCAATAATTTTATTGCAATTTTAGTAACTATAAAAAGCAGGTCTGGGCTTGAATAGTTTAAGAGAACATATTATAATAAGGAGAAGAGTGCTGGGGTAGTTGACCTTTATTATTTTAAGTGTTATAATTTTTGCGATTACTGGGAAATAGAGAGAGGATTATTTTGGCTTTTTTTCACAGAAAAATATAGGGATAATCATAAGATGGGGTGTTAAATTGGGCACAAAATTTGAAAATTTATTAAAAGAAGTAGCGGCTTGCGAGAAGAAAATAATCGCAGTTGCAGCAGCACAGGACAGTGCAGTATTAGAAGCAGTCGCAGGTGCAAAGCGAGAAGGAATCGCAGATGCAGTTTTATTCGGAGACAAAAAAGAGATTGAAGAGGCTGCAAAGTCGGTAGATATTAACTTGGATGAATTCCGAATTATTGATATTGCCGATAAAAAGGAAGCCGCATTAGCAGCGGTTAAGATGGTTCATGATAAAAAGGCTGATATGTATATGAAGGGAATTATTGATACAAAGACAGTTCTTCAATGCGTATTGGACAAGGAAATAGGATTAAGAACAGGAAAATTATTGTCTCATGTGGGTGTATTTGAAGTAAAGGGTATGGAACGATTATTATTTATTACCGATGCTGCATTTAACATTGCACCTAATTTAGAAGAAAAACGTGGAATTTTAGAAAATGCAGTGACAGTGGCTAGAGCCTGTGGCATAGAGATGCCAAAGGTGTGTCCATTGGCTGCAGTAGAAGTCTATAACCCAAAGATGCAGGCAACTGTAGATGGGGCAGAGCTCACAAGAATGAACGAAGAAGGAATCATTAAGGACTGTATTGTTGATGGACCTTTGGCATTAGATTTAGCAATTTCCAGAGAGGCAGCAGAACATAAAGGAACAACGGATCGAAAAATTGTTGGGGACGCGGACATATTGCTGGTTCCTACAATTGAGGTTGGCAATGTATTATATAAAGCATTTGGGCATATTGCGGAATCAGAGAGCGGAGCACTGTTAGTTGGAACGGCAGCACCTGTGGTACTGACATCAAGATCTGATTCTTATCAGACGAAGGTCCATTCCATTGCACTTGCAGCCATTGTTGCGGAAAAAATGAAATAGAGAAAGGGGACTAACATGTCATATAAGATATTAGTAATTAATCCGGGTTCCACATCAACAAAAATCGGGGTATTTGAAGATGAGCAATTGATTTTTGAAGAGACGCTAAGACATTCGACCCAGGAGATTGGACAGTATGCAACCATATTTGATCAGAAGGATTTTCGAAGAGAAGTCATTCAAAAAGTTCTAAAAGAAAAGAAGTTTGACATTCACACGCTGGACGTTGTGGTAGGACGTGGAGGCTTATTGAAGCCAATACCGGGTGGAACCTATCCAACCACACCGCAGTTGCTGGAAGACTTAAGGATTGGTGTGCAAGGGGCACATGCGTCTAATCTTGGGGGAATCATCGCACATGAGATTGCAGAAGAGGTTGGTGGAATTCCGTCGTATATTGTGGATCCTGTTGTAGTAGATGAATTTCAGCCCGTTGCAAGAATTTCCGGACATCCCGATGCACCCCGTACCAGTATCTTCCATGCACTGAATTCAAAAGCGATTGGAAGACGTTATGGTAAGGATCAGGGAACCGAATACAATCAATTGAACCTTGTTATTGCACATTTAGGCGGCGGAGTAACCGTTGGTGCACATAAAAAAGGGCGTGTGGTCGATGTATTTAATGCAATGGACAGTGATGGTGCTTTTTCACCGGAGAGAACAGGCGGATTGCCGGTGCGTTCTGTTATTCAAATGTGTTTTAGTGGGAAATATGCAACAAAAGAAGACCTGATTAAAGCAGTGAATGGAAAAGGTGGAATAACGGCTTACCTTGGAACCAATGACATGCGTGATGTTGAGAAAATGGTTGAAGAAGGAAATGCAGAGGCAAAATTGATTCTGGATGCATTTATATACCAGGTAGCAAAAGATATTGGAGCAATGGCGACGGTATTAGAGGGAGAAGTGGATCAGGTCTTGCTTACAGGTGGAATTGCATATTCTCAGTATGTAAGAGATGAACTAAAGAGAAAAACGGCATTTATTGCACCAATGACGGCATATCCGGGAGAAGATGAACTTCTGGCACTGGCTCAGGGAGCAATTGCAGTATTAAGCGGAAAAGAACCGGCAGGTCAGTACTAAGATTTTGGGATGAGTTTTATAGAGTGGTAGTTAGAAGTATCATAAATTTCTTATAATAAATTTGGGAGAAAGAAAGATAATGAAAGATCTGAAAGAACAGATTCAAGAGTTGAAAAAAGAGAGACAGGCAGTCATTCTTGCGCATTATTATGTGAGGGATGAAGTCCAGGAAATTGCTGATTATGTGGGAGACTCCTATTATCTTGCTAAAGTAGCGGCATCCCTAACCAATCAGGTAATTGTATTTTGCGGAGTAGCATTTATGGGTGAGAGTGCCAAGATTCTCAATCCGGAAAAAACCGTTCTAATGCCGGTTGCAGAAGCAGATTGTGCAATGGCTCATATGGTAAGCATAGAAAAAATTCAGCAAATGAGAAGAGACGATCCGGATATTTGTGTAGTAACTTATATTAATTCTACGGCGGAGACCAAGATGTATTCGGATGTGTGTGTAACCAGCTCCAATGCGGTTAAGATTGTAAAGGCACTGCCAAACAAACGTATCTTCTTTGTACCGGATGAGAATCTGGGGCGTTATGTCAGCCAGCAGGTACCGGAAAAGGAAATTATACTGAATGATGGATTTTGTCCGGTGCATCATGAACTGAATGCAGAAGATGTAAAGCGTGTCCGAAAAGCATATCCGGGCGTAAAGATACTAGCCCATCCGGAATGCAAGCAGGACGTACTTGAAAAAGCAGATTATATAGGAAGTACATCCGGAATTATTAATTATGCAACGGAATGCACGGATCAAGAATTTATTATTGCCACAGAATTTGGGGTGTTGTATGAACTTCAAAGTAAGAATCCGGATAAGCAATTTCATCCCCTGCGAGAGGGAATGATATGTGGGGACATGAAACTAACTACGTTAGAGAATGTATGTGAAGCATTAAAGAACATGTCACCGGAAGTGGTTGTAGAAGAAGAGACTAGTAAAAAAGCAAAATTAGCATTGGAAAAGATGCTTGAGCTGGCGAAATAGCCGGCAATAGGAAGGAAATCATGGAAGGTACATACGACATTATAGTTGTCGGAAGCGGGGTGGCAGGGTTATTTTTTGCATTAAGTCTGCCCAAGGAAAAAAGAATATTAGTGGTTACAAAGGATGACGTAGAGAATAGTGATTCTTATTTGGCACAGGGTGGAGTGTGTACCTTAAGAAACCCCTCTGATTTTGAAAGCTATTATGAAGACACTATGAGAGCGGGACATTATGAAAATAGCCCGGAGTCTGTGCGAATTATGATACAAAATTCTCCAAAAGTCATTGAACGATTAATTGAGTATGGAGTTAATTTTGATAAAAATGAAGATGGTACCCTACATTATACAAGAGAGGGTGCTCATAATGAGAATCGAATCCTTCACCATAGAGACCAAACCGGGAAAGAGATAACCGGAACCTTAATTCGACAAGCTAAGACCAAAGATAATATTACGATTTTAACCTATTATACAATGATTGATTTGATTGAGGAAAATGGGGAATGCAGAGGTATTGTACTGGAGAGCAGAACCGGAGAGAAACAGGCAATTTACGCGGATGCTGTGGCATTAGCTACCGGTGGAATGGGTGGTTTATTTCAGCATTCAACGAATTTTCCACACATAGCAGGAGATAGCTTCGCACTGGCAATTCAGCATGGGATTGAATTGGAGAATTTGAATTATGTTCAGATACATCCAACTACATTATATACAAAGAGAAAAGAGAGAAGCTTTTTAATATCGGAATCCGTACGCGGGGAAGGTGCGATTCTATTAAATGAGAATGGAGAGCGTTTTACAGATGAGCTCCAGTCAAGGGACATTGTGGCAGCAGCGATTCAAGAGGAAGAGAAGAAATTCGGAACAGATCATGTATATTTAACCCTTGTTTCCATGACCAGTGAGCAGGCGCAAAAACGTTTTCCACATATTTACGCAAAATGTAAAGAAGAGGGATATGATCTTGCCACAGATCCGGTACCGGTAACACCGGCACAGCATTATCTCATGGGAGGAATCCGTGCCAACACATATGGTGAAACCAGTATGCCACGATTATATGCAGTAGGTGAGACCGCCTGTAATGGAGTGCATGGAGCCAATCGACTGGCAAGCAATTCATTATTGGAGAGTTTGGTTTTTGCGGAACGTGCGGCAGAAAAGGCAGCACAATTAGACCACTGTGAAAAAACATCTCAGAAGATTGACTTGGATGGTTATGTATCGGATGAAGAACGCAGAGAGAACTTCCGCAATACAATCATGGGAGAAATCAAAAGAAAGGACGAAGGTTTTTATGATAAATGGTGTAAATACGAAGATTAACGTAGATGAGTATATAATGAGTGCATTAAGAGAAGATATTACAGGGGAAGATGTTACTACAAATGCAGTGATGAGATGCGCTTCAGCAGGAAGGGCAGATTTAATTTGTAAACAGGATGGTATTATTTGTGGACTGCCTGTATTTCAACGTGTATTTGAACTCATTGATGAAACAGCGAAATTTGATACCACTCTTCAGGATGGAGATAAGGTAAAAAAAGGAGAATTAATAGGGGTTATTTATGGTGATATCCGGGCACTTCTCTCAGGGGAGCGTACCGCCTTGAACTATCTTCAGAGAATGAGTGGAATAGCCACATATACCAATGAATATGTAAGAGAATTAGAAGGGTTTTCCACAAAATTATTAGATACCAGAAAAACCACACCCAATATGCGTATTTTTGAAAAATATGCAGTTAAGATAGGTGGCGGCAATAATCATCGTTATAATTTATCGGATGGAATCTTGTTAAAGGACAATCATATAGGTGCAGCGGGAAGTGTTGGTGCAGCGGTTCGTCTGGCGAAAGAGTATGCCCCTTTTGTTCGTAAAATAGAAGTGGAAGTTGAGAGCCTCAAACAGGTACAGGAAGCAATAGATGCAGGTGCTGACATTATTATGTTGGATAACATGGATAATGAGACAATGACCAAGGCTGTGGCCTTAATTGATGGAAAAGCAAAGACAGAATGTTCAGGAAATGTAACAAAAGAACGGTTAAAAGAAATAGCAAAAATAGGTGTGGATTATGTATCAAGTGGTGCATTAACGCATTCAGCACCAATTATGGATATTTCCCTTAAAAATTTATCAGCAGTATAGGAGGGAGAACAATGCCTTATATAGAATTTAACCACGTCAACAAAGAATATCGAATGGGTGAAGTAACCATAAAGGCATTAAATGATGCTTGCTTTTGTGTGGACAAGGGAGAACTGGCTGTGATACTTGGTTCTTCCGGAGCAGGTAAGACAACGGCGCTTAATATCCTGGGAGGAATGGATACCGCAACCAGTGGAGAAGTAATCGTAGATAATTGCAAAATTTCCAACCAGAAGGGAAAAGATCTTACGCGCTACAGGCGGGAGGATATTGGTTTTATTTTTCAATTTTATAATTTGGTTCCTAATTTAACAGCGTTGGAGAATGTAGAGCTGGCAGCTCAGATTTGTAAGAATTCCCTGGATCCGGAATTGGTATTAACAGAAGTTGGACTGGGAGAGAGGAAAGAGAATTTCCCGGCACAGTTATCCGGTGGAGAACAACAGAGAGTGGCCATTGCCCGTGCGATTGCAAAAAATCCGAAGTTATTATTGTGTGACGAACCTACCGGAGCGCTGGATTATAACACCGGAAAACAAATCTTACAGCTGCTTCAGGATACCTGCAGAAAAAGTGGAATTACGGTTATTGTTATTACACATAATTCAGCCATTGCACCCATGGCAGATAAGATTATAAGATTTAAAAATGGTGGAGTGCAAAAGGTAGAGGTGAATCAGCACCCGACACCAATTGATGAAATCGAATGGTAAGAAAACATAGGTGCATAAATTAAAAAAATGCATATACTATAGTGATATCGGATAGGAGAAAATCCATGGACTATAGTCAAAAAGAGAATCCCATTGAGGATTATTCCCATACTTATCATATGCACAAACCAAATTTTCAGGAATGGGAAGATGAATATGACCGTAAGCGAATAAAAGATTGTTTGCGGCCAAAGAACAGGGCAGCAATGGAACTTGTGGAAGAGGTCTGCGACAGCCTTGAATACCAAGGTAGCATGATGTATGACGAGTATCCGGACAAAGAACTGTTTATCCGTTACTGCAGAGAGATAGAAGAAAGAGTAAGCAGCAGACAACCGATTACCGCAGAACTAATCGAGTGTTATATGATGAATGAATTTGATAAGAGGCGTTGTCGAAATCGCAGATGTTGCTGCTGGTGGTAAAAAGAGATGGAAGAATTAACTGCACAGTTGGACCAGTATCTAAATCAGGATTTGATTCAGATTATAATAAGTAACAGCCGGCAAAAGGATGGAGTGAAGAAAATTCATGTCCGTCCTATTTTGCTAAAGGACAAGCTGATGTTTCAGTTGGTGAAACATACGGAGAAGCAGGTATTTCATGAGAATTTAACAAAAGAAGAGATGGTGGGAAGAATACCGGAATTAATGGATGAGTTCAAACAATTAGAACTGGATTCACCGGGTATCCATCTGACAGCGCTTGTAAGTAAAAAAGGAAAAATTACGGTAAAAATCAGAGAGCAGGCAGTATGTGTACCGGAAAGAGAATTATCTCATAATCGAAAAAAACAATATATATTGGACCCCAATATACCAATTCCCTTTTTACAGGATCTTTCCGTGCAGACAGCAGAGGGGAAGATAGCAAATGCTCATTATGATAAATTCAAACAGATTAATCGGTTTTTAGAATTTATTGAAGATGTAGCGGATCAGCTACCCAACAACAGAGAGGCTGTTATTATTGATTTTGGCTGTGGAAAATCGTATCTTACATTTGCAATGTATTATTATTTGAAAGAGCTTAAGAAAAAACAAATTAGAATTATTGGTCTTGACTTAAAAGAAGATGTAATTAAAAACTGTAATCAATTAAGAGATCGTTATGGATACGAAAAATTGGAATTTCAGGTAGGAGATATCGCGCAGTTTCAGGGAGTGAATCAGGCAGATATGGTGGTTAGCCTTCATGCCTGTGATACCGCAACGGATTATGCATTGTATAAGGCCATCAGCTGGGGGGCAAAGATCATCTTATCGGTGCCTTGCTGTCAGCATGAATTAAATCAGACAATGGAGAATGACACCTTTGCGCCGATATTCAAATACGGACTGATTAAAGAACGGATGGCTGCATTATATACGGATGCGTTTCGGGGAAATCTATTGGAAGAGGCAGGATACCAGGTGCAATTGTTAGAATTTATTAATATGGAGCACACCCCCAAAAATATTTTAATACGAGCAGTAAAGACAGGAAAAATTGTAAACAAAGATGATTTTCGACGGGCATATCAGGCATTAAATGCGGACATGACACTATATCGCTTATTAGAGGAAGGTAAGGAGGAGGAATATGAATAAAGGTCTTTTGAAAGGCTTGGTACTTGGCGGCATTTTTTTTATCGCAGTAATTATAATGGAAATTGTCACAAATACCAGTGGTGTTGACCTTACTTCCGACATGAAAGAGGCAACCTTACCGGTTGTTTATTTGTCTGAAAATAACCAAATTGTGAATGAGCTGTTTGGCTATACTCAGAAAATGAATCCGGCCTATATGAGAGACAGTATTACGCCAATTTATGGTGACTTGTCCCTTCCTGTTAAGATAAAGACATATAATAATAAAATAGACCGGATTTCATACGAGGTGCGAAGTCTGGATACAAATCGGTTGATAGAAGATACAAAGGTAGAGCAGTATCAAGAGAAAAATGGGGTGTTGGAAACAACCTTACAGATTCAGAATATCATAGATCCGGACGAAGAGTATCTGCTTATTTTCACCATTGAGAGCAAGGGAAAGAAGATAGATTATTTTACACGAATTATTCGAACGGAAGATTCAAATATCAAGGAATGCGTAAATTTTGCAATGGACTTTCATAAAAAGACCTTTGATAAAGAGCAGGCAGCTTCGTTATCCACTTATTTGGAAACGGACAGTACAGAGGAAAATTCTACTTTGCACAAAGTGAACATTCATTCTACCTTGGATCAGGTCAGTTGGGGAAGTTTTAATGCATCAAAGTTAAGTACGCCGGTTATTTCAATTAAAGAAATAAAAAATACCTACAGCGTAATTTCACTAAGCTATAGCATATCCCGAAAAGAATCCGCAGGGGAATTTGAATACTATAATGTAGAAGAAAGCTATCGTATTCGTTATTCCAAGGATCGCATGTATTTGTTAGATTTTGAGCGGACCATGAGTCAGATTTATAGAGGAGAAAGTGGCGGTTTTAGCGATAAAAAATTGTTATTGGGCATTCGTTCTCCTAAAGTAGATTATCTATCCAATGAAAATGGAACAAATGTATGCTTTGTACAGGAAGGCGAACTCTGGAGCTATAATGAAAATACAGACAGTTTAGCAAGAGTCTTTAGTTTTCGTAGCTTTGAGGGATTTGATTCCAGAGAAAACAATGCAGACCATGAAATTAAAATTATAAAAGTAGATGAGACCGGAAGTGCAGATTTTATTGTATATGGGTATATGCCAAGAGGAAAACAGGAAGGAAAAGTTGGAATATCAGTATACCACTATGACAGTGTGGCAAATACAGTAGAAGAGGAATTGTGGATTCCATTTACAAAATCCTATCAGGTAATTAAAGAAGAAGTTGGCCGAATTATGTATGTCAATGAAAGCAATATGTTCTATCTAATGGTAGATGGGGTTGTCTATAAGATTGACCTGGCAACAAGAAAAAAAGAGATTGTGGCACAGGGAAGTGGAGAAGAATGGTATGCAGCCAGTCCGGATAATAGTAAAATTGCATGGATTGATGGGAAAGATGAAAATTCAGGAACGACATTGCATATTTATGATATGGAAAAAGAAACAGACTTTGTTCTTATCTCAGAGGAAGGAGAATATATTCGGCCACTTGGTTTCTTAAAGACAGATTTTATTTATGGAATAGCGAAAAGCAAAAAGGTTAAAACCGATGCAGCCGGAAATACGGTTTTTCCTATGCATAAATTAATTATATTAGACAAAAAAAATAAACAGGTGAAGACATACCACAAATCCGGGTATTATGTATCAGGGATAGAAATTATTGATTACACAATATACCTGAATCGTCTTCGTAATAAAAAAGGGTCTTATGTGGAAGTTTCCCAGGATACGATTGTGAATTTATCAGGCGAAGCAGCTTATCCGGTTGCGTTGGATCAAATCGTTACGGAGGAAAAACAGACGGAAATGCAATTAATCCTGGCAGATGAGATTAAAGATAAAACACCTAGGGTTTTAACACCAAAGCAAGTAATGGTTAAGGAAGAACGTGTATTGTCCTTGGAAAAAGAAGATGCAGAGGGTTTATACTATGCATATTCCAGGGGAAAGGTACTGCTTGCAACCACTAAGGTTGGAAAGGCAGTTATGGAGGCATCCGCAAATATGGGTGTGGTTATTGATGCGAGAGCGCAGTATGTATGGGAGCGAGCAAGGGATTCCTATAAGAATACACTGCCGGATATGAAGGCAGATACTGAAAAAGTTGGAACAAATGAAGTGGAGCGCTGTTTATCGGTAATGCTAAAAAGTGAAGGGGTAAATGTAAGCGTTCATGAATTATTAGATAATGGGAATACCCCAAAAGAAATACTGGCAGATACCATGCAGAATACAGTGGTGCTGGATTTAACCGGCTGCACCTTAGAAGAAATCTTATATTATGTAAGCAGAGGCACTCCGGTATATGCATTGAAAAGTGCACACAGTCCGGTACTGGTAGTGGGCTATGATAGTGATTCTATAGTGCTGTATGACCCTAAAGAGAACACAACTTATTCAAAAAAGAAAGAAGAAGTAAACCAGATGTTTGAAGAGGCTGGAAATATATTTCTGGCATACATTAAGGAATAAAAGAAAACCATTAAGAAAAGACACTTCTTATCCGAAATATCAATTAGTGAAAAGGATAAGGAGTGTTTTTATGCGAATAGATACTGTAATAAATGAAAACGGGATTTTGCCCGGCAATTCTGGAATAAATGAAAAAAAAGAGGTTCAATTAGCAGAGGATAATCCGGGGATGACAGCAGCATATACAAGGAGTCAGGTAATAGCGGTGAATCGGGGTATGACAAATTGGATGGAGCAGGAAGCAGGGGAAGAAAAGAAAACCAGAGGAGAGATGCTGGAAAATATAGGAAGTGATGCAGCACAGATTCTGAATCAAATGTCCGTACGGGATGCCAGAGCGGTTATGGAAGATGGATTTTCCCTGGAGACAGAAGAAGTGGATACCATAGTAACGGTTGTGGATAAAATCAGAATTGAGCTTGCAAAAAGCCAACCGGTTACGCCCATCCCAGGCGAGGCACCAAGCGCAGAACAGTTAGAAAAGATAACAGGGAATCCGGTACTGGCAGGCAGCATAGAAGAAGTGTTCACCCATTATGACCTTCCTATTACAGAAGAAATAACAGCTGAGATCTCACAGGCATGGGAGTTATCGAAGGAACTTGCACCACCCAGTGAAACAGGGGAAAGATATTTAATAGGAAAACAAATAGAACCAACCATTTATAATTTGTATATGGCAGAGAATGCCACAATGGCAGCATCCCCACAAGTTCCATTAATGGAGGTGCCCCAGGAACTGAAGGATCCGATACAACAGAAGTTGCAGCAAATCGGAATAGAGGTTAAAGAGGAGACTTTACGGCAGGCACAGTGGCTGGTTAGCAATAACCTTCCCTTAACCAAGGAAAATATGGATTATATAGGTGCATTGAAGGTGATCACGCTTCCTATGAATGCAAAGGAATTTGCAACAGCCGTTGCCCATGCCATATTAGAAGGGAAAATGCCCCGAGAGGCATATGTTCTGCCGGGGTTATCATTAGTAGGAAAGGCAGAGGAAATTGCTGATACGGTAAACGAACTGCCTAGAGAATTAAAGGATCTTACCTTAAAACGACAAATGGAAGAAATAAGACTGGCCATGAGCGTAGAGGCAAACTTATCTTTGTTAAAAAAAGGAATTACAATTGACACCTCCCAGTTACAGGATTTAGTAGAGAATCTAAAGGAACAGGAAGAGTCTTATTACAAAAAACTACTGACGCAGGGAGACGAAGTTCCATCTATGGAAAAAATCCACCTGTTTCGAGAGACAGAGGATAAAGTTCATCAATTAAACTATATGCCGGCAGCAGTATTGGATATTAGGACAGTGGAAACGCATACCTTGGATACGCTGTATCAAAAGGGAACGATACTGGCAGAACAATTTCAAAAAGCAGAGATGGCATATGAGACGGTTATGACTTCCCCAAGAAAAGATATGGGAGATACCATAGGAAAAGCATTCCGGAATGTAGCGGATATATTAACGGATATTCATCTGGAACCGTCTCCTGAAAATCAGCGGGCAGTCAGAATTTTAGCCTACAATCAACAACCATTAACAGCAGACTCGATTCAGAGGATGAAGTCCGTTGATCAGCAGGTACAATATACATTAAGCCGAATGACACCGAAAGTAGTGGTATCCATGATTAAGGAAGGGTATAATCCTCTTCATGCAACCATTAAGGAATTAAGCAAAAAGATAGATGCAGTTGTAGAGACGGCAGACCCCCGTGGTGAAGAAAAATACAGCAAATTTTTATGGAAGTTAGATCAGAATCAAGAATTGTCCACAGAAGAAAGAGAGGCCTATATTGGGATTTACCGTTTAATTCACCAGGTAGAGAAAACAGATGGAGCAGCAATTGGGGCGGTGTTGTTATCCGGAGGAGAAGTCACAATGAAAAACCTGCTGACACAGGTAAGGAGTCAGAAAGCGTCAGGCATGGACATAGAAGTGGATGAGACATTTGGAGAGGTTCATGAGCAGGTAAAGAATGGATTATCGATCACACAGCAGATAGAGATGGTGTATCAGAGTAATTGCCTGAAAGAGACACTGGATGTAATAAGCCCAAAGATGATGGATCATGCAATGAAAAAAAATCAATGGGATAGAATGACACCGGAGCAGCTTCTGACACAGGTAAAGGGCCAGGAAGCGGAGTATGAGCCGGAATACGTAAAGGAACAGATGAAGATGCTTCAGGAAGCCCAAAATGCACAGGCAAAAGTAGAAGAGATATTGCACAAATTTGATTTGCCAAAGACAACCTTGAATATCTTGGCAGCAAATCAGCTTTTAACCAATCGGAATAAAGCGTTAAAGGATATATTGGAGAATAAAAAGTTAGAAGAAGAGATTGACCTCAAGGCAGTAAAAGAGGAAATATTAGAAGACTTTGCACAAGCCTTGTCAGCACCAACAGAATTAGCAAAGGTACAGGAAAAGTTAGGGGATCTAGCAGAGCATGTGATGAAGACAATGCTTGTCTCAAAAAAGGCAACCAGTCTTGATTTACGGGATTTAAAGATTGCCACCGCACAGATTGCGTTAGGAACTGCTCAGTCCAAAAAAGAAGAATATGAGATACCGGTTTTAATAGGGGGAGAACTTGCAACAGTAAACCTCAAAATTGTAAGAGGGACAGAGGAAAAAGGAAGAGTAGATCTATTGTTTGATACAATTGCCATGGGAAAAGTAACGGCACAATTTACCATTACAAACCATGAGGTCAGAGGAATGGTAGTATCCAATAAAAAGGAAACAATTGACAGACTTCAAAAAAAGGAATCAGAGCTTAGAGAAGAAGGCCGAGACGTTTCCTATGTGTATAGCCAGTATAATAAAGAGGGAATGCCAATGAAAAAGCCTGAGGGCGAAGCAATAAAAGAGGAAACGGTACAGACAAAGCGACTGTATGAGGTTGCACGTAAATTTTTAGAAATGGTGAAATCTGCCTAATGTTCTAAAGGTATACAAGTAACTTACCGATATACAAGGAAGAAAAGAGAGGTGCTTTAAATGAAAATTAATCACAATATGTCAGCCTATATAGCCAATAGTCATCTGTTAAAAAATGAAGGACAGGTAACTGCATCCTTAGAAAAATTATCATCAGGATTTCGAATTAATCATGCATCGGATGATGCCTCCGGAATGGCAATCTCAAGTAAAATGAGATCACAGATTGCAGGACTCAATCAGGCAAGCAGAAATGCATCGGATGGAATCTCCGTTATAGAGACAGCAGAGGGTGCGCTTTCAGAAGTTACGTCCATGATACAGAGAATGAGAGAACTATCTGTTCAGGCAGGGAATGACACCTATACAGAAGAGGACAGAGATGCCATTCAGAAAGAGATTATCCAACTTCAAAAAGAGGTGGACAGGGTATCCAAGGATACGGAATTTAATAAAAAAACGTTATTGGATGGAAGTTTATCCAAGCGGGTATACGGAAATTCTCGTGACATTTCATTAATTGAAGTATCGGATACAGTAAAGACAGGGACTTATGAACTGGAAATTACCAGAGATGCAGAACAGGGTGTGGTAACAGGGAAGCAGACGACGGCAGGAAGTACACCCAAAGGTGTGGTAACCATTAATGGAGTAGAGATACACATAGATGAACAGGAGGATCCAAATTCCGTATACGAAAAATTAAGGGCAGCAGCAGAAACCGCAGAGGTAAATATACTTCCGGTAAAAACACCCCTTCCGACCATAGATAATGCAGCCCTGGTCCGTAATCCACAGACCGGAGGATATGAGGCAGCTGCAGGTGGATATGTGCCGGGACAGACAGCCTTTGTACTTGTTTCAGAAGAGTTTGGTTCTTCAGCAGGAGTATCCATCAAATGCGATAACAAGGAATTGGCGGATTTTCTAGGATTTACAACAACGGAAGTAGAAGATTATGGAACAAATGCAGAAGGAAAGGTAATCGGAGCCGGGTATAGTGCACAGGCAACATTTGAGGCAAATGGAAGGTCTGTAACGGTATCGGATCGGAATGGTTTTAATATCTCCTTTGATGTAGAGGCAGCAAGTGTAGCAAAGGGTCATATGGGAACACCGCCATCAAACTTAAAGGTCAGTCTTTCGGTAATGGATGTTGGAACTATGGTTCTACAAATAGGTGCAAATGAACATCAGACAATCTCAGTGGATATACCGGACATGTCGGCAAAGGCATTGCGGATTCGAGACTTAGATGTGACTACAATTTATGGTGCGGATAAGTCCATAGCAGCATTGGATAAAGCATTGGCAAAAGTCTCATCCGTACGTTCAAAGCTTGGCGCAAATCAAAATCGTTTAAATTATGCAGTTGGAAGTCTGGATGGAACAGAAGAAAATATGACGGGTGCACTTTCCAGAATTGAGGATGTGGATATGGCGGAGGAAATGTCAACTTATACCCAAATGAATGTACTGACACAGGCAGCAACTTCTGTATTGGCACAGGCAAATGATATCCCGGAACAGGTTCTTCAGTTGTTACAGTAACAGAAAAGAGGTAAGTATGAATCATCAAAAAAAACAGGAATTTACCAAGCGAATTACAACTGCAAACCGAAGTCAGCTGGTTCTTATACTATACGAGATGGCAGAGACTTACCTTATGGAAGCCAGGGAAGCAGGGGAAACACAAAAATGGGAGGACTATAAGAGAAGCATTCGTAATGGAGAAGCGGTTATTGGAAGGCTTATGGAAGATTTAAACTTTGAGCAGGAAATTGCCGTGGAATTCTATCGTTTGTACCGATATTGCTTAGAAGAGGCTGCCAAGGCTAAAATCACCAGAAATATAGCGTATATAGAGCATATACAGATGGTATTATCCAATTTGACTCCAGGAATAATGGGAATGATACAGGCAGACCATTCAGAACCATTAATGAAGCATATACCACAGGTGATTGCAGGAATGACTTACCAAAAAGGATACTTAACAGAGACTTATCAGGATCCGGAACAATCAAGGGGATATCTCGTTTAAGAGATAATTATAAAAATGGGGCTGTCACTTTAAAGATTAAAAAATCTTAAAGCGGCAGCCCCATAAATGTATAGGTGTGTTAATTATGTAATACAGAACTTGAGGCTTTTGCTTTCTCGCCATTGGCACTAAACCTTGTAAGTACCTGATATTGAGAATTGGTTGCGGTGGTAATGGTTTTACTCATAAATGCGTGATCAAAATGGAAGGTTTCACTCCAAGTACGAACTTCCATCCAGGTTCCACTAATAATCCGCTGTAATTCCATTGTAATGGTAATTGAACAAACTTTGTTACAGGTAATCGCTGCCTCGGAAGTTACACTTGACCCATTTCCGCCAATCATTGTACGGCAGCTAATAATATGTTGAAGTCTAGGCTCAGGAGCAACAATCGCACCCTGATTATTGCCAGGTTCATCCGGTTCGGTAACAATAGGCTCCGCTATTACAGTTCCGGGATTGGTTACGTCTTCTGCCTGAGATGGGATCATTGGTAACATTCCCAATAAGCAGGCTAATACAACAACTCTCATAAGTACTTTTTTCATTTTCTGTCTCCTCTTTGTTTTTAATTAGTTATAGTATGTATAAGGTATATGTCTAAGAAACGCTTGAGTATATAAAATGTGACATAATTTATATTTAAATCATGAAATTCGTTATTGTGCACAAATGTACTTTTCCCATATACTATTTTATAGTATATTTTTGTCTATTTTGCTCATTTCTTTATTTTTTTTTGTCTGGATACTATTTAACATTTCAACTAAATCCTCTACCTGCACCATCCCTGAAATGCTAAATATATAATTTCCCTTTTCAACTATCAATATTTCACTATTTTCATAAGATATGCAGTAGCCCCATTCTCCGATAACTGGTAACTTCTTTTTGTCTTTTCCTTTTAGTGAGATAATCATGGATGTCTGAGTTGTTTTTAGGGTTTGCTCATAATAAAGTTTATTATTTTCGTTGTAATAGACAGAGATAACGGTCAGATCGGACTGCGTACTCTCCTCTTCGCATAATTTATATCCTTCCGGTAATTTAGTTGGAAGATAGGCTACAAACTCCTCCTTGGATGCATCTCCATCAGTAACTTCAATTTCCATATATCCGGGATGTCCGGTAAACATTAAATCCCCTAATTCTTCCACAAAAGGTGATACGGCAAAGGCAGTCATTCCCATTACCAGAACAAATACAGCAATAAGAACAATGGCACTTTTTCCGCTAAATCTACGATTATAAGTACACAATTCATTCAGAACCACAGGTTGGTCGTTACGGACTCGTTTCATTTTTTTCCGAAAGGAAGGTGAAAAATGATGGTGTGGGTAAGCGATATAGGATTCATAATCCAGCTCCATTGCAACTTTTGTAATTTTTTTCAATAGTGGCTCGGTCAGTTTGATTTTATTCATTCAGAGCTCCCCCCCTTGCAAAATGAATCATAGCAGCTTTGTCCTACATGTAAGAAACGCCGGTGTCCTGATTTTATGACATTATATTTTGGGGTTTTATATTCTTTGTATAATATAACTATATTTCTTAAGTTTTCACATCTTATTTTTGCATAAATTTGTGCATTTATTTTTGACACACAGGGAAAAGAAGCTGCCGCTTCTGGGATATTAATCGGAAAAGCGGCAACTTTTTATTTTGTTCAGTAAGAATTTATACTGCATCTGAGCCGCATTTAAGCGGTAAATACTACTGTCAATCAAATCCGGATCTACAACAAAATTAAATGAAGCATGAGCGGATTCCAATTCAAGTTTAGATGATGCAAGGTCCTGAAGCAGAAGAGAATACGCATATTTGGAACGATCATCTTTTTTGGATAAATGTAACATTTGTAAGCACCTCCTGGAAAATCTTCCTCTTTTTACTAAGTATAGACAAAAAATGGAATTGATATTCAATCATATAGTAAAAGATAATCGCATACAATGTCCTAGGGAAAAGAGGGACAGTATGGAGACAATTATTATTTGCGGAGTGTGTGTGCTGGTTTTGGTCATCGGAGTATTAAAACAAAGGGCAGAGTTTCTTCTTAATTTTGGAGTGCGTGGGATTGTTGGCTTAATCGCAGTGTATTTTCTGAATCATTTTTTAGAAAATCAGAGAATATTAATCGCCGTTGGAATTAATCCCATTACGGCATTGACAATTGGAACCCTTGGTATAGGCGGTGTTGCACTCCTTTATGGAATTATGGCGTACAAAACTTTGTAGAATATTACCATATACACAATGAAAAAGAGTGGATATAATTCATTTATAAGAAAAGGAAGGGGGAATGAATGCGAGTGCGACGAATATAATACTGCTTTGCATCTTGCTATGGATAGCAGTTCAGGACGTGAGGACAAACCGAATCAGTAACCGGATGATTCTAATTGGCCTTTCAGGCGGACTTTTGTTTCAAGTAAGTACCAGAGGAGGAGAAGGAGTTCTATATTTTCTGGTTTTAAGTATTTTACCGGTTATCATCTTATATTCTTTATTTCGAATCAGTGCCCTGGGAGCAGGGGACATCAAGTTATTTTCAATGATAGGAAGTTTTTTAACAGTAAAGGAACTTTGCGGGTGGATGATTTTATCTTTTGGCATTGGAGCAGGTTTAGCCTTATTGATACTGATAAAGAATGGACTATTTCAAGAACGAATCCAATTTTTTTTCAAATATCTAAGAGAAGCAGTCGTGGAATTTCCAAATATTAAAAAATATGGAGAGGTATCTCCGGGGAAGAAGTATGTGATGCATTTTACAGTGCCCATGCTGCTTGGATTTTTGTTATCCGCAATACTAGAAAGGGGAGGATTATACTGAATAAATTGTCCATAGGAATTTGTGACAAGGACGAAGATTATGTACGAGGATTGGCGGAATATTTTTTAACAGAGAGATCGGACTGTATGAATGTATCCTGGTACTCCAAACCACCAAAAGAACAGAGGGAACACTTTGATATAGTTTTGCTTGGAGAGGAGTTTTCGGAATACGAAAGTGATGCAGACCGGATTATTTACCTAACAGAAGAGGAGACCGGTCTTACCGATTCTGTATTTAAGTATCAGTCTGCAGAAGAAATTGTAAGAAAAGTATATGGGAGACAACCAATCAGAAAGAATAGCAACCCAGAGGGACTGAAAATCCTTATATTTTATACGCCGGGAGGGAATCGGAGGCAGACAGCTGCTGCCTTAAAACTTTCGGAGGAACTAGGAGCGGAGGGAGAAGTTCTTTATCTGAATTTTGCACAGTGCAGTGGACTCAGCGAGATACTTGGGGAATCATTTCATGCTGATTTGGGAGATGTAATCCTGGATCTTAGACAAACAGAGAGAGAAAATATACGAAGTTACATATATAGAAAAGGAAAGACAGAGTATATCCCCCCATTTCTGAATCCCTATTGCCTGCCGGAGATTACGAAAGAAGATGGTGAAGCATTACTGGCTTTTATAAGGGAAGAGACCATGTATCGGTATTTAATTATGGATATAGAGGTGCTATTTACCGGAATGTTGGGGTTTTGGAAAGAATGTTATCAGAGTTACCAAATAGAAGAGGAAGAGGATGGGGGAATCGAAAGAGGAAACTATAGAATGAAGGAATTTAGGAAAGTGTTGGAGATGAGTAATATTAATCTGACAGAGAAAGACATACATAAGCTTTCACGGGCGGAGTTGGATAGGACAAAGTGGTGGGTGCCATTGGTTGAGGAGATTAAATGCGCAAGATAAGTGAAATCATGCAGTTCGTCAGGGAAGAAACGATTAAAGGAATGGACTTGAGCCGAGAAGTAACGGATGCAGAGTTATACAAAGTGATTCATCAGAGAATTGGAGAATTAAGCAGGATAGAATTGCTGAGTTTAACTATGCGTAAAGAGATAGGGGAGCAGATTTTCAACTCCATAAGAAAGATGGACGTACTTGAGGAATTGCTGGAGGACGAAGAGATTACAGAGATTATGGTAAATGGGAACCGAGGTATTTTTTTTGAAAAAGAAGGAAGGATGTATCGGTTTGACAAGGTATTTTCATCGGAAGATAAGTTATTTGATATAGTATGTCAAATAGCTGGTGAGAGCAATCGCATGGTAAACGAGACGACTCCAATTGTGGATACACGACTAAAGGACGGATCCCGGGTAAATATTGTGTTACCACCAATTTCACTGGAGGGACCAATTATTTCCATAAGAAAGTTTCCAAAGCATTCCATAGGCATGCAGGAGTTAATAGAAAAAGATTCTTTATCAACAGAGACGGCTGAGTTTTTGAAAAAATTAGTAGAAGGAGGGTATAACATTTTTATATCAGGAGGAACAGGTTCAGGAAAGACGACAGTTTTAAATGCCTTATCGGAATATATACCAAAGACAGAGAGGATTGTTACGATAGAAGATTCGGCGGAATTACAGATTCGTCAAATTCCCAATATTGTAAGATTGGAGACAAGAAATGCAAATATGGAGGGCAACAACAAGATTACAATAAGGGACTTAATTAAAACAGCCCTGAGAATGCGCCCCGACCGCATAATCGTAGGGGAAATCCGAGGACCGGAGGCAATAGATTTGCTCCAGGCAATGAATTCAGGACATGATGGGTCAATATCTACCGGTCATGGAAATTCCAGCCGTGATATGCTTTCACGAATCGAAACCATGGTTCTAATGGGGATGGATCTGCCGCTTCAGGCAGTTCGGGGACAGATTGCGGCGGCAATAGATATTTGTATTCATTTAGGCAGACTTCGGGATGGAAGCAGAAAATTATTGGAAATTAGTCAAATGAACACAATGAAAGAGGGAAATCTCCGGTTGGAACCAATTTATCGTTTTAAAGAGACGGGAGTGAGTGAAGGGAGAATACAGGGGGTGTGGGAGCGTATGAAGACAATCACAATAGAGAGGAAGGGTAGTTAGAATCAGAATGGATTACAGAAAATATTCCTTTACAGGAAAAGAAGCAGGAGTTTGTCTTTTCCAGGCAGTGGTTTTACTATTCATAGTGGATTATCTGTTTTATCAGTCAATTCTTGGTATTCTGCCCTTGACGGCATTCATACCAATCTGGTTTCAAATGAAACGCCAGCAGCAAAAGCAAAAGAGAAAAGAAAGAATGAGCAAACAGTTTGGGGACTTTTTACAGGCGGTAAGCGGAGCTTTATCAACAGGCTATTCAGTAGAGCGGGCGTTTGCAGAAGGTGGGGAGGAATTGGCAAGATTGTATGGCGAAAAAAGTGAGATTGTAATGGAGCTAGAACAAATGCACAAGCTGCGCTCCATTGGTAAACCACTGGAAGAGATTCTGCAGGAGTTTGCCCAACGGAGTGGTATAGAAGAGATCGAGACTTTTTCACATGTATTTCGTTATGTAATAAAAAGTGGAGGAAATTTAATCCATATCATACAGGATACACAGCAAAGAATGGCACAGCGTATACAGGCAAAAATGGAAGTAGAGCTTGCAATCTGGTCAAAAAGGACGGAGCAGCGAGTAATGTCAGTGGTGCCCTTGGGAATCTTATTTTATGTTCGGTTCAGCAATCCAACGTATCTGGATGTATTGTATAAAAACAGGGCAGGGGTATTGATTATGACAATTTGTTTACTTGCTTATCTTGGGGCAGTTCTTTTTGGTGAACGGATTCTAAAGATACAATGGTAAATTATATATAGGAGGCAAAAATGAAAAGGCAGTATCTGGCAATCATACTTGTAACCATCCTCTTTGTGTTTTTATATCATTTTATGAATCCATCGGTATTAGAAGAGGGGGAACAAATTAAGAGAAATGAAAGGGGAGGGGGTTCCAGTACAGTTTCCCTGGTGGCAGACATTAAAGGAAATAATGAACCGGTTAGAATTGATTTACCGATAGAAGCAGTACAACTAACAGAAAAGGCTGCAAATCAGAAGTTAAAGGAAGTGGCGGAAAGATTAATTGACGAGGGAAGATTCCTTGGAAAAAACAAGGATGCAGACCATGTTATGTGGAATTTGAATTTGGAACAAACAGCAGAAGAAGGACAGATTAAGATTGACTGGAGCTTTGATAATTTTAATGTGATGGATTCGGAAGGAAAGATTATGCAGGAGGAAGTGCCAACGGAAGGAGTCTTGATAAAAGGAATTGCAGCACTAAGCTATGATGCCTGCCGGTTGGAAAAAGAATTCTACATACGCGTGATACCAGCCATTTATACAGCAGAACAGGACTATCAAAGTTCGTTGAAAGAAGCACTGCGTTTGAGAGAAGAATCCACAAGAAGTGAAAAATACGTGAGCCTGCCCGATGAATTTAAGGGAAAAAAGATTTCATGGAAGACTCCAAAAGATTATTCCATTCTGATGATACCATTCTTTGGTGTTGCTGCACTTATTTTTGTGTATTTTGGAAGACAGAAGGCAGCACAGAGAGAAGAAGAAAAAAGAAAATGGATATACTTAAAAAAATATCCGGAGATTGTAAGTGAGTTTGCGGTGCTTTTGGGAGCAGGAATGTCTTTGGCAAGTGCCTGGGAGCAGATCTCGTTACATGGTGAGGGCGGAGTATATGAAGAAATGCGAATAACAGTGAATGAGATGAAAGATGGGATATCAGAAGGAAAGGCATATGAGAAGTTTGGACTTCGATGCAATGTGCCGGAGTATAGAAAATTATCTTCACTTTTTGTTCAAAATCTTCGTAGAGGAACCGGTGAACTTACGGAACTTATGGATCGGGAAGCAAGAGCTTCAATAGAAGAACACAAAAACAGAATCATAAAAAAAGGAGAAGAGGCAGGAACAAAGCTGTTATTGCCAATGATGATCCTTTTGATAATTGTACTGGCAATTATATTGATTCCAGCATTGTTTCAATTTCACTTGTAAAGGAGGTAAAAGATGGAAATACAGCGTTTTATAGAGGAAGAAGATGGAATCGGAGTTATAGAGTTGATTCTGATTCTGGTGGTATTAATTGGACTGGTGGTTATTTTCAGAAAGCAAATGACCGTTTTAATTGGAACTATTTTCCAGAGAATAACAACAGATGCAGGAGCGGTTTAAAGAATGAGAAGAAAGGTACAGGGGAGTATTACGGTTTTCCTAACATTGGTTATCGTGATAATAGCAGCATTCATTTTTGCCTTGTTAGAAGGGGTAAGGGTAAAAGTAAATTCCATGAAGGCTTACCAGGTGAGTGGCAGAAGTGTGGAGTCCGTGTTTAGTGGTTATGATAAGGAGCTGTGGGAAGAATATGAAGTGTTTCTCTATCCGGCTGGAACGCAAGAAGGGCAGTTTGATGAAAAAAAAGTAGAAGCGGCAATCAGTAACTATGTGTATCAGAATTTAAGATTTGAACAGGAAGAGCGTATTCCACATGGAATAGATTTTCTAAAGGAGGACATGGAACAGGTGGAATTACAGGGATATGAGCTTGCGTTTGATAGAGAAGGAAGGGCATTGCAGCGACAATTATCAGAAGTTATGAAGGGGCGGATTACACAGGAAGCAGCAAAGTCCATGATGGAATTTTTAGTGTCCGGGGAGAACTATTTAGATGGGGATAAGGAAGAACGGCTCCTTCAGCAGGCAGAAGACGCAAGAAAAGAGGCATCGGAACGCCAAAAAAATAATAGAAAGGGCGCAGAAAACGCCACGGGAAGCAGTAGAAGGAAGAGGGAAGGGATACAGGAAAATCCCATGGACAGACTGCAGTTGTTAAAGAAGCAATCCGTATTCGCATTGGTTCTAAAGGAACCGGGGAAGGTGTCTGGGTTAGCCCTGGAGAATTATCAAAGAATGGAAGAAAGGCAGCAGGTACAGGGGAACATGAAGGTGCAGAGTGATAACATTCTACAGTTTCCGGTGGAACTTATGTATAGTAGACATTATTTTACGAATTACCTTCAAAGTAAGGAAGGACATCCTTTAAATTATGAGATGGAATATCTGATTGGAGGAAAGAGCACAGACAAAGAAAATTTAGAAATTACGATAAAGCAACTTCTTCTATTACGTGAATTGGCAAATTTCACCTATTTATTGCAGGATGCAGAAAAATCTGCTCAGGCACTGACTATGGCGGCGACGATTGGAGGAGTTACAGGAATGGCACCCTTTGTTCCGGCTCTTAAAATAGGAATTCTTCTTTCCTGGGCATACGTGGAAGGAATCCTTGATGTAAGAAGTATGTTAGAAGGAAATAAGGTAGAATTAGTAAAAACCAGTCTGTCTTGGTCCACAGATTTATTCCGGTTACCGCAAGCACTCCAACTGACACCAAAGGAGAAAGACAAGGGATTTACATATTCGGATTACCTAATGATACTTCTGTATCTTAAGGAAAATAAAAAGGTAATTTATAGAATGGGAGATGTAATGGAAGCCTTTGTAAGAAAAGCAAGGGGTGAAGATTCTTTTCGAATAGATCTCTGTATGCAGTCAATGGAATGTGAGATTAATCTACTATCGAAACCATTATTTTCCGGATTTATCTTAATTGATAAACCATCTTTGAAACTGTATCGACATACGAATCAAATCTCATATTCTTATGTGAAATAAAAAAGGAGGGTGTAAGGATGCCTCTTGCTATACAATCCGAGAATCACACGTATTCAAAAATGTTAAATTCAGGTTACTCTAATGAAAACTCTCTCATGCCCGAACAAATGATTCTTTTCCCCCATTCGATGCAATCACTCATGAAACAAGAGGCATCCTTATACGATACTCCCAAGGACGATACAAACAATAAAAAAAGAACGGTACGGGCATCTCTTACCATTGAAGCAGCACTTGTTTTTCCCATTGTTTTATTTGTAATGGCATCCCTTCTATGGTGCTTTCAAATCCTATATATAGAGACAATGGTAGGAAAATCAATGGATTCTGTTAGCAGAACCATAGCTGCAATGCCCCCTGTAATGGAAGAAAAGGAAGTGAGTACTCTTACAGCAGGAACTATGGTTTATGCAGACTTGATGACACGGGGATGCAATCCCGGATATTTTCAAGGAGGTATTCACTTCCAAAAGTCCAGGCTTAAGGGGGAGATGGTACACTTAGTAGCAAGTTATCATCTTCGATTACCGTTTTTGCTAATACCTCAAAAATATATCTGTATTGTACAAAAAAGCAGTGCCCGAAAATGGATTGGTAATCAAGGCTGTATAGGGAGTGCAGAAGATTCCTGGGTATATGTGGCAGAAACGGGAACGGTATATCATTCCAGCAGGCATTGTACTCATTTGGAGTTATCCATTCGTGAAATTTCATCGCTGGAATTGCCGAGTCAGAGAAATTCTTCAGGGGGGAGATATTCACCTTGTCTGCACTGTGCATTAAAGGGAAAGATGCCGGGAGTGATATATATTACAACGGAAGGGAATTGTTACCACTATTCACTTTCCTGCAGTGGGTTAAAAAGAACGGTATATATGATAAAAAAATCTCAGGTAGGGGATCGCAGACCTTGTTCAAAGTGTATAGGAGGTGCAGAACACCCATGATTCTTAAGATTACGTTCCTGGTTGTATTGATTATAGGTACAATAGAAGATATTCAAACCCACAAAATCACACTGCGTTATCTTGTGATGGCTGGGATCATGGGTTTGGTGATTCATTTGTTTCAACAGGACATGGGAATCGTTCGCCTTCTCTTAGGTTTGCTTGTTGGTGGTTTCATGGCGGTTCTGAGTGTTATTACAGATAGAAAAATTGGTATGGGGGATGGCTTGCTAGTTGCTGTATGTGGAATTTTTTTTGGAATCAGGAAGACAATTTTAATATTGTGGGTAGCATTGATTCTTTCAGCAGTGGTTTCCCTAGGGTTATTAGTTAAAAAAAAGGGAAAGGATTATGAGCTGCCATTTGTTCCATTTATATTAGTGGCTTATATAGGGATGATTTGTTATGGGCAATTTAGGTAAAATGAAAAGAAGGGTAAAGGGCAGTCTTACCATAGAAGCAGTCTTTATTATGGTCATTATTTTATTTGGAATGGGAACTTGTTGCCAGGAGGGAATTAAGGGGTATAAAAAGGTTGCACAAAGTGCACAAGTAAAAAGGGAAACACAAATAGAACCGGTAGCAATATTAAGAAAGAGTCGTGGATTGAAAGAAGTATGGGAGGAAGTAAAGCATGGAAATCAGATACAGAAGAAGTCTGAATAAAAGCTATATGATTATTGGACCACTGGAAGCGTTTCGTCCGAATTATGAGATGAGAATGTTTGAGTACAATAAAATACCGGGAATACTGCCCTTTAGCATTATAGTGGCAGACGGGAAAATAGAAGCCTGGTATGAAATAACAGGAATGCAGACCCTTAGTCAATGTATGCGTTTACAGCAGTTAGAATACCCCTTTATGAAAGCCTTGTTCGAGGACTTGTTTCAAAGCCTGCAACAGGCAAAAAGGTATCTTTTAAATGAAAATAGTCTTCGCATGACACCGGAGTATATAGTACGGGATATGACAACTGAAAAATTTTCCATTGTTTATCTGCCCGGCGAGAAGTTTGGACTGGGTGATGATTTACAAGCCCTTTTAGAGAATGTAATGCAGGTTATGGATCACAAGGATAAACAATTATTGGATTTAGTTTATGGTATTTATGAAGGGATAAAGAGGGAGGGTATATCCTTGTACAAAATTATGCAGAATATGGAATTTTTCCAGGAACCAATTAAATTTGAGGAGGAGAACCAGGAGAATATACCAAAAGAAAAAGAGATCAGTACGCATAAACAAGAAAGTGGTCTTGCCCTGAGAGAAAAATTTGCGAAAAAAATAAAAGCGTTTAAACGTGAGAAAAAAAGAAAGCTGCATGAATTATTGGACTTTACAACTGTTAAAAAAGAAGGATTACCGATAAGCTATTCCCCACTGGATCAGGTAAGCAGCAGCTATCCTACAGAGTATCTGGGAGAGAATAAAGAGGGGGTTCTTGGACAATTAATTTATGAGGGGGAAGAGGCAGAAGACAATTTTCAAGTAATAGCAAAGCAGTTTTTAATTGGGAAAAGCAGGGAAGCTGTGGACGGAGTATTACATTCAGATGCAGTTAGCAGAATTCATGCCTTGATTGAGAGAGAAGAAGATTGTTATTATTTGGAAGATTTAAACTCTTCTAATGGAACCTTTTTAAATGGTCTTCGTTTGGAGTATCAGGAAAAAGTGCCCTTAAAGCGCAATGATGTAATTCAGTTTGCCAGGGCGCAATATCGTTTTTTATAAATTGTATGGATAGATTGACACCACAATTAGGAAGTGTTATTGTTTTTTCATGAAGTAAAGGTGGTGTCAGTTTGATACAGAGATTAGAACAGGAATTATTAAAGCAGGGATATTTGTTTCAACCGGTGCAGCTTGATAGCATTAGGGTATATTATCAAGTATATGAGCATAAGACACGAGTGATTATTAGTATAGATTGTACCGGTGAGTATATAATATCACGTCAACAGCTTGACCGGTTCAAAGAAACATTGGAGCGCAGATATGAACAACCGGAGATATTTACAATTCTTTGGCTGCAGAATGTGGACAGGGGAGAAGAACTTTCGTATCAAAATCCGAATTCATGGATGGTTGATCTTTTTGAAAGAAAATTAATTATTTATGAAAATCAGCCGGGAGATTTTTATGGATTGAGAGGGCTTTTGGAGCAATTGCTTCGGAATCCCGTTCCGGAACAAATAGAGAAGAAGCAGGAGCTGAAATCTGTAGGAATTGTTACAATTGCCTTGGTTGGAATCAATATTTTGGTGTTTTTATGGCTGGAATGGAAGGGAAATACAACAAGCAGTGAATTTATGTTACAACATGGTGCGATGTATCCCGAGAAGATCATTAGCGGACACGAATTTTATCGCTTTTTTACAGAAATGTTTCTTCACTTCGGAGTAGAACATTTGTTTAATAATATGCTTGTATTATTCTTTTTAGGCAGCAGTTTAGAGAGAGCGATAGGGAGAGGAAAATATTTACTGATCTATGTGCTTGCAGGGCTATGCGGAAGTGGATTGTCTTTGTGGATGATGGTGCAGTCAGGGAACTGGGCAGTTGCGGGAGGTGCTTCCGGAGCAATCTTTGGAGTCGTTGGTGCACTGTTGTATGTTGTAATTCGTAACAAAGGAAGGCTGGAAGACCTTACTACCGGCAGATTAGTTTTTATGGTTCTGCTAACGCTTTACCTGGGATATACCACAACCGGGGTTGACAATATGGCACATCTTGGAGGGCTGGTGTCAGGGGCAATACTTGGGTTGGCTTTTTACAGAAAAAAAGGAAAAGATTGATTTTTTAGGAAAAAGTTAATATACTTGGAAGAGAG
>JAVVVI010000029.1:0-30420 GCA_036652735.1 Lachnospiraceae bacterium
AATATATGAATTATGTTCCTAAAGAATATGGTGCTAACTTCTAAAGACGGGTTTATTATATAGGATGGAATCCTAGGATTTTTGATTCTTTAATTTTAACACGTATTTCTAATTGGAACAATCAAAAGAATAAAAATATGATTTACATACTTGCGTTAAAATGATATAATGCATATATTAAATAGTAAGGGGGTTTGATATCATGCGTATAAAGATTAGTGGTAAGAATATTGAACTAACAGAAGGATTAAGGGGTGCTGTGGAGGACAAGCTTGCGAAGTTAGACAAGTATTTTAATACAGACACAGATGTATCAGTTACCTTGAGCGTTGAGAAGGACAGACAAAAAGTAGAAGTTACCATACCGGTAAAGGGAAATATTATTCGTTCAGAGCAGGTCAGCAATGATATGTACGTTTCCATAGATTTAGTGGAGGAAGTAATAGAACGCCAGTTGAAGAAGTACAAGAAGAAATTAGTAACTCAGAAGCAGGCAGCAGGAACCTTCCAGGAAGCATTTATGAAGGAAGAAGAGTTCCAGGATGAAGAGATTAAGATTGTTCGTTCCAAGAAGTTTGATATGAAGCCAATGTATCCGGAAGATGCTTGCGTACAGATGGAATTGTTGGGACATAGTTTCTATGTATTTGAGAATGCAGAGACCGAACAGGTGAATGTAGTTTATAAGAGAAAAGGGAATACTTACGGTTTAATTGAACCGGAGTTTTAGGCAATTATAGTAAGAGGATGTGCAGCTATCTGATTCGTCGGATAGCTGCTTTTATAAGTAGATGGAGAGATAAGAAAAGAGGAAAATCACATGAATATCGTAGTGTTGGCAGGTGGGCTGAGCACAGAGAGGGATGTTTCCCTGGTTACGGGAGCGGGAGTAACGCAGGCGCTCCGAAAAAATGGACACCAGGTATTATTAATGGATGTATTTTTGGGATACAAAGAACCGGGAGCAGATCTTCAGGGGATTTTTGAACATGCAGACAAAGTAGATGCAGTAAATGCAGGAATTCAGGAAATCGCACCGGATATTGAGAGTATCAAGGCAATGCGAACAGATAAATCTGCTAATTTTTTTGGCCCGAATGTAATTAAATTATGCAGAATGGCAGACATTGTATTCCTGGGTCTTCACGGTTCCAATGGTGAAGATGGAAGAATTCAGGCAGCATTTGATTTATTTGGCATAAAATATACCGGAACAGGACATTTAAGCAGTGCAGTTGCCATGGATAAGGAAATATCCAAGAAATTCTTTGTTGGAGGTGGAATTCCAACACCTAAGGGAGTGATTGCAATAAAGGGAGAGAAAAATCTGACCTTGAAAGAAGCCGATGTGCCGCTTCCCTGTATTGTAAAACCTTGCTGCGGAGGCTCCAGTATTGGCTGCACCATAGTACGAAGAGAAGAAGAGTATGGCCCGGCATTGGAGGAAGCGTTTCAGTATGAGGACAGGGTGGTTGTGGAACAATTTATTAAAGGACGGGAATTTTCAGTTGGAGTAATGCAGGGGAAAGCCATGCCGGTTATTGAGATTGCACCGGTAGTAGGGTTTTATGATTATAAAAATAAATATAAAGCAGGAAGCGCTGTGGAGACCTGTCCGGCAGAGATTCCGGATCACATTACAAAAGAGATGCAAATGTATGCAGAGAAAGTATTTCAATGCTTGAATTTTGAGACCTATGCCAGAATGGATTTCCTTCTTTCTGAAAATAATAATATTTATTGTCTGGAGGCAAATACATTGCCGGGTATGACACCCACCAGCCTGTTGCCTCAGGAAGCTGCGGTATTGGGTGCAGACTATCCGGCACTATGTCAGGAAATTGTTCGAATATCAATGGAGAAGTATGGTGCATGACAATGAAAAATATGACAATTGATACTATAATTAAGGTTACCGGTGGAACTTATTACGGATCGGAGGAAAAAAGATCCCATACAATCACATCAGTGGTGACGGACAGTAGAAAAGCTGTCTGTGGCTGTCTTTTTATTCCACTTAAGGGAGAGCGATCCGATGGACATGATTTTATTCCCGCGGTCATTGCGGAGGGAGCACTCTGCGTTCTGTCTGAGCATCTACTTCAGGATGACACCACTTATATTCAGGTGGCGTCCTGTGCACAGGCATTGAAGGATCTGGCAAAGTTCTACAGAGAGCAGTTAAACTGCACGATTATCGGTATTACCGGAAGTGTTGGAAAGACCAGTACAAAGGAGATGATTGCCTCCGTTCTATCAGAAAAGTATACAGTGCAAAAGACAGCAGGTAATTTCAATAATGAAATTGGGCTTCCCCTTACAATTTTTTCCATAGGTGAGGAACATGAGATTGCAGTAGTTGAGATGGGAATCTCAGATTTTGGGGAAATGAGTCGATTAGCAGCAATCGCACAGCCGGATATTTGTGTGATTACAAATATTGGATACTGCCATTTGGAATTTCTCAAAACCAGAGATGGAATCCTAAAAGCAAAGACGGAATGCCTTGAGTATATAAGAGAAGGCGGCAGCTTAATTCTAAATGGGGATGATGATAAATTAGTTACAATCACGGAATTTAGAGGAAAGCAGCCTTGTTTTTATGGTATAAAAGAGACAAAAGGGCGAATGGCAGTGGGACACAGCGTAGAAAATCTGGGTTTAAAGGGAATGAAAGCGGTCATTGATCTGGGGGGAGAATCTCTGGATGTCAGGATTTCAATTCCGGGTGAACACAATGTCTATAATGCACTTGCAGCAGCCTGCGTAGGGAAGCTTCTGAATCTCTCAAAAGAAGAAATTACAGCAGGTATCCACCATGCAACAACAATGGAAGGCAGGAATCACCACCTGGAAGTTGGAGGAGTTGAGATTATTGATGACTGCTATAATGCAAATCCTGTGTCTATGAAAGGGGCGATTGACATTCTTGGTTCCTGTAAGGGGCGAACCATTGCGGTGCTTGGTGATATGGGAGAACTTGGAGAAGATCAGGAGCAGCTGCATTATGATGTTGGAGTCTATCTGGCAAAAAAAGAGATTCATACACTGTTCTGCACAGGGGAACGTTCCAGACAGTTAGCAAAGGGTGCAATTGATAAGGGAACCAACACACAGGTTCTATTTTACAATACAAAGGAAGATATGACGTCAGATTTATGTTCTTTTATAAAAAAAGGGGATACCATATTAGTAAAGGCATCCCACTTTATGAAATTTGAAACGGTCATTACTTCTCTAAAGGAGACTGCAGCTTCCTGGAATCAAGCATAGACTGAATTTTTTCCTGGGTATAAGCGCCCAGGAATTTTTTCTCTTCCTTGGATAATTCCTTGACTATAATAGGAGTACCATATTGAATGGTAATCGTACCGGGTTTTATACGTGGAAGATGTTCCTCAAAGCAGGCGCGGGAGCCGGAGATTGCAACCGGAATAATAGGGCAGGAAGATTTTTCTGCAATCTTCAAACTTCCTTCCTTAAATGGAAGAAGGGTAGAAGAATGATTTCTGGTTCCTTCCGGAAAAATGCAAATAGAAATTCCTTTGTTTACCAAATCAATGCCTTCTAAAATGGTCTTTAATCCTTCACGGATATCGTCTCTGTTTAAAAATAGACAGTGAAGGCGCTTCATCCATACACGCAGAAATGGTACTTTCAAAATGCTGTTCTTAGCCACATATCCGGTAGGAGAAGGACATTGTGGATAGGATGCAATGATGTCAAAGAATCCACTGTGATTTGCAACGTAAAGAACTGCTTTCTGGGGAATATTTTCCTTGCCTTCAACCACAACTTTAATTCCACTCAGAAAAAGAATAAGGCGAAAGACAGCCTGTATCAATCTTAAAGATTGTAAATCTGATTTGGCAGGGTTCGATTTATGATAGAGCCATTCAAATGCCATTAGGGGAGTAGACAGGATTAAAAAAACAATAACCAATAATGCAACAAAAAAAGTACGAATCATAATTATTCTCCTTTTCATACAAATAGATCTTAGCGGTCTGTCTGACGATTCTCGCTTAAGATAATAGTATTATATCGTATAATACAAAAGAATAAAAGCATAATCGTGTGTCCTAAGTGAATAAGATAGGTTAAGAGTATGCATGAGTGGTGAAATGAATGGGGAAAAGAGCAATTCTTATGATTTTTCTAATGATATTGCTGACTTTAGGGATGTGTGGCTGCGGGAAAAAGGAACCGGAAGTAAAGAAGCTTCGTGACTTAAACTTTACTGTAGTGGACCAGGGAAAGCTGCCAAAAGAACTGGAGAAGGCAATTGGGAAAAAGAAGAAGAGAGAATTTAAATTAACCTATACAACAGATGAATTTCTATATATAGCAGTAGGTTATGGGGTGCAAAAATCAGGCGGTTACAGTATAAAAGTGAATGATCTGTATGTAACAGAAAACGCAATTTATTTTGATACGGAACTTCTGGGACCGGCACAGGGCGAAACAGTGGAAGATGTAGAAACCTTTCCTTATATAGTGGTAAAACTCGAATTAATGGATAAAAGCGTGATTTTTCAATGAAAGAGCCCCGTTGGAGAGGTTGACAGTAATTGATGCGGGTGCTATACTGAAGAAGTTGGCGAGGTGAATAAAATGGCAATGGAGAAAGCAGAACTTGAAAAAGTGCGTGCATCAGTAAGACAGCAGGTAGGGAACCGGGTTCAAATCCGTTTGGACGAGGGCCGTCATAGGACAAATGTTCGTGAAGGAATCTTGCAGGAGGCGTATCCAAGCATTTTTACCGTTTTAATAGATGGAGAGGATCCGCAACAATTATTATCGTTTAGCTACACGGACATCATAACACGAGGAGTCAG
Source organism: Lachnospiraceae bacterium (assembly GCA_036652735.1). GTDB lineage: Bacteria > Bacillota > Clostridia > Lachnospirales > Lachnospiraceae > JAGOGN01. The sequence continues at coordinate 4,839 of JAVVVI010000029.1, forward strand.
AATGAGATTGTGTTAGTGACATAAAATTCTTCAATCATGAATAGATTAGTACAAATATTCATGACTGGAGAATTTTTTTGTGGAATTAAAGACAATACAGATACCAATGAATAGAGAAAAAGGTCATGCGTTTAATCAGCTGACATTAGATGATGATGTAAATATACCGGAGAGTAAGCCGGACGTAGCAAAAGTAATCAGAGAAAAAGGAACAGTGATCGTGGAAGAGGTTAAGGTTACAAGCGGTCACGTATTCCTAAAAGGCTATGTGGAATTTGAACTGCTCTACAGCGTGGAAAAAGTACCCGGGGGACTTAATAATTTATTTGGCAAAATACCCTTTGGAGAGAGCATGGTGCTGGAAGCCTGTGAGGAAAATGATGATGTAAAAGTAAAAGGGAATCTGGAAGATTTAACCATAACCATTGTGAATTCCAGAAAACTAAGCGTCAATGCATTGCTGGAATTAACGGCAGTCCTAGATGACAATGGAGAAGAAGAGGTTGCAATTACAGTAGAGGGAGAGGCTGAGATTCGAATGCAGCCGGTGGAATATTTAAGACAGATCTTTAAAACCAGAGATACCTTTCGCTTTAAAGAGGAACTATCACTACCTTCCAATAAACCCAATGTTGCAAGAATATTACAGAATACGATTCAGATACGAGGGGTGGAAACGAAGCCCTTAGATGGTAAGATCGAAGTCAAAGGAGAAGCCTTCTTATTCCTGCTATATGAGGGGGAGGAGGAAGACGGACGCATTCAATATCTGGAAACAGCAGTTTCGTTTCAGGGAGAGGTTCCATGTGACCAATGTATAGAGGGAATGACAACGGATATATCCACTGAGGTTCTTACAGCAGAATATGAAGTGAAACCCGATTATGACGGGGAAATGCGTTCCATGTTGGTTGAATTGGTATTAGAACTGGATATTCGTTTGTTTATAGAGGAATCAACGGAGATTCTTGGAGATGTATATGCACTTTCAAAAAATTGCATTCCAAAGATGCAGAACACGGTTTTTGAAAAGCTTCTTATGAAAAATGCCTCTCGATGCCGGATTTCCGATCGGGTTACATTGGAACAGCCCAAAGGGGGAATCCTTCAAATCTGTTCCTGCGAAGGAAAAGTTACCTTGGAAAAAACAGAAATTGTTACAGATGGAATTATAACAGAAGGAACCGTAAGTGTATTGCTCCTTTATATTACCGGCGATGATGACTGTCCTGTGGGAGCTTCAAAAATCACCCTGTATTTCCATCACAACATAGAAACAGCAGGAATTGATCATACCTGCCGATTTAGAATTAACGCGGAGCTTGGACAGCTATCTGCCAGCATGATTGATGCAGCACAGGCGGAGATTAAGGCAACCATTCATTTGAATGCAATTGTCTATGAGGAAAACAGAGTACAGACCATTACAGAGATACAGGAACAGGAACTGGATATGGACCAGATTCAGGAACGCGCAGGAATTATTGGATACATAGCGGCAGCCGGAGATCAATTATGGAATATTGCCAAAGAAAATTTAACCACAGTAAATCGTATTATGGAAGTGAATCACCTAAACACCCCGGAACTTCGGGAGGGTGACCGAATTTTAATTATAAAAGACATTCCTTAAGAAAAAAAGGAAGAGAATCTGAAAAATGCGTGAAATTTTCGGTCTGTTGGTTGATTAAAATTTAAAAAAATGTTAGAATACAAAGGAATATTGCGAGGAGGCAGACAAATGAAAAAAAGAATAATAGCAATAGTAATGGTGTTGATTATGGGGCTGTTTAATTTTGGAACAGCATTTGCCAGCACAAAAACAGAGGCAGAGAACAAGAAGAAGGATGCAGCCAGCAATTTAGATTCCGTGAAAAGTCAGATTGGGGATATTGAATCCCAACAGTCCAAACTGAAGCAAAAGATGGAAGGGCTTAATTCACAGCTGGTGGAGCTGCTTATTACTGTGGATATGCTGTCAGAGGAAAAGGACAACAAAGAGAAGGACCTAAAGGTTGTAAAGAAGAACCTAAAGGCTGCAAAGAAAAACGAGAAGAAGCAGTATGAGGCAATGAAGCTGCGTATTCAGTATATGTATGAGAATGGAGACAATGCTTTTATAGAAGCAATACTTGGATCCAAGGATTTCGGGGACCTGCTGAATCAGGTAGAATACTATGATCAGATTTATAATTATGATCGGGATTTGCTGGTAAAATATCAGACAGCAAAGATTGAGACAGAAGAGCTAAAGGTTAAGCTTACAGAAGAAATCAATGATTTAACAGATTTGAAAGAGCAGTATGCCAGAGAACAGAAGAGTTTAGAGACCCTGGTTGCAAAGCTGGATTCAAAAATCAGTAATTTTGGCAGTCAGCTTGCACAGGCGAAGGAATTAGCGTCCCAATACAAGGCTACAATTGTGGCACAGAATGGTATTATTAAAGAACAGGAACGCAAGGAAAAAGCCCGTGCAGAACAGGAACGTAAGGAGCGGGAAGAACGGGAGAAACAGGAGCAGCAGGATAAAGATAATAACACCGGTGATGATTCCGGTGGAGATTCCGGTGGAGATTCCGGCGGAAATCCGGGAGCAGATCCGGGATATAGCACAGATGTCAGTGGATCCGCTGTGATAGCTTATGCACAGCAGTTTTTAGGAAAGCCGTATGTATGGGGAGGCACAGATCCCAATACCGGTGCAGACTGTAGTGGATTTACCCAGTATGTGTTCCGACATTTTGGAATTTCAATTCCCAGAACTTCAGGGGAGCAGCGCTCTTGTGGAAAAGAAGTTAGTTATTTTAATGCGCAGCCCGGTGATTTGATTTGCTATGCAGGCCATGTGGCATTATATATGGGCAATGGAAGAATCATTCATGCACGAGGAGCCGCATATGGAATCTGTATCAGTGATGACGCTACATACAGAGATATTTTGGCAGTTCGAAGACCGTTATAAGATAAAGATGCGATAAGAGAGACGAGGGACAGAATGAAGAAGTTAGAGGATTATGTGAGAAGCATTCCGGATTTTCCGGAAGAAGGAATTATATTTCGTGATATCACCAGCGTACTTCAGGATGGAGAGGGATTGCATCTTGCCATTGATGAGATGATGAAGGAATTGGATGGAATCGATTATGATGTGATAGTAGGTGCAGAATCAAGAGGATTTATATTTGGAGCACCAATTGCTTATCTTACACACAAGCCTTTCGTTCTGGTTCGAAAAAAAGGGAAGCTTCCCTGCGAGACGATAAGCCGGGAATATGATTTGGAATATGGGAAGGCATCTATTGAGATGCATAAGGATTCTATCTTGCCGGGACAGAAAGTAGTGGTTATCGATGATTTAATTGCAACAGGAGGAACCATTGAGGCAACAGTTCAGTTGATTGAGGAACTGGGTGGAGTGGTTGTGAAATTGGTATTTTTAATGGAACTGGCAGGGTTAAAAGGCAGAGAACGATTAAAAGAGTATGAAGTAGGTGCAGTAATCACCTATGAGGGGAAATAAAAAGAAAAAAGGAAGTGCTGCAAACGGACGGAATCCAGTCCTTGAGCAGCACTTCCTTTTTCTATATCTCGGAATTAATGTTTCTGAATATTGGGGGCAATTGGTACAAGTGGTAAAAAACTCTGTATGAGGGAATCTTCACTAACAGAGACGGTGCCATATTTAAGGCAGGTAGCTTTTACTTTGTAGAAATATGTCTTTTGGTCCTCCAGCTGGGAATCCAAATAGGTGAGGTTTGTCAAATCGGTAAGTTCCGCAACCTGGGTGTAAGGTCCCTCCTGCGTTTCACTTTTGAAAATCAGATACTTATCGGCACCGGTGACACTGGTGAAGGATAATAAATTGCTGTTTGTCTCCATGGAATGAACCAGAGAGATGATTTGTGGGGAATCTAATTTTACACCGGAGCGCTTGGAGGAAAAATCACTGCGATAAGTGCTGGAACCTATTTTCTTAATTGCAGTAATCTTAAAGCTTGCCATCTCTCCGGACAGGGCTTCGGTCATATCCAAATAGGCATAATTAGCAGAAGAATCAACGGTATCTACAAGGACAAATTCTTTTTTCTCACCGGTGAGAGGATTGTTCTCTCCAATCTTCATATATACGTTATAGGCCGTAGCACCTTCCACTTTTGACCAGGTCAGATAGGAGATTTTTCCAATTGGGTTCAGAGCCTGAATCTTGGGTGTATTTAATGCAAGTGCGGTGCGGTAGAGCCAGGGGTACCCAGTGCTCCCATCGGATTTTGCAACAGCAGCAAGCCGGTATTGATAGAGTACATTTGCGGCAGCAGTGGTATCGGTATAAGTAAAAGTAGTATTTGAAGTTTGTATGGTATCAATGGCTTGCCAGCTGCTTGAGGAAGTGCGGCGGTATAGAACATAGGCAGCCAGATTGTTCAATTGTGCGTCTGTAAATTCCTCGCTGGAGGATTTATAAGAAAGCTTCCAGGTTAGCCGGATTTTTCCATTTACACACTTGCGGGAAATAATCCGGGGCTTCATATAGTTACCATCCACCTCCCGATAACGCAGATAGCGGTGGTTAATGGCAAGAAGTTGTTCCGAAGGATTAAAAAAGGTATAGCGAAAAATGGGATAGGCGGGCCTTACATATCCGGAATTGATACCATAGGTGTTCGCGCAATCAGAATTGCAGTCAATGGTAATCCATTCTTTCCGTCCGTCTTTATCGGCATCCACATAGGCCTCGTTCCATACATGATCGACGGAATCTATATTTGCTTCCGTATCCCAGCTCTCTAATGGAAGGAGAAGGTTGTGCCCACTGGCGGTTCGGCACGGAATTCCTTCTATTCGAGCCAGAACCTGAAAAAAGGCAGAAAATCCATTGCAGACCGTTTTTGTCTTTCCCTGTGAAAGATAATCGTGGAGTAGTGTAATGGGATTTAGATTTTTTTCCAAACCGGTACTGCGTGCATAGGAATCATAATAGAAATTCTGTGTAATAAAATCGTGAAAACAGAGAAGCTTTTCATAATCCGTCACAGCATTGTTTTCTTGTATTAATTGTTTGGCAAATTGGGTCAGCTCCTGAACATCTTCTTCGTTTAAACCATAATTGGTTTCAAAGCTATCCCGCATATACACATCAAGATAATTTTCAAGAAGAATATGAGAGGAGTTTGCTTTAATTTTAAGATTTTGGTCTTCTATTTCCTTAAATCTAAGAAAATACATGGAGTCATTGGAGTAGCGCATTTTGGCTCCGGCCATTGTAAAAGATCCGGGAGCAAAGGCATAATCTTCTCCGTCTTCGGTTCTGCTTTCGGCAAAAACAGGACGTAAAATATAGGTTGTTCCTTGGTTACACAAAGCACCAAGATCAATTGTATAGCGGAAGGAGTTCGTATGATCCATGGCGAAGGAGGGACTCAGAGTTAATCTTGTTTTTAATTTTCCATATTCATTGGAATAGATTTCATATATATAGACCTTGCAGGCAAGGTAGGATTTGCGGGTAGTTCCATAAAAATTCATGGATTTAGGATTGGTGGAATTATCAATTGAGAATGAATAGTTTTCACCCAGGCAAGTATCCGTTCCGGTGCTGGTAATAAAAAAATCTGTTGTTGTAGAGTTTAAAGCTGCATTTGCTTTTAATGGAAAAAGCAGACACATCAGAACCAGTGTTACATTTAGTACGGTTAATAATAATTTCTTTTTCAAAACAGAACCTCCAACTTTTATAAAAATTCAGTACAATTTCCAGTATGCAAACATCATAACATAAAAATATTGTAAAAACATGACAAAAATAATTTTTTTTTGTTAAATTGCTTTTATTTTATGGATATGAGGTGTATAATAAATTAAGTTACGTTACTTATTACGGAATTATGAGCCCACTTGGGGTAGGAAAGAGTAATCTTTCCGAGGGTAGTTTGCAAACTCATCCCATCTTCCAGCAATGGAAGCTTGTTTGCACTGGTGACCGGCAAGAAGGAAGTAGTTTTCCTCGAAGTTCTCCCCAACTAGTTGTCGGACAGGGGGCGTTTTCCAGGACGTCCCTTCACCTCTACTCATTAATAATTCGCTTATATAAAGGCCATATGCAGAAGAATGCATATGGCCTTATTTAAATCATTATTTTGTATCTGTTACGAATAAATTGTAATCCTTAAATGGATCTGCATAACCAATAATCTCAGTGGCGGGAAGCAAATCCTTTAGCTGTGCCGCAAGCTTCAATCCCTCTTTTTCCGGTAAGGCGATAAGCAGACCGCCTGAAGTCTGGGGATCAAAGAGTAAATCGGCCATGTGAACAGGCAGCGTTTGGGGAAGGGACACCAAATCATCTAAATAGGAACGATTTTGGTAGGAAGCTGCGGGAACCATTCCCATCTGAGCATAAGAAAGGGCACCGTCTAATGCAGGAACTTTATAAGGATCCAGGTGAAAGCTTACACCACTTCCGGCGGCCATTTCCATTGCATGTCCTAAAAGACCAAATCCGGTAACATCTGTACAGGCATGAACCGGGAAGCCTTTCATTTGAAGGGCAGGAAGCTTATTTAACTGCTCCATGGAACTCACCATAGCGGCATATTCCTGCTTATTTAGAAGATCACCTTTGGCAGCAGTGGTAAGGATACCGGTACCAAGGGCCTTGGTTAGAATTAAAATATCACCCGGTTTTGCGGTATCATTACGAATAATATCTCTGGGGTGAGAAAACCCGGATACACATAAGCCGTATTTTGGTTCAGGATCTTTTAAGGTGTGTCCTCCGGTAATAATGGAATCTGCTTCAGCAACTTTTTCATATCCACCCATTAGAATATCCTGAAGAACACTGGTAGGTAAATCTTCCGGGAAGCAGAATATGTTCATAGCTAGTTTAGGGAGCCCTCCCATGGCATAGACATCACTTAGGGAGTTTGCAGCTGCAATCTTGCCATATACATAAGGATCATCTACAACCGGGGGAAAGATATCCACGGTCTGGATTAAAGCAGTTTCATCATTAATGCGGTATACAGATGCATCGTCGCTGGATTCAAACCCAACAAGTAAATTTGGATCCGAAAATTTTGGTAAGTGACACAAAACTTGTGCCAAGGCGTCGGGGCCTATTTTTGCAGCTCATCCACAATGTTTGACCATCTGGGTTAATTTTATATCGTCCATGGTTTGTCCTCCTTCTAATGCGTAAAGCCAGATTATTATACACTAATCAGCGGTTTTGTGCAACAAGCTGTAGGAAGAACCTTCTACAAGAAATAGTTCTTCGGTGCTATTTTCGCCAAGGAGTACGTCAAGTGAAAGTTCTGTTTCATATTGAAAGGATATGCAGGTGCCGCAGGAAGAGCTGATTTTACGGGGAACCGGCATGAGAATACCTGAAATAGAAATGGTGTGCAGGTATTCTTTATAAATAATAGCATCAAGATGAGTGTAAAACGTTACTAAATAGCTCACCATACTATTTAATGGTCAGAAGAAAATCTTCTGCCTCTGGAGTTACCGTGGCAGTTTTACCAACGGTATTCACAAAACGAGTGATATTTTGAACCGAAGTCTGATTATCTACCAGGACTTCCAAACAATCGGGATTGGAAACCAATGCTTTTTTTGTCATTAAAACCGGCTCAGGGCAAGCAAACCCACGAGCATCTACTTTTATATTTTTCATGAAATTCTCCTTTTTACTAAGCTTTTTTTGTTCGGCGCAAATTCGTAATTGCAATGACTACAACAACTACAAGACAAATAATCGTTGCAATTTTCCCATTTGGAGTAGGTCCTTCACCGGAAGAAGCCAGACCCCAGTTATGACAAAATGCTGCACCAACAGTAAGTCCAATCACAGTAATAACGGCATCGCCGCTGCCTTCACCTGCAAGGATTAATTGACGTAAAGGGCAGCCGCCCAATAACACGGATGCAAAACCGACCAAAAGCATACCAAGGAAGTTCCAAAGTCCATCAATATGTGCAATAGGCTGTGCTGCAAATCCAAGGGTGAAACTTCCCATAATAAGGTTGCCAATTACAATGGTTACAATTACAGCAACAAATCCCCATAACATATGTAAATCTTTAAACATAAAAGTATCACGAATACCGGCAACTGTACAGAAACGGGATCTCTGTGCAAGGGCACCTACAATCAGTCCGGCAGCAAGTGCAGCCACTAAAGGAGCCTTCATGGAACCGGGACCTTCTTTACTGAAAATCAAAAGAGAAGGGAAAGCTACAAGAACAACAAGAAGAACAACACTGAATACCGGATAAGCAAGTCCTTCTGATTTAGACAACTGATACGTTCTCTTTAAACTAAAGCCTTTGTTTAAGGCAAGGATACCAACACCGATTCCTGCTACAAATCCAACCAAACCAATAATGGCATTTAAATCCCCACCGCCAATACGAATCATCATACGAAGCGGACAGCCAAGGAACATAAGCGCTCCAACCATTACGCAGAAACCTAAGATGAAACGGGTGACCGGTGAAGAACCACCGCGAGGGGCAAATTCTTTGCCAACGAAAGCCATAACGCAGGCTCCAAGTACCAGTCCGATAATTTCCGGACGAACGTACTGTACAACAGGTGCATTTTGAAGTCCCAGTGCACCGGCAGTATCCCGAAGGAAGCAGGCAATACAAAATCCCATATTACCCGGGTTGCCTAAAGCGACTAAAGTGAGGGAGATCAAACCAATGATAACTCCTGTGAGAATAACTAAAACATGTTTTTTCATTATAATGTCCTTTCTGGTAATTATTTATAAAAGGATAATATCATATGAGGAAAATAATTAAAAATTGATAATAACAATAGTGCAGGGAATTACTATTCATGTAATATATGAACATTTCGTTAATAGTATAACAATGCCTTGCGCAAATATTGACTTATTGTGAGAATGTGTGTATATTTAGGATGTACCCGAGGGAAACAGAATTGGTTGATTTTACAAGGGATACAGCAGAAGAATTACCGTAAATTTGGTGGATAAATCAAGATATAGTACCAGTGGAGGGAACAACGCAAAATGAAGTATATTATCGTTACAAATAACTTCCAGACCAGAGATAAATATGCAGATAAATTTCAAGTAGATTACATTGAAGATGGAACTTATTTAGATGTTCTATTAAAGGTGAGAGATTATGTGCAGAAAAATCACAGTCTGGTTACACATCCCCTGGCAGGAAGTATGAAACCAAATCAGATTCCGTATCGTTCGATTATAGTATCGGATGAAGTGGAAGATAAAAAGGAATTCTATGATTCTTGTATACTGATTGAGAACAGTATCGAGGTTTATAATAAATTCATAGGAGACAGGCGGACACCTCAGTGGAAAGAAGCTCAGCTGGAAGATTTTAGAGATGTTGAGTTAACACTACTGGATGGGGCCGTAGCAAATCTCATAGGCTAAAGAAAAATAAAAATTAAATTGGAGGGAATTGTGATGAAACTTGAGTTGGGTTACATTGAAATTAACGACATTCAGTTCGCAGCAGCATCCAAAGTGGAAAAAGGTACCATCTACGTTAATAAAGAAGAGTTAATCGCTTTATTGATGGAAGATGAAAATCTGAAATCCGTAACTTTGGAAATTGCAAAACCGGGCGAATCCGTTCGCATTATGCCGGTTAAAGATGTTATCGAGCCTCGCTGTAAAGTAGAGGGTAACGGAGGCATCTTCCCAGGAATGGTAGCAAAAGTTGACGTAGTAGGAGAAGGCAAGACAAATGTTCTGAGAGGTTCTGCTATTGTTACTACCGGTAAGATTGTTGGATTCCAGGAAGGTATTATTGACATGACCGGAGAAGGTGCAAAATACACACCATTCTCAAAATTAAACAACCTTGTAGTTGTATGTGAGCCGGTTGATGGACTTAAGAAACATGAACATGAAAAAGCAATCCGTATGGCTGGATTAAAATCAGCAGATTATATTGGAAAGCTTGGAAAAGATGTTGCACCGGATGAAGTTAAAACATTCGAGCAGTTATCTGTAAAAGAAGGAATTTTGAAATATCCGGAACTTCCTCGTGTAGCATATGTATTGATGCTTCAGAGCCAGGGACTTATGCATGACACTTATGTATATGGAGTAGATATGAAACAGTCCTTAACAACGATGATTAGTCCAACCGAATTAATGGATGGAGCAATTCTTAGTGGTAACTGTGTATCAGCATGCGACAAGAATACAACCTATCATCATTTAAATAACCCGGTTATTTCTGAGTTATTTGCAAAACATGGTACAGAATTAAACTTTGTTGGAGTAATCATTACCAACGAGAACGTATATTTGGCAGACAAGAAACGTTCCTCTGACTGGACCGCAAAATTATGTAACTTCCTTGGCTTAGATGGAGCAATCGTATCACAGGAAGGATTCGGTAACCCGGATACAGACTTGATTATGAATTGCAAAAAGATCGAAGAGCAGGGCGTTAAAACTGTTATTATTACAGATGAGTATGCTGGCCGTGATGGTTCTTCACAGTCACTTGCAGATGCTGATGTAAGAGCAGACGCAGTTGTTACCGGCGGAAACGCAAACATGGTTATTGAATTGGCACCAATGGATAAAGTAATTGGATATCCTGAAGTTGCAGATATCATTGCCGGTGGTTTCGACGGAAGTTTACGTAAAGATGGATCAATTGAGGCAGAGCTTCAGGTTATTACAGGTGCTACTAACGAACTTGGATTCAATAAGCTGAGCGCTAGATAAGGAGGAAACAAATGGCTAAGATTAAAGTTGTACATTATATAAACCAGTTCTTCGCTAATATTGGTGGTGAAGAAAAAGCAGATTATCAGCCAGAAATCAGAGATGGCGTTGTAGGACCAGGAATGGCACTGCAGGCTGCATTCAAAGACGAAGCTGAAATCGTTGCAACTGTTATTTGTGGTGACTCTTATTTCAATGAGAATTTAGATGTTGCTAAAAAGACAGTGTTAGATATGATTAGTTCTAAAAATCCTGATATTGTTATTTGTGGACCGGCATTTAATGCAGGACGTTACGGAGTAGCATGTGCTACTGTTGCAGCAGCTGTTCAGGCTGAGCTTGGAATTAAAGCTGTAACCGGTATGTACAAAGAGAATCCTGGTGTAGATATGTTCTCTACCAAGATTTATATTACAAAGACAAAGAACAGTGCAGCAGGTATGAGAGATGCAGTTGCAAAACTTGCACCACTTGCTCTTAAATTAGCAAAAGGCGAGGAAATCGGACCTTCATCAGTAGAAGGATACCATCCAAACGGAATCCGTAAGAACTTCTTTGAAGAAGAAATCGGAGCAAGAAGAGCAGTTGATATGTTATTAAAGAAATTAGCAAATAAAGAATTTGAGACAGAGTTCCCAATGCCTTCATTTGACCGTGTTCCACCAATGCCAGCAATTAAGGATATGAGTAAAGCGAAAATCGCTTTGGTTACTTCCGGCGGTATTGTTCCAAAGGGAAATCCGGACCATATTGAATCTTCCAGTGCTTCCAAATATGGAAAATACGATATTGAAGGTGTAGATGATTTAACAGAAGCAACTTATGAGACTGCTCATGGCGGATATGACCCAACATACGCAAACGAAGATTCAGACCGTGTATTACCGGTTGACGTTATTCGTGAATATATTAAAGCAGGAAAAATCGGTAGTCTTCATCGTTATTTCTATACCACAACCGGTAATGGAACAGCAGTTAAAAATGCAGTTAAGTTTGCACAGGAAATTGCAAAAGATCTTCTTGCAGATGGAGTCCAGGCAGTTATATTGACTTCTACGTGAGGAACCTGTACACGTTGCGGTGCAACGATGGTTAAAGAAATTGAAAGAGCCGGAATTCCGGTAGTTCATATTGCTACAGTAGTGCCTATTTCACTAACAGTTGGAGCCAACAGAATTGTACCTGCTGTTGCAATCCCTCATCCATTGGGTAACCCTAGTCTTACTCATGAGGAAGAGCTTGTTATTAGAAGAGGAATTATTGATAAAGCACTTCTTGCCCTTCAGACAGAAGTGGAAGATCAGACAGTATTTGAATAATAGTTAAAGATAAGAGGAGAGGCGTAATGAGTAAGATTTATGATTTAATTATCTTAGGCGCCGGCCCTGCAGGACTTGCTGCGGGGCTCTACGCCGGAAGAAGCAGAATCGATACCTTAGTAATTGAAAAGGGAATTGATGGCGGACAGATTGCAATCACTAATGAGATTGAAAATTATCCGGGACAGATTGTAGAAGGAGAAAGTGGACCTTCTTTAATCGAAAGAATGAGTCAGCAGGTTGAAAAGTTTGGCGCAGAGAGAGTAACAGATGCCATTAAGAGCGTAAAGCTGGATGGTCCAATTAAGACAATTGAAGGAACCAAAGGAACTTATCAGGCAAAAACAGTTATTCTTGCAACCGGAGCATTTCCAAAGCCAATCGGATGTAAGCGTGAAGGTGAGTTTGTAGGTAAGGGAGTATCTTTCTGTGCAACCTGTGACGCATCCTTCTTTGAGGACCTGGAAGTGTTTGTAGTCGGCGGCGGAGACTCCGCAGTGGAAGAAGCACTATACTTAACAAAATTTGCCAGAAAAGTCACAATCATTCATCGTCGTGACGAACTTCGTGCTGCAAAATCAATTCAGGAAAAAGCATTTGCAAATCCAAAAGTTGATTTCATGTGGGATTCTGTAGTGGAAGAACTTCACGGAGATGGTATTCTTTCAGCAATGACAGTGAAAAATGTAAAAACAGGAGAACTCAGAAAAATTGATGCAGATGAAGAAGATGGAATGTTTGGAGTATTTGGATTTATTGGATACAATCCTCGTTCAGATCTTTTTGAAGGTCAGGTTGAGCTTGATCGTGGCTACATTGTAACCGATGAAGATATGCATACAAATCTTCCCGGAGTATTTGGAGCCGGAGACATTCGTGTGAAGAGTTTAAGACAGGTTGTTACAGCTGCTGCAGATGGTGCGATTGCCGCAACACAGGCACTGAAATACCTTGAGAACTTGGAATAAATTTAAGCATTGAAAGGAGAATAATGATATGTTAGAATTGACCAAAGAGAACTTTGAGGCAGAGGTTTTAAAAGGAGAAGGAACTATTTTAGTTGACTTTTTCGGAGACGGATGTGTTCCATGTGCAGCTCTTATGCCACATGTACACGAATTCGCAGAGAAATATGGTGATAAGATTAAATTTGCATCTTTAAACACAACAAAAGCTCGTCGTCTTGCAATTGGACAGAAGATTATGGGACTGCCAGTTGTTGCTATTTATAAAGATGGCGAAAAGATTGAAGAAGTTGTAAAAGATGACGCTACACCTGAAAATGTAGAAGCAATGATTAAAAAATATTGCTAGGAATGATTATGCTAACAACGCAATTGTGCGTTTGTTATAAATTAACGTAAGGAGGAATGGTTATGTCAATTTTAAAAGACAAAAAAGTTGTTATCATTGGTGACCGTGATGGCATTCCAGGACCAGCCATTGAAGAGTGCGTTAAGACAGCAGGTGGAGAAGTAGTATTTTCATCCACAGAATGCTTTGTCTGAACGGCCGCAGGTGCAATGGATCTTGAGAATCAGAAGAGGGTAAAAGATATCGCTGAAAAATTTGAGCCGCAGAACGTAGTAGTAGTTCTCGGAGCAGCAGAGGGTGAAGCCGCAGGACTTGCAGCAGAAACCGTAACAGCAGGAGACCCTACATTCGCAGGACCTTTAGCAGGAGTCCAGTTGGGACTAAGCGTATGGCATGTATGTGAACCAGAACTGAAAGAAGAATTTGATGCAGCAGTATATGATGAACAGATTAGTATGATGGAAATGGTACTTGATGTTGATGATATCGTAAATGAAATGTCTTCAATCAGAAATGAATTTAGTAAATATTAGAAGAAAATCAAAAACGGAGTGAAGGTAAAATGAGTGGTTACGCAGTATTAAAAGGTGCCAGTTATACATTGGCAATTACACCGGACATGGTACTCCATAATGGAACAACCCAGACAACTGAAATGGTTGTAAATCCGGAATCAGAATATTTAAAGGAACTTCCAAATCATTTGAGAACATTTGAGGAGGCAGTGTCTTATTATCCAAATCAGGTTTATATTGGTAATACAACCTATGAAACCTTAAGAGAAGTTGAGTTCCCTTGGTATGACAAAAAGATGGAAAACGCTTCCCGTAATGGAAAATACGGTGAGATTATGCCTCAGGATGAGTTCTTGGGATTAGTTCAAATCTGTGATGTATTTGACTTGGTAACTTTGGAAAAATCTTTTGCCGTACAGGTGAAAGAAAAGCTGACCGCTCATTCTTTACTCAGTGAAAAAGCTGCAATTCTTGATAAGAATGAAGATGATGAGGCAACAATCAAAGCACTTGTTGAAAACGAACATTCAGAGCCATTGTATCATAATGGAAAATTGGTTGGCGCTGTAAAACGTGCCCATGATGTAGATGTGAACTTATCTGCTCATGTTATGTTAGAGAACTTAGTATCCAAGGCTTCCAGTGTAATCTCCTTAATGAATTTAATTCAGAAAACAGGAGTAAATCCGGAAGATGTTGAATATGTAATTGATTGCTGTGAAGAAGCTTGTGGTGATATGAACCAAAGAGGCGGTGGTAACTTTGCAAAGGCAGCAGCCGAAGTTGCAGGGTTAAGTAATGCTTCCGGTTCTGACGTAAGAGGATTTTGTGCAGCACCTGCACATGCTCTTTTAGAAGCAGCTTCATTAGTAAAAGCCGGAACATTCAAATGTGTAGTTGTTACAGCAGGTGGCTGTACAGCGAAACTTGGAATGAATGGTAAAGATCATGTTAAAAAAGGAATGCCAATCTTAGAGGACGCAGTAGCAGGATTCTCTGTATTACTTACAGCAGATGACGGTGTAAGCCCTCAGATTCGTACCGATATTGTAGGACGTCATTGCGTAGGAACCGGTTCCGCACCTCAGAACGTTATCTCCGCATTGGTAACAGATCCACTAGATCGTGCCGGCATTAAAATAACTGAAATTGATAAATTCTCTCCGGAAATGCAAAATCCAGATATTACAAAACCTGCCGGTGCTGGTGATGTTCCGGAAGCTAACTATAAAATGATCGCTGCACTTGCTGTAAAGCGCGGTGATATTCAAAGAAATGAAATTGCATCATTTGTAAAAGAACACGGACTTGTTGGCTGGGCTCCGACTCAGGGACATATTCCATCCGGCGTTCCTTACCTTGGAGCTTTAAGAGATGAAATGCTTGAAGGCAAGACAAAGAAAGCAATGATTATCGGAAAAGGAAGTCTTTTCCTTGGAAGAATGACAAATCTGTTTGATGGTGTATCCGTTGTAATTCAAACAAACGACGGGGCAGGAACCGAATCAGAATTTGATGAAGAAAAAGTAAAATCCTTAATTGGAGAAGCAATGAGAGATTTCGCAAATGGACTTCTTGGGAGGTAATTATGTCAGATACAAGGATTAAAACACTAATCGCGGACACCTTCCTTGAGATGGCCGATGGATTGCAATCAGGAGAATTCGGTAAGAAAGCAATTATCGGAATTGCTTCTGAGGGCAGCGAGCATGGGGAAGATGATCTTTTAAAGGCAGTTGAAATTGCAACACGTAAAGGTCTTCACCCTGTACTTATTCAAGGTGATAATGTTCATAAAAAGATGGAAGAAATGATTGCAAGTGGAGAGATTGACGGTGCAGTAACCAGTCATTATCCGTTCCCAATCGGAGTATCCACTGTTGGTAAGGTTATTACACCAGGCATTGGAAAACCAATGTATATTGCAACTACAACCGGAACTTCAGACACCGATCGTGTCAGTGGTATGGTTAAAAACGCAATTTACGGTGTAATTGCTGCAAAGGCAGACGGAATTCAGAATCCGACTGTGGGAATTGCTAATATTGATGGCGCACGCCAGACAGAAAAAGCACTGATGCAGTTAAAAGAAAATGGTTATGATTTCAATTTTGCAGATTCCATGAGAGCAGATGGCGGACTTGTAATGAGAGGAAATGACCTTTTAGCAGGTACACCGGATATTATGGTAATGGATTCTTTAACCGGTAATTTAATGATGAAATTATTTTCCTCTTATACAACAGGCGGAAATTATGAATCATTGGGATTTGGATATGGACCTGGAATTGGAGAGGGATTTGATTCCTTAATCCTAATTATTTCCAGAGCAAGCGGAGCACCGGTAGTTGCCGGAGCGGTTGAGTTTGCTACAAACCTAATCAAACATGATTGGAAAAAGGTTGCAGCGGCAGAATTTAAACTGGCAAAATCAGCAGGGCTTGATAAAGTTTTGGCTGCATGTAAGCCGGTGAAAAAAGAAGCAGTTGCAGAAGAAACAGTTAAAGTTCCACCAAAAGAGCCTGTAACAGCCCAGATACCGGGTATTGAAGTTATGGATCTTGAGGATGCGGTGACGGCACTGTGGAAAGCAAACATCTATGCTGAAAGCGGAATGGGATGTACAGGACCAATTGTACTTATGTCAGAAGCAAACAAAGAAGCATCATTTAAGATATTAAAAGAAGCTGGATATATCGGCTAAATTATAATCAGGCAAGGCGGAGGTACCTTATCCGCTTTGCCATATATTGAAAGTTGTGAATTGATTTAAAGTTTTTCTGGGAGCTGATAGGTTGCTGGTGTGCCTCGCGGTCTTCAAAACCGTTGTAGGGGGTTAAGAGCCCCCCGGGTGGGTTCGATTCCCACCACTCCCGTCTTGTATGAAAACGGAGGAGGTCAAGGAAAATGAATGATAAGCAAACTTTATTAAGAAATATTCCTCAAATTGACGAGATGCTCCAGAATGAGCGTCTCGTTCTTTTGATGGAAAAAGTTCCACGCCCACTGGTGGTGGAAACAGTGCGAGAAGTAATTGATGGTATGCGGCAGGAGATTCTGGCAGGTGAATTAGAAGATACAGAACCGGATGAGCTGGTGGATGCCATAGCAACCCGAGTGGAGGAAAAAGAAAAAAAGAGTCTCCAGAGAGTAGTGAATGCAACAGGAGTGGTACTCCATACAAATTTAGGACGGGCAAATCTTTGTGAAGAGGCCTGCAATCAGATCGTAGAAGCAGCGGGTCATTATTCAAACCTGGAATATGATGTCAAGAAAGGTGCCCGAGGATCCCGTCATGATCATGTAGAGAAAATAATCTGTAAAATCACAGGAGCAGAAGCAGCAATGGTTGTGAATAATAACGCAGCAGCAACGATGCTTTGTTTATCGGCAATGGCAAAAGGGCAGGAGGTTATTGTTTCCAGAGGAGAACTGGTGGAAATTGGAGGTTCTTTTCGTGTACCGGACATTATGGAAGAGAGCGGCTGTCATTTAAAAGAAGTAGGAACCACCAATAAGACAAAGATTAGCGATTATAAAAATGCTTTTCAACCGGAGGAAACCGGAGCACTCATGAAGGTTCATACAAGCAATTATCGTATCGTGGGATTTACCCAGGATGCTTCACTGGAAGAATTGGTTGCGTTGGGCAAAGAGCTGGAGCTTCCGGTGATTTATGATATGGGAAGTGGACTTCTTGTTGATTTATCTAAGTATGGTGTGGAAGAGCCAACGGTTCTTGCAGCTTTAGCTACCGGAATTGATGTAATCTTATTTAGTGGAGATAAGCTCCTTGGAGGTCCGCAGCTGGGGGTTCTTGCCGGAAGCAAAAAATGGATTGACAGAATGAAGTCACACCCTCTTGCAAGAGCCTTTCGGGTAGATAAAATGAGCCTGGCCGCTGCAGAGGCAACGTTTCATACTTACCTTGATCCGGAGGAGGCCAAGAAGAAGATTCCGGTTCTGAAGATGATTACCTTGTCAAAAAAGGAGCTAAAGCTGCGTGCAGAGCAGCTGAAACTTCTCCTGGAAAAAGTGGCACCGGACTTTATTTATGAAGTCGAAAAAAGTGAGGAAAAAGTTGGCGGTGGTTCAGCACCGACATCGATTCTCAATGGGTACGCAGTCAGTGTTACCGGTGATCTTAAAGCAGAAAAACTGGAACGCATGCTTCGTAAAAACAGTATTCCGATTATTACAAGGGTGGGGCATAATAAATTATTTTTAAATGTAAGAACCATACAGGCAGAAGAAGTTATGTTTATTGTTCATGCATTTGAGAAAATCGCAGGTAAATAAAATGAAAAATGTAATTGTGGGAACCGCAGGACATGTAGATCATGGAAAAACATGTCTCATAAAAGCGTTGACAGGAACAAATACGGATCGACTAAAGGAAGAGCAGAAACGAGGAATTACCATTGAATTAGGATTTGCAAACCTTCCCAACGACACAGATACTAAAATAGGAATTATTGATGTTCCCGGTCATGAAAAATTTGTAAAAAATATGCTTGCCGGTATTGGCGGAATTGATTTAGTACTTATGGTTATCGCTTTGGATGAGGGCGTAATGCCTCAGACAATGGAACATTTTGAAATTCTTAAAATGCTTCACATTAAGCAGGGAATTATTGTTCTGACAAAAGCGGATTTAGTGGACCAGGAATGGGCAGAATTAGTTCGGGCAGATGTAGAATCCATGGTAGAGGGCACCTTTTTAGAAGGGGCAGAAATGGTGGAAGTATCCGCGTTTACCGGTCAGAATATTAATTATTTAAAAGAATTAATTGTTGCCATGGTACAGAATGCAGGGGAGCGTAAGACGGAAGAAGCCTTATTCCGCCTTCCAATTGATCGTGTGTTTACCATGGAAGGTTTTGGCACGGTTGTTACAGGAACACTTATGGAAGGCAGCTGCAAGGTCTCGGATGATGTCTGCCTTTATCCAAGTGAGCAAATTGTAAAAATACGTGGTATTCAAGTGCATGGTGAAAAAGCAGTGGAGGCAGATGCCGGTCAGCGAACGGCAATTAATCTTGCGAATATAAAAAAAGAGGCAGTAGAGCGGGGAAATGTCCTTGCTGCCATGGGGTCTATGCAGAAGACAAAAATGATTGATACTAAGATTTCACTTTTTTCATCGGTGAATCGAGGATTAAAGAATGGGGATCGTGTCCATTTTAATTATGGGTCTGCTCAAACAATTGCAAAGGCAGTTCTCTTAGATAAAGATTCTCTGGGACCAGGTGATACCGGGTTTGTTCAGCTGCGATTTGATGAAGAAATTGCAATCAAACGAAATGACCGCTTTATCATTCGATTTTTTTCACCGGTGGTTACCTTTGGTGGAGGAATTATTTTGGACGCAGCAGCCATTAAACATAAGCATTGTGATTCAGAGACATTGAGAGATTTACAAATAAAAGATACCGGAAACGAACTGGAAGTATTAGCTATCTTTTTAAAAGAAGGAAGCCATAGATTCCCCAAAGCTGCACTTTTAGCGGTGGAACTTGGTTGGACATTAGATGAGACAAACGGTTATTTAGATGAATTAATTGCAAAAGGAATTGCAAAAAAAGCAGGAGAAGAAGGATACCTTCATGGAGAGTATGTTGATAAAATCCAGGAATTCACAAAAACTTTGCTCACTGCTTTTCATAAAGCAAATCCAATTATACCCGGAATGGGAAAAGAAGAGTTTAGAAATAAATTGACGGAAGAATTTCATTTAACAGAACCGCGGTATATAGAGACGCTCCTTACTATTTTAATCCAGGAAAAAGTAATAGGACTTGATCAAAACTATGTTGCATTGAAGAATTTTGCAGCAGCCTATACCAAGGAACTGGGTGGGGTAAGAGAAGAGATTGTGAAAGCATATAAAGAAGCCGGGTTTGAAGTACCGCCATGTGAGGATATTCTTGGGAAGACCAGAGATCCCAAAATGTCAAAACTAATCCTTGAGGATTTAGTTAAGAACGAGATCCTTGTGAAGATTAGCTATCCATATTTTATGGAAAAGGAATGCTTTAATCAGGCAGTGGAAAAATTAAAACAGTACCTAAAGGATCATAATGAAATTACTTTGGGGGAATATAGAGATTTACTGGGAACTTCCAGAAAGTTTGCAGTACTTTTACTGGAGTCTTTTGATCAGCAAAAACTAACGAAGAAAATTGGAGATGCAAGAACGTTGCGATAGGGAGAAAAAATGGATTTCAAGCAAATTGAAGCATTTATGAATGTTGTGAAGTATAAAAATTTTTCAAAAGCCGCAGATGCCTCTTTTTTGACACAGCCGACGATTAGTGCACATATTAATAACCTAGAAAAAGAACTGGGTGTTCTGCTACTAGATCGAAGTGGAAGAGAAGCGACACTGACCAAACAGGGAGAAGTCTTTTATCCTTTTGCGGTGAATATGCTAAATACTCGTTCACAAGCTATGTTTTCAATGAAAAATATAAGTATTGACTTAAATGGAGTGCTTGAACTGGGTGTATCTTCTATTCCGGGACAATATTTTGTTCCAAAAATGGTTGCACAATTTCACAAAGCATTTCCAAAGGTGAGGTTTTATGTGGATCAGTCCGACAGCAGAAATGTAATTGAAAGCATTTTAAACCAAAGAGGAGAGATTGGATTCACCGGATGCAAGTTAAATAATAGTCTGGTTTATGAACCGATTTTTACAGATAAAATGGTGTTAATGACACCTGCAAAAGGGGAATATGCCCATTGGAAAGAGGGAACAGTGTCACAGGAACTTTTAAAAAGGCAAAAGCTTATTACAAGGGAAGAGGGATCCGGAACGAAAATGGAAATGGAACATGCAAAAATCGAAGGATTGCCAATTTATAAAAGCATGAATTTAATCGCAAGAATGAATAGTTTCGAAGCCATTCGTGAAGCGGTTGCTTATGGAATGGGCGTGTCTATTGTGTCGGATGTTGCTGCAAGACATGAAAAAAATAGCCAGGATATTCGATTTTTCCAAATAGAAGGATTGGAACACCGGAGGACCTTTTATCTAATCTACAATCAATATCGCAGTCTTTCACCAATTGGTGAGCAGTTTATAAAAATGGTTTTGAAAGAACGTCAGGAGGGATTGTAAAATGGAGCCAAAAAAAATATATCTTGATAATGCCAGTACTTCTTTCCCAAAACCACCCCAGGTACCGGAGGCGATGATTTCTTATATGAATTCATTTGGCTGTAACATAAACAGAGGTGGTTATGAGAAGGCCTATGAGACAGAAAGCGCAGTATTTAGAACCAGAGAAAAACTTTGCCGTTTATTTGATTTTGATAATAGTAAGAATGTAATCTTTAGCGCAAACATAACTTATGCATTAAATATGATCTTAAAGGGATATCTCAAACCGGGAGATCACTGTCTTGTGTCAGCCATGGAACATAATGCCCTAATGCGTCCATTGACACAATTGGAAAAAATTGGAATAAGCTATGACCTCATTCCCTGTGAACAGGATGGAAGTTTAAGTTTATCTAAGTTGGAACCTTTGATTAAAAAAAATACACGTGCTGTGATTATGACAGGAGCTTCTAACGTATGCGGAACAATGATGCCCCTTACAGAAGTAGGAAAGATTTGTCAGGAAAAGGGACTGGCTTTTATTGTTGACAGTGCACAAATCGCCGGAGTACACCCAATTTCTATGAAAAAAATGGGAATTGATGTGTTGTGTTTTACCGGGCACAAAGGTTTGCTTGGCCCCCAGGGAATTGGCGGTTTTTTAATTACAGATGAGATGGCAGCGCAAACAGATGCCTTGATTTCCGGTGGAACCGGAAGCTTCTCGGACTCCCTGAAGACACCGGATATTCTTCCGGACAAGTATGAGGCCGGAACGATGAATCTACCCGGAATTATTGGACTGGGAGCCGGCTTGGATTTTTTGGAAGAAACAGGACTTGCTGCAATTAATAGCCACGAAATGGAGCTTACAGAGTTATTTTTAGCAGGAATTCATAAGATAGCAGGATATAGAATTCTTGGGATTGATGGAATAAAGAACCGAACAGCTGTGGTATCTTTGCAAAGTGATTTCATGGATGAGGCCACACTGGCTTTTTTATTGGACAGTAAATATGGAATTATGACTCGGGTTGGTCTTCATTGTGCACCCAATGCACATAAGACTTTGGGGAGCTATCCAAGAGGAAGCATCCGTTTTTCTTTTGGGTATTTTACAACAAAGGATGAAATTAAGACTGCACTACAAAATTTAGAAGAAATTCGTTTCAGTGGAGAGATAAATGAATAAGAATACAATTGGAAAACAGTTTTTTAAATATGTTTCCCTAAACATAATGGGAATGATTGGACTATCCCTTTATATTTTGGCAGACACCTTTTTTATTGCAAGAGGAATTGGCTCAGATGGATTGACGGCGTTAAATCTGGCAATTCCCATGTATGGATTTATGTATGGTGTGGGCATGATGGTTGGAATGGGAGGTGCTACTCGATTTTCAATCGTGAAAGGTCAAAGTGGAGAGCAGAAAGAAGGAGTTGGTAATCGTATTTTTACAATTGCCTTTACCTATGTAGCAATCACGTCCTTATTTTTTGTGGTACTAAGTGGATTTAGCGGGCCGCTGTCGTCTCTACTGGGGGCGGATTCCGTTACCTATGAGATGACACGGGTCTATTTGAAGGTTATTTTAGCCTTTGCACCAATGTTTATGCTCAATCATTTGTTCGTTTGTTTTGTACGAAATGATGGAAATCCGCAGCTGGCAATGGCGGGAATGCTTGCCGGTACACTGTTTAACATTGTGCTTGATTATGTGTTTATCTATCCCTGTAATATGGGAATGGGAGGAGCAGCATTGGCAACGGGGGGTTCCCCAATCATCAGTATGCTGATTTTATCGATTCATTTCTTTAAGAAAAAGAATACCTTTCATTTTACCAGAGTAAAACCAAAATTAAAGGAAATCTGGGATATTAGTATTCTTGGAATTCCTTCTTTAATAACGGAAATGTCGAATGCAGTTGTAATTCTTATCTTTAACTTTTTAATCCTTAAATTAGCAGGAAATCTGGGAGTTGCGGCATATGGAGTAGTGGCAAATATTGCACTGGTTGTTATTTCTATTTTCACTGGGATTGCCCAAGGTGTACAGCCTTTATTAAGTGAAAACTATGGACGCGGCAATAAGAAGGATGTTGGGAAAGCGTTTCGTTATGCGTTACTAACCGCCCTGGTATTTGCAATAGGAGTGTATCTCTTTACTTTCTTTCAGGCAGAATTTTTATCGGGATTATTTAATAAGGATGGAAATAAAGAATTGACGCGGATAGCAGCAAAGGGGTTGCGAATTTATTTTGTTTCGTTCTTTTTTGCAGGGGCAAACATAATCTCTGCAACCTATTTCAGCTCCATAGATACACCGAAGAATGGATTTATTATATCCATTCTTCGAGGCATTGTTATTATTCTTCCAATGGCGTTCCTTCTTTCAAATCTCATGGGAATTACAGGAGTATGGCTCAGTATTCCGGTAACAGAAGCACTGGTCTTAATGACAGCGGTATTCTTAATGAGAAAGGGAACCAATAGGAAGAGCGTTTAAGCACCAAATTGTTTGGCACACTTTTTCAGCATCTCACGGATTGGAAGGTGGTAAGGGCATCGAGATTCGCATACACCACAGCTAATGCACTCACCGGCTTTTACCGGCATTGCATTATAACGCTCCTTAGCCCAATCTTCCAGTCCATAACGTTCCAGGTATCCCTGAAACAGGAAGCAACTGGAAATATTAATGTCTGCGCTGCAAGGCTGACAGTAATTACAACGGCGGCAGAAATTGGTACCAAGCTGCTTTCGAATTTCTTCAATGCGTGAGAATTCCAGGTCAGAGAGAGGAGTCTGATCGGTAGCCGCAGCTATATTCTCAATTAATTCTGTCTCTGTATACATGCCGGGAATAATTACACTGACATTTGGATTGTGGGAAATATATCGTAGAGCAAGAGCACGATCTTCAATCGCACCACCCGCAAGTGGTTTCATTACGATAAATCCAATATTGCGCTTATGACATTCAGCAATTAAATCCTCGGCTTGTGTTTCAACCAGATTATAAGGAAACATAATCGTTTCAACCCAAGGTAGATCAAGGGCAAGCTCAAAGACATCCAAAGAATGTGCAGTTAGCCCAAGATGACCGATGTTTCCGGCTTCACGAGCTTCAATGAGGGCTTCCAAAGCCCCTTCTTTTCCACATACTTTTTCTAAATCAGCCTTACTTGGGTTATGAATTTGATACAAATCAATATAATCTGTCTGCAAATTATGTAAACTTGTCTGTATGTCTTTCGCCATATCCGTTTTAGTTCTTGCCATAGATTTCGTTGCCAGCACAAAATGCTCACGAATTCCCTTCAGAGCTTCTCCAATATAGGATTCACTTACGGTATAACCTCTTGCTGTGTCAATATAATTGATTCCAAGCTCCAGCATTTTATGAGCTAGCTTCGTTGTATCTTCCGGATTACTTCTCTGAATTGGGATTCCCCCCATTCCAAGATAAGATATTTTTAATCCGGTTTTTCCTAATGTAACCTGTTCCATTTGAAATTCCTCCTTTTATTTAAGCCCGATTGCTGTCGGTGTTTTTAATGATCCATGCGTGAAATGATAAGTTTATTATACGATTCTTGATGAAAAATTTCAATGGGGATATTACGTTGGAAGAAAGATTATACCTTGTCTTTTGAGGAATATCTGAAATTTAAGAAAAACGGTAAGCTCTCTGAAAAGGAGTTGTTGAATGAGTACATTCGCATGGGTGGCAGGTGTGCCGTAAACTGCCGGAGGAATCTGCCATTATACAACAGGGAAAAGATTAGATATGATCTTTATGAGGTTTGTGGATTTCATAAGTATAATTTCCCGGTAGAAATCATACAATGTAGCTTGAATAATAAAAAAATGTCGAAAAGTAAAGCTTTTTCTGTACCCAGAAAAAACTTTACTTTTTCTTTTGCGTGCGCTATAATAAAGACAGAAAAGGGGTGGCTAAATGATTGCACGAATGGATTATTTAAATCAACTGATTGCGTGGCGTGAAAAGAAGATCATCAAGGTGGTAACAGGTGTCCGCCGCTGTGGCAAGTCCACGTTGTTTGCGCTGTTTGCTGACTATCTGAAATCCACAGGGGTTGCAGAAGAGCAGATTATCTCGATTAACCTTGAGGATATCGCGTATGAGGATTTGCAAAACTATAAAGCCCTCTATAACCATGTTAAGGATCGGCTCTGTAAAGACAAATACAGTTATGTGTTTCTTGATGAAATCCAAAACTGCAAGAGCTTTGAAAAGGCGGTGGACAGCCTTTTCATTCAGCCAAATGTGGACGTATATATCACCGGCTCCAATGCCTATATGCTGTCGGGAGAACTTGCAACCCTGCTATCCGGCAGATATATCACCATTGATCTGCTACCGCTGTCCTTCAAGGAATACTGCACCGTGGCAAGCAGCACCAAAACACCACGAGAGCATTTTAACGATTATCTGCGATTTGGCTCATTCCCTTATGTCTCCATGTTGGAGAACAATGATTCCATAGTTACTCCTTATATCGATGGCATCTACAACACCATTTTAATCAAGGATGTTGCCAAACGAGAGGGAATTA
>JAVVVI010000030.1:0-28827 GCA_036652735.1 Lachnospiraceae bacterium
GACCGGCAACTTATTTAGGATATCATTTCTGTACTTCTTTGTCAACTACTTTTTTCATTTTTTGTAAATTTTTGTAAATTCTTGTATTACTCCATATTTACTCTTAGCAAATGATGGGAAATCCAATCCTCATACTTGATCTACTTTGAAAAAAGAACGGAGAAAGAGGGATTTGAACCCTCGCACCGCGTAAACGGTCTATACCCTTAGCAGGGGCACCTCTTCAGCCACTTGAGTATTTCTCCTGAATGCTTTGTTACCATATATATTGTTGTTTCGCGTTTCTTTCTGCTAAGTGACGCAAAAGTAATTATACTAAATGCCAGGCCATTTGTCAATTAGTATTTTATTTTTTCTTAAGTTTGTGTACTTGCTCTGCCAATTCCTTTTTTAAATTCTCCAATCCTTCTGAATGTTTTCCTGAAGTCATATTTGGAAATGCTTTTAATAGTCGTGTATTGGAGCTTTGATGATTGCTTAGAATTTCTTTATAGTGATTTTGTAATCGTTCCAATTCTCTTCGTTTTTCTTGCGCTGTCTTTGTCATAGTCACTTTTTTCTCTTCCACTGTTTCCTTTATGCTTTCCTTCTTTTCAACAGCTTCAATTACATTCTCATAGATGTTCTCTCCAAGTTCATTGGATATCTTCTTTAATTCCTTTCCAATTTCATCTAACAGGCGAATTCTCTTATTTAAATTCAAAATGTTAGCAATCGTTATAATTCCATCTACCATTATCATCACTGAAAATATACTTAACATAACAATCCCTGCCGTAGTTGGAATCCAATGTATTACTTTCATTAATATTGGATGTAGAAGATCTACTACAAATACACAGGCAAATCCCCAGATTAAGGAAAACTTCAAACAGATATATCCACATATATTAAATGGATACATGGAGTAATCCCACCATTTATTATGAAATACTTTTTCAAGAACAAAGCCAACCAGGAACTCTAATATGGTTGTAAGTAATATGGAACCCACAAATAATACAATTAAATTTTCTTTTAATGGCGTTAAAATTCCTGTTACTATAACCATTCCAACCCCATATATTGGGCAGACAGGTCCATTTAAAAATCCCCTGTTTACAAATTTCCCTAAATCTAATGCTGCATAGGACACCTCCATACACCAGCCTAGAAAAGCATATGTTAAAAAAATCCACATAACCTGATAAAAACTTTCTAATCCACAACTTAAATATTCTAACATTCCTTCACCCTTTTTTATAGAATACTCCCACCAATATTTGGCGGGAGCATTTTTATAACATATTGTGCTGATTTTTAGTTATCTGCTGAATCTTCTTCCACCGAATCATCCAATGATTCTTCTTCCAAAGCTGCAAGCTCTGCTTCCGTATACAATGAAATATCTTCTTTCACTTTCGTAATACTTGCTACTGTAATATCTTCCTGCATATTAATTAATTTTACTCCGGATGTTACTCTGCCTAACATTGATATAGAATCTACCTTCATACGAATGATAATGCCTTCGATTGTTATGATCATAATCTCATTATCTTCATTTACAGATTTAACTCCAATAATATTTCCTGTTTTTTCTGTAATCTTATAGCATTTTACACCCTTTCCACCTCTATTTTGTGGTGTAAATTCTTCCATACGGGTCCGCTTTCCTAATCCATATTCCGATACAATCAGTAATGCTTCTCCCTGTGTATTCATTTGCATTCCAACAATCTTATCTTCATGGGCAAGATTCATTCCAATTACTCCCATAGATGTTCTTCCTGTACTTCTTACATCAGTTTCATGGAAGCGGATACATTGTCCATATTTTGTCACTAATATAATATCCTGTGTGTTATCCGTTGACTTCACCCCAATTAATTCATCTTCTTCTCGAAGGTTAATTGCTGCCAGGCCTGTTTTTCTCACATTGGCATAATCTGTCATTGGAGTTTTCTTTACAATTCCATTCTTCGTAGCCATAAATAAAAATTCATTTTCCTTATAACTCTCAATTGGTATCACCGATGTAATCTTTTCTTCCGGCATCAACTGAAGTAAATTAATTATAGCTGTTCCTCTTGCAGTTCGCGATGCTTCCGGTATTTCATATCCCTTCAGCCGATATACACGGCCTGTATTTGTAAAGAACATAATATAATGATGGGTAGTAGTCATTAATAATTCTTCTATGTAATCATCCTCTATGGTTTCCATACCTTTAATTCCTTTTCCACCACGATTCTGACTTCTGAAGTTATCCACACTCATTCGCTTTATATACCCAAGTTTTGTCATTGTGATCACAGTATTTGCCTTTGGAATCAAATCTTCCATTGAAATATCATATTCATCAAATCCTATAGATGTCTTTCTATTATCTCCATATTTATCAGATATGACTTGAATTTCTTCTCTGATTACCATAAGAAGACGTTTTTCATCTCCTAAAATTGCTTTCAACTCCGCTATTTTTTCTTGAAGTTCTTCAAATTCAGCCTCTAATTTTGCCCGTTCCAAACCTGTTAATGCCCTTAGCCGCATATCTACAATGGCTTGTGCCTGCATATCGGAGAGAGCAAACCGTTCCATAAGATTTACTTTTGCCTCTGCTGCTGTTTGACTTCCACGTATAATCTTAATGACTTCATCTATATTATCCAATGCAATCAATAATCCTTGCAATATGTGTGCACGTTCTTCTGCTTTATTCAAATCATACTGCGTTCTTCTGGTAATTACTTCTTTTTGATGCAGAATATAATAATTTAACATCTGAAGAATATTTAATACTTTTGGTTCATTGTCAACTAATGCAAGCATATTTACTCCAAAGGTATCTTGCATCTGCGTATGTTTATATAATTGGTTCAATATTACATTTGCATTTACATCTCTTCTTAATTCAATACAGATTCTCATTCCCTGACGGTTTGATTCATCTCTCAAATCCGTTATTCCATTTATCTTTTTATCCCGAACCAGCTCTGCCATTTTTTCTATCAGTCTTGCTTTATTTACCATATATGGTAACTCTGATACAATAATTCTATTTTTTCCATTCTGCATAGGTTCGATATCTGCAATTGCCCGTACTCTTATTTTACCTCTTCCGGTACGATATGCTTCATTTATTCCTGTTGTTCCAAGAATCATTCCTCCGGTAGGAAAATCAGGTCCTTTTACAATTTCCATTATCTCTTCAATATCTGTTTTTCGATTTTCTTCAATCTGATTATCAATTATTTTAACAACAGATGTTATAATCTCTCTAAGGTTGTGTGGTGGGATATTTGTTGCCATTCCAACTGCAATTCCTGTTGTTCCATTAATTAATAAATTAGGAAATCTTGAGGGAAGAACGCTTGGTTCACTCTCTGTTTCATCAAAGTTTGGTAAGAAATTTACCGTATTTTTATTAATATCTGCCAGCATCTCCATGGAAATTTTACTTAATCTTGCCTCTGTATATCGCATTGCTGCGGCTCCATCACCATCTACAGATCCAAAGTTACCATGTCCGTCTACCAATGGATATCTTGTTGACCATTCCTGTGCCATATTAACCAGTGCACCATAAATAGAAGTATCTCCATGAGGGTGATACTTACCCATGGTATCACCTACAATACGAGCACATTTTCTATGTGGCTTATCCGGTCCATTATTTAATTCTATCATGGAATAAAGTACTCTTCGCTGTACCGGCTTCAATCCGTCACGAACATCAGGTAACGCTCTGGCAGCGATTACGCTCATAGCATAATCTATATAAGACGTTTCCATTGTCTTTTTTAAATCTATGTCATGAACTTTATCAAACATTTTGTCATCCATTTAATTCTTTCCTCCGCCTGGTTTCTTTTTAAATATCGAGATTCTTAACATACTTTGCATTTAACTCGATAAATTCACGTCTTGGCTCTACTTTATCACCCATTAATGTTGTAAATGTAACATCAATTTCAGAAGATGCTTCTTCATCCAGAATAACACGACGTAATATTCTTTTTTCAGGATCCATAGTTGTTGTCCACAATTGCTCTGCATCCATCTCTCCAAGTCCTTTATATCGCTGTATTTTATTACTGCTATCTCTGCCCACTTCCATTAGAATTGCATTTAATTCTTCATCTGTATAGGCATACCAGGATTTTTTATTTTTTTCCAGCTTATAAAGTGGCGGTTGTGCTAAGTATACATGTCCCTCTTTAATTAAGTTTGGCATAAATCGATATAGGAAGGTCAACAATAAGGTACTGATATGTGCTCCATCTACGTCGGCATCGGTCATTATTATGATTTTATTGTATCGAAGCTTTGTAATATCAAAGTCTTCATGTATCCCTGTTCCAAATGCTGTAATCATTGCTTTGATCTCAGCATTTGCATAAATCTTATCTAATCTTGCTTTTTCTACGTTTAATATTTTACCTCTTAAAGGCAGGATTGCCTGGGTTGCACGACTTCTTGCTGTCTTGGCGGAACCACCTGCGGAATCTCCTTCGACAATATAAATCTCACAATTTTTCGGATCTTTATCTGAACAGTCTGCTAATTTTCCCGGCAGGCTCATTCCCTCCAATGCCGTCTTTCTTCTGGTTAAATCTCTTGCTTTTCGAGCAGCTTCTCTGGCGCGCTGAGCCATTATAGACTTTTCACATATCATCTTTGCAATACTTGGATTTTGTTCTAAAAAGTAGGTTAACTGTTCACTTACTATATTATCTACCGCACCTCTTGCCTCACTATTTCCAAGTTTTTGCTTTGTCTGTCCCTCAAACTGTGGATCCTCTATTTTAATGCTGATAATTGTTGTAAGTCCCTCACGAATATCATCACCTGACAAATTTTGTTCATTTTCTTTTAATAATTTATTACTTCTTGCATAATCATTGAACGTCTTTGTAAGTGCATTTCTAAATCCTGCAAGGTGTGTACCACCTTCCGGTGTAATAATATTGTTAACAAAACTGTAAGTTGCTTCGTTATAAGAATCATTATGTTGCATTGCAACCTCAACATAAACATTATCTTTAGTTCCCTCACAATAGATAACACTTTCATATAATGGTTCTTTATTTTTATTCAGGTATCCTACAAATTCCTTGATTCCACCTTCATAATGAAATTCATTTTTAACCTGCTCTTCTCCACGATTGTCAATTAATACAATTCTTAAAGCTTTGGTTAAAAATGCCGTTTCTCTCAGTCTCTGCTTTAATAAATCATATTCGAATTCTGTTTCCTCAAATATAGTATCATCAGGCAAAAATGTGATCCTAGATCCTGTTAATTCCGGTTCGCATTCTCCAATTACCTTTAATGGATAAATAGAATGTCCTCTCTCAAATCTCTGCTGATAAATCTTTCCTTCCTGATATACCTGAACTTCCAGCCATCCGGATAAAGCATTTACAACAGATGCACCAACACCATGAAGTCCACCGGATACTTTGTATCCTCCACCGCCGAATTTTCCACCTGCGTGGAGAATAGTAAATACAACTTCTACTGCAGATACTCCCGTTTTTGAATTAATTCCAACCGGTATGCCCCTGCCATTATCCACTACCGTAATAGAATTCCCTTTGTTAATGGTAACTTCTATTTTACTGCAATATCCTGCTAATGCCTCATCTACCGCATTATCTACAATTTCATATACCAGATGATGAAGTCCTTTACTTGAAATGCTTCCAATATACATTCCCGGTCTTTTTCTTACTGCCTCAAGACCCTCTAAAATTTGGATTTGATCTGCTCCATATTCTTCATTCATATATTGATCTAACTCCTATTCTACCTTAATTTTTCCGTCTACAATCTTGAATATTTTATCTATTTTAAATCGGTTCTTTATAAACTCATCCAGACCGGTACATGTAATAATTGTTTGTATTTCATTAATACTATTCAATAACTGATTCTGCCTGCTATTATCTAATTCAGAGAGAACATCATCCAATAATAAAATTGGTGTATCATGAATTAATGTTTTAACTAATTCTATCTCTGCTAATTTTAATGAAAGAGCTGCACTTCGTTGTTGTCCCTGTGATCCATATTTTCTAATATCTATGTTTTGTATTAAAAAAGTAAAATCATCCCGATGTGGTCCAACACTTGTTATTCCAAATCTCTTATCTCTTTCTCTTGCAGCTTCTAATTCCTGTTGAAAGGAGGTATAAACAACATTTGGTTCATATTGTAATACCAGTTCTTCCTTATTTCCGGATATTTTTTTGTGAATTTCAAAAATAAGTTTATTTAATTCCTCTATAAACGCAGCTCTTCTTTTTATAATCCAGGAACCATACTCTACTAACTGCTGACTCCATACGTCCAATGTAGATTCTAAATCCGGTCTCTGATACAAATCCTTTAATAATTTATTTCTTTGGTTGAGTACTTTATTGTATCTTGTTAAATTACTAAGATAAATTTTGTCAATCTGACATAATTCCATATCTAAAAATCTTCTTCTTTCGGAAGGACCGGCCTTTATGATATTAAGATCCTCAGGAGAAAAGAATATTAAATTCAGTATTCCAAACAATTCTCCTGCTTTACGTATGGGAATCTGATTGATAGCAATTCCTTTTGATGTATTTTTCTTTAAGTGCATATCAATCTTAAAATCTTTTTCTCTCTTTGACACAATGACACGTATATGTGCCTCTGATTCGCCAAAACGGATCATTTCTTTATCTTTGCTGCCTTTATGAGATTTTGTGGTTCCACTCAAACAAATAGATTCCAATATATTTGTCTTTCCCTGTGCATTGTCCCCATATATTATATTGGTTCCTTCATTTAATTCCATATGCAAAGATTCATAATTACGAAAATTATGTAACTCAACTGATTTTATAATCATTTTTTTATCTCTATTGTCTCATTCTGAAAAGTGACCTTATCTCCATCGCGTAATTTTTTGCCGCGACGTGTTTCCACTTCATCATTAACCTTTACCAATCCATCTGCAATAAGCATCTTGGCATCTACACCGGATCCAACCAGTCCTGCTGCTTTCATTGCCTGACCTAACTTAATATAGTCTTCTTTTAAATGAATAACTTCCATTTTTTCCCCTTTTACTTAATTGGATACAACATTAAAATTAACAGGAAGGATTAAATATATATATTTGTCATTTTCACCCTTTATAAAGCAAGGTGCCTTGGCATTTACCATGTATAATGTAATCTCCTCATCGTCAATGACACGTAACGCATCAATGAAGAATTTCGGATTGAATCCTATTAATATGTCTTTTCCATCTTTTTTTATATCAATATCTTCATTCATGGAACCAATAAAGGAATTAATCTTTAGTTCCATTGTTTCATCATGAATATTCATAATGATTGGTTTTTTATCTCCCTCTTTAACAAGAAGTGTTGCACGGTCAATACAATTTAAAAGTTCTTTTTTATTAATTCTTATCTTAGTCTCATAGTCTGAAGATAACATTTGTTCGATTTTAAAATACTCACCTTCAATTAATCTTGATACCACTGTTGTAGAGCCAAACTCAAACATAATGTGATTTTTTGAAAAATAAATAACAACGTTATCTTCCACTCCACCAGGTATGATCTTAATAATTTCCTGTAATGTCTTTCCAGGTACCACAACTTTTTTTTCTTGATAGTTCTCTTTTAATTCCATATTACGTATGGATATTCGATGACCATCCAATGAAACTACTTTTAAGCTATGTTCATTTATTTCAAATAATTCTCCTGTCATAATCTTATTATTGTCATTATCGGCAATAGAGAAAATTGTCTGGCGGACCAATTCTTTCAGAGAAAATTGTGAGATTGTAATGGAATCATTTTTTTCTATTTCAGGCAGATAGGAAAAATCTTCTCCTGATTTCCCTATAATAGCGAACTTCGCCTTTTCACATGTAATTGATGTCTTTAAATCAGAACTTGTCTCAATGACAACATCATTATCAGGAAGCTTTCGAACAATCTCAGAAAAAATCTTTGCATCTAATGCTATAATTCCTTTTTCAATGATTTCTCCCTCTATCTTTGTTTCAATTCCAAGTTCCATGTCATTTGCTGTTAATTTAATCTCATTTGTGGAGGCATCAATTAAGATACAATCCAATATTGCCATACTGGTTCTTGTAGGCACTGCTTTTGATACAATGTTTACACCATACAGTAGGTTATTTTTTGAACAGATTAATTTCATATTGTGAATAACTCCTTTCAGGCTTTTAAATATATATATAATAATAATTTAAAAGTAGTATTATTAGTGTGTGTTCATAAGTTCAAATCTAGGTTAAGCCCTTGGTAACTGTGCTTATAGCAATCTCATAACTATGTTCAGGAAGCCGGTTAAGGGTATGGATAACTATGGTTATTTTGTGCGTAAGTAGTTTTACCATAATTATTCAATATCGAATAAATTTTATTTTAAAAAGTTATACCTGTATGTCCACATACACAGACTTACTTATTAACCTTCTTATGTGTATACTTAATTAGGGTTAATCTTTTTCTTAATGGTATCTATAATGTCTGATGTTGTCTCATTTACATTCACGTCTTCTGCAATTTTTTTAATTCCATGAATGATAGTAGAATGATCTCTTCCTCCAAGAAGTGAGCCAATGGTATCTAGGGGCAGGTCTGTCATTTGTTTGCATAAATACATTGCAATTTGTCTAGGTCTTGCTATTTCACTGCTTCTATTTTTGGATATCATTTGTTCAATTGATATTTGAAAATGATCGGATACTACTTCTATAATGAGTTGAGGTGTGACTTCTTTTGTCTTATCTGGAGATATAATGTTCTGAAGTTCCTTTATTGCTATATCCATTGTAATTTCAACATTTTCCAGGTTAGAATAGGCAATTAATTTATTTAACGCTCCTTCTAATTCACGAATATTTGATTTTACATTGTTCGCAATATAGTTTAATATTTCATCATTAATCTCAATTCCGTCCACTTCTTCCTTTCTTCGTAGAATTGCCATTCTTGTCTCATAATCCGGAGATCCAATATCAGCCAACAGTCCCCATTCAAACCTGGAACGAATTCTTTCTTCAAGTGTTTCAATTTCCTTTGGGGGCTTATCACTGGATATTATGATTTGTTTTTTGGCTCCATGAAGTTCATTGAAGGTGTGGAAAAATTCTTCCTGTGTACTTTCTTTACCAATAATAAATTGAACATCATCTACAAGAAGAACATCAATATTCCTGTATTTTTCTCTAAATTTTGACATGGCAGTATTATTACCATTACGAATAGAATCAATTAGTTCATTGGTAAAAGTT
Organism: Lachnospiraceae bacterium; assembly: GCA_036652735.1. GTDB lineage: Bacteria > Bacillota > Clostridia > Lachnospirales > Lachnospiraceae > JAGOGN01. The sequence goes on from JAVVVI010000030.1 coordinate 9,302, forward strand.
TCACTGGATACATAGAGAACCTTCAATTCAGGATTATGTGCCTGAATAAATTGTGCGATGGAATGCATGAGATGTGTTTTACCAAGTCCAACTCCTCCATATAGAAACAGTGGATTGTATACTTCTCCCGGAGATTCCGCAACCGCTAAGGAAGCTGAGTGTGCAAATCGATTATTACTTCCAACTACAAATGTATCAAAAGTATAATTTGGATTTAGGTTGGATTTTTCAGCACTGTCGTAAGGTATTTGTTTTTTAATTGCAGGTTGTATGATTTTAGCCTGCTCAGGCAGAATAAATTCAATCTCATAATCTTGGTTTGTTATTTCTGAGACGGCTACTTTTATTGGCAGCGTGAACTTTTTCTTAATATAATTAAGTGCTATTTGTTCTGATGGAACTAAAATATATAACTTATTGCCTTTGATCGAGTGAACTTTAAGAGGCTCTACCCATGTATTAAAGGATACATCAGTAAGCTCATGCTCTGTTTTGACGGTTTGTAATATTTCATTCCATTTTTCTAGTATTAAATCCATTTTATATCTCCATCCTATATAATAGGTAGTAACACAGGTAAAAGTATGCATTTCTACCTTTCTATCATATACTAAATTGGGCAAATATTCAAGAGAAATCAATATAGGTATAGGGGATAAGGGAAAAAAAATAAAAGGCGGTAAACCCATAAATAATTATAATCGTATGAATGTTAATAATTCAATTTATGAAATCCTCCGAACATCGGGCATTTACATGATAATAGTGGGTATATGTACAAGTTATCCATGAGATATCCACAAGATATCCACAAAATGGGGATAACTTTATGTAACCTTTATATTTTTTTGACTGAATTTGCATTAAAATTAGAAATCAATATCTTGATAAAATTTTATTATTTCTTATATATGTAGTATTTTTAAAAAAAAGTTTTATATTCTTAAAAAAAAGTCCATGTTTTACTTGACTTGCCTCATTTATTTGTTATAATTGAAATGATGTTTTTTAACGTAAAGGAGGTGGATATTATGAAAATGACATTCCAACCAAAAAAGAGATCAAGAGCAAAGGTACATGGTTTTAGAACAAGAATGAGTACACCGGGTGGAAGAAAAGTTATTACTGCCAGAAGATTAAAAGGTAGAAAACAATTGTCAGCTTAGACCACATTATTTGTGGTCTTTTCTTCTACCAGAGAACGATGTAAAAAAAGATGAGGCGGATTTTTCTTATCCGCTGTGACAGAAGGATGGGAATTTATGATATTTTCTGAATCATTAAAGAAAAATAGGGATTTCCAAAAAGTATATGACCACGGTATTTCTTATGCCAATAAATATCTGGTCATGTTTGTCTTTCAGAATCAGACAGACCGAAACAGACTTGGCATATCAGTGAGCAAAAAAGTTGGAAATAGTGTTATAAGACATCACATTACTCGATTAGTAAGAGAAAGTTATAGACTACATGAAGAAATGTTTAATAGTGGTTTAGACATTGTAGTCATTTCCAGAGTTGCAGCGAAGAATATTGGATATCACGAAGTTGAAAGTGCATTGCTGCATTTGGGAAATCTTCATCACATTATTGTTAAAAAGAAGATGGATAATAGTTGAAGAAAATTATAATTATATTAATTAAGTTTTATAGAAAATATTTGTCACCAATGAAAACAACAAAATGCCCGTATTTCCCCACCTGTTCTACTTATGCTTTAGAAGCAGTAAGTAAATACGGTGTGGTGAAAGGTGGCGGATTGGCTGTATGGAGAATCATTAGGTGTAATCCGTTTTCAAAGGGCGGTTATGACCCAGTACCATAATATTAGGAGGTATTTCACTTGACGAATATTATTTTGACTCAATATTCCGGTAAGATTATTGGACCTATTGCAGTTGTGATTGGTTACATTATCGATTTTATTTACAATGGTTTATATCAATTGTTTGGATTAGAAAACATTGGTCTCACAATTTTATTTTTGACCATCATTGTGTATTTATTATTAACTCCCCTGACATATAAGCAGCAGAAGTTCTCAAAAATGTCAATGAAGATGAATCCGGAACTTCAAGAACTGCAATACAAATATAAAGGAAGAACAGATCAGGAAGCAAGAATCAAAATGCAGGAAGAAACACAGGCTGTATATGAGAAGTATGGTGTGTCGGCAACAGGAAGCTGTTTGCAATTGTTTATTCAAATGCCAATCTTTTTTGCATTATATCGTGTTATTGCCAATGTACCTGCTTATGTATCCAGTGTAAAGGATTCCTATACAGGGTTAGTGGATCAGATTATGGCAACAAGCGGTTATCAGGATACAATAGCCTCAGTTATTGAAAAATTGAAACTCTCGGGTGTATCTTTAAATTTTGCCGCAGATGCTTCAAATTCAACGATTTCAAACTCTATCATTGATGTATTATATAAATTTCCAACCCATAGCTGGGGGGATTTTGATGGTTGGAGTTCTTTAATTAATAGTTTTCCTAACCTAACAGATTTAATAGAAACGACACGAAATGCAGCGTTTCATTTTAACTCATTCATTGGACTTGATATTGCAAATTCACCTTTAAGTACAATGAAAAGTACTTTTTCAACAGGACATTATGGTTTACTTATTTTAGCTCTTATGGTTCCAATTCTTTCAGGTTTGACACAGTTTTTAAACTTAAAGCTGGCTTCTACCGGTAATGCAGCTGTTACAGCTGATAACCCTATGTCAAGTTCTATGAATATGATGAACCTTATGATGCCTTTGGTTTCAGTAGTAATGGTTCTTACACTTCCAATTGGTCTTGGTATCTATTGGATTGTTGGTGCAATTGTTCGTAGTATTCAACAGGTTGTTATCAATCGTCATTTAGATAAGGTTGATTTTGACAAGATTGTTGAAAAGAACATGAAAAAAGCTGCTAAAAAAAGGGAAAAGCGTGGAGGATATACCGGTAGTCAAATAGCATCAGCTGCTACAGTGAATGCTCGCAGTATCACTCCGGAAGAACGTGAAAAACAGCTGCAGCAGGCAAGGACAGCACAGGCAACTGCAAAAACAGGAAGTCTTGCCAGCAAAGCTAATTTAGTTCGTGAATTTAATGAAAAGAATAATAAATAGGAGGTCTTTTTAATGGAATTTAAGGAATTTACCGCCAAAACCGTTGACGATGCTATTACAAACGCTCTGATTGAATTAGGAATTACCAGTGATCAGATTGAATATGAAGTAATCGAAAAAGGAAGTTCAGGTTTCTTGGGTTTTGCAAGTAAAGAGGCTAAAATCAAGGTAAGAAAGAAATTTACACCAATTGATGATGTTACCGATTTTTTAAAGAAAGTGACATCTGCTATGGGTCTTGTAGTTGATGTATCCATTAAGAATGATGAGGAGAATCATATCTTCGATGTTGAATTAACAGGAGATGATATGGGAGTTTTAATTGGAAAAAGAGGACAAACATTAGATTCTCTCCAATATTTAACAAATCTTGCAATTAACAAAAAATCAGAAGAATATATAAAAGTTAAGATTGACACAGAAGATTACCGAAAGAGAAGAAAAGAGACATTAGAGAATCTGGCAAAGAATATATCATTTAAAGTGAAAAGAACCAAACGAAGTGTTTCTCTTGAACCTATGAATCCTTTCGAACGTAGAATCATTCATTCTTCTTTACAAAATGATCATTATGTAACAACACATAGTGAAGGAGAAGAACCATTTAGACATGTTGTGATTACATTAAAGAAAAATCAGTAACGGATACATAACGGTAAGGGGCTAGTTCATCAGTCCCTTTTGTTATACCACTTTAGCGGAGGAAAAATTAATTATGCTATCAGATACAATTGCTGCAATTTCCACTGCAATGTCCAATTCAGGAATTGGAATTGTAAGAATGAGTGGAGAAGATTCCTTTGAAATTATTCAAAAAGTATTTAAGAATCGATGGAATAAGCCCGTTATTGAGAAAACAAATGTACAAAGTCATACTGTTCATTATGGTTATATTGTTGATGACACCCAAGTCATTGATGAAGTTTTAGTGCTATTCATGAAAGGGCCAAACAGTTTCACCAGAGAAGATACGGTGGAGGTTGATTGTCATGGTGGGGTTCTTGTAATGAAAAAAATACTTGAAATTTTAATTCAGTATGGTGCAAGACCTGCTGAACCCGGGGAGTTTAGTAAGCGAGCTTTCTTAAATGGCAGAATTGATCTTGCTCAGGCGGAATCGATTATGGATCTTATTAATTCAAGTAATGAATTTGCTATGCAAAGCTCAATGAACCAGTTACAGGGTTCTGTATCCAAAGCTATCGTTTCAATTCGGCAAGAACTCATTCATGAGATTGCATTTATTGAGTCTGCCCTTGATGATCCGGAACACATTAGTCTTGCAGGTTATCCACAAAAATTATATGAAATTGTGAATAACAGTTTACTAAAAGTGAATAAATTAATTGATACTTCTGAAGATGGAAAAATATTAAAAGAGGGAATTCAGACGGTTATTGTAGGTAAACCAAATGTAGGAAAATCATCTCTTTTAAACCTGCTGCTTGGTGAAGAACGCGCAATTGTTACAGATGTTGCAGGAACTACAAGAGATATCTTACAGGAACATATTTCCCTAGGTGGAATTTGTTTGAATATTATTGATACTGCGGGGATCAGAGATTCTGTTGATATTGTTGAAAAAATTGGTGTGGATAAATCGAAGGCCTATTTGTCGAAGGCAGACCTTGTTCTATATATTGTTGATTCATCTACAGCCCTTGATGAAAACGATGAAGAGATTATAAACCTACTTCAGAATAAAAAAGTGATTGTTTTGCTGAATAAAACAGATTTACAACCTATTACAACCATAGATATGTTACAAGCTAAGCTTAATCATACCATTCTAGCTATATCAGCCAAAGAAGAGAAGGGTATTGATGAAATTAAGAATGCAGTAATGAAATTATTTTTTAAAGGTACTGTAACCTTCAATGACCAGGTTTATATTACAAGTGTGCGACATAAAACAGCTCTTATAGAGACGTCAAAGAGTTTAAATATGGTTCTTACAAGCATTCGCAATCATATGCCGGAGGATTTTTTTTCCATTGACTTAATGGATGCTTATGAAGAGCTTTCCTCTATTATTGGAGAGTCTGTGGGAGAAGATTTGGTTAATGAAATATTCAGTAAGTTTTGTACAGGAAAATAGAGAGGATGATAAGAATGTCATCATTAGTTGAAAATTATGATGTTTGCGTAATTGGTGCCGGACATGCCGGTTGTGAGGCGGCTCTTGCATGTGCAAGAATGGGCTTGTCTACGATTATATTTACAGTTAGTATTGAAAGCATAGCATTAATGCCCTGCAACCCCAATATTGGCGGCAGTTCCAAAGGACATCTTGTAAGAGAAGTAGATGCGTTGGGTGGAGAAATGGGAATTGCAATTGATCATACCTTTATCCAGTCAAAAATGTTAAATGAATCGAAAGGTCCTGCAGTTCATTCTCTTAGGGCGCAGGCGGATAAGAATGCTTATAGTGCATATATGAGACAGACATTGGAACATACAGATCTTTTAACAATTCGAAAAGGGGAGATTGTGGAGATTTTGGCTGAGGATGGAAGGGTAAAGGGGGTAAAATCTTTTTCCGGTGCTACATATTATTCCAAGGCAGTAATTCTATGTACGGGAACTTACTTGCAGTCCAGATGCCTTTATGGAGACGTTGTGGAGCACACAGGACCAAATGGTTTACAGAGTGCAAACTATTTATCTGCTTCCTTAAAAAATCTAGGAATTTCCATGCAGCGCTTTAAAACAGGAACTCCTGCGCGTATTGATAAGCGTTCCATTGATTTCTCCAAGATGCAGGAACAGTTTGGGGATGAAAAAGTGGTTCCCTTTTCTTTTTCAACAAATCCGGAAGATGTGAAGATTCATCAGGTTTCCTGTTGGCTGACTTACACCAATAATGAAACACACCAAATTATACGTGATAATCTTGACCGTTCCCCTCTCTATTCAGGAATGATTGAAGGTACGGGACCGAGATATTGTCCTTCTATTGAAGATAAGGTTGTAAAATTTGCAGATCGTGAGCGCCATCAGGTATTTATTGAACCGGAGGGTTTAAATACCAATGAAATGTATGTAGGTGGAATGTCCAGTTCTCTTCCGGAAGATGTTCAGTACCAGATGTATCACACTGTTCCGGGACTGGAACATGGTAAAATTGTTCGGAATGCGTATGCCATTGAATATGATTGCATTCATCCGAATCAATTGCTTCCATCTTTGGAATTTAAAAAAATAAGTGGTTTGTTTAGTGGAGGCCAATTTAATGGAAGTTCCGGGTATGAGGAAGCAGCAGGACAGGGGTTAATTGCTGGAATTAATGCTGCAAGGAAAATTAAAGGTGAAAAACCGATTATTCTTGATCGATCCCAGGCTTATATTGGAGTTCTGATTGACGATTTAGTGACCAAGGAAAATACGGAACCCTACCGTATGATGACATCAAGAGCAGAATATCGTCTAATACTAAGACAGGATAATGCTGATTTACGTTTATCTAAAATTGGTTATGAGGTTGGTTTAATCTCAGAAGAACGCTATCAATGGGTTCTAGAAAAAGAAATTTTAATTAAAGATGAAATCCAACGTGTAAATAATGTGAATTTGGGTGCGAATAGTGAGGTTCAGAGTTTACTTGAATCCTATCAAAGTACACCCTTAAAGACAGGAACTACATTAGCAGAATTAATTCGCAGACCGGAATTATCCTATGATATCCTAAAACCTCTTGATAAAGATAGACCGAATCTACCGGATGATGTAAGAGAGCAGGTTAACATTAATGTTAAATATGATGGATATATTACACGTCAGATGAAACAGGTATCTCAATTTAAAAAGTTGGAAAACAAGCAGCTTCCACCTAACTTTGATTATAATTTAATTGGTAGTCTTCGAACGGAAGCCATACAAAAATTAAACTTGTATCAACCGATTTCCATAGGACATGCTTCAAGAATCTCAGGAGTATCTCCGGCTGATATTTCAGTAATTTTGGTTTATATGGAGCAAAATAGACATAAGAAGGAGTAACTATGGTATATGATTTGGAACCATTAAAAATGGCTTGCCGCAATATTGACATTGAGTTGACGGATGCCCAGCTTAGTATGTTCTTTTCCTATTATGACAAACTTATGGAAAAAAACAAAGTCATGAATTTAACTACGATTACAGAATTGGATGAAGTAATTGAAAAGCATTTCCTGGATAGTTTATTTTTAGTAAAAGGAATTGATTTAAGTAAGATTAACACCATAATTGATGTTGGTACAGGAGCAGGTTTTCCCGGAATTCCACTTAAAATTGTATTTCCACATTTGAATATTGTTTTAATGGATTCCCTTAAGAAACGTTTGAAGTTCTTAGATGATATTATTTTGGATTTTGGTCTTACAGGAATTAAAACAGTACATGGAAGAGCGGAAGATCTTGGACAGATGGCACTTTATCGGGAACAGTTTGATTTATGTGTCTCAAGAGCAGTCTCGAATCTTTCTACCTTATCCGAATATTGCCTTCCTTTTGTAAAACAAGAGGGGTATTTTATCTCCTATAAGTCCGGTGATATTGATGCAGAATTAAAGGAAGCAGATAAAGCTATTTCAGTGTTGGGAGGGGGAACTGCGGAAGTTATCTTATTCACACTTCCTAAGAGTGAGAGTTTAAGGTCTTTTGTAAAAATAAAAAAGGTAAAACATACTCCCAAACTATATCCAAGGCAGGCCGGAACACCAAATAAAGAACCAATAAAAAAGTAAACTACAAAAAAATGAGCTCTTGCCAGAGCTCATTGTCTTATTAGCTATTCATTATAAAATGAATGGTTTCCACTAGCTTTCTAGGTGTCTCCAATTGAGGAAGCCCCTTGGTATCCTTTAGGTGAACGCATTCAATTGCCGGATTGTAGAATAAATATTCTTCTTCAATATCTAAATAGTCATCCTTTTCCATACTGCTGATAATACAAATACTTTGATTAATATTTTTCAGAGCATGTATAATGTTTATATTTGTATAGTTGGTTCGTATACTGGAAAACAAATATTTACCGCTGCTTCTATTTTTATGTGCAGCTTCATAGCAGGCATCAATTACATCTTCTGTTATGGAATAATTTTTATAGGATTTTTCGTATTTGAAAGCAAGCCTTGATTTCTGCATTTCTAAATTGTAAATCAGTGTTCCAATAATTGGCAGATCTAAAAAGAATTTCAAGGTGTTCTTTCTCTTACTTGGCATTTTTGTTAATTGATTTAATTCAGTTGGATTAATTAAAATTAATTTTTCATATTGTTCAGGATCCATATTACAAGACATTATTGTAATGGAAGATGAATCACCTGTGGATACCATAGTAGTTTTTTCACCAATAACGTGTTTAATGAAATCTCTCAGTAATTCCACATATAGAAAGTTTGTATAGGTTAAATTTGGTCTGTCGGATCGTCCACATCCGAGCAAGTCTATGGTGTAGACTGTGTTTGTTCTGGATAGCTCCTGTACAACGTTCTTCCATTCGTAATTAGAGCATTCCGGCTGCAAGTCGTGAATAAGTAAGAGTGGCTTGCCGGATCCCTCTTTGGTGTAGTATACGTTGCCATAGCGCCAATTATAAAAATGTCCTTTGTCCGCTTTCAATATATTCTTAATTGCAGCGGCGTTATCTATGATCCTATTCATGATATGAATAATCAGTGTAGCAATGGACGCAAGTAATACAAAATTTTTAATATTTTTCTTCATAGTATACCTCCAATCAAATTGATGATACTCCTATTATAGACGAAATTGCCAAGGTATACAAATAAAATATTTAATTATTTTTCTTTCACTCTGTCTTCTTTTGGTATAGAATTAAAGTAGTAGTATAATTGCAAAAAATAAGAACATATGTTTGGAGAATGAAATGATTTATGAATTTTTGATGAAAGAATTAGACGAACTTATGAATACGAAACAGAACCTTGAATCGGAGCTTGAAAAACTTCATATAAAAATTAAAGAAACACTTCAATTTATTCAGGTTCTCAATGCAGGAACAGATGATAGATATGAGTCGTTTTTTCCTTATTTAATTAATAATGACAATCATATTAAGATAGAGGAATTGAAGAAAAATTTAGTTGAATACGAAGATACGATTCATAGGAAGGAAAATTATCTTAATTATACCAATGATAAAATAGGTACTCTTCAACTGGTGTTGCAGCGTGTGGATATTTTGGAAAAAAAGTCCAATCTTTCAATAAATCAGAGTCAGAATGAGTTGGTTGGATTAGGTGATTTAGATAATGAAGGATTTCGATTGAAACTTCTTGAAACCCAGGAAGCGGAACGTCAGCGAATTGCAAGAGATTTGCATGACTCAACGGTTCAGAATTTAACTGCCATGTCGCATAAATTGGAATACTGTTCACGCCTGATTGACTCCGATCCCAATCGTAGTAAAATCGAACTAATGAATGCGTCTAAGAGTATGAGAGAAAATGTAAATGATATGAGAAAAATTATTTACGATCTCCGTCCTATGGCATTGGATGATATGGGAATTGATATCGCAATTGAACGAGAGCTTGGAAGACTGGAGCGTGAGAGTGGTGTAAAGATTCTATATTCCGTTCAGGGTGAGGTCCTATACAATCTTCCAATCGTTAATTTATCACTTTTTAGAATTATACAAGAGGCATGCAATAATGCAATTAAACATGCGGAACCGAAAAATATATCTGTTCGTATTACAAATTATTTGAATAAGGTAGAGCTACATATTGTGGATGACGGAAAAGGATTTGATACGGATAAAGATTTTTTTAATGAAGATGTTGGCAAGGGATTTGGTTTAACAACTATGAAGGAAAGAATTTATCTGTTGTCAGGTACGTTGAATATTACATCAGAAGTTGGAAAAGGTACAGATTTATTTGTTACAGTTCCGGTAAGAACAGAGGAGGATACATATGCCGATTAACATTATGATTGTGGACGATCATTCTATGGTTCGTGAGGGTTTAAAACAGTTGTTAGAGTTAGATGGAGAGATCAAGGTGATAGCAGAGACCGGAGATGGTTTGGAATGTATTCAGATTTTAGAACGCTGTATTCCGGATGTGCTTCTTATAGATATTAATATGCCGAAGTTGAGTGGGTTGGAAGTTATTGAAAAAATACATTCAAGAAAAATTCACGTTAAAATAATTGTCTTGACAGTACATAGTGAAGTGGAATATTTATTAAAGGCAGTTGATATTGGTGTGAATGGATATATGTTAAAGGATTCTAATCTAGTGGAATTAAAGAAAGCAATTACCACGGTGTATGAAGGGGAGACATATATACAACCGAATATGATTCCTTTATTAAATAATAGAATGTTAGAACGACAAACAGATTTTGCAATTGTAAATTCAATGACAAAAAGAGAAATGGAAGTTCTTAAATTGCTTGCTATTGGAATGTTAAATCGCGATATTGCTTATAAACTCAATATCAGCGAACGCACTGTTAAGAATCATATATTTAGTATTTTTAAAAAGTTAAATGTAACAGATCGAACCCAGGCGGCTGTATTTGCAATTCGTAATAATTTGGTAAATATTTACTGATGACTAACAAAATGTTTCACGTGAAACATATCTATATCTTGTGTGCTAAAATTTTACAGGTACTAGTTTATAAAAAATGTTTCACGTGAAACAAAAGTGTGTTATAATTAATGGATAAGTTGTACAAGAAGGGAACACAAAAGAATATGGGCAGAATAATAGCAATTGCAAATCAGAAGGGCGGAGTAGGGAAAACAACTACTGCAATTAACCTTTCATCCTGTCTTGCAGAAGCGGGTAAAAAGGTTTTAGTTATCGACCTGGATCCACAGGGAAATACAACAAGTGGACTGGGAATGAATAAAAATGAAATTGAAAAAACAATTTATGAATTAATTCTTGGTGAATCCACAGTAAAAGAAAGTATGCATGACACATGCATTCCAAACCTCTTTATCTTACCATCAAATGTGAATCTTGCCGGTGCTGAAATAGAACTTCTAGAGATAGCAGAAAAAGAATATTTACTAAAGGCTGAAATAGATTACGTTCAGGATGATTTTGATTATGTAATCATTGATTGTCCACCTTCTTTAAATATGCTTACAATTAATGCAATGACAACGGCAAATACAGTCTTAGTACCAATTCAATGTGAATACTATGCCTTAGAGGGACTAAGCCAGTTAATGCATACAATTCAATTGGTACAAACTCGATTAAATCCAAAGTTAGAGATGGAAGGAGTTGTATTTACAATGTATGACAGCCGAACCAATTTATCAGGAGAGGTTGTTGAAAATGTTAGAAATAATTATGATGCAAAAATATATAATACAATTATTCCAAGAAATATTCGTTTGGCTGAAGCACCTAGTCACGGTTTACCAATTAATGTATATGATCCAAAATCAACAGGTGCAGAAAGTTACAGAAAATTAGCAAAAGAAGTTATTGAAAGGGTGGGTTAAATATAAATGGCAGCAAAAAAAAGTGGCTTAGGAAAAGGATTGGATTCTTTGATTACGGATAAAGTTGGGTTTAAAACATTGGTCCAGGAAGAAAAACAGTCTGTTCAGCCCCAACTATTCTTAAATATCAATAAAGTCGAACCAAATATGGAGCAGCCCAGACAAAACTTTGATGAAGATTCTCTCTTGGAGTTAGCAGAATCAATCAAACAATTTGGTATTATACAACCATTATTAGTACATGACAAAGGAACCTATTATGAAATCATTGCAGGGGAACGTCGGTGGAGAGCTGCAAAACTTGCTGGTTTGAAAGAAGTTCCTGTTATAATCAAAAATCTAACAGATCAGGAAATTGTTGAAATTTCTTTAATTGAAAATATACAAAGGGAAAACCTCAATCCAATTGAAGAGGCGTTGGCCTACAAAAAATTATTGAACGAATTTAACTTGAAACAGGACGAAGTTGCAGAACGAGTGTCTAAGAGTAGAACGGCAGTCACAAATTCCATGCGTCTTTTGAGATTAGATGAAAAAGTTCAACAGATGGTAATTGACGGTTTACTATCAACTGGCCATGCCAGAGCTCTTTTATCCCTTACAGATCCGGAAAAGCAATATATTACAGCACAAAAAATATTTGATGAGAAATTAAGTGTAAGAGAGACAGAAAAACTTGTAAAGAAACTTCAAAAAGAAAAGAGCATTCCTCCAAAAAATGATGAATCAGATAAATTAGACTTTATATTTAAAGATTTAGAAGAAAAACTAAAAGTAATAATTGGAACCAAGGTTTCCATTCATCAAAAGTCAAAAGACAATGGAAAGATTGAAATTGAATATTATTCAATCGATGAATTGGATCGTATTATGGATATGCTTCAAACAATAGAAAAATAAGAACAAATGTTCGAACAAGGAGTGCAAGATGAAATACTTAGAAATGATAAATGATTATTCATTGTATATGATATTGAGTTTATGTGGTGTGGTTATTCTTTTATTTATCCTCTATATCATCAATATTGTTCAGATGAACAAATTAAAAAAAAGATATAAAATTTTTATGACTGGAAATAATGCTAAGAATTTAGAAGATACAATTATAAAACGATTGGATCAGGTTGATACTTTAATAGAGGCAAATTCAGACAATTCCAAGAAAATTGAACTGCTTTTTAAATCAATGATTCCAACATTTCAAAAATTTGGTATGGTAAAATATGATGCATTTCAGGAAATGGGTGGAAAACTCAGTTTTTCATTAGCCTTGCTGGATCAGAAGAACGATGGTTTTATTATTAACGCGATGCATAGCCGCGAGGGTTGTTATACCTATATAAAAGAAATTGTCGATGGTAATTGTTATATTGCATTGGCTGAAGAAGAAAAGGAAGCACTGTTAATTGCTCAGGGAGAAGAAAAAAATAAGTAAATTGTTAGAGTATTTGCAAAATGATTCCAGCTATTATATAATAAAAGAAAGTTATCTCAAAAAGGAAGGAGGGAGAATATGCATCAATTTATACACTCAATTGGATTTTCAAGTATTAAAACGAAAGCTGAATTTGATATCATTTTAAAAGATGTTATGGAACATCCCAACAGTCGCTCAATGGTGGAAAGAGAGGATGGAAGTGTTTTTTGCGAATTAAGCAAGGAATACGGAACAGCTATGGGTATTGCAGTCAGAGGAGAGTACGACAAGAACGACGTATTTCAAATGGAATATTATTTTCCTTACTTTTCCGGTGTGAATATTACAACTGAAGAATCCGTAGAGGTGGAAAAACATGCAGATAAAGATTCTTATGCGGCTGTTTGTGACGAAGTTAAAATTGGTGTTACCTTGATCTTTTATCTTTCCAATGCAGTTGAATATTTGAATTTAAAAAGGCTAAAAAGAGTCAATCCTTCCATGGCAAAATCTTATTTAAGCGGACTTGCTTCAAAAGGTATGATTCTTCTTCCGGTGAATAAAGATGAAAAAAAATCAATTCATCATAAAAAGGTATCAAACGATAGAGACGAATTGATTGAGGCTGCCAGAGATGGAGATGAAGATGCCATTGAAAGTTTAACATTAGAAGATATTGACACATATTCCATGCTCTCCAGAAGAATTTTACGGGAGGATATTTTAACGATTGTTGATACCTACTTCATGCCCTATGGAATCGAGAGTGATCAGTATTCCATTATGGGGGAGATTATGGATTTTTCCACTACGCTAAATACTGTAACTGGTGAGGAAGTATGTGCAATGACAATTTCCTGTAATCACTTGTCATTGGATGTGTGTATTAATAAGTCACAACTTTTGGGTGAACCATCCATTGGAAGAAGATTTAAGGGAATTATTTGGATGCAGGGAATTGTAAAATTTTCGGAGATATAGTGGAATAAAGATTGGAACTTCTTGTTTTTATGGATGATTTATGATAAAATTAAAAAGTTGTAAAAGTATGAAATTATTCTCTCCATAGCCAGGTCGGATAGAATGTTCGCCTCCTAAGTAGGAGGCGTTCGTCCACATTTATTAAGGGATTATGAAAAAATAAATCTGTTTCCGTAGCTCAGCTGGATAGAGCACCGCCCTCCTAAGGCGGGTGTCGGGCGTTCGAATCGCCTCGGGAACGCTGAAAGTACTGAATTCTAAAGGAGTTCAGTATTTTTTATTGATAGAAACAATTGATTTACCCAATAATGAAATGGCACACTTCAGTTTTACCGGAAAGTAGAGGTCAGTCTAGAATGAATCTTTTGCCCATTCGAATTAAGAGCTCATTTGTAATGCTGCCAGAATCAGCGGCAATAGCAGAAGCGGACAGTTCATCGTTCCCATCTTTTCCAATTAGTGTCACAATATCTCCAATGGATACTCGATCAATACCGGTTACATCGATGATTAATTGATCCATGCAAATTTGCCCCACGATAGGTGCGCGATGGCCATTTATTAAGACTTTGCCGTTTTCATAGGATAAACTTCTAGGCACCCCATCCGCATAGCCCATGGGTACCACAGCGATTTTACAAGCTTTCTTCGTAATATAAGCTCTGCCATAGCCAACACTTTCACCACATTGTACCTGCCTTATAAGGACAATCTGAGATTTTAAGGAAAGAACCGGACGCAAATCAAGCTGTAATTTTGTTTCATCATTTGGTGAGCTTAGTACACCGTATAATGCAATGCCGATTCTGGCATAATTGCAGCTAAGCTCGGGATAATTCAAAAGCCCATAGCTGCTTTGAATGTGTATTTTAGGAATCTTTATTCGATCTTCCTTTAACTCTTCAATCAAGGAATAAAAGTGTTTAATCTGCAGTTTGGTGAAATGGACATCTTCCGCAATCAGGCTGTCTGAAGCACACAAATGCGTATAGATTCCCAATACCTGAATATAGTTCATTCGAAATAGTTGTTTGATGGCTTCCTTATCTTCGTAATCAAATCCAAGGCGGTGCATTCCGGTATCAATTTTGATATGTGCTTTTAAATTATAGCCCTGTTTGTTTAGTTTTACGGCATAGTCATAATCAATTAAGGTTTGCATAAGGTCATATTTGTAGAGTTCTTTTGCCCGTGTAGCCGGCGTGAAACCAAGAATTAGAATTTCGTCGTTGATTCCATAACGACGTAATTGAATGCCCTCATCAATTGTGGCAACAGCAAAGGATTTTACACCAATCTGGTTTATATAGGTAGCGATCTCAAAGGCGCCGTGACCATATGCATCCGATTTCACTACTGCCATAAATTCACAATCTTTTGGCATAGCCTTTTTTAGTACGGTTACATTATTCTTAAGATTAGGATAATCGATTTCTAACCAAGCTCTTTCATTCTCCCTTATAAATTTTCCTTTCTTTTTGCTGTCTAATTTATGAAACAGGAAAAGCGTCAATATAGCGAATATAGTAGATAGAATACTAACCGACAAATAATGTACAAGACTGTTTTCAATAAACAATGCCTGCATATGGGTTATCTTCGCAAACAGTCGCAGAATAACAATTATAATCGGATGAATAATGTAGAGCACAAGTGCCAATTTACAAAGATACACATTTCTTTTCCCAGGGAAAAGGGTAAGAGCATTAAACAGAAAATACATACATGGAATCAGAAAAAAATACATGCTGTCGTGACGCTGTAATCCACCAATGTGTAATAGCATACCCTCGCCAATCATCAGAATTAAGGAAACACTAAATCCAATAAAACTATTTTTTAGCGAAACTCGCGTGGATTTATTGGAAAGCATACCACCCAACAAAAAAAATATGGGAGCAAAAAAAATACCGTTTCTTGTATAATCTGACACCTGGAAAATGCACTTATAGATTCCATTTAATAATGGTATTTTTTCTGTAATTCCATAGTAGCTGTCACCAAACAATCCAATGAGATACAGGGCAGAGGTGATGAGTAAAGCCTTCCTGTAATTATAATGGCATTGTTTGACAAGAAACCAAGCAATGATTCCACCGATGATTGCGCTGGGAAGATACCATAAATGATAAAATGTCCCGTCAAAGAAAATATCCTTAAGAATATTGGGAAGTAAGTTTGCTACCTTAAAATAACCGCTATAAATATTCAATGGCAGATAGAGAAGAATGGAAACACCGTATAGCAGTGCTGTTTTCTGTACAAACAAGTTTCGCTTATGTTCGTTACGGCGATACCTTGTAATAAGAAAAAAACCGGAGGTCATGAAGAAAAAAGGAACCGCAACACGGGCGATAATGCGGGTTAGGATAAAGTCGCCTGTTTCGGTGTAGGACAGCAGTGGCGAGGTGTGGATGGCAATGACAAGGAAGGCGGCGATTAATCGAAAATAATCGATTCCACTTTTTTTATTTTGTAATGTTATCATACTCATTGCTATTCATATAACCCAATCAGCTTATCCAGCATGTCAGCAAAGGACAAGCCAATACCTTTCATCATATTCGGATAACGGCTGTGTGAGGTGAAACCGGGAATTGTATTCACCTCATTAAATACAAGTTCATCATTTGGTGTTAAGAATAGATCTACTCGGGCGAATCCGGAACATCCAAGTGTTCTATAGATTGTTTTAGCAGCTTCCTGTATTCTTTTTTCACAAGCAGAATCAATTTTTGCAGGCATAAAAATTTTGGATGATTTCAAGGTATATTTTTCCGTAAAATCAAAAAAACCTCCTGATAATTGTATTTCATCAACCCGACCAACAGTTAGTGTATCCGTTCCCAATATGGCACAGCCCACTTCAAATCCTTGGATTGCTTCCTCAACAATAACCTGGCTGTCGTGCTGAAATGCCAGATCCACTGCGGTTTGAAGATCCTGCTTTTGTGTCACTCTCGTGATTCCATAGGAGGAACCAGCTCGAACAGGCTTAACGAAAAGCGGATAGCACAGGTTATTGTCAATTTCACTAAGAGCTGCTTTGGTTGTAGATGGATGAAAGGTTACTGCTTTGGGTACGGCGATACCCATAAGGCTTACAAGTTTATGCGCTCTGTCCTTGTCCATACATAATGCGGAGGAGAGCATATCACAACCCACAATTGGTAAACCCGAGAGCTCAAACAGCCCCTGAAGAGTTCCGTCCTCACCATTCTTGCCATGCAATACGGGGAAGACCAGGTCCACGTCAAGGTAGGAATAGTTCTCTGCACCTAGCTCAATAAATCCTTTTTCGGATGGATTTTGAGAGACAATGACAGAACGAAGATTTAGGGAGTCTTCACACCAGGTATTATCAAGGATCTTGCAATAGCTTCCCATATAGTGATACCATTCACCACTTCTTGTAATGCCAATGGGGATAACCCGGTATTTATCCGTATTGATATGCTCAAGAACTGAAGATACAGATTGAAGCGACACCTGATACTCCGTTGAATTTCCTCCAAAAATAACCGCAATTTTTTTTTGTTGCATTTTAAATACCTCTTTTTTCTATATTTTTATCGCTTATTTGATTATTGTATATAACAAAAGCACTCTTTCTTTGATACTATTATAGTATCAAAAAAAAGAGTGCAGTTTTTCCGTTTGCGGTAACGGAATTCTAAAATTATTCTATTGAATTTCTTACGATTTTATTACGACAGGGGAAGAGTAACGGTAAATTCAATTCGCTCATTTTCGCTGGATGCAATAATGGTTCCATGGTGATAGTCTATAATTTCCTTTGCAATGGCAAGTCCAAGCCCCGCACCGCCATTATTTGAACTTCGTGAAGTATCTAAACGATAAAATTGCTCAAAAATGCGATTGATTTTTCCCTTGGGAATAGTATTGCCATGATTTACAAAACGAATGGTTGCTTCACCATGGTTTTCCCATGCAGAAATTTCAATCTCATTATTTTCAAAACTGTAAAACACAGCATTTCTCAAAAGATTATCAAACACCCGCTGGATTTTGTTGACATCACACTTTACCATAATATCGGTGGTTATATTAAGTTTGCATTGTAAGTTCTTTTCAAGGAACATAGGCTTAAAATCAAAGGTAAGCTGTTCAAGCAGTCGGGTGAGGTTAATATTGCTGTATTGAAGTTCGATAGTGGAAAGATTAAATCTCGTTATTTCAAAAAACTCGTTGATTAAATCTTCAAGTCGTTGTGCTTTATCAAGAGAGATGGAAAGATATTTTTCTTTTAATTCCTGGGATATTTGACCTTCGTCACGGAGAAGCGTTAAATAGCCAATGACAGAGGTGAGTGGGGTTTTTAGGTCATGGGCCAAATAAACAACAAGATCGTTCTTTCGTTGCTCTGCCTCTTTTGCAGCCCTGGAATTGACTAATGCCTTTTCTCTCACAAGGTTTAGCTCATGTTCTATATTGAACAGGATATCGGAAAGAATAATTGGATCTGTAGTAGGTGTTGCCAATTGTTCTGAAGCTGTAACAACCTCATCCAAATAGCTCAGTGGCTTGGAAATAAAATAGTAGGTAATAAAAATCCAACCCAGTAACATTGGCACACCCACGAACACAAGAATGTAATCTTTTATAAAACTCAAAATCAAATAGAGTGGATTATTACTATACCATATGAACAAATTACTAAACTGCCATGCTAAAAGCACAAGTACGATTAGGGTGACAACAAAAACAATAATAGTAATAAAGTATTGAACCAATAGTCTTCGAGATACTTCACTGCGCCGCCTTTTCTTACGTTTGTTTTGGTCACTCTTATTCAATGGCATAGCCAACCCCCCATACTGTTTTTATGAATTTTGGATTCTTAGCAGGTTCGTGAAGTTTTTCCCGTAATCTTCCCATATGGGCCATAATGGTGTTGTTGTTATTAAGGTACTTTTCGCCCCATACCGCCTCGAACAGTTCCTCCGAAGAAACAACTTTTCCTTTATGGTCGCACAGATACCAAAGCACGGAAAATTCAATGGGTGTAAGAAAGACTTCCTTGCCGAATAAACTGCACTTGTGAGTATCTTTGTTAATGAAAAGCCCTCTAATATCATATTCGCTGGCAGAGATATCTGCGGATTCATTATTGCTATTATATTTAACATAGCGCCGTAATTGCGTTTTTACTCTTGCCACAACTTCCAGGGGATTAAATGGTTTCGTTATGTAATCGTCGGCACCTATAGTAAGTCCCATTATTTTATCGGTGTCCTCAACCTTTGCAGTGAGCATAATAATAGGATAAAGATACTGTTCTCGAATTTTTTTGCAAATCCGAAATCCGTCAATATCGGGAAGCATCACATCTAAAATTGCGAGGTCTAATTTTGTGGATGCAATACATTGCAAGGCTTCAATGCCATTGTAAAACTTGTATACGGTATAGCCATCATTTTCAAGATAAACTTCAATTAAATCGGCAATTTCTTTTTCGTCATCCACAATTAGAATCGTTTCATTCATATTGGCTCACGCTC
>JAVVVI010000031.1:0-17862 GCA_036652735.1 Lachnospiraceae bacterium
CTTGACCAAATAGCTCGGTTTGAAGAAAGACACTGTATGCGGTTTTTAAGGTATAACACCTTAAGATGATGACGTTGCAAGTAATTTGTGGACGTCATTTTGTCTAGGTAGTATATTCCTCAATAGCTCAGCGGTAGAGCGCACGGCTGTTAACCGTGATGTCGTAGGTTCAAATCCTACTTGGGGAGCTATAGCATCACATATATGAAGAGTGAAAAGAATAAGAGAGAACTCTTCATTTTTGACTATAATTGAAGAAAATACGGCTCCTTGGTCAAGCGGTTAAGACATCGCCCTTTCACGGCGGTAACACGGGTTCAATTCCCGTAGGAGTCATATGAAAATCTCTTGACTAAGGGAAGTTCATTTGATATAATCAAATAGTTCTAAATATGTGGCGTCATAGCCAAGTGGTAAGGCAAAGGTCTGCAACACCTCTATCACCAGTTCAAATCTGGTTGACGCCTGTCAAGAATCGAAGAATCTGGATAATCCGGATTCTTTTTTTTTTCTTAAAAATGAACTTTATTTTGAATGATTCTTATATTTATTGGGAATATAAACAATATAATGCGGGAAACCTTTCCATAGAGAAGAAAAAGCTTGACAGAGAAATCATAGTGTCATATTCTTAAAGGGATTGCAATAATTAGGAGGTACAAGATAGTGGTTAAAAAATTAATGATAATTGGAATAGTGGCAATGCTGCTTTTAAGTGGATGTGGAGATAAAGTTCAGGCAGATAAAAAAGAGAGTCCACAAAAAACAGAGACGCTGTCACTTGTAGAGATAAAAACGAAAAATACAAAGCAATGTGAAGCGGATGTATCGGAATTTCATGTTACAGACGGTGAATATATCGCAGAATCGGGTAAAAAAATGCCCTATGCACTAAGAGGAGTAATGGGTGTGCCCAAGGGATCCGGAACCTATCCTTTGGTTCTTATTATGCATGGATCCCATTCAAATATAGATGAGAGTTTGAGATATGATACCGGCTTTACTTATTTAGTAGAATATTTGGCTGAGAATGGATATCTTGCATTGTCATTGGATGTTAGCAAACCATATATTTGGAAATATGGAGACGGAGATGAAAGAGAAAAAGTAATCTATTTAGTGGAAGAACATATGAAGAATCTTGAACTGGCCAATGAAGGAAAGGGTTTGAATTATCCGATAGATTTAAAGGGAAAGATTGATTTTGATAAAATAGCAATGATAGGTCATTCCAGAGGTGGCGACATTATATTTCCTTTAGCCTGTGAGATGGAGAAAAAAAAGTATCCAATAGAGGCACTTATTGCGATTGCACCTGCTGCATCGGAAGATTTAGAGAGCCGGGAGTGGGCCAATAGTGAAGTCACAATAGTAGTGCCGGAATATGATGGAGATGTATCATCCCTGGATGGTTTTAATTTTGATGAAATGCTGGAACAGAAATTGGACAATCCACATGGAGTTACGTATGTGCTGGGCGCAAATCATAATTACTTTAATACAAATATAGACCTGAATGATGCAACACTTGCAAGAGGAGAGGAAGAACTCAGAGATCAGATCACGAAAGAACAGCAGCAGGAATTTTTAAAGAATTATACCCTGGATTATCTGAATGCAGCTATAAAAGGGGAAGTAAAAGATACCATGTATGACTTAAGTAAAGCAGGTCCTGACACAATGTATGGTGTGGGTGTATTAACAAGGCTGTATGATAAAAACGTCACTGAAATTGCAGATATTGCAAAGATGGATCAATATAAAGAAGATGGAATGACAAAAGAAAATGTAACAGATTCCTGGTTTTATAAAGAGGATAAAATTCCCATTGATACGATAACCTTTGGACAAGAAGGAAATAAAGTTAAAAATCTGCTGAACTTCAAATGGAATACCAATAAAAATCAGGTGGTTATCCTTCCGGATCAGATAGATTTTAGCAAATATAAGGCACTGACACTGAATCTTATTCCGGATTCATCGGATCCAATTTATAAAAAAGAAACGGGAGTGGGATTTACAATTGAATTAAAAGATGGAAAAGGGAAGAGTGCAAAAATTAAAATTCCGAAAACAGCACATGCTGTAAGAATAACACCCGGAAAAATGGATGTAACGGAAATGGAAGAAATGGACTATCATTTTTTTACACCAATGACACCAATAGGAAGCATCCGAATTCCATTGCATTTATTTAAAAATATTGACAGGAAGAATATGAAAGAACTAACACTCTATTTTGATCAGGAAAAGGAAGGATCTGTTTATATAGAATCCTTATATGTACAGTAAGAGAAAGGAAAAAAATGGAAATTGATTTTGATAAACAAATAAATCGTTATAATAGCAATAGTGTAAAATATGATCTTTGGAAGGAAAACAATAAACCGGAAGGAATTATTCCCTTATGGGTAGCGGATATGGATTTTTCCATGGCGGACTGTGTCAAAGATGCACTTACAAATATACTGGAACGGGGAATTCTTGGATATACTGTTCCAGGAGAGGGATATTATACAGCTGTTCAGAACTGGTATCGGAACAGATTTGGCTGGAATACAAAGAAGGAATGGATTTTAACTATGCCCGGAGTGGTAACAGCAATCGCTTTCTGTATCAGATGTTATACGAAAGAAGGGGATTCCATACTAATTCAGCAGCCGGTCTATCACCTATTTCGTAACATGATAGAGACAAATAATCGAAAAGTTGTGGATAATACATTAATAAAGATAGATGGACAGTACAAAATGAACCTGGAGGATTTTGAGGAAAAAGTAGTAAAAGAGCAGGTAAAAATGTATATTCTTTGCAGTCCACAGAATCCGGTTGGAAGAGTATGGACAAAA
The DNA here is from genome assembly GCA_036652735.1 of Lachnospiraceae bacterium. GTDB lineage: Bacteria > Bacillota > Clostridia > Lachnospirales > Lachnospiraceae > JAGOGN01. The sequence continues at coordinate 2,850 of JAVVVI010000031.1, forward strand.
GAAGAGTTAAAGGCCGTAGGAGAGATTTGCCTGCGTCATAATGTACTTGTGGTAAGTGATGAGATACATGGGGATTTTGTCTATCCGGGACATAGACACCATGTATTTGCAGATGTGCTTCCGGAATTAATAGAGAGAACAATTATCTGTACCGCTCCAAGCAAGAGTTTTAATCTTGCAGGAATGCAAACCTCGAATATCTTTATTCCAAATACTCAATTAAGGGAACGAATGAAACTGGAGTTAGACAGAACCCATATTGGGGGCGTGGGAATTATGGGATATGCAGCCTGTGAGGCAGCGTATACACAGGGAGAAGACTGGCTGAATCAGATTTTAATCTATATTAGAGGCAATTACCAATATATCCGCGAATATCTTAAGAAAAATATTCCGGAGGTTACAATAGGAGACTTAGAGGGAACGTATCTGGGCTGGATGGATTTTTCCAAGCTTGGCTTGACGGAAGAAGAATTAGATGAACTGTGTGTGGAAAAAAGTAAAATCTGGTTTGATGAAGGTAGAATGTTTGGAAAAGCAGGGGAAGGATATGAGAGAATTAACCTCGCCTGCCCAAGAAGCGTTCTCCAACAGGCAATGAAGCAATTAAAGGAGGCATTGTATGGAACAGTATGATTTGTTAATTATTGGAACCGGACCGGGAGGTTATACCGCAGCAGAAAAGGCTGCAAAAGGTGGAATGAAGGTAGCAGTAATTGAAAAAAATGAGATTGGCGGCGTGTGTGTTAATCGTGGATGTATTCCAACAAAAGCACTTATTCATGCATCGGACTTGTATGCAGATATGAGAAATAGTCAATTATTTGGAATTACTGCTGAAAAAGTCGACTATGATTCCACAAAGGTATATGAGTATAAAGACAGAGTTGTATCCCAGACAGGAGAAGAGATCCAGGGAAATTTTCTAAAGCTTGGAATTACAATTATTCGGGGAACTGCCCGACTGGTGTGGGAGCGTTTAGTAGAAGTAACCGGAAAAGACGGACAGGTACAGGAAGTTACTGCAGATATCATAATTCTTGCAGTAGGGGCAAAGCCGGTGCGCCCCAATATCAGGGGAATTGATTTACCGGGAGTTGTAACCAGTGATGAGATTCTTAGTACAGAGACCGATCAATATGAAGATGTAATTATTATTGGTGGTGGTGTAGTAGGAATTGAATGCGGCAATATACTTCATGGATTTGGAAGTAAAATAACTATATTAGAGAGTAAACCTAGAATTTTATCCCCAATGGATCCGGAGATTTCAGAGAATCTAATGAATTATATTCGAAAACAGGGGGTAGAAATTCATACGAATTCTCTTATACAGAAAATTACAAAGGGCGTAAAGCTTGACTGCACCTACATAGAGAATGGGGAAGAGAAGCATGTATCAGCAGGTCATATCTTGGTTTCAGTAGGAAGAAAATTCTCAGCAGATGGTTTATTTGCAGACGAATATCCAATTAAAATGGAAGATGGACATATTGCGGTGGACAGTAATTTTAAGACAAATATGGAAGGAATCTATGCAATTGGAGATGCTATTCATGGGATACAATTAGCACATGTGGCAGCGGCTCAGGGAACCTTTGTTATTGAACATATATTAAAAAAAGAACCAAGTATTATGTTATCGATTGTGCCAAGTTGTTTATTCATAGATTTACCAATTGTTCCAAATTGTCTTTATTTGAATCCGGAAGTAGCATCAGTGGGACTATCTGAGAATGAGGCCAGAGAAAAGGGACTTAATGTTAGATGCGGTAAATATACCATTGATGAGAATAGTAGAGCAATTATTACACATGATTCAGTGGGATTTATCAAAGTGGTATTTGAAGCTACCAGTGATGTATTAATAGGCGCACAGATGGTGTGTGCAAGAGCAACGGATATGATTGGAGAGATGGCAACAGCAATTGCCAATAGTTTAACCTCAAAACAGTTAATGTATGCAATGCGTGCACATCCAACTTATAATGAAGCCATTGCAAAAGCAGTAGAAAACAGCCAGGAGAAAAAATAAATATGAGTATACTTAGCGTAGAAAAATTATCCCATGGATTTGGAGACAGGGCGATCTTTTCAAATGTGTCTTTTCGTCTCTTAAAGGGAGAACATATCGGTTTAATTGGTGCCAATGGAGAGGGCAAATCTACCTTTATGAATATTATTACCGGAAAACTACAGCCGGATGAAGGAAAAGTAGAATGGGCAAAAAATATAAGAGTCGGCTATCTGGATCAGCACACGGAATTAAAAAAAGGCATGAGTATGAAAGCAGTGCTACAGTCGGCGTTTGATTTTCTCTTTCAAATGGAAACAGAGATGAATCATATCTGCGATACCCTTGGAGAACTGGAAGGGGATGCAATGGAAAAAGCATTGGACGAGCTTGCTGTAATACAGGATTTACTGACCTTGCATGATTTTTATTTAATTGATTCTAAAGTAGAGGAAGTGAGCCGTGCATTAGGATTATTAGATTTGGGACTGGATACAGATGTAACGGATTTGAGTGGTGGCCAAAGAACTAAGCTGTTACTGGGCAAGCTCCTATTGGAAAAACCGGACATTCTTCTCTTGGATGAGCCAACTAATTATCTGGATAGTGAACATATAGAATGGTTAAAGCGCTACTTGAATGAGTATGAGAATGCGTTTATTCTGATTTCGCATGATATTCCATTTTTAAACAGCGTGGTAAATATTATTTATCATATGGATAATCAGGAATTAAATCGATATGTAGGAGATTATACAAAATTTGAAGAAGTATATGCCATGAAGAAATCTCAAATAGAAGCGGCTTATAACAAACAGCAGAAAGAGGTTGCCGGATTAAAAGATTTTGTTGCTCGTAATAAAGCAAATGTTGCAACCAGGAACATGGCAATGTCACGACAAAAAAAATTAGACAAAATGGATATGATTGAACTTGCAAGGGAAAAACCCAAACCGGAGTTTTTCTTTAAAGAAGCAAGAACACCGGGACGGTATTTATTTGAGACCTATGATTTGGTGATTGGATATGATGAACCGCTTTCATCACAGTTAAATCTTCGAATGGAAAGAGGAGAAAAGCTGGTATTGGTGGGTGCAAATGGAATTGGAAAAACAACGTTATTAAAAAGTATTCTTGGTCTTATTCCACCATTGGATGGAAGAGTGGTGCTGGGTGATTATTTAAGCATAGGTTACTTTGAACAGGAGATGCCTCAGGATAATAAAAACTCCTGTATAGAAGAAATATGGCAGGAATACCCGGGATTGTCTCAATATGAAGTTCGCTCTGCACTTGCAAAGTGCGGTTTGACTACTAAGCATATCGAGAGTAAAGTACGTGTCTTAAGCGGTGGAGAGCAGGCTAAGGTCAGATTGTGTAAGTTAATGAATCGGGAATCGAATATATTGGTTCTTGATGAACCAACAAATCATCTGGATGCGGATGCAAAAGAAGAATTAAAGCGAGCATTAAAAGAATACAAAGGAAGTATTCTAATGGTATGCCATGAACCGGAATTTTATCAGGGATTGGCTACCGAAATATGGGATTGTACGCAATGGACAACAAAAATATGGTGATGGCACAGGGACGGGCAATAAATTGCACCGTCCCTGCGTCTATTTCTTTGCTGTAATTAAAGAGTTAATTTACAAAAACTCTTTTTCCCTTTTTTGAGAACAAATTCTTCTTGAAAAGCGGCTTTGGTATAAGTGGTTTTAATGTCCGTTAGTTTCTCACCATTAACGGATACTCCGCCTTGTTCCGTGCTTCTTCGGGCTTCTGATCTGGAGGAAGCCAATCCGGAAAGCACCAATAAAGTCAGAATGTCTAAATCGCCATTTGCAAAGCTTTCTTCGTTTAATTGTATCGTAGGCATATGGTCAGCAGTTCCATTGGTAAAGAGGGCTCTTGCAGCATCTTTGGCTTTAAGGGCTTCCTCTTCATTATGAACCAGCTTGGTTAATTCAAAGGCCAGAATCTCTTTTGCTTCATTTAACTGGCTTCCCTCCCATTTATCCATCTCATCAATTTCTTCTAATGGAAGGAAGGTAAGCATTCTCAGACATTTTAACACATCATCGTCTGCAATATTTCTCCAGTATTGAAAAAATTCAAAGGGTGTGGTCTTTTCAGGGTCCAGCCATACAGCACCGGATTGGGTTTTGCCCATTTTCTTTCCTTCTGAATTCAATAAAAGAGTAATGGTCATGGCATAAGCATTTTTTCCAAGTTTTCTGCGAATTAATTCTGTGCCTCCAAGCATGTTACTCCACTGATCATCACCGCCAAACTGCATATTACAGCCATATTTTTGAAATAATTCATAGAAATCATAGCTTTGCATAATCATGTAATTAAATTCCAGAAAGCTTAATCCTTTTTCCATACGCTGTTTATAACATTCAGCAGAAAGCATGCGATTTACACTAAAATGAGCTCCAACTTCACGAAGAAGGTCAACATAATTCAAATCCAGCAGCCAATCGGCATTATTTACCATAAGGGCTTTCCCTTGAGAAAAGTCAATAAATTTACTCATTTGTGTACGAAAACAATCAATATTATGCTGAATGGTCTCAACGGTCATCATCTGGCGCATATCACTTCTACCGGAAGGATCTCCAATCATTCCGGTTCCACCACCCATAACAGCGATTGGTTTATTTCCCGCCATTTGCAGACGTTTCATTAGGCAGAGTGCCATAAAATGTCCAACATGAAGACTATCTGCAGTTGGATCAAATCCTATATAAAAAGTTGCCTTACCTTCATTAATTAATGTTTTAATTTCTTCTTCATCTGTTACTTGAGCAATGAGTCCTCTGGCAACCAGTTCGTCGTAAATAGTCATAATTCTCCTCCTTTAGTGGGATAGATTCTATCCTTATAAATAAAAAAAAGCCCTATCGTTAAAGAACGAAAGGACGGGTTTCCGTGGTACCACCTTTGTTTACAGAGGACTTACGTCATCTGCCTTTTTAAGTGTTGCAAACACAACACTATACATTATAACGTATGTTACACGTCGTAGCCTACTATGACTTCGGTACGCAGCTCCGGGAGGTATTCCTATTCTGTATCACATGCGCCTCTCACCATACGGCAACTCTCTGTTTGATTCACAAAATAGTACTTGTTCCCTTCAAAGCCTTTATCAATGGATTAAGTATATACAAAAGAAATTCAGTTGTCAACCATTTGTAAGAATTTTTCCAGGGGTTTGCAGGTGTTTTTTTCAAATAACTCCTGGATGGCTCCATCTTTTTCAATTTGTCCCTTATGCAAAAAAAGAAAGCGGGTAGCAATTTGACGGATGGCATTGATTTGGTGTGTAACAACAAGCATAGTCTGTCCTTCTCTTGCCAGTTCTCCAATAGTCTCTAACACCTCATGGGCAAGTTCGGGATCAAGTGCGGAGGTTGCTTCGTCGAAAATGATAATTTCCGGGTTCATGGCTAATGCTCTTGCAATGGCGACTCTTTGTTTTTGTCCTCCGGATAGTGTGGAAGGGTACTGCAGTTGGATCGTTTCCAGATGTACTTTGGCAAGCAGGGATCTTGCCTTTGTTTGTGCCTCTGCTTTAGATAATTTTCCAACAGCCTGCAGTGGTTTGGCAATATTATCTAAGACATTGTAATGTGGAAATAAATTATAATTTTGAAAGACAACACCAATTTTATGATTTTTATTGATTCCATTCTGTTTCTCATCATCAATATAGATGCTGCCGGACTGATAATCTTCTAAGCCGGCAATGCAGCGAATCAAGGTGCTTTTTCCGGAACCACTGGCACCAATGATTCCAATTACTTCTCCCTTTTTTACAGTGAGAGTCAGATTATTTAATATCGTTGTGTCTCCAAAAGATTTGGAAAGGGATTGTACGTGTATTAATTTATCCATATAGATAGTTTCCTTTCTAATTTCTTTGCAAAAATGGTAACACAGTAGGTAATTATAAAATATAAAAGAGCAAGTGAAATATAGATCTCGAAGGGATGATAGGTTTTGGCATAAATCTGATTTCCAAGTTTAGTTAACTCTACAATAGGTAGCACAGACACCAATGAGGTTTCTTTAATCATAGAGGAAAATCCGTTCATAAAAGAAGGAATTGCAATGCGGAATGCCTGGGGAAGCACAATGTGAAATGCAATCTGCACCGGATTATATCCTAAAATAGCAGCAGATTCATACTGTCCTTTGTTAATGGCAAGAACAGCACCACGGACATTTTCTGATAAATAGGCACCGCTGTTCAGTCCCATTGTCAGGATGGAAGCAAGTACGGGATCCATGCGAATTCCAAAGGAAGGCAGTCCATAGTATACAATAAACAATTGAACCAGGAGAGGTGTGCCTCTAAAAAACTCTACATAGATATTTAAAATCCATCGAATAACTTTAGGCAGGGCCATGGTTCTTAAGCCGCCAACCAGTGTAGCTAGAAGGCAGGCGGCTAAAAAACCAACCAGACCAATTTTAATGGTGATCCAAAGTGCAGGGAAGAGAAGAGTTGCATATGGAAGCAGTACTGAAAAATCTAAGTTTGTCATTTTCTTTTCCTATTCTATAGATAACCATTGTGATTCGATTTCTGTGTAAAGTTGGTTTTCTTTTATGGTTTTTAATGCGTTGTTGTATTTTAGGGTTAATTCTTTTGCGTCTTTTCCCATAACAGCCACAAGGTTACAGCTTTGAAGTGTATCATTAATTACTTTAAAGGTGTCATTTTCTTTTGCCATTGTAACTGCATATGGATAAGATACAACAATGGCATCAATTCGTCCGTTTGCCAGATCTGCAAAGGCATCTGCATTTCGATTATAAGGACTTTTTACACCAATGGTAATATTCTGCTTTGTGAGACCATCAATGACTTGTTCCGCAGCACTGCCGGTTTGATAGCCGATATTTTTACCGGTTAAATCTTCTTTTTTTGTAATATCTGTATTGTCTTTACCAACAACAATAATATCTTTTAATTCATAATAAGGATCGCTGAGGCTTACAGCATCTGTTGCAGAAGTTGCCTCATCCGGTGACATTGCGGACATTACCAGATCGAAGTCCCCACTGCCTAATCCCGCAATTAAACCTTCCCAGGGAGTATTGACAAATTCCACAGTAACCCCCAGTTCTTTCCCAATTGCAGCTGCAAGACTTGGATCAAATCCTTCGATAGAGCCATCATCCGTTACGGACTCAAAGGGTGGGTATTCCGGACATAATCCAATTTTGAGTACGCCTGCTTTTTCAACATCACTCCAGGAACAATCGGTGGCGGTTGCTCTTCCTTGAGAAGCGCTCTTCTTTGTGTGTTCTTTATTACCACAGCCGGAGACCAGGGATGTAAGAAGCAGTGTAACGAGTGTAAGGCAAAGTATTTTTTTGATATTCATTTAAATTTCCTCCATGTTGTATGTTATGATTGATTTTTATTTGTTAGTTTTTCTATGATTTTAATGTGATCTTTTTCCGGACAACCCTCATCGGCCCAAAGAAATTGCAGTTTAATTTCTTTTTCTTGGAGCAGCTCCATTAGCACCTGCATCATGACTCCCGGGGTATCTTTACTGTGCAGGGTGTCTAGTTTGGGCTGGGTGGAATGTCCGTCTCCTATTTCTCCGGACCAGTCACCACTGCAGGTTCGTGTGATTCCACAGGAAGGACTTCCATTCAGTCCAATTACAGCGGCAACATCATAGCCATTGGCTATAAAATCTTCTACCTGCATTAGAATTGGCGTCAGTAAATCGACACACCGCTGGCGGAAATGAGGATGATTGAGCTGCTCCTCCACTTGTCCCCAGCGACGGATACCACACATATCCTGTTCTACGCATGGCAACTGAATAATGCCATATCCTTGTCTCATTAATGCTTCAATTAATCCTATTTCACCGGTTTCTGATGTTGCAATTCCTGCTACCTTGGAATTTACATTTAAGAGACAATGTGCAACTAAAACCATCTTTTTACTTCTTTTCATACGTAATCCTCCATTCTTTCCATCTAACATTAAAACATAGAGAAGAAGAGAGGTAAAATTGATAATACAAATAGTTCTATAGATTTTTTCTATTTAAAGCGCCCAATTAAAAATGGACAAAGGGATTGTAAATGACTTGAAAAATAGGTATAGTTTAAGAAAATGTTAATAATTCTGCAAGGGATTTCTTAAGAAGTATTTTATATAATAGAGAATGTAAAGCGGAGGAAGATAAAATGTATCGTATTTTAGTATGTGATGACGAAAAGGAAATTGCCAATGCAATTGAGATTTACTTAACCAATGAGAATTACCAGGTAGTAAAGGCATATGATGGGTTTGAAGCACTTGAAGTTGTAAATCATCAGGAGATTCACTTAATTATTATGGATATTATGATGCCAAAAATGGATGGAATTCGTGCCTTATTGAAAATTCGGGAAAATCTAAGTATTCCCATTATTATGCTTTCGGCCAAAAGCGAGGATTATGATAAGGTTCTTGGACTCAATATGGGTGCAGATGATTACATTACCAAACCGTTTAATCCATTGGAACTTATTGCAAGAGTAAAAAGCCAGCTTCGGCGTTATACAACGCTTGGCAGCATGGAGTCACAAAAGGAGGAGAACCAATATAGAATAGATGGATTGGAAGTGAACACCGATACAAGAGAAGTTCTAGTAGATGGTGAACCGGTAAAATTAACGCCGGTAGAATTTGGAATTTTAGCTTTTTTAATAAAAAATGCAGGGCATGTATTTTCCATTGAACAGATTTATGAACATGTCTGGAATGAACCATCTTATAATCCGGAAAATACAGTAGCAGTGCATATTAGAAGAATCCGCGAAAAAATTGAAATAAATGCAAAGGAACCTAGATATTTAAAGGTGGTGTGGGGTGTTGGATATAAAATTGAAAAACTTTAGTCGTAAATGGTACTTTAAACTGGCAGCATACATGGTGATTATGGTATGTACTGCGTTGGCTTCTTTTCAGACCTGGAGTGTTTTAAGGGAAATAGATTTTGATACTTATAACTTGAATTTTCTGGACCAAAAAGAATATATTCATAGTCAGTTGTTAAGGGAGAATACGGATCAATTTGCTAATATAGCGTATAACCTGGAGAATGAGTCCAATGATACAGAGAAACAGGTGGATGAATGGATTCAGATATTTTATCAGCAGTGGACGGGACAAAATTATTCTTCCTACCCGGTTATTATTCAAGATGAAGACATTAGCTTAAATTATACATGGCACAACCTGAACGATGAGGGAGAGGATACTGCTGATGTAACTTCCGGGGAAACAAGGACTATGGAGAATTTTTTAAAGAAAAATCCTACATTAAAGGAAGAAGTAAAGATTGCAGTTCTTGCAGCAGAGGAAGCACAACAGAGGGAATATGAATGGCAACTTTCCGATTATGAAGAATATACCAGGATAACCATTAAAAATGCTGGAGAGCTGAGTAGGTGGGAGGACTCAAACATTGTACTGGAAGCGATACTGGGTGAACAGGAATACACCTTATGCGTTGGAGTACATGAGACGGATATCAGTAATGAGATTGTAAATTATCTGAATAAAAATGAGAATAGTTCCTGTCTTGTTGTGGGTATGTCCAAGGATGTTTTTTCTCAAAGGTCAGAGAGTTGGACACAAAGTGCAGAGATTTTCCAGCGTTTTATAATTCATGCTGCAGTGCTCATGGGTATAATCATTGTAATGGTGCTATATTTAATTGCTGTTACCGGCAGACGTCCCAAGGAGGAAGCAGTTCATTTGTACAAAGGGGATAAGATCTTCAGTGAAGTGCAATTGCCTGCATTGCTATGTTCAGCCATTGCTATTGGAGGCTGTGTATATTATGTTGTATGGAAGATCTATGGTTCCTTCTTCGAAAGAATTGATGGTGTACTGCCCACGATTGGGGTGTGTCTGCTGGTAGTATTCATGATTGTGATTCTTCTTTCACAGGTAAGAAGACTGAAGGCTAAAAAATTCTGGGATGGATTTATTCTTTTTCGAATCCTAAAAAAAATAGTCAAAGTGGCAGCAGCGTCCTGGAAACGTGGGAAAATATCAAGACGTGCGTTAGTATTGGCAGTTGTGTTACCAATTCTCTGTGCAACCTGGGTGGGTGCTCCATTTGTTATTCTATTTTTGATTTTCTTAATTTATAAATATTTAAATGATTTCACAGCAGTTTGTGAAGGGACGCAGGAAATTCGTAATGGAAATCTGCAGCATAAAATTAAAGTTACAGCGGAAGATGGAGAACTATACCGGTTATCGGAAGATATTAACCAGATTTCCCAGGGACTGGAATGTGCAGTATCCGGAGAACTTAAGTCGGAACGATTAAAATCAGAATTGATATCCAATGTGTCACATGACTTGAAGACGCCCCTTACCTCCATTATTACCTATGTGGACCTGCTAAAGAAAGAGGAGATCTCAAATGAGAAGGTAAAAGAATACATTGCAGTGATAGACAGAAAAGCAGAGCGGCTGTCGGTACTTACCAGTGATTTGTTTGAAGCGGCCAAGGCCTCTAGTGGAGATATGCCGGTCAATATGGAGAAAATAGATTTTCGTGCAGTTGTTCGCCAGGCATTGGGTGAATACGAAGAAAAAATAGTTGAAGCCGGTTTGGAACTGAAAATGAACCTCCCAGAGCAGCCGGTTTGGATTCAGGCAGATGGTAAACTTACTTGGCGTGCAATTGCGAATCTTTTGTCAAATGTTGTAAAATATGCGCAATCAAAAAGCAGGGTGTATATAGAGATTTTTCAAGAGCCTGAGCAGGGATATTTCAGTTTTACAATTAAAAATATCTCAGCCGGAGAACTTAATATTCCGGTGGATGAATTAATGGAACGGTTTAAGCGTGCAGACAGCTCCAGAAGTACAGAAGGCAGCGGGCTTGGGCTTAGCATTGCCAACAGTTTAATAACATTGCAGAATGGAAAGCTGGAGCTTATGGTGGATGGGGACTTGTTCAAAGCAGTTATTCGTCTACAGGCGGCGTAATAAAATGTCGAGGATGGTATTCCATATAAAAATATGCTATTATTAAGGAACAGCGATTGGATGGATTACCATTCAGACATCGGAATTGGCAGTAACACAGATTCCCGGCATTCAAAGACAGACAGATGAAGGTATGGGCTTCTCTTTCCAAGATTCCATATGGAGAAGTCCGTACCTATAAGGATATTGCAGAGAATATTCAAATCAAGGTACAATTATTAGCGTTAGAAGGCCGAGAATACAAGGATAAATGTGAGGAGGTGAGAATGGCGTGAAACACCATCACACAGATCAAATTTCCATTGATGCATATGCGTATGAATCAAAGTTACAGAGCGTAAACCCAACCTTTAAGTTATTGTTTAGTCTTGCGGTTATCTTTGTCTGTATCGGATTGAATCAGGTATCGGTATCGGTATGTGTGCTGCTTGGGATGACCGTTCTGGTTGTCATAAAGGGAGGAATGAATCTGTGGGATTATTTATCTGTGTTTAAGATTCCACTGGTATTTATTCTCTTGGGAACGATTGCAATTGGATTTGATGTGTCATTCAAGCCACCCGGTGGGTTGTCTGTTCACATTATATTTTTTTATATATATACGTCAATGGAGCAAATTGCAGAAATGGGTCAATTAATGCTAAAAGTATTTGCATCTGTCAGCGCATTGCAATTTTTGATTCTAACCACACCGGCAGCCCAGGTAATAGCGGCCTTGTCCAATCTCCATCTGCCCAAACTAATTACGGAACTTATGCATATGATTTACCGCTATATTTTTATTCTTTTAAATGTGTATGACAGGATGAAGAATTCGGCACTTTCCAGGGGTGGGTACAATACATTTTCACGGGCAGTGTATACCTTTGGCAGTATTGGCAGTAATTTATTTATTGTTGCAATGAAGAAAGCCGGTGATTATTATGATGCAATGGAAGCAAGATGCTATGATGGAGAACTTAATATTTTTCAAGAGAAGAAAAAAGTTTCATGGCAGCAGATCACAGCAGCAGTAGTATTTATAGGCTTTTTATGTTTGTTGAAAGTACTGGCTAGGAGGTAATATGGCAGAGATTATTTTACAGACCAAGGATTTGGGGTATCGTTATGGAAGTGGAAAACCGGCATTGGAACATGTAAATGTAAGGATAGAAGCCGGTGAAAAAATTGCAATTGTGGGTTCAAATGGAGCGGGTAAATCAACCTTCTTTTTAAATCTGAATGGTGTTTTAACGCCGGAAGCGGGAGAAATCTCATATCGTGGAACGGTGATTCATAAAAAGAATTTAAAAAACCTGCGTAAAAACATCGGGATTGTATTTCAGGATCCGGACAATCAGATGATTGCATCCACTGTTTGGGCGGAGGTAGCGTTTGGACCCATGAATCTTTTATTAAAGAGGGAAGAAGTTCAGGAACGGGTGGAGGAAGCGCTGGACTATATGAATTTAGCCGAATATGCTTCCAGACCTCCCCATTATTTAAGTGGAGGAGAAAAAAAGAGAGTCAGTATTGCAGATATTATTGCAATGAGATCAGAACTGATTATATTCGATGAACCAACGGCATCTTTGGATCCATTGAATGCACAAATGCTGGAAGGAGTACTAAAAAAGCTGGAAGAGGAAGGAAAGACGCTTCTAATTTCCACTCATGATATGGAATTTGCCTATCGCTGGGCGGACCGGCTGCTTGTGTTTCACAACGGAACGATTGTGGCAGATGGAACACCCCGGGAAGTCTTTCTGCAAGAGGAAATTTTAGAACAAACCAATCTAAAAAAACCCATATTAATGCAAGTGTATGAGATTATGAAGGCACATGGAATTACCGGTTCCATGGAAGGCGAATATCCTCGAACTCCGAAGGAATTGGAAGAAAACTGGAAATAGGGGTTGAAAGAACCGGGTAGAACTGATATGATAACAGATGAAAATATAATATCGATAGGTGCCAGGCAGTATTAACTGTGAACAGGCAACGGGAAGTGGGTGAGAATCCCACACGGTCGCGCCACTGTGAAGACGTAAGTCAAGTCAGGAGACCAGCCTATGGATACGGCAGCAACCAGTTACGAACGATGACTGGGTGTGGGAGCACTTTTTGTGCAAGGTCCTGCGTGTAGTGGGACACACGCCTGATTTACATTTCGTAAAGACAGGCTTATTTTTTTGTCCTGATTTCGTTCAAATCAGGGACAGGAGGAGAAAAAAATGAACAGAAAACAAGTTCGAATTGTAGCAGCATTTGCAATTATGGGGTTGGTATTTGGTATTGTGCCAACAGCCAATGCAATGCACATTATGGAAGGTTATCTTCCACCAGCGTACTGTGTTCTATGGGGGGCAGTGTGTATTCCATTCTTAGTGGCAGGATATTTTTCCATTCGTAAGAAGTTAAAGGAGTACCAAAGAGCAATTACGATAATTGCAATGTCAGGAGCGTTTATATTTGTTATTTCATCGCTGAAGATACCATCCGTAACAGGAAGCTGTTCCCATATGACCGGAACAGGTCTTGGAGCAATTTTGTTAGGTCCGGGAGCAGTGAGCGTATTAGGATTAATTGTCCTGGTATTTCAGGCAATTCTATTAGCACATGGAGGTTTAACTTCATTAGGTGCCAATTGTTTTTCCATGGCAATTGCAGGTCCTTTTATAGCATATGGAATCTTTCTACTCTGTAAGAGATTAAAAGTCAATAGACGGGTAGCAGTTTTTCTTGCCGCAATGCTGGGAGATTTGTGTACTTATTGCGTGACAAGTATCCAGCTTGCGATTGCGCATCCGGCAGTGAATGGTGGTGTAATGGCATCGGCTGCTAAATTCCTTGGAGTATTTGCTCCAACACAGCTTCCATTGGCGATTATGGAAGGACTTTTAACTGTGGTAGTGATCATTGGACTTGAGACTTATGCCGGACGGGAATTAAAGGGCATTCAATTCATGCAGGGAGGAACCGAAAATGAGTAAAGTGAAGAAAACGGTCATTCTTTTGTTAGTTCTTACAGCCTTGATTGCAATTATTCCTTTTTTTGCATTGAGGGGCGCGGAATTTGGGGGTTCAGATGATGCGGGCAGCCAGATGGTAAATGAGGTTGCCGGTAGGACCTATGAACCTTGGTTTACACCGGTGTTGGAACAGGTAATTGGTGGTGAACTGCCAGGAGAAGTTGAGAGTCTTTTGTTTTGTATTCAAACAGGAATCGGTGTCAGTATTATATCCTTTTTATTTGGTAGATTCACGGAACGCAAAAAGATGGAGGATCAGTATCATTTAGCCGAAAAGTAAAAAGTCTTTACAATTTTCAAATTTTATGATATTCTATTGTAATAAAAAACGAAAGGAGTGTATGAACATGAGAATACCTATGATGATGATGACAATTGAATGGATAAGCCGCACTCCGGGAGTTTGGGAATAATAGGATACATAGGATACAGTAGAAGGAATTTATTTTTCTTTTTGTTATGATTATTTACCCGGGTGGACATCGCTCGGGTATTTTTATGCCTTAAAACAGGAAAAAACAATCAAACAACAAGAAAAAGGAGTACAGAAATGAGCTATTTAGCAAGAGTAAAAGAACAGCATCATACTATTTATAAGGTGATTTTAAAGGAAGGAAATTTGGAGTTAACGGCCAGAATTTCCGGGAAATTGCAATTTCGTCTGGAGCACCAGTGGGAGTATCCGGTAGTTGGAGACTGGGTTCAATTAGATCGAAACACGGAGACGAAGGGTGATGCGATTATAACAGAAGTAGAACAAAGAAAAACAGCAATGCAGCGGGTAGAGGCCGGAATATCTGGACGAACACAGATAATTGCAGCAAATATTGATCTTTTATTTATTTGTATGTCATTAAATGAGAATTATAACTTATCCAGAATGGAACGATATCTTGCCGCAGCATATGGATGTAAAATCACTCCTGTGGTAGTATTAACAAAAGCAGA
>JAVVVI010000031.1:17962-27929 GCA_036652735.1 Lachnospiraceae bacterium
CATGAAAACAATCCGGAGGTTGAAATCATAACCTGTACCAGAGAGGACGAACACAGCTATGATAAGATTGCGGAAAAAATAACATCTAATATAACAGCAGGCTTTATTGGATCATCCGGTGTTGGAAAATCTACTATCATTAATTTTTTGGTAGGAGAAGAAAAGATGAAAACACAGGAAATCAGAGAGGAGGACAGTAGAGGACGCCATACCACAACACACAGGGAATTAATACAACTGGCCAATGGTGGAACGGTAATTGATACACCGGGAATGCGAGAGTTTAAATTAGATGAAAGTGATGTGGAGGATGTATTCCAGGAAATTCAGGCCTTGGCAGCAGGCTGCAGATTTTCTGACTGTTCACATACAAAGGAACCGGGCTGCAGGGTTATGGAAGCCTTAAAGGAAGGAAAAATTGATAAGAAACGATATCAAAATTATTTAAAGCTGAAACAGGAAGAACAGTATAGAAAGAGTATCGCCTTTAAGTCTAAATTGTGGTAAAATATAGGATGTAGGATAAATAAGAGAAAATGGAAATGAGGTGCAGGTTATGGCAATTTTAGTAACGGGTGGAGCAGGATACATTGGTTCCCACACCTGTGTGGAGTTATTGAACCAAGGTGAAGAACTTGTAATTGTTGATAATTTTTCTAATAGCAAAGAAGAAGTTCTGGATCGGATTCGTGAGATTACCGGAAAAGAATTTCAATTTTATCAAATTGATGTTGGAGATCGAATGGCATTGGAACAGGTATTTGAAGACAATAAGATTACAGAAGCCATCCACTTTGCGGGCTTTAAGGCAGTGGGGGAATCGGTGGAAAAGCCGTTGCTGTATTATCATAATAATTTAATGAGTACCTGCGTATTATGCGAAGTAATGAATAAGTATAAGGTGAAACGTCTTGTATTTAGTTCTTCTGCAACGGTATATGGGAAGCCTGCAACAGTTCCGATTACGGAGGACTTTCCACTTTCCACAACAAATCCATATGGAGCAACAAAGCTTATAATTGAGGATATTTTGAGGGATCTGTATCATTCGGATTCCAGTTGGAGTATTTGTGTTTTGCGCTACTTTAATCCCATTGGAGCACATAAAAGTGGCCTCATTGGTGAGAATCCCAATGGAATCCCCAACAATTTAATGCCTTATATTACCCAGGTAGGGGCGGGAAAGCTGCCATTTTTAAATGTATTTGGAGATGATTACGATACAGCGGATGGAACGGGAGTCAGAGATTATATTCATGTAGTGGATTTAAGTCTTGGACATCTAAAGGCCATTGATTATATTCGTACCACCAGTGGAATTGATTATTTTAATCTGGGAACCGGAAAAGGGTATTCGGTATTGGAAATCATACATGCCTATGAGAAGGCAACCGGTAAGACAATTTCGTATAAAATCGCAAAGCGAAGGGCAGGAGATATTGCCCAGTGTTATGCAGATCCAAGAAAAGCAAAGAAACTATTGGGTTGGAGTGCACAAAGAGAACTGGAGGAAATGTGCGAGGATTCAGCTCGGTGGCAGGAACAGTCAGGTCTCTAAAAAAGAGAACGTTAAAAGCGTCCACAACCTTGTATGGGTATGGACGCTTTTGTAATTCTATCAGAGCTTAGAAATTAATATCTTCGCCATAATAGCAGGCTTTCAGTAATTTTTCCATATCATCCTGTGATGGAACACGTGGATTGGAACCGGTACAAGCATCTGAAATTGCAAGGGTTGCAACTTTAGATAATTTTTCCATAAACTCGGTCTCATCAATAATACCACCTTCGTAATTACGGATGGAATCAGGAATGGATAAGGATGCGTTCATAGATTTAATCTCTGCAACCAAGGCATCTACCAGTTCTTTTGTTGTAGTACCCTTGAGTCCCATGAAGCGGGCAATGTAGGCATAACGTTCTGCTGCAGTTTCAACTTTGGCATTGAATTGGATTACTCTTGGCAGATACATTGCATTGGCACATCCATGAATGATGTGTCCGCCGCTATAGGCAGCACCGGTCTTATGTGCCATGGAGTGAACGATTCCCAATAACGCATTGGAAAAGGCCATTCCAGCAAGGCATTGTGCATTGTGCATTCTGTCTCTGGAATCCATATCACCATCAAAGGATTTTTTCAAATCATCGTGAATCATTTTAATTGCATGTAATGCAAGCGCATCCGTATAGTCACAGTGGAGCGTTGATACATATGCTTCAATTGCATGAGTAAGGGCATCCATTCCGGTATGGGCCGTTAATTTTTCAGGCATTTTCTCAGCCAGGTCAGGATCTACAATAGCAACATCAGGTGTAATGTTAAAGTCTGCCATTGGATACTTAATCCCTTTCTCATAGTCGGTAATAACAGCAAAGGCAGTTACTTCGGTAGCAGTACCGGAAGTAGATGGGATTGCACAGAATTTCGCTTTTGTTCTTAATTGTGGGAAATTAAATGGTATAATCAAATCCTCGAACTTCACTTCGGGATATTCATAAAATGCCCACATTGCTTTTGCAGCATCAATTGGTGAACCACCGCCCATTGCAATAATCCAATCCGGTTGAAATGCTTCCATCGCTTTTGCACCACGCTTTACGGTCTCTACACCGGGATCCGGTTCTACGTTCTCAAAAAGTTCTACTTCCAGACCGGCTTCCTTTAGGTTATTTACTACTTTATCCAAGAATCCAAAGCGTCTCATAGAGCCGCCGCCAACTACTACAAATGCTCTCTTCCCTTTGAAGTTTTTTAATTCGTCAATGGATCCTTTTCCATGATATAAGTCACGAGGTAATGTAAATCTAGCCATATCTTTTCTCCTTCTCATTGCTTGTTATTTTTTTAACACTCCTTATAAATACTACTATAACACTTTGAAAAAATCTTTGCAATAGGTTTTGTTATTTTTTTATCAAAAATTGTTGGTATGGAGTGAAAAATATGTATGTAATATGGTAAAAAAGGTTGACAGATAGAAGCTTTATCCGTTATTATAAGAGGTATTGAGGGAGTAATTTGCGTATATCGTGGTTTGTCAACATCCTGGTCTGATGTAGGCCTGGCAAATCTTAAAGAGTGAGACTCATGTATGTACACACAATAGGTGTGCATGCATGAGTCTTTTAAAATGTAAAGGGCCCTTAAAATACAGAGGAAACCAAGAGGGTAAGCATGGGATTTTTAGAACTGTTTTTAACGGGAATAGGTGTATCTATGGATGCGTTTGCAGTATCCATATGTAAGGGTTTGAATATGAAAAAGATGAATTATGCACATGCATTTATTTATGCTTTGTTTTTTGGCGGTTTTCAAGCAATTATGCCGCTGATAGGCTGGATTCTCGGAACCGGATTTAAAAATTATATAACAGCAGTTGACCATTGGATTGCGTTTATCCTACTTACCATTATTGGAGGAAAGATGCTGTATGAAGCGTTTACGAAAAAAGAGGAGGAAGGAGTTAATGAAGAAGAACGACTGAACCTTAAGGAGGTACTTATAATGGCCATTGCCACAAGCATTGATGCGCTGGCAATTGGTGTTACCTTTGCGTTCTTAGGAGTGAACATTTGGCTTGCCATTGCCATTATTGGAGTTACTACGTTTATCATTTCCTATTTTGGGGTAGTTGTAGGAAACGTATTTGGTAATAAATATGAAAAAAAGGCAGAAATTATGGGTGGGATTATTTTGATTCTCATTGGTGTAAAATTATTGTTGGAACATTTGGGTTTATTAGGATAGGAGGATATTATGCAGGAGTTATTATTTAATCTATTACTTTTAGTTGTGGGGTTTGTATTTTTAATAAAGGGAGCTGATTTTTTTGTAGAGGGATCGGCAGCAGTCGCAAAGAAATTGCATGTACCAACGTTAATTATTGGTATGACAATTGTTGCAATGGGTACGTCGGCACCGGAATGTGCAGTGAGTATTTCCGCTGCAATTAAGGGTGCAAATGAACTTGCACTCAGTAATATTATAGGCTCGAATATGTTTAATTTAATGGTAGTCTGTGGTGTGTGTGCAATTTTAATTCCATTGACGGTACAGATTTCCACTTTAAAAATGGAGTTCCCTCTTTCTATTTTTGCAGGGATTCTGTTACTTATTACCGGATTTATCGGAATGTCGGTAGGACGTGTGGATGGTGCAATTATGATGGTTTTATTTATTGCATTCCTGGTATGGATGGTTCATTCGGCTAAGAAGTCAAGAGAAGCAGAAACGGAGCTTGAAGAATACAACGAGAATATTAAGGAACTTTCAGGAACCAAGTGTGCACTGTATATTGTTGTCGGTCTTGTTGCAATCATCTTTGGTGGTGATGTTGTAGTAGATTCTGCTTCAATGATTGCTTCTTATATGGGACTGAGTCAGAATCTTATAGGTCTTACCATTGTAGCAATTGGTACTTCACTTCCTGAATTAGTAACTTCTTTAGTAGCAGCTAAGAAAAAAGAAGTGGATATGGCACTTGGTAATGTCATCGGTTCCAATATCTTCAATATTCTTTTAATTATTGGTCTTGCAGGCGTAATCAGTCCAATGGTTGTTACGATGGAGAATATTATAGATTTAATTGCACTTTTAATTATGAGTTTAATTGCCTATGCATTTACGCTGCATAAGAGAAGTATTAATCGATACGAAGGAATTGCAATGATTGCAATTTACTCCGGATATATGGTATATATTTGTATGAGATAATTCATGCGAAAAGAAAAGAAGTTTGCTCATCCGCAGACGATAGGAGGTCACACATGTGTGAAAAAGGAAACAAAGGAAACTATTATATTACCACAGCAATTGCTTATACATCAGGCAAACCTCATATTGGCAACACCTATGAGATTGTCTTGGCAGACAGTATAGCGCGATTCAAAAGACAAGAAGGTTATGAGGTATATTTTCAGACAGGAACCGATGAACATGGTCAGAAAATTCAATTAAAAGCCGAAGAAGCAGGGGTTACACCCCAGGAATATGTGGATAAAATTGCAGCTGAAGTGAAAGAGATCTGGGATATGATGAATACCTCTTACAATCGCTTTATTCGTACAACAGAAAAAGGACATGAAGAGGAAGTGCAGCATATTTTCAAAAAATTATATGACCAGGGAGATATTTACAAAGGTCATTACCAGGGAATGTACTGCACACCCTGTGAATCTTTTTTTACAGAAGCCCAGTTAGAGAATGGAAAATGTCCGGACTGCGGTGGAGAAGTAAAACCGGCCAAGGAAGAAGCTTACTTTTTTAAGATGAGCAAGTATGCGGATCGATTAATTGCGCATATTAATGAGAATCCAAAATTCATTCAGCCAACGGCCAGAAAAAATGAAATGATGAATAATTTCCTTCTGCCCGGGTTGCAGGATTTATGTGTATCCAGAACGTCCTTTCAATGGGGAATTCCGGTTGATTTCGATCCAAAACACGTTGTATATGTATGGCTCGATGCACTAACCAACTATATAACAAGTCTCGGCTATCATACAGAAGGGAATTGCGGTGAATTATTTCAAAAGAACTGGCCCGCAGACCTTCATTTAATCGGCAAAGATATTATTCGTTTTCATACTCTTTACTGGCCAATTTTTCTAATGGCATTGGATCTGCCGCTTCCCAAACAGATTTTTGGTCATCCATGGCTTCTAATGGGAGATGGAAAAATGAGTAAATCTAAGGGAAATGTTCTGTATGCAGATCAACTGGTTCAAATCTTTGGTGTGGATGCCGTTCGTTATTTTGTTCTTCACGAAATGCCTTATGAGAATGATGGTGTAATCTCCTGGGAATTAGTAGTGGAACGGTTAAATTCGGATTTGGCAAATACCTTGGGAAATCTTGTGAATCGTACTATTTCCATGAGTAATAAATATTTTGATGGAGTGGTAGAGAATAAAGATATAACGGAGCCTGTGGATGATGATTTAAAGAATACAGTAACTGCAGTAGCAAAGATTATTCAGGATAAGATGAGTGATTTAAGAGTAGCAGATGCCATGACAGAGATCTTTAATCTCTTTAAGCGCTGTAATAAATATATTGATGAAACAGCACCTTGGATATTAGCAAAAGAGGACGCCACAAAGGACAGACTGGCTACGGTGTTATATAATTTAGTAGAGAGTATTACCATTGGTGCCAATCTCTTATCCAGTTTTATGCCTGAGACATCCGAAAAAATATTGGCACAGCTTCATTCGGATCAGAGAACGTTTGATTCCCTTGGCGAATTTGGTGGTTATAAGGGAGGAAAAGTCACAGAACATCCGGAAATTCTTTTTGCAAGATTAGATGAAAAAGAAGTGCTGGAAAAAGTGAACCAGTTGTTCCCAAGTGCTGTAACAGAAGTAAAAGAAGAGGCAGAAGCAGAGGCGGTTATTGATATACCGGGGAAAGCAGAGATTACCTATGAGGAGTTTAGTAAGTTTCAATTTCAGGTAGGAGAGATTCTGTCCTGCGAAGAAGTGCCAAAGTCCAGGAAGCTTCTTTGTTCACAGGTTAAAATCGGCAGCAGTATCAAGCAGATTGTATCCGGGATTAAGGGACAGTACAGTGCACAGGATATGGTTGGAAAAAAGGTGATGGTCCTGGTGAACCTAAAACCTGCGAAGCTTGCCGGTGTGTTGTCAGAAGGCATGATTTTATGTGCAGAAAATGAAAAAGGTGAACTTGCAATTATGGTACCTGAAAAAGGGATGCCTGCAGGGGCGGAGATTGCATAATGATATTTGAAAGTCATGCTCATTATGAAGATGAGAGCTATAATGAGGACAGGGACCGAATCTTAGGTCACCTGTCCGACTATAATATTGAGACCGTGATTAATGTTGGGTCTTCAATGAATACAAGTGAAGAGTGCCTAAAGCTGGCGGAATCTTATCCCAATGTATATGCAGCCGTTGGTGTGCATCCAAGCGAGATTTCCGGCCTCCGGGAGGACAGTCTTAGAATATTGGAAGAGATGGCAGAGAATCCAAAGGTTGCAGCCATTGGAGAGATAGGACTGGATTACCACTGGGATAAAGAAGAAGAGGTGCGTAACCAGCAGAAAGTCTGGTTTTGCCGACAGCTCCTTCTTGCAAAAAAAGTGCAACTTCCGGTTATTATTCATAGCAGGGAAGCAGCAGCGGACACCTTGCAGTTAATGAAACAGAACCATGGAGATGAAATTAAGGGAGTGATTCACTGTTATTCTTATTCACCGGAGATTGCCTTGGACTATTTAAAAATGGGATATTATATTGGTGTTGGTGGAGTTGTTACATTTAAAAATGCAAGGCACCTAAAGGAAACGGTTCAGAGCATACCAATGGAACGGATTCTCCTTGAGACGGATTGTCCATATATGGCGCCGGAGCCCCATAGAGGAGAACGTAATAGTTCCCTTTATCTTCCTTTAATTGCTGAAAAAATTGCAGAACTTAAGGGATGTTGTGTAGAAGAAGTAATAGAGATTACCAAAGAGAATGCCCGCCGTTTATTCACAAGAGTGAATTGAAAGGAGTTATATGGCAACATTAGCAAATCCACTGGCAACCAAACAGGTATTGGAAAAATATGGGTTTACTTTTCAAAAAAAATATGGTCAGAATTTCCTGATTGATTCCAACATATTGGATAAAATAATTGAGGCAGCAGGTATTACAGAGGAAGATTATGTACTGGAGATTGGTCCCGGAATTGGAACTATGACTCAGTATTTATGTGAGAATGCAAGAGCGGTAACTGCGGTTGAGATTGATAAGGCGTTAATCCCCATTTTACAAGACACATTAAAGGGATATGAGAATGTTGAGATTGTAAATGCAGATATTTTAAAAGTGAATATCAAACAGCTTGCCATTGAAAAAAACCAGGGACGTCCCATTAAAGTAGTTGCTAATCTGCCTTATTATATTACAACTCCAATTATAATGGGCCTGTTTGAAAGCGGTGTACCGGTAGAGAGTATTACAATTATGGTGCAAAAAGAAGTGGCGGACCGAATGCAGGTAGGACCGGGAACGAAGGACTATGGAGCATTGTCTCTTGCGGTTCAGTATTATGCCCAGCCCAACATAGCAGCTTACGTATCGCCCAATTGTTTTATGCCAAGACCAAATGTAGGATCCGCGGTTATTCATCTGGTTCGCCATAAGAGTGCACCGGTAATGGTAGAGGATGAAGCATTTATGTTCCAAATTATTCGTGCGTCTTTTAACCAGAGAAGAAAAACACTGGTGAATGGCCTTAACAATGGCATGGGTGTTTCGATATCCAAAGAAGAGATTCAAGAGACAATAGAAGAACTTGGATTTTTGCCGAATATTAGAGGCGAGGCACTTACCTTGGCTCAGTTTGCCCAATTGAGCAATGCCTTAAAAGAAAAACTATAAGAATATTTCTCCCCATATTCCCATATAGATTAGTGGACAGGAGTGGAATATGAGGAGAAAAATAAAAACAGGCTTCATTATTTATTTGTTTGTGGCAGTTCTGCCTTTTCTTGTAATGGCACTATGCAAACATACATCATCTTTGGAAAAACAGGTGCTTTATATTGTATTGGCACAGGTATCTCCCGAGGCAGAAGAAGAGGCAATAAAAGCACAGGCAATTATTGCCAGAACAAATTTAGTCCGAAGTAAAAGACAGGAAGAAGAGCCACCGGAAGCCATTAGTGAGAAAGATATGGCTTCTTTTCTGAATCATGACCAATACGCAATTCTGTATAAAAAGGTAAAACGATGTGTTGACGCAACAGCAGGAAAGATTCTTATATGGAAAAAGAAGCCGGCATATGCTCCTTATCACGCAGTTAGTGCAGGGGTAACCAGAGACAGCAGGGATTTTTTACAAGAGGAGTATCCCTATCTTGTAAGCGTAAGTTGTAAAACAGATATTTCCAGTGAACAGTATCTGACCATTCGTTATTTTAACAAGGAAGAATTTCCGGAAAGCGCTGAGATTCTCAAACAGAGTACCGGTGGCTATGTGGATTTTATTAAGGTGGAAGGGGAAAAAATTACCGGGGAAGAATTCCGCAGAATGTATCAGTTTCATTCTTCCTGTTTTTCCATTACACAGATGGAAGATGGAATCCGGGTTATTACAAAGGGCTGGGGACATGGTTTGGGGCT
Organism: Lachnospiraceae bacterium; assembly: GCA_036652735.1. Classification (GTDB taxonomy): domain Bacteria; phylum Bacillota; class Clostridia; order Lachnospirales; family Lachnospiraceae; genus JAGOGN01. Next base: position 27,101 of record JAVVVI010000031.1, read on the forward strand.
TAGCCAGTATACGGCCAATCAGATGGCAAAAAAGGGAAGGAGTTATGAGGAAATTCTCACCTATTTTTACAAAGGAATAAAAATTGAAAATTCTGCCAATACTATGATTAGAGAAAAATAGGAGGTGGCAGAATGAGACGATACAGACAAACCTTTTTAGCCGGAATTTTAGTAATAGTTGCAGTTGTAGGTATGACAGCCACATATAAAAATGAAATGAACCAGCAGATTGCAAAGGAAGAAAAGGAAGAAAAGGAAGTTGTTGGAAGCATCTATGCAGAACAGGGAGCATCCCTGGAAGAAGACGCGGAGAAAGAACCGGAGGCAGAACCGGTGGAAGAAGCATCCATTACCGGTAAGGTACAGCGGATCAAACCACAGAAAGAAAAAACCGTGAAAGTCAGCAGTTTCTCAACGGCAAAGGGATTGGCATGGCCTTTAAAAGGAAATGTGATATTAGACTATAATATGGATCATACCATATATTTTGCAACACTGGATCAGTATAAGTATCATTCTGCCATATTAATCTCAGGAGCAGTAAATGATGAGGTGAAGGCAGCAGCACAGGGAACGGTGGTTAAGATATGCGAACAGGAAGAGATTGGAAAAAATATAACCATTGAACTGGGGAATGGCTATTCCTTGATTTATGGACAGTTAAAAGATGTTCAGGTAAAGGAGGGGGAGCGTGTGAAACAGGGACAATCCTTGGGATTTATAGCAGAACCAACCAAGTATTTTCTGGTGGAAGGCAGTCATTTGTATTTTAAAATGCAAAAAGAGAAGGAGTCAGTGAATCCTCTACTTTACTTGAAAGAGTAAGAAA
>JAVVVI010000032.1:0-26756 GCA_036652735.1 Lachnospiraceae bacterium
GATAAGCCATTTGTAGCCTCTTTTACTTTTAACAACTGATGAAAACGGGATATCAAAATATCACCACTATACCTAAGATTTAAGTTACCTCTATCATTATAATATAGTGATGATATTATGCAAGTACATTCAAAAAATTTTATAATATTTTTATCGCAGAATTCATCTTAATTCGATCGTTTGTCTTAAACTTACCTTTTTTTCATTTGAGCAAGACGTTCTTCCACCTGTACCATCATCTGACGGTATTTTTCTTGTTTTTCCTGTTCCTCACTGATTTTTTCCTTTGGGGCACGGCTGGTAAACTTCTCATTTCCCAACATTGCTTCTGAACGCTTTAGTTCTTTTGTTAATCGTTCCTTTTCCTTTTCCAGTCGTTCCTTTTCCTTATCAAAATCAACAAGATCCTCTAATGGAATATAGATCACTGCATCCGGAACCACTGTTGATACGGCATCTTCTGCAATTCCCTGCTGATCCTTTTGTATGGTCACTTCATTGGCTGAAATAAGTCCCTGATAGGCCGTCTGAAACGTTCGGAATGCCCTCGTATTTTTTTCAGAAGTGGTTACAATAATGACTTTCGCTTTTTTGGATGGTGGCACTTCCATTGATGTCCGAAGATTACGAATACTTCTTACCAGCTCTTTTACTGTCTCTAATTGTTCTTCCTCTTCCTTATAATTATATTCTTCTGTAAACACAGGCCAGTTTGCTGTCATAATGGTTTCCTCTGTCTCATGAAGTGTACAATAGATCTCCTCGGTAATAAATGGCATATAAGGATGCAATAATTTCAAGGCCTGCGTAAGCACCAGCTTTAGGGTCCACAGCGTTTTATTTGCTTCCTCCTTCTGCTCTTCCTTTTTCCATAAACATGGTTTTGACAATTCAATATACCAATCACAGAATTCATCCCAGATAAAATCATATACCTTTGATACGGCAATTCCAAGTTCGTACTTATCCATATTGTCCGTAACTTCTTTTGCAAGACGGTTCACCTTTGACAAAATCGCCTTATCCAATGCCCCAAGCTCTGACAGCTTAGGTTCTGTCACCTTAACACCATCCAGGTTCATCATGATAAATCTGGAAGCATTCCATACTTTATTGGCAAAGTTACGGCTTGCTTCTACTCGTTCCTCATAGAATCTCATATCATTTCCCGGTGCATTTGCCGTCATTAATGTAAGTCTTAATGCATCTGCTCCATATTGGTCTATAATCTGAATTGGATCAATTCCATTTCCTAAGGATTTGCTCATTTTCCGTCCTTGGGAATCTCTGATTAATCCATGGATTAACACTGTATGAAACGGTGCTTTTCCGGTATGTTCATAGGCAGAAAATACCATTCTTACTACCCAGAAAAAGATAATATCGTATCCGGTAACTAATACGCTGGTTGGATAGAAATAATCCAGTTCTTCTGTCTTTTCCGGCCAGCCTAATGTAGAGAATGGCCAAAGTGCTGAGGAAAACCAGGTATCCAGTGTATCCTCATCCTGGTGAAAATGTGTGCATCCACATTTTGGACAAACAGCCGGTGCCTCCTTTGCCACAATGATTTCATTGCAGTCTTCACAGTAATAGGCAGGTATACGGTGACCCCACCAGAGCTGTCTTGAGATACACCAATCCCGAATACCATCCAGCCAATGAAAATAAGTCTTTGCAAAATGCTCCGGAACAAATTTTACTTCTCCTTTTTCCACTGCTTCCCTTGCCGGGCCAACTAATTCATCCATTTTTACAAACCACTGCGGTTTTGCCATTGGCTCTACTGTGGTCCCGCATCGCTCATGGGTTCCTACATTGTGAGAATGTTCTACTACTTTTACCAAAAGTCCCAGTTGTTCTAAATCTGCCACCATTGCTTTTCTAGCTTCGTAACGGTCCATTCCTGCATATTTTCCACAACTCTCATTCATTGTTGCATCATCATTCATTACATTTAAAATCGGTAAATTATGACGTTTTCCTACTTCAAAATCATTTGGATCATGAGCCGGTGTAATTTTAACAACTCCTGTTCCAAATTCCCGGTCTACATATTCATCTGCTACAATTGGAATCTCTCGATTTACCAAAGGAAGAATTACCTTTTTTCCAATTAAATGTTGATACCTTGGGTCTTCAGGGTGCACCGCAACCGCTGTATCTCCAATCATAGTCTCCGGACGTGTGGTTGCAATTTCAACAAATTCCGTGCTGTTTGCAATTGGATAAAGGATATGCCAAAAATGTCCTGCCTGTTCCTCATGTTCCACTTCTGCATCTGAAATAGAGGTCTGACATACGGGGCACCAATTAATAATTCGGTTTCCTTTATAAATATATCCTTTTTGATATAACTTTATAAAGACTTCTGTTACGGCCTTTGAGCAACCTTCATCCATTGTAAACCGCTCTCTGTCCCAATCTGCCGCAGATCCTATTTTCTTAAGCTGGTTAACAATGCTTCCTCCATATTCTTCTTTCCATTCCCAGGCACGGTCCAAAAATTTCTCCCTGCCCAGTTCTTCTTTATGAATTCCATCTTTCTTTAAGGCTTCTATAATCTTGATCTCCGTTGCGATACTTGCGTGATCGGTTCCCGGCTGCCAAAGGGTATTGTATCCCTGCATCTTTTTAAAACGAATTAAAATATCCTGCATGGTGTTATCAAGGGCATGCCCAAGATGTAGTTTCCCCGTAATATTTGGGGGTGGCATTACAATGGAAAATGGTTTCTTGGTTCGGTCTACCTGAGAATGAAACTGTTTCGTGTCTTCCCATTTTTTATACAGTCGTTCTTCTAATCCCTTTGGATCATAGGTTTTTGCTAATTCCTTACTCATATAATTCCTCCTCTATCCTATTGCATAAAAAAAGCCCTTTGCAATCTTATGCAAAGGGCGTATTTACGCGGTACCACCTTTTTTTACATGGAATCTCCATATAATCTCATTGTTGTTAACGGGAACAACCCGTGAAAACTTACTCTTACTTCAGTCTTCCGGTTCAAAAGCTACCTTCTCCACTTCCTTGTCTTAGAGCAATCTTTCAGCCGATGAATTGCACTCTCTGTTAAGAATCCGTGGATACTCCTCTTTCTCATTACCTTTTTCAAATATATGCTTAACTATAGCGACTTTTATTGGACTTGTCAATAGTCTTTTTTTCCCTGTGGAACAGGTCATACAGACAGGGTACTACAAATAATGTCAGAAGCGTTCCATAAATCATTCCACCAATGGTTACCATGGCCATAGGCTGAACCATATCAGCCCCCATACCAAAGCCAAATGCCATTGTTGACATCGCTAAAATTGTTGTTAAAGCCGTCATAAAGATTGGGCGGAGCCTTGTTTTCCCGGCTTCTACTATGGCCTCTGCTTTTGTCATTCCTCCATGACGCAGCTGATTAATATAATCCACCAGAACAATTCCATTATTTACAATGACTCCCGCCAGCATAACAAAGCCAATCATGGCAATGACACTAATTTCTTTTCCTCCCAAAAACAGTGCAAGGAATCCTCCTGTAAATGCCAATGGTATTGTGAACATAATAATAAATGGTGAGAGCAGGGACTGAAACTGAGCCACCATAATTAAATAAATGAATGCCACTGCTAAAATTAACATTAATAGAATCTGGTGAAATGCATCATTTATCGTTTGGTCTTCACCCTGCATCTTTGCAGTATATCCATTGGGAAGTTTATACTCTTTAAGAAGTTTTTGTATATCCCGGCTTACCTTACCTACATTATGGTCCTCATCAATCATTGCCGTAACATTCATATATCTTCCCTGGGCATTCCTGCTTATGGTTGCCAATGTCTGTTTTTCCTGAATCTTAATAACGCTGCCCAATGAAGCTTTTTTCTCATTTCCCTCTTTATCCTTATAGTCAAAGGTTATTTTTTCTAAATCTTTCCCTGTAATGGCTGTCTTCTTGTCACCGGATACAAATACCTGGTACTCATCTGTATCTGTCGTAATATTTGTGCTGCTTGTGGCCTCAGCAATTTTTTCATATACAATCGAATATACCTGGGCTACTGTCAGGGAATATTTACTTGCCTTCTCTTTATCTACCGTGATTGACAACTGTGAAATCCGATTGTCCAACCCATCCGATACTTCCGTTGTACCTTCCACTCCTTCTACCATTTTCCCAAGATCCCCTGCTATCTTCTGAAGCTTATCCAAATCACGTCCTTTTATTTGAAGGGTAATTCCCGCACTCATAAATGCACTCATATCCATAGATGATGGGTTTACCTTGACCTCACAATCCAGTGTTTTTGTCTTTTCTTCAATCTCTTTTCCAATCTCTGCATTGTTCCGGTTTTTATCTTCTTTTAAAATAACATAAATCGAAATATCCGTTTCTTCCTTTTGAGAATTTAAACTACCGGATGAAGCTCCTGCCATTGCCCCAACGGTCTCTACTCCGTTTACTTTCAGAATCTGTTTCATTGCCTCATCTGCTAATGCAGTGGCAGCGGTAAACTCGGTTCCTTCTTTGGGTATTAGGGTAACATTCATCTGTGTACTGTCCATCTCAGGCATAAATGCGGTTCCATTCGTTGCCGCTGCTGCAATACTCACAATCAGCATTATTGTTACGCCAATAAATACAAGTGGCTTAAATCGCAGCACCTTAAGAAGAATTCTACCATAAAATTCCTGAATTCTCTGAAACAATGGGTGCTTTTTACTGACACATTTTTTCAGTAAACCGGCTGCCATCATAGGCACTAATGTAAGTGAAATCAAAAGACTGGCTAAAAGTGCATATGCTATGGTAAGTCCCATATCCACAAACAGCTGTCTGGTAACCCCTTCTGTAAATACAATGGGGAGAAATACACAAATGGTAGTTAAGGTCGATGCCACAATGGCACCTGTAACCTGTTTTGCGCCTTTCACCGCTGCCTCACGAACATCTGCACCCTCATTTCGCATTCGATAGATATTCTCAATTACCACAATGGAATTATCCACCAGCATCCCAATTCCAAGCGCAAGTCCCGACATAGAGATCACATTCAATGTTACTTTTGAAAAATACATAAGCACCAATGCTGCTACAACACTAATTGGAATAGAGAAGGCAATCACAATGGTTGGTTTTAAATCCTTAAGGAAAAAGAAAAGAATGATAATTGCCAAAATACCGCCAATAATCATATTTTCCACAACTGATTTTATAATAAACTCAATATAAATACCTTGATCCATTAATGTTGTTAAATGTAAATCCTTGTTTTCCGCCATGAGACTTGAAAATTTATCCTTGATTAAATTTGTTACATCTCCGGTGGCATAACCCGTTTGTTTCTCTATGCTAAGCATCACAGCAGAATTGCCATTTACTTTTGCATAAACTTCTTCCCCGTTATTCACTGTTTCAATCGTGGCTACATCCTTGAGTCTTATGGGCTCCATTCCATCCATTCCCATATCCATAAGAACCAGGTCTTCCAATTCCTCTACGCTGGTAAGTTTATCCCCTACCCGAACCAAATATTGCTTTCCTTCCTGTTCCACATAGCCTGCAGGCATAGAAAAGTTTTGTGCTGTCAAAATACTTTCAAGGGTGCTTTCGGTAAGGACCGCTGTTAAATCCGCCGCTGCGTAGGCACTTTTTTTTGTCTCATTCAGTGTTTTTTTTGCCTCTTCTATTTGTTTTTCTCCACTGGATACCTGTGCAGAGGCGCTTCCCATCTCAGCAGCACCGGAGATTTGCGCCGAATTCAGCTTACCTATATTGTCATTGATTACTGCGATTCCTGCTTCTATATCTGTACTCTTCTGTTCCAATGCAGTAATTCCCTGTTCCATGTTTTGCAAACTCTGTTTTGCATTTTTAATTGCTTTCGGTAGTGTCTTTAACGTGATTCCTTCCGGCAGCTGTTTTTCAATTTCACCCAATTGGGATTTAAGCGCTGCAAGTGCTGCCTTCTGAACGTCATCCGGTTTCTCCAGCTTTTCTAGTTTCTCAATTTGTATTTTCAACTGATTCACGGTAGCATTCAGCTTATTTAATTGCGTCAGTGACTTTGTAAGTTCTCCTCTGCTATCATTTAAGTCACCTGCTTTTTCCATAAGCTGACTCTTTGTCTGCATCAGCTGTATCTTTTCATCGTTTAATGCATTTAATGTTGCACCCGTAGAATCAATCCATTGATTCTGACCACCGGAAAGTGATCCTGACTGCTGTTCTAATGCAGCTCCTGTCTTAGCAAGCTCCCTGTCTGCATCTTTAAATTTTTGATCCAGTGATTTTTTAATCTTATTATTTAATGCCTCTATTTTACTGCTGCTTAATTCTACCTGGATATTCTCCTGAATCTCACCCTGTGAACGAACCGATGCGACTCCCTCAATACTCTCAATTTCCGGGATAAGTTCTTTCTCTACATAGTCGGTAATTTCCTTTCCCGACTTCCCTTTTATATCCCCTGCGGCAACCATAATGGGCATCATATCCGGATTCATTTTCATAATCATTGGATTCCCTACAGAGTCATCCCAGATGCTGCTTAACTGATCCAGGCTCTCTCTCATCTCAACTGTTACAGAATCCATATTCGCTGATTGCTGAAATTCAAGAACAACAACGGAAAGACTGTCCTTTGACTGTGAGGAAACTTTCTTTATATTGGATACCTTTGCCATTGCTGCTTCTATGGGTGCAGTTACTTTCTCTTCTATTTCTTCCGGACTTGCTCCCATGTCTGAGGTTGCTACAATTGCATAGGGCATATTCATATTCGGAAGCAGATCCGCGCTCATTTTCGTAGCCGCAACAATTCCCAATATTAATACCAGTACAATTCCAACAACCACCGTATATGGCTTTTTTACACTAAATTTTGATAACATTTTTTTCCTCCATTTTCTAACGGTCTATCCATATCAGATTAAGGTTAGCACTCCACATCCTAAACTTCAATCTTATTTTTATTAAAAATTTCTAAACTATATTTCTTTCCTTTTTTTCTCTTCATATGCTATAATAGATAGTACAAAATCTATTTATTTACAATAATTTTTAGATAAATTTCCAAACAATATAAATGGAAAAAGGAGGCATTATGTATGTCAATTGACAACCTGGAAGACCTGCAGGAAATACATCTGGACGTACTAACTGAAATTGGCAACATTGGTTCCGGCAATGCAGCCACTGCTCTTGCAACCTTATTGAATACTTTTGTTGATATTCAAATTCCCAACATTCAGTTGATTGATTTTGATAATATCTCTCAGATTCTTGGTGGAAATGACTCTCTTGCTTTGGCTATGAGTATTCAATTAGAAGGTGACCTGAATGGAATGATGCTCCACATTATTCAAAAAGATTTTGCAAGCACACTCATTAATAATTTTTATGAATGTGAAATTGATACCATTCGTGACTTAAGCGAGATGGATATGTCTGTTCTTCGGGAAATGAGTAATATTACCTGTGCTGCCTATGTGAATTCTTTGGCAAGTCTTACCAATATGATGATTAATATCTCTCCCCCCAGTGATCATGTGGATTTAGTTGGAAATCTTTTAAAGGTGCCCCTTACATCCTTTCATTCCTTGGGAAGTCAGGCCCTTTTTATAGATGAAACCATGATGATTACTAATTCTGAAATTAAAAGTCATATGATACTGGTTCTTGAACTTGAATCCCTGAAGATTTTATTTCATCGATTTGGAATTCACTAATTGGAGGTATACACAAGTGACCTTGAGACATTTTCGCATATTTATTACAGTCTATTCTGAAAAGAGTATGACTGCTGCCGCTAAGAAGCTGTATATGACACAGCCTTCTATCAGTCAGGCAATTAAAGAATTGGAAACCTACTATGAAGTCATTCTTTTTGAACGGTTTCCCCAAAAATTATTTCCAACCCAGGCAGGAGAAAAGCTATATGGCTATGCCTCTCACATTCTGGAAAAATTTGCCGAACTGGAAGACAGCATGAAAGCAGGAAGTACCCAGCGTCTTCTTCGTATTGGTTCCAATGACACTGTAGGTTCTTCCCTTTTAAATGATTATATTAAGACTTTTTTACTCAAACACCCGGAAGAGGAGATTCAGGTTACCATCAATAAGAGTTCTGTGTTAACCGAAATGATTCGAACCAATGATTTGGACTTTATTTTAACCGATGAATTTAAGGATGCTTCCGATATTACTTCTATCATTTTTGGAGAAGATGATTTTATTGTTGCAGCTTCTCATTTACATCCTCTTTCCACAAAAAAAACCGTTACACTAAAGGACCTCTCTGAGACACATCTCTTGCTTCGAGAGCCCGGAACCCGCGCCAGAGACTGTTTTGAGACCATTATGAATGCCAATGGATTCCACATAACTCCTTACTGGGAAAGCATTAGCTTTGATATTTTAGTAAATGCAATTCTTAAGAATGTGGGGATTGCAATTCTTCCACATGAATTTATAAAGTCATCTTTGGAAAACGGTGAGCTGGTACAGCTTCATGTAAAGGAAATTCATTATTCCAGACAGCTGGTGGTTGCTTATCAAAAGAATAAATATATTTCCCCTCAGATGTGTGATTTCTTTGCCATCTGTCAAAATACCTAGCATATTTTATTGTGATATGCTATAATATTTTGACGTTAAAAGTGAAACATTGTGTTTTTGCGCTAAGGAGGCAATTATATGGAAATCACCATGTTAAAAGGAAAAATACATCGTGCTGTGGTTACTCAGGCAGAACCTGATTATGTGGGCAGCATTACAATTGATTCAGAACTAATGAAGGCGGCAGGCATCCTTGAATACCAGTATGTACAGGTAGCAGATGTTGAGAATGGCAACCGTCTTGAGACTTATACAATTGAAGGCGAACCCGGTTCCGGTATGATTTGTCTAAATGGAGCTGCCGCAAGACTTGTAACTCCCGGAGACCATGTTATTATCATGGCTTATAGTTCTATGACACCGGAAGAAGCCGCTACACATCAGCCAACCGTTGTATTTGTAACGGAAGACAATCAACTCTCTACTGTTACTCACTATGAAAAGCATGGACAACTTGGAGTGCCTGGCAGCTGCTAGGCACTCTTTTTTATTCCTTTATAAATACGAATGGTCTACCTTAATTACAATAAAATAACTGGAATTCCACTGTGAGATTCGTTGCTGAAGTTCTTTCTTTAAGTCTTCATCCTCAGCCTTGTAGCCTGCCGGAATGAGAAGATCAAAAATCAAATTGGTATGTGTGGGTCCCGCTACCATACGAAAATCATGTATGGAGAACTGCTCATTCATCTCCCCCACAATTGTCTTCACCTGTGTTTTAAGAGCGTTTACCCTGCTGTCATTCACCGCAATTGGATCCATATGTATTACCGCTTCACATCCGATTTCACTATTCAATTCATTTTCTGCACAGTCAATCGCATCATGCAATTCATATATATTCCCATCACCCACTACTTCTGCATGCAGGGATACCATAAGTCTTCCCGGTCCATAATCATGAACCACAAGATCATGAATTCCTACAATCTCTTCGTGTGCCATAACAAGTTCTTCAATTCGTGACACCAGTTCCCTGTCCGGTGCCTGTCCCAACAATGGTTTCATGGTCTCTTTCATTGCTCCCAGTCCCGCCCAAAGAACGAATCCCGCCACAAGTAAGCCACAAATTCCATCTATATTCACATCTGCGATGGTTACAATTATCATTCCAATCAATACTAAAAAAGTAGAAAAGGTATCACTTATACTATCAATTGCGGTTGCTTTCATTGCCGATGAATCTAAGCGTTTTCCAATTTTTTGATTATAAAATGCCATATAGAATTTAACTAAGATTGATACAACCAGAATTCCAATTGCCACAGCACCCGTCTCAACCGGCTGTGGGTGAATCATCTTATCCACAGCAGATTTTGCAAGTTCTACCCCCATTAATAGGATTAAAACCGCCACTGCCAGTCCGGATATATATTCAATCCGCCCATGTCCAAATGGATGTTCCAAATCGGGTTTTTTCCCTGCGGCCTGAAATCCAATCAGGGTAATAATTGAGGAACCTGCATCCGATAGATTATTAAACGCATCTGCCATAATTGCAATGGAACCACTCAGTACTCCGGCAAGATATTTGAAAAAAAACAGAAAACAATTCAACACAATTCCAACAATACTGCTTAACATTCCATATTTGCGGCGAATCTCTCCTTTTTCCAATTGGTCTTCCTTAATAAATAATCTGCTTAATATAGTAATCATTTTTCATTCCTCATATTCTTTGTCTAATGTCTGTTTTACTTTTTTATCCCGAACTGCTGCCGCGGATGTACCATCTTTTTATAAACAACTATAAAGCAGATCATATGAACCACTGCCGTAAGTGTCCATGAAATTGGATAGGAAAGATAGAGACATTCCAAAGTCCGGTGACTCTCAAAAACAGTATAAATCCAAACCACACGAAAGGCACAAGCTCCCAGCAATGACACAATCATTGGCATAACTGAATATCCCAGTCCACGAATTGCTCCCACCATAACATCCATAATTCCACAGAGAAAATAAGGTGCACAAATATAACTCATTCGAAGAATTCCATATTGAATGACACTGGCATCTGTCGAATAAATTCTAAGAAGAATCTGTCCTCCAAATACCGCTCCTAACCCCATAACCAGTCCCGTTGCCGTTACCATTCCGATACAAATAAATAAGATCTTTTTTATTCGGGCAAATTTTTCTGCTCCAAGGTTCTGGCTGATAAAACTTACGGCTGTCTGATGAAGTGCATTCATAGATGTATACACAAATCCTTCAATGCTGGCCCCTGCTGTGTTTCCCGCCATGGCAACTGCCCCAAATGAATTCACTGAGGATTGAATTAATACATTGGATAAGGAGAAAATTGCTCCCTGCATTCCTGCTGGCAGTCCTACCTGAATAATTTTTATTAATTTTTGTTTATGAATACGAAGTTTTTTTAAATGAAGCTGACACATACCTTCTGTGTTTATTAAACACCGGATAATCAGAAATGCGGATACGCATTGAGAAATTGCTGTTGCTGCACCAACTCCAACCACACTTAAATGAAATACAATCACAAATACCAGGTTTAAGCCCACATTAATGATTCCCGCTGCCATTAAAAAATAAAGCGGCCGTCTGGTGTCTCCCACTGCACGTAAAATTGCACTTCCAAAATTATAAAGCATGGATGCCGGCATACCCAGAAAAAATGCCTTTAAATATAATTCCGATAGAGGCAGTACTTCTTCCGGAGATCCCATAAGAACCAAAATCGGTCTTGCGAATGTCCAGCCAATAAAAATCAGAAGAATTCCACAAATGACACTGGCAAGAATTGCGGTATGAACCGTTTCTTCAACATCCTTCTCCTTATGTGCTCCGTAAAACCGTGCAACCAGTACATTTGTCCCTATGGACAATCCAATAAATACATTTACCAGAAGATTAACCAGCGAATTCGTAGAACCAACTGCTGCCAGTGCCTCTTTACCTGCAAATCTTCCAACTACCACTACATCTGCTGCATTAAACAATAATTGCAAAATTCCGGATAACATCACCGGAATTGCAAAAAGTAATATTTTCCCCAACAGGGGACCATTACACATATCTATTTCATGAGATTTCTTTTGCATTTCTTTATTTCCCCTTACACATTAAAGCATTCGAACGGATACTTTTGATCCAATTCGAGATTTTGTCAGCATTCTCTTATAGGTTTTAAATTTTTTTCTTGGCACACGAATCACAGCTCTTGTATGAATTGCCCCAAATGCTCTGGAACGAATGGTTGTTATTTTCGTTGAGAATATCTTGACACTTTTTAATTTTTTACACCCGTAAAACGCCTGTTCTCCAATGATTGCAATATTCTTTCCAATACTGACACTCATAAGTTCCGACTTACCTTTTAACGCAGTATCCGCAATTGTTGTAACCGCATAACTTACTTCATCTACAATAATACTTCCAGGAATTGTAAGGAACGCTGCTGTTTCATCTGTATTGGATACAAATTGAACCCGAGGTCCGGATGGGTCCGCCGTTGTTACCCTGTATACCATATTGCCTTCTGTTAATTCAGTTCCCACATCCGCCGGTTTCTTTGTATTCTCTGTAATAATAAATCCATTCTTTCGATTGGTCCATATGGCATTAACCGTAAGATCTCCATTAATTACATCAAAATCACGATCCCAGGAAAGTTTATAATTGGGCATCGTCCATTCCGGTGCCTTTGCTGAAACACCAATGGGTGTTTTGACTGCTTCTGTTTTTCCAAGGTAACCATCACGAAAAGTCACCGTATATACTCTCGTCCAAATTGCAGAAGTTGTAACATCACCTGTTACGGTTGTATAACTGGTACTCCAGCTTAACTCATAGCCTTCCCGCTCCGCAATTGTAGGTGGCACACCGGAGCCTCCTGCCATAACCTCCTGTTTGGATAACAGCTTTCCTCCATCGTAAAAAGATACCGTATAGGTAAAAATCATCTTAATGTTATTAGACTTTGCATAATTTGCAACTGCGGAACCTGTATGACAATATAATGTTAAGTTATTGCACCCTGCAAAAGCATTATATCCCACAGACAATACCGATGTTGGTGCTACTACTTTAATCAATGCTGCGCAGCCGGAAAAGGCATTATTTCCAATCACGGTTACTCCGGATGGAATTGTAACTTCCTCAAGACTAATACAGTTTTGAAAAATTCCCTGCCCTATATAAGTGACTTTTTCCGGAATATTCATTTCCTTAATCTGCACACAGCCACTAAAGGCATTGCTGCCCAAACTCGTTATCCCCTTAGGCAAAAGCAATTCCTTTAGTGCAATACAACCATAAAATGCGCTGTCTCCTATGTTGGTTACCGCTTCCGGTATCTTTAAATCGGATAATGCACGACATCCCTTGAATGCCCCATCTCCTATAAAAGTCACCGTATCCGGCAATGTAATTTTACTTAATTCCGTAGAACCTAAAAAGGCACCCGGTCCAATTCCTATCATGCGGCCATTAAGGGACGCTTCTGTTGGTGCTGTGTAACTTGAACCCGGTTTTCCCACCGGATATTGAAGCAGTGTATACCCATATAACCCGTCTAAACCCAGCGTATATTGGAATAAAGAATTATCAATCACACGATAATGACTGTTTCCCGGTGTTACCGTAATGCTGCTAAGAACAACACAATCTGCCAGTGCCTGTGGACCAATCGAAGAAACCGTCTCAGGAATAACAATCTTTGCCAGCTGCATACAACCATAAAATGCATAATCTGCAATGGTCATCACTCCTTTTGGAATCGTTACGGAGGTTACACCGCTTTTTGCGCGAAATGCACCGGATCCAATGGATATCACCGTATAATTAACGGCAACGCCTGCAATAACAGTAGACACAGCTGCAGGAATACTCAAATTTGTGGCATTTCCCGTATATCCCACAATCGTAGCCGTTTCAGTTTTTGCACTTGCTGCATACACAAATCCGCTGTCTGTAATTCCATCCCCATCACTGTCCTTTTCACCTGCAGGAGCAGTTTTTCTTTGTGGCTGAACTTTGCCCTCATTCCCATTCTGCACCGTGGACTCATTCTTCTGTACTGCCTGTGCCTGCACCGGTACTCCCTGTACACCTAACAACACACTGAGTACGATTGCGATTATTCTCTTGTACATATTCTATGCCTCCGATTTCTCTATTTCCTTCAACTCCCTATATTATATATTATTTTACGGCTGTCTTCAAGGAAATAACAAGAGAAGTTAATTGTTTGCATCCGGAATCTGTCTGCCCTCCGTATTCATATGGTAATTATCCTTAATAATTAATTCTGAAATTGGTACAATCTCATACCCTTCTTTCTTTAGGCCATCAATTACTGCTTGTAACGCCCCTGCCGTATAAGATGCACCATTATGCATTAAAATAATGCTTCCATTCCCTAAATGCTGATGTTCACATACGGTTTTTATAATGGCTTCCACACCATAGTCTTTCCAATCCAACGAATCCACATCCCACTGTATGGTATAATAACCGCACTCCTTTGCACCGGTTACTACATGATTATCATAATCTCCATAAGGTGGACGAAACAGCGTCATTTCCTTTCCTGTAATTTTTTTTACACTTTCGTGAACCTCCATAAGCTCCTGGCGAAATTCCTTGTCTGACAACTGGCTCATATTCTTATGATTTTGACTATGGTTTCCAATATCATGCCCAGCCTTAGCGATTGCTTTTACATCCTCAGGAAATGTATTGACCCATCCTCCTGTCATAAAAAAAGTAACATGAATCTTATTTTTTTTCAGTATTTTTAAGATTTTTTTTGTATCCTCGTTTCCCCATGCTGCATCAAATGACAATGCCACCTTCTTTTCTTTTGTATCCACACAATAAATTGGTAATTCTCTCCCATTTACACTGCTGCTTACGGATATTGTCTGTGGTATTCTTCTTGCTGCAATTGCAATCACAGCCAAAACCAAACTGAAAAAACAGATGGAACCTATGATTTTTTTCTTTGCAAATTGAATAAATTCGGATTTCTTTTTCATAAAATCTCCAGATATGCCTTTTAAACACTATATGTATTCTTCCTGAAAAAAAAGACAATAGAATGCTTACATTGTAAACTTTCCATTGTCTGATTTTATTATACCTGCGTCATATTCCTATGAAGAAGCTCATGCTCTTTTCCCTTCAGTAATCCTGAATAAAGCTGTGCAACCAAAGGATTTTCTGTTGATTTTTTAATCTGTGTATTCACATCGGAATCATAAAGTCCCTTTAATCTGGCCTGTCTGGTATGCTCACTTCCGGCTGGCTGACCACCACCCATAATACAGCCTCTGCGGCAAGCCATGACCTCTACAAAATCATATTCTGCTTCACCACTTTGGATTTTCCCAATTAATTTTTCTGCATTACCAAGACCACTGACAATGGCTGCTTTAATCTCCCGTCCATTAAAGTCAAATGAAATTTCTTTTATTCCCTCTTCTCCACGAACTCCACTGGTACGTATCATTTCCATATCTGCTCTGGAATGACCTTCTGAGAGTCTGCGCAGTACCGCTTCCGTTACCCCGCCGGTGACACCAAAGATAACACCTGCTCCGGATCCGATTCCAAATGGCATATCACAAGCTTCTAACTCCACTTCCTGGAATTTAATACCGCTTCGTTCAATCATCGTAACCAGTTCTGTCGTTGTTATAACATAATCTACGTCTTGTTTTCCATTGGTGTAGGATTCTTTTCTGAGAATTTCTTCTTTTTTTGCTGTACAAGGCATAATGGAGATGGATACTATTTTCTTACCCTCGTTATGGCTTGGATCTGAAAAATATTCTCTTAAAACTGCACCAAACATCTGCTGTGGAGATCTGCAGGTTGATACATGTTCCAGCAGTTCCGGATGTCTGTTCTCGCAATATTTCATCCACCCCGGACAGCAGGATGTAAAGAGTGGAAGCTTTCCTCCTCCTGCCAGGCGATTTAGGAATTCCTGTGATTCTTCAATTACCGTAAGATCGGCTCCATAGGTAGTATCATATACTTCATCTACGCCCATTCGATGTAATATGGATACGATTTTCCCCATCACATTCTCACCTTCCGGCAATGTAAACTGATCTCCCACTGCCACACGTACTGCAGGTGCAATTTGAGCAATTACTTTTGTATTCTTATCTGCAATTGCATCCCATACCAGATCAATATTAGTCTTAATACTAATTGCTCCTGTTGGACATACAATACGGCATTGTCCGCAATTGACACACTCGGTCTCTGAGATTGGTTTGTTAAATGCCGGAGCCACAATTGCCTCCGTTCCTCTGTATGCAAAATCAATCGCATTTACATTTTGCACATTATCACACATACGCACACAGTCTCCACAAAGAATACATTTATTCGGATCTCTTATGATTGCAGGAGAGGTTCGGTCAATTGGATGTTTTTCCTTGGTATATTCAAATCTTACTTCCTGCACGCCTACCATCTGTGCTAGTTTTTGCAGCTGACAGGTTCCTGTTTTCGTACAGGTCGTACAATCTCTGTCATGAGATGCCAGTAACATCTCTATAATCATTTTTCTATATTTCATTAAACGGCGGGTATGTGTATAAATCACCATTCCATCTCTTGGTTTTTCTGAACAGGAGGCAAACGTCTTTCCTCTGTCATCTTCCACTGTGCACAATCTACAGGCTCCATAGATTGATAACTCTGAATTATAACACAGCGTCGGAAGCTCAATTCCTGCTTTTTGGATTACTGTCAGTACATTTTTTTCGTCCGTAAATTCGGTCTTACGTCCATTTATCGTCATAAATCCCATTTTATTTCTACCCCCTACTCTTCAATATAGATTGCGCCGAATGCACAATTATCAATACAAGCTCCACACTTAATGCATTTGTCAAAATCAATGGTAAATGGTTGCTTGATTATACCTGATATTGCATTGGCAGGGCAGTTCTTTGCACACTTGCTGCAGCCCTTACACAGATCTGCATTAATTTTAAATTTACGAAGTGCCGGGCAGACATGTGCCGGACATTTTTTCTCACGAATATGTGCCAAATATTCTTCTCTGAAGGCATGAACCGTGCTGATTACAGGTTTCGGTGCAGATTTTCCCAATCCACAGAGAGCCGTTGATTCGATCATATCCGCCAGTTCCTCCAACAGATCCAGATCTTCTTCTCTGCCATGTCCGTTTACAATGCGTTCAAGAATCTCTAACATTCTCTTTGTGCCTTCCCTGCATGGAACGCATTTTCCGCAGCTTTCCCTTTGGGTGAAATTCATAAAGAAGCGCGCTACCTCTACCATACAGGTATCCTCGTCCATAACCACCAATCCGCCGGAACCAATCATTGCACCGATTTTCTCCAGAGAATCAAAGTCCATAGGACTGTCTAACTGGCTTTCTACCAAACATCCACCGCTTGGTCCTCCAATTTGTACTGCCTTAAATTTCTTGTCATTGGGAATTCCACCACCAATCTCATAGATCACTTCTCGTAGGGTAATGCCCATTGGAACCTCAATTAATCCGGTATTTCTTACATTTCCGGTTAATGCAAAAGCCTTTGTTCCCGGTGATGTCTCTGTTCCAATACCTCTATACCACTTTGCACCATTTAACACAATCATGGATACATTTGCATAGGTCTCTACATTGTTTAATACCGTCGGCTTTCCAAATAATCCCTGTTCTACTGTTCTTGGTGGTTTTACTCGTGGCATTCCTCTTTTTCCTTCAATGGATGCCGTAAGTGCACTTCCTTCACCACATACGAATGCACCCGCACCACGATTGATATGTAACTTAAAGCAAAACTCTGTACCAAGTATATGGTCGCCAAGAATTCCAAGTTCCTCCGCCTGTGTAATGGCAATCTGGAGTCTGCGAATTGCCAGTGGGTATTCTGCACGGACATATATATAACCTTCCTGTGCGCCTACTGCATAGGCTGCAAGCATCATTCCCTCAATCATGCGATGAGGATCTCCCTCCATAACACTTCGGTCCATAAATGCTCCCGGATCTCCTTCGTCACCATTACATACTACGTAACGAATCTTCTCCTGCTGATTTGCAACTTGTGACCATTTTCTCCCTGTTGGGAATCCGGCTCCACCTCGTCCTCTTAATTTTGCTTCATTAATACTGTCAATTACCTGCTGTGGTGTTAAATCAAACAATGCTTTTTCCAGCGCCTTGTATGCACCCACTGCAACTGCATCTTGAATATGCTCTGCATCAATATGTCCACAATTTTTTAAAACAAGACGCGTCTGCTTTGCATAGAATGGAATTTCTTCCTGTGATGGATAAATCACACCGTCCATTTGGTAAAGCAGTCGTTCTACCTTTTCTCCTCTTAAAACCGTTTTGTGGTATATTTCCTCGCAATCATCTAACTGTACCTTAAGATATAAAAAATTATATGGTTCAATTCGAACCAATGGTCCCATTTCACAAAATCCATGACACCCACTCTTTTTAACACTTGCAATTCCTTCACCGATTTTAACTTCAACGGACTCATTTCCCGCTGTTAATTCTGTGAATTTTTCGAATAATTTGTCTGCACCCCCAGCCAAACATCCGGTTCCTCCACAAATTAAAATCCTACATTTTTCAGTAGCATATCTCTGTTCACACTCCGCACGAAATGCAGAAAGTTCACCTTCATTCGTCAGCTTCATTTGCTTCCCTCCTTAACTCTTCAATCAATTCCTTTACCCGTTCCGGTGTCATTTTACCATACACCTTGTCATTGATTGTAATTGCAGGTGCAAGTCCACATGCCCCCAAACAGGAAACCGTCTCAACCGTAAAAAGCATATCTTCGGTGGTATGTTTTTTTTGACTCAGTCCCAGTGTCTTGTAAAAAGCATCCATAATCGGACCCGATTTACGTACATGACAGGCCGTGCCGTCGCATACCTTTATGATATATCTTCCCTTTTCCTCAAAAGAAAAATTCTCATAAAAACTGGCAACACTAAAGGCTTTTGTCTCTGTAATTCCAATTTTTTCTGCCACATAAGTAAGCAGTTCAGGCGGAAGGTAACGAAACACATTCTGAATGTCCTGAATAATTGGAATCAGAGATCTTTCTTCGCAGGAATGCGTAGCAATAATCTCATCTGTTTTTTCATAAAAACTGCTGTCCAACATAAAATATCCCCCTTCATAATAACCAAAATTCCATCTGATAATTTTTTGTCAATATACTATCCAAAAGCATTATAACAGTAATATCCGAGCCATGGAAGTTCATTTATCATATATCGGTTATATGTTTTTTTATATAGCGCTATGGGTTTCTGTGTTTCGTTTGTATTGGACAAACAGTTGTCTTTCTTGGGTGGAATTTCCACTGTTTTTTGGGATTTTTGCAAAAAAAATACCCCGGAAATTATAATTCCGGGATAGATTCTTTTAACACGTTCTGTAATTCTTCCATAAATAAAAGTTCTTCTGTGGTAAATGGATGTCCTTTTCGAAATACAATCACGTCACGCATATCTCGGTCCATAAAGCTACAGGGAATCGTTGCCAAACCATTTCTCTCTAAGAGCGTTTCCGGCATTGGTGCCACCCACATAAAGGTGTTTTCCACTTGAATTAAAAGATCAAACTGAGATGCTCTGTCGTAGACATAAATCTTTTTTTGCGTCACAGTTTTTGAATTGCCTACTGAAACATCCACACTCTCTCCATTTGGCAGAACATTATCTCCCCGCACCACTTCAATACAGGTTTCTAAATCACTGGGTAGCACTTCCTCTTTATTTAACAATCTGGACTTTGCTGAAACAAGAAGTTGGTATGAAAAATCCAATAATTTTCGACTCTCAAGCTCTTTTAGCTGAAATAAAGATTGAAAATATTCTTCAAACCGAACATTATAGCGAATAACAGCAAGGGAGGAAGTCTGATCCTCCACTTGCTTAATTGCATTCACTGTTCCCGTTTCATCTACGTGAATCAGTAGTTTTTCCGCTCCCTGCTTGCCTGCTACATAATTGGTAAAGCCATGGGAGATATAACTGGCTCTGGGAATGGAGATCTTTAGTTCAGCCCGCTGTTCTTCGCTTACGGCATATTTGCTCTTTAATTCGTCCAGTTTTTTTATAATTGCTTCTGCTTCTTCCAAAAAAGCCTGTCCTTCCTTGGTGGCTTCTACTCCTCTGGAGGAACGTTTGAAAATCTGTATTCCACAGCTTGCCTCAAGCTCTTTTATGGATTTACTTAAATTGGGCTGTGCTACATAGAGGGACTTTGCTGCCTTGCTTATGGATTTCTTTTTATGGATTTCAAGGGCATACCTAAGATTCTGAATATTCATATTTTATTCCTCTGCTATCCTAAAAAACACCCTGGGAAAGCTCTGTCACTGCTATCGACAATACTCTATTTTTACTCCTATACATACACCTGCATGTTTAGATTGCTCTTGTATACTGTTTTAACCATTCATTTTCTTCCGCAGTCATATATGGTGAAATTGTATTGTAAACCATTGCGTGATATTCATTCAGACGTTTTTTCTCGGTTTTCGTTAATTCCTCCACATCAATGGCATCCAAATCAATTGGTGCAAACGTAATGGTTTCAAAGTTCATAAACTGACCATACTCATTTTTCTCTGCTTCACGGCAAACCAATTCATTTTCAATACGAATACCATATTTTCCATCCAGATAAATTCCTGGTTCATCTGTGGTAATGCTTCCTGCTTCCAGAACAGCACTGTCATTTCTCTCTGCTACAATTCTCCAGCGGAAGCCCTGTGGTCCTTCATGAACATTTAATAAATAACCTACTCCATGGCCGGTTCCGCATTTATAATCAAGACCCATATCCCACATTGGTCCTCTGGCAAGAATATCTAAATTCTGTCCGGAACAACCATGAAGGAATTTTGCTGCTCCCAGTCCCATACATGCACGAACGACTGTTGTAAAATGCAGACGCTGTTCCTGGGAAATTGGTCCCAGTGCCATGGTTCTTGTAATATCTGTGGTTCCTTCATAGTAATGGCCACCGGAATCAACCAGTAAAAATCCTTCCGGTTTTAATTCAGCAAACGCTTCCGGTTTTGCTTGATAATGCATCATTGCTGCATTTGGTCCATAGGCACAAATGGTGTCAAAGCTCAGTTCAAGGAAATGATCCTGTGCTCTTCTGCAGCCTTCCAAATAATCGGATGCCATTAATTCATCCATTGGAATCTTGCCAATATTTGTTTTTAACCAATACATGAATTTGGTGAATGCTACACCATCCTTTACATGTGCTGCAATGGTATTTTTTATTTCAATATCATTCTTAATGGATTTCATCTTTGTGGATGGATTTGGGCAGTCTACAATTTCAATTCCTTTTTGAAGTGCAGAGGTAATATTAAAGTTTGCTTCTGCCTTATGAAGCATTACACGGTCTTCTTTGTGTAAGGTGGATACAAAGCTGTATATCTCTTCATAATCCTTAATTGTAACCTGATTATCTTCTAAATATTTTCTAGTGTCAGTTGTTAACACTTCGCTGTTTAAAAATAGGTAGCACTCACTTTTCGTAACTACCACGAAAGAAAGAACAACCGGAACACATGCAATATCATTTCCTCTAATATTCAGCAGCCAGGCGATGTCATACAGACAGGTTAAAATATGGGTATTGGCTTTTGCCTTTTCCATCTCTGCTCTTACTCTTTTAAGCTTACTCTGAGTGGATTCACCTGCATACTTCTCTTCTAACACAAAAATTGGTTCTTTTGGAAGTTGTGGACGATCCTGCCAGATAAGATCAATTAAATCTTCTTTTGCATAAACCGTACCTTCTTTTTCTTCTGCAATTTTCTTGTAGGTCTCTCCCGACTGGGTATTCACTACACGGCCATCAAATCCAATACAGCCACCTTTTTTGAGGGATTTCTTCATATATTCTCCAACGGTTGGAACGCCTTCTTCACCCATGCGAAATAGTGTTACGGTGCTTCCCTCTAGCTGTGCAGCTGCCTGAAGAAAATATCTTCCATCTGTCCAGAGTCCGGCTTCGTCCATTGTGATTACCGCCGTTCCTGCAGAACCTGTAAATCCGCTGATAAAACGTCTTGCCTTAAAATACTCGCCTACGTACTCCGATTCATGAAAATCAGAAGTTGGAACAACATAAATATCAATCCCTCTCTTCTTCATTTCCTCTCTTAATTGTTTTAATCTTTCCTTTACCATTACAAACCTCCTAAATTTATCTAGTAGCTTATCAATTACAGCTTACTACTCCTTTTTTACTATCCAGAACTACAACAGAACCGGACTTTAGTACCTTGGTGGCATCCTTAGCTCCCAGTATAACCGGAAGTTCCAAGCTAAGTCCCACAATAGAAGCATGAGAATGTTCTCCTGCCGCCTCAACAATAAGACCTGCTGCCTCTTTCATCTGAGGTATCATGTCATTGGTTGTTTCCTTCACTACAATAATATCTCCGGGCTTGAACTGTTTTTTCAACTGCTCCGGACTGTCTGAAACGCATAAACTGCCGGTAACGGATTTCTCGCCCACACCTTTTCCGGTAATCAATATGTGCCCAGCTACATGAACTTTAATTAAATTCGTGGTACCTGAGACTCCTACCGGAACCCCCGCTGTAATCACCACAATATCCCCTGATGAAATAAGTCCCAGTTTTTCAGCCATATCTACCGATCCATCAAACAAATCATTGGCATTGGTCTGCTCCTTCAGCAAAAGTGGAATCACACCCCAGGACATATTTAACTGTCGGCATACCGTTTCGGATACACTGCAGCATATAATTGGGCAAGGTGGTCTATATTTTGATATCATGCGTGCTGTTCGTCCGGATCTGGATACCGTAATAATGGCCTTGGCACTAAGATCCATTGCGGTCATACAGGTGGCATGAGATATAGCATTGGTAATATCCGGATTCTCCATCGTATCTCTCTGTTTAAATCTGGATGCATAATTAATACTTTCTTCTGTTCTTATTGCTATTTTAACCATCGTCTTTAAAGCCTCTATCGGATAAAGGCCTGCTGCCGTCTCGCCGGAAAGCATAATTGCACTGGTTCCATCAAAAATCGCATTGGCAACATCTGTGGTCTCTGCTCTGGTTGGTCTTGGATTCTTAATCATTGAATCTAACATCTGTGTTGCAGTAATAACCTGTTTTCCTGCATTATATACTTTCTTAATAATCATTTTCTGAATTAAAGGAACCTCTTCAAATGGAATCTCCACACCCATATCGCCACGGGCTACCATAATCCCGTCCGTAACACGTATAATCTCATCCATATTCTCAACGCCCTGCATATTCTCGATCTTGGCAATTATATGCATTCCCTCGCAGCCCTTCTCATCCAGAATGTTGCGGATCTCCAGAATATCTTCTGCGGAACGAACAAAGGATGCTGCTATAAAATCAAAGTTATGTTCAATTCCAAATACAATATCCTCATAATCTTTTGGGCTGATATATGGCATGCTTAATTCTATATTTGGTACGTTTACACCCTTTTTATTGGATATTATTCCATCATTTAAGACTTTGCAGATAATATCCTGTCCCAGAATCTCTTCCACCACCATCTCAATTAAACCATCATCAATTAAAATAGTTGTTCCTACGCAAATGTCTTTCACTAATTCCTTATATGTTATTGAAACCCTGGTTCCATCTCCTAAAATGTCTTCTGTGGTTAAAATAAAGGTCTCCCCGGCTTTTAACTCTGCTTTTCCCTCTTTAAGATCCCCAATTCGGATCTCCGGTCCCTTCGTATCCAATAGTGCAGCGATTGGCTTCCCAATCTCTTCTCTTAACGTAACCAGCTGGCTGTAGCGTCTTAATTGTTCTTCATGAGTTCCATGGGAAAAGTTAAATCGTGCGACATCCATACCATTCTCAATTAGCTGCCGAAGTATATTTTCCCGATCCGTTGCCGGTCCTAAAGTACACACAATCTTTGTTTTTCGTTTTGCTGTCATATTTTCCATGCCCTCACAATCTTTTTTTACATAGGTGTATTGTAACACATTTTTACAAAAAAAAGAAGAAAAACAGTACGAAGTTTTATTTCTCCGTACTGTTTATTTTTATTCCTGTTTATCGGATATACTTGCAAGTGTGACACTGATTTTCTTTTCTTTATACTTTCCATCTCCGGGAGCCTGTACCGTTACATCCACTTTTTTTCCTGCTTCATAGTAAGCCAGATTCCTTTGTAAGTCTTCCATGGAGGCAACTTTTTTTCCATCAAACTTTGTGATGATATCTCCGCTGTTAAGGCCTGCCTTTTCAGCCGGTCCACCTTCCACTAGCTGGGTAATATAAATTCCAATTGGCATCTGGTATACCTGTGATACATCTTCTGATACATCTACTCCATAGATTCCAAGGTAAGCCTGATCCTTCTTTGCAACTGCTTTTCTGCTTATAATATCCTCAATAATTGATTCTGCTGTGGAGATTGGGATTGCAAATCCAATTCCCTCTACATCCGTTTCGGAATATTTCGCTGAATTAATTCCAATCACTTCGCCTTTCAGATTCAACAAAGCTCCGCCACTATTTCCAGGATTAATTGCTGCATCTGTTTGAATTACAGCATTGGTTACATTTTCTACAGTTACCTCACGGTTCAAAGCACTAATCACACCGGTTGTTACTGACTGACCATATCCAAGTGCATTTCCAATTGCAATGGCAGATTCTCCCACAACCAGATCATCGGATTTTCCCATAACAGCAACTTTGATTTTACTCAACGTGTCTTCCGGTATGTCTTTTATGTTAACGGTCAACACCGCTAAATCACTTCCCGGATCCGTCCCTTTTACAGTAGCAGTAGCTGTCTTATCATCATGAAAGCTTACGGTTAAGGACTTTGCATCTGCAACTACATGATTATTGGTTGCAATCAGAATATGCTCTTCATCCTGTGCAATGATGATTCCGGATCCACAGCTTGGCTGCTCATAGCTATTGGTCGATCCAAAAAAGCTTGGCACCTGAACTTCGGACACATTTGTAATTGCAACAATGGAAGGCATTACTTCTCTTACAATGTCAGATACATCTGTCACTGTTGTTGCGGAATTGGTGGAAGTGGTGGATACCTGCTTTCCTCCGGGTGTTCCATATACTACCTTTGAATTCCCCCCCAATGCTCCATCTGTAAAATAAACTACTGCGCTGAAGCTTCCTCCTGCAATCAGTCCAAATACAAGTGCAAATACTGCACATTTTATCAATGAGTTCTTAAAACTCTTTTTCCCTTTTTCTTTTTTCTTCTTACCCTTCTTCTGTGGTTCATCAAAGGGAGAACAAGCATCTGACTCCTTATTAATATAACTGTAAGAATACAAAGAACTACTGTTTTCCCGTGAGTTTAATGATTCATTGTTGTCAGCATTTGTCTGACGTCCATAATAGTTAAAATCTTCATCCATTTTCTTTCCCTCCGTTTTTCTAATCTATACTTAGAGTTTAGTCTCTGTTTGTGATTGAAATGTGAAGAAAAATAGAACAAAATTTGTCCTATTTTTCTTTTTTTTCTAGAAAGATTTTTCTGGAAAAGAAATTATATGTGGTAACTAATGCCGTAGATAAAATTTTAGCTATCATGTAATGAATTCCTATTTTGGATACAATCACCCAAAGCAGTAAGGTATTTAACATAAGCCCAATCACACTTAGAATCAAAAAAATTGTAAATTCTTTGGTAACACTAATGTCCTCTCTTCGTTGAAAGACAAAGCGCATACTGTATCTATGATTGAAAATAACCGCAACAATAAAAGAGATTGATGCAGAAACAAGATAATGAAATCCCACAACTTCCGTGAGCAGTATCATCAATCCATAGTCAATCAAAAATGCAGCCCCACCAATCATTGCATGTCGGGCAATCTGACGTATAAATTTAATCATGAATTTTCTTCTTTACTTATTTTACTGTGCATCCGCAGCACTTAGCCCGGATTGATACACGATTTGATTACTAATTTCCTGAAGTTCTGCTGTTGGAACATATTTTTGGTTGGCAAATAAAAAACCATGAAGCTGTCTTACATTAGAAAGAAGATCCAATGGTATTACGCAGGAACCGGAGCCACTGATTGTCTTGCCTCCACGATCCATTGGAAAACCAATACTCTCTCCTAATTTATAATCAAACGCCCCCATTGCCAGGGACAACATCTTCTTATAGGATAGACTTGTCTTAATATCAGGAAATACCTCGTCTACAATGGACACAACCGTATTTACATCTGACTTTAAGCCCTTTTCAACCATTTTCTGAACAACCAGCCGCTGACGTTCCGTACGTTTGAAATCATCTCCCGCTGTTTTACGAATTCGTGCATAGGCAAGTGCCTGTACTCCATCCAAATGCTGCACACCTTCACTTACATAACCGGAAGACTTAAACCCGGTTACTTTGGTTATCTCCGAACAATACTTATTAATCAATCCTGCTTCCTGCCCGGTAACTTCAATATCGATTCCTTTTAAAAGATTAATCGCCTTCACCAGGGCATACCAATCCACCGCCACATACTCTTCAATATCCAGATCCAGATTCACATTAAGTGCACCGATCATCTGCTCCGCGCCGCCTCTGCTATAGGCTGAATTAATCTTTGAATAAGCACCGTCTCCCACATTCAAATACGTATCACGAAATACGGATACAAGCTTCACTTCTTTTGTCTCATTGTTAATACTTGCAACCATAATTGTATCGGAATTACCTCCCTCATAGGAACCATTGGAACGGTTATCTAAACCAAACAACGCAATTGTAGTATATTTTTCCAGTACCTTTTTTGTTTCTTCACTAACGGGATTTTTTGCAATCTTCGCATCTGATAAATCATCCCGCTCAATCTTACTGAGCTTTGCTGCCACCCATAACACACCTAATAACACTAACAGCACAACCACTTCTACTGCAAATATAATTAGTTTTCTTTTTCTTTTTTGTTTTTTTGATATTGATTTTTTCTTTTTTGTCATACTCGGGTCATTCTTTCTGGCCATCTCTATGCCTCCACTTATCCTTTGATTCTCTCTGCAAACGAAATACAAAACACGTTCTATCATACATCAAAAATTCTCAAAACACAATACTAAACAAA
>JAVVVI010000033.1:0-19288 GCA_036652735.1 Lachnospiraceae bacterium
GCTTAAATAAAGTATTTTTCAATTTCTGATAAGTTTGCAAGTGATGAAAACCCGCCCCAAAGGAAAAAATCAGTGAGGAACAGGAAAAACAAGAAAAATACCGTCAGATGATGGTACAGGTGGAAGAACGTCTTGCTCAAATGAAAAAAAGGTAAGTTTAAGACAAACGATCGAATTAAGATGAATTCTGCGATAAAAATATTATAAAATTTTTTGAATGTACTTGCATAATATCATCACTATATTATAATGATAGAGGTAACTTAAATCTTAGGTATAGTGGTGATATTTTGATATATGAAGAAGTAGAAGAATACATTAATGGTATTCCCAAATTTACAACAAAAAATAATCAGGGACACACAAAGGAATTTTTAGCATTGCTTGGAAATCCACAGGAGAGTTTTAAAAGCATTCATGTTGCAGGAAGCAATGGTAAAGGAAGCGTGTGTGCCATGATTCATAGGGTACTGTGTAAGAGCCATAAGAAGGTGGGGATGTTTATATCTCCGCATCTGGAAAAAATGGTGGAACGAATCCAGATTGGAGAACGTAACTGCACAGAAGCGGAATTTCTGCAAGCGGATGGTGAAGTGAGGAAGGCCGTTGAAGAATTAAAGGAAAAGGGTCTTGCCCATCCCACATTCTTTGAATACTTATTTGGAATTGGAATGGTGGTCTTTCGCAATGCCGGTGTGGAATATGGTGTAATAGAAACCGGACTTGGGGGAAGACTGGATGCAACCAATGTACTGGAACATCCAATTGTTACAGTAATTACATCCATCAGCCTGGAACATACAGAGATTCTGGGAAATACAATTGCTGAGATTGCCGGAGAAAAAGCAGGGATCATAAAATCCGGAACACCCGTCGTCTTCGATGCAAAAAATGAAGAGGCAGCAGCTGTAATTGAAAAAAAAGCACGGGAAATGAATGCCTATGCCTGTGGGGTTACACCAAAGCAAAGGGAAATTTGCGGAGTGGATAACCATTTCATAGAATTTTCCTGTAAGGAGATATTTCCGAATAGTCGATTTAAAGTTCCATTTCCGGCAGAATACCAAGGAGAAAATGCTTCCCTGGCACTTTATGCACTTGCCTTAATTCAAAAGGAAGAAGGAATTCTTCTGGAAGAGATTCTAGAGGGGTTAGCAGATACCAAATGGCCGGGAAGAATGGAAGAAGTCAGTGAAGGAAGTTATTTTGATGGTGCACATAATGTTGCAGGAATTGAAGAATTTCTAAAGACGGTAAGGCGCATTGGGGGAAAAAAACCGGTGCTGCTATTCTCCATGGTAAAAGAAAAAAACTATAGAGAAGTGATTCGATTACTTACCCGGGAGAATTTGTGGGGACATGTTATTGTTACGCAAATTTCAGGAGACCGGCAGATCCGGGCACAGGAGCTGGAAAAGGTGTTTCAGGAATATACTGAGGTTTCGGTGGAATCCTATGTGGATATTAGAGAAGCATACACAAGGGCCAAACAGATAAAGGGACAGCATAAATTATTTTGTACCGGCTCCCTCTATTTAATTGGAGAATTAAAAAAAATACAGGAGGACTATCATGATTGATTTTGAAGAAGAGTTAAAAAAATTTCAGCCAAGTTTGGAAGTAGAAGAAGCCGAGGAGGCAATTACAGGTCATGATCTCAGCGATATGACGGATATTTTAAAGGAAATGATGAAAGAAGCAGGAAATCAGCAGTAGAGGTGGAAAGAATGGGATGTTATAAGAAAATCCTTCATACATCAAATTACCTGTATAATGAAGGATTAGAGAAGGCAAACGTAAGGGACCTTTCCGGAGCAGTGGAATGCCTTGCCAAAAGTTTAAGATACAATAAGGAAAACACCCAGGCTCGGAATCTTTTGGGACTGGTTTACTATGAGATAGGGGAAACCGTTCTTGCTCTCAGAGAATGGGTCATTAGCATGAATTTTCAAAGTCAGGAAAATAGTGCGGAAAAATATTTGAATGAAGTCCAGTCAGGATCGGGACAACTTAATGCAATTAACCAAACAATAAAGAAATTTAATCAAGCCTTAACTTATGCGAAACAAAAAAACGAAGATTTGGCCATTATTCAATTAAAAAAAGTCTTGTCGTTGAATCCAAATTTAGTGAAAGCACACCAACTACTGGCATTGATTTATATACATCAGGAACAGTATGCACAGGCAAAGGATGTTCTTCGAAAAGCGGGTAGAATTGATGCAAATAATACCATGACATTAAAATATCTAAAAGAAGTAAATGTTCATTTGCACAATGGAAAAAAGAGTAAAAAACCTGCAGAACAAAATGAGGAGCTGCTTTCTTATCAAAGTGGAAATGAAACGATTATACGCCCGGCGTCTTATAAAGATAATACTGCACTGACAACGGTATTAAATATTATTATTGGTGTGGTAATTGGGTTTTTGATTTCCTATTTTTTAATCGTTCCCAATAGTCAAAGAAGAATTAAGAGCGAAGCTGCCGCAGACTTAATTGAAGCAAATGATACCATCGCAACTAAAAATGTAACAATAAAAGGGCTGGAAGCGCAGATGCAGGCTCTTGACGAGGAACTTTCTTCCGCTCAAAATGCAAATACTGCAACAGAGGACGAAATCAATTCCTATAAGCAGCTTCTGGTAGCCTATGTCACGTTTGACCAGGGAGAAGTACAGCAGGCAGGAGAGATTTTAGCAAAGATAGAGAAAAAAAATATAAATAAAAAGATGAAAGATACCTATGAAGCTGTAGCAGCTAAGATTAATGAAGATTATCTGGCTGAATTGTATCGAGATGGAAGCAGTGCGTATAATCAATTAAATTATGATGAGGCAATTACCTTCTTCAAGAAAATCATGGACGTAGATGAGACCTATGGGGATGGAAATACCATGTATTATTTGGCACAATGCTATCGTAACAATGGAAAAAATCAAAAAGCAAGTGAATTATATCAAAAAGTTATTGAATTGTATCCGGATACAGAGAAGGCAATCAATGCACAAAGCTATTTAGATGACATGGAGTAGGCCACATCAATAAAGAAACAGTTAAACGAAAGAAGAGAAAAATCCAAAGGGATTTTTGTCTTCTTTTTTGGTAGATAAAAACAATAAAAATGATAGAAAGGACAGGAGGAAGAGAAGTGGACGAAAAATATGAGATGAATCAGCAGATACTTACAGTTAAAGTTCCAAGGGAATTGGATCACCACATTGCAGATAGAATGAGAGGTGAAATTGAAGAAATTATGGAACAGCATCCTTTGGAAAGGATTCAATTTGATTTTACCAAAACAGAGTTTATGGATAGCTCGGGGATAGGAGTTATTATTGGGAGATGCAGAAGTATGGGGTTTTATGGAGGAACAGTTGAACTGAAAAATATCAATGAACGGGTAAGAAAAATTATTAAAATGTCCGGTTTGGAACGCATAGTGACAGTTTCTGACAATTAACAGGAAGGGAAGAGAAAGAACATGAAAGAGAATAGAAATGAGCTGGTAGTTGAATTTGATTCCAGATCTGAGAATGAGGGACTGGCAAGAATTATAGTGGCAGGTTTCCTTCTTCCCATCAATCCAACAGTAGACGAGATGGCAGATGTGAAAACAGCAGTTTCAGAGGCTGTGACCAATGCAATCATACATGGATATGAGGGCAGACATGGGAAAGTGAAAATGAGTGTAAAACAACAGGAGGATGAACTATACATTGAAATAGAAGACTATGGCTGTGGTATTTGTGATATTACCCAGGCAATGGAACCACTGTATACAAGTAAACCGCAATTAGAACGGTCAGGCATGGGGTTCACGTTTATGGAAGCATTTATGGATGAGATTATTGTGACATCAGAAGTTGGAAGGGGAACCCTTGTTAAGATGCATAAAAAATTGGGACACAACCTTTTGTAGGAGAAAGAATGGAACAGACAAGAGCATTAATCAGTAAATCACACCAAGGGGATAAAGAGGCAAGGGATCAGCTGATACGGGATAATCTTGGACTTGTATACAGTATCGGAAGGCGTTTTGAAGGAAGAGGTCAGGAAAAAGAGGATTTGTTTCAAATAGGAACCATTGGTTTAATGAAAGCAATCGATCGGTTTGATTTGAAGTTTGATGTGAAATTTTCAACCTATGCAGTTCCATTAATTACCGGAGAGATTAAGCGATTTTTAAGAGATGACGGGATGATTAAAGTATCAAGAGGAATCAAAGAAAATGGATACAAGACAATGAAGACAAGGGAGTTGCTAATTCATAATCTGGGAAGAGAGCCAACAATAGAAGAAATTGCAAGGGAAGCCGGACTAAATAAGGAGGATGTTATTCTGGCAATAGAGGCAGGAGCGGAAATTACCTCCATGGATCAGCCCATCTCACAAATAGATGGAAATGACACCTGCCTTATGGATCAAATGATTGATACAAGGAATGAAAATGAAGATTTGATTTCAAAAGTAATATTAGAACAGGGACTGGAAAAATTGAATCAGAACGAACGTAAACTCATTGTATTAAGGTATTTTAATGACAATACACAGATGGAGGTGGCAAAGAAGCTGGGCATTACACAGGTCCAGGTTTCCAGAATGGAGAAAAAGATACTGATTCAAATGCGGGAAAGTTTGGGTAAATGTGAATAATTTTTACAAATAAAACCATACTGAAAGAGAGAGGAAGTGGTGAAATGAGACGCAGACAGTATCGCATTTGTCTGATTGTGATTTTAGTATTGGTGATTGTTGGGGGAATTTTTTATTGGAGCAGCCTGAAAGGGAACAAGAATCTTGCAGATGGAACGTTTGTAAAGAAAACAATGGAGTGTTATGAAACAGTATGGGTATGACAAATGAAACCATATACATTAAGATTGAACAGAATAATCTGGTAGAAAACGCCGGGGTAACAATCAGGGATATAGGAAAACTAACAGGAAACAATCAGGAAATAATTCGTCACATCAATCAGATTGTAATTTACCGCTTTCAGAATCCCAAGCAGCATCCTTTAACAAATAAAAAGCAGATAAAGGTAATGACGATCCTTAAGGTAATTGATGCGATTCAGAAGGAATATCCGAAAATAGAGGTCGTGAATTTAGGAGAATCGGATTTTATCATGGAATATGGAGGGAAAAATCCAACCATATGGTGGGAGACCGTAAAAGTAATCTTTATTTGCTCTGTTATTCTTTGCGGGTCAGCATTTACAATTATGGCATTTCATAATGATATAGGAATTCAAGAGGTGTTTCAGAAATTTTATTACCAGATAACAGGAAAACAGTCCGATGGTTTTACGATCCTGGAGATAAGCTATTGTATTGGAATCTTTAGTGGAATTGTACTTTTTTTTAATCATATTGGAAGAAAGAAAATCACACCGGATCCTACACCCATCCAGGTACAGATGAGAAAGTATGAAAAGGATGTAGACGATTGTTATATTCAGGAAAGCGGACGGGGAGGAACACAGGAAGATGTGGAGTAGAGAAATACTTCTGGCTGTAGTGGGAGTTTCCTTTGGAAGTGCTGTGTCAGCAGGAATTTTTGCTTTTTTAACCAGTATTGGTGTACTCACAAGAATCATTGGAAAGACAAGAACTGCAAGTCAGATTCAGTTATATGAAAACATGGTAATTTTAGGAGGAACCATAGGAACCCTGATTACGGTATTTCAAGTATCCCTGCCTATTGGAAGCTGGATTTTAGTGTTTTATGGGCTGGGAGCAGGAATCTATGCAGGAAGCCTGGGAATGGCTTTAGCAGAAATCATTAATGCATTTCCCATTCTTTTTCGGCGAATGCACTTAAAACATGGTTTAATATTTGTAGTTCCGGCTGTTGCAATTGGGAAATTTATAGGAGCGACTTATTATTTTGCAATGGGAATGTGGGCGAAATAGGAGAAAATATGGAAAAAAACAGATATAATAAATATGTAAAAGAAGTAACACCAACCCATAGTCTTTGGAAAAACATGTTTCATGCATTTTGGATTGGAGGTGTTATTTGTGTAATTGGACAGATACTAAGTAATGTACTGATTGCACAGAATCTTTCAAAAGAAACGGCAGGAACCTGGGTCAGCATCATATTGGTGTTTCTTGGCGTACTGCTCACGGGATTGAATTTGTATCCCTCCATTGCCAAACTTGGTGGTGCAGGGGCATTAGTTCCAATTACAGGATTTGCCAATGGCGTAGCAGCACCGGCAATTGAATTTCAGAAAGAAGGTGAGGTATATGGAATAGGAAGCAAAATCTTCTCCATTGCAGGGTCGGTGGTGTTGTATGGCATATTAACAAGCTCGGCTTTGGGATTACTATACTGGGTAATTAAGTCCATGGGTTGGATCTGAAAAAAACACAAAGTTTTCAAGAAGTTTTGGTATACTAAAAGCGTTTGTTATAATAAAACGGAAAAAGAGAGAAGGATAATATGAGTATATCAAGAGACGAAAGATTAGGAACAGAAAAAATCACAAAACTGATGTTTTCTATGGGAATACCAGGGTTATTTGCACAATTAATTAACCTATTGTACAATATTGTAGACCGAAGTTATATTGGACATATTGAAGATGTGGGTGCAACAGCACTTACCGGAATTGGAATCTGTATGCCAATTATCATTATAATTACAGCGTTCAGTTCCTTTGTTGGTGGTGGCGGTGCACCACTTGCATCGATTGCAATGGGACAAAAAGATAACGAACAGGCAGAAAAATATTTAGGAAACGGTGTTACCATGCTAGTAATTTTTTCTGTGGTTCTTATGGTGATTTTTTTATGGGTGAATAAGCCATTTTTATATTTAATCGGAGCCAGTGATGCTACCTATTTTTATGCGGGGCAGTATATTACGATTTATCTCCTGGGAACAATTTTTGTGCAGCTCACAGTGGGTCTGAATCCGTTTATAACAGCGCAAGGAGCCAGTACAACGGCAATGGTATCCGTTCTAATTGGTGCAATCATTAATATTGTATTAGATCCAATTCTTATATTTGGATTTAATATGGGCGTGAGAGGCGCAGCATTAGCAACAATTATATCACAGGCAGTTAGTGCATTTTGGGTTATTTACTTTTTGACTTCCAAAAAGGCAACCGTAAGAATAAGAAAGAAATATTTGAGACCGGATTGGAAGGTAATTAAAAAATCCTCGGCACTGGGTATTTCCCCTTTTATTATGCAGTCCACAGAGGCTATGATTTCAATCGTTATGAATAGTGGCCTTCAGACCTATGGAGGAGATTTATATGTGGGTTCTCTTACAATTCTTCAAAGTACCATGCAGATGATTACGGTTCCCCTCAATGGATTTGCACAAAGTGTCATGCCGATTATAAGTTATAATTATGGCGCAGGAAATAAAAAAAGAGTAACACACACCTTTCGCAATCTTTTGATTCTATTAACCATTGCAGCCGCATTAATAGCCGGAATGGGAATTATTGCACCGGAGATATTTGCGTTGTTCTTCACAAATGATGTTGCTATGATTCAGTTAGTAAAAAAGGTTATGCCAATCTTTATGTTTGGAATGATTTTCTTTGGAATACAAATGACATGCCAGACAACTTTTATGGCACTGGGACAGGCAAAATTATCACTTTTTGTTGCACTTTTCAGAAAGGTTCTGTTATTGGTTCCACTTGCGCTGATTCTTCCAAAAGTAACAGGAAATGTAATGGGAATCTATTACTCGGAGCCTATTTCAGACATTATATCAGTTGTAACCTGTGGTGTGCTGTTCCTTATTAATTTTAAAACTATATTATCAAAATGCCCATCTCACTCATAAGATACACGAAATTATAAATTTTACTATGCAGAAAGGGCAAAACTGGTGTATGATAAAAGAGAGATGCATTGGACTGTCAATGTAAGGTATATTAAATTTTAGTATAGGAGGGTAAGCTATGAAGAAGTTATATATCACACTTGGTTTTGCCATATTAATTCTGATTTGTGCAGGGTGTTCACAACAGCAGAACACAAAGAAAACAACCGGAACAGAGACAAATAAACCAAAAGATCAGGAAACACAAATCCAGGAAGAAGAACAAGAGGAAAAGACAGAAGAACTGGTAGTGTTTTATGGTGATGAGCAGGCGGAATTTGTGATTAAAAAGAAGGTACAGGTTCTTAAGATAACAAAGGAAGAGATTCTTTTGCAATTAGAGAAAGCCGGAGTTATTAAATCAGGAATTAAACTTAATTCCTGCCATACAGAAAAGATAGATGAAAAGAATGTTCTGGTTTTAGACTTTTCAAAGGAATTTTCAGACCAGCTTAAAGAAATGGGCACATCGGGAGAACGAATTATGATGGGCAGTGTAGTGAATACCTTTTTGACCGCTTATGACAAAGAATATGTTACCGTAACGGTGAATGGAAAGACGATAGAGAGCGGTCATACAGCTTATGAAGGGTTTCTTAAATTCTTCAAACCGGGATTGCAATCAAGCTTAGAGCTGCCGGTTAGCAGAGAAGGCAAAGAGGTATATTTGGAATTCACAAGACAATATTGTGAACTGGGATTTTCCATTTGTTATTTGCGTAAGGAATTTAAATACGAGTATCAGGAAGATGAAAAAATTGCGAGCTTTTATCCAAAGGATGAAGAACTCTCCGATTCGGGACGAGCATTTCTGGCGGTATCGATTAGTGAATATGATTTTCAGAAAACGGTGGAGGGACTTTCTACCCAGGCATCTACAGATAAGGTAGAACAAACACAGCTTACCTTGGGAGAAGATTCCTTAGAGACAACCAGATTAAGCTTTCAGGATGCTAAGACTCCATCAAAAACGGTAAATTATTATGTTACGGAGCATAACAGTACTGTTTATATTATTGAAACAAATATAGATCAGGCGAAACAGGATGGATATGATTCCGTGTTTGATGTAATGCTATCGACTTTTCGCTTTGTAGATTAAGTTCGGGAGGGCCGAGGATGCTTACGGAGAAATTATATGATAAAGATGCTTATTTAATGGAATTTACAGGAAGTGTATGTTCTTGCAATAAGACGAAACAGGGGTATGAAGTAATTCTGGATCAAACCTGCTTTTTTCCGGAAAGTGGAGGACAGACTGGAGATAAGGGATATCTTAATGGGATTAAAGTCGAAGATGTAAAAGAAGTAGAAGGGCAGATTATTCATTATACCCAATCACCAATTGGAATGTCTGAAAAAGTAAAGGGACAGGTTGATTTTAAAGAACGATTTTCAAATATGCAGCAGCACAGCGGAGAACATATATTGTCTGGACTAATATATCGCAGCTATGGATTTGAGAATGTGGGGTTTCATCTTAGTCCGCAAACAGTCACCATGGATGTTGGGGGGGAATTGACACCGGAGCAGCTGGAGGAAATTGTTCGGGCAGCAAATCGAATTATTTTTGAAAATGTAAAAATATCCGGTAGATATCCCTCACAGGAAGAATTGGAAGAATTAAAATACCGAAGTAAGAAAGAGATCGATGGTCCGATTCGTATTGTAACCATAGAAGGCTATGATGACTGTGCCTGTTGTGCACCACATGTGAGCCGTACCGGTGAAATTGGAACGATTAAAATACTCCGGGCTGAAAGTTACAAAGGTGGAATGAGATTGTACATAGCCGCAGGGCAAAGAGCGTTAATAGATACTCTGGAGAAGCAGAAGCTGCTAGATCGCATAGGGAAAAAATATTCCACGAATCCGGAACAGTTAGAAGATACTGTGGACCAAATGAAAGAAGAGATTGAGAACCTGCACAAACAGGTGAACGATTTAAAGGAACAGATCATTGTGGGAAAGGTGCAGCAAATTGCAAATTGGGATGGGACGGTATTGCAATTTGAGACAAATATGGATCCACTTACCCAAAGAAATTATGTGAATCTTTTGTTGGAAAAGAGCAGGGGAATCTGTGGTGTATTTGTTGGCGAAGAGGAACAATACCGCTATATTATTGCAGCAGAAAAATTCGACGTGAGACAGATCAATGCAAAGCTGAAAGAATTATGTAATGCAAAGGGCGGTGGAAGTGAAAAAATGGTTCAAGGAACCCTTCAGGCACTCCCGGAACAAATTAAAAAAATCTTCCGGGAGTTTTAAGAACCCTGGTAATAAAAATAAATAAAATTTGGAGAATAATATGACAGAAAACAATGTAAATTTTGCGGTTTTAATTGATGCAGACAATGTGTCA
Source organism: Lachnospiraceae bacterium (assembly GCA_036652735.1). GTDB lineage: Bacteria > Bacillota > Clostridia > Lachnospirales > Lachnospiraceae > JAGOGN01. Next base: position 10,226 of record JAVVVI010000033.1, read on the forward strand.
CATAAACATATTAAGACCATACTAGACGAAATCGCCAATTTTGGAAATGCAACTTACCGGCGGATTTATGGTAATTGGACCAGCCCAAACACGGCAGGCTGGAGAGATGTATTGTTAGAATATTCAATTATACCGGTGCAGCAATACAGTTATACTACCGGGAAAAATGCAACAGACTCGGCAATGATTATTGACGCAATGGACATTCTGTATTCCAATAATGTGGCAGGTTTTTGCATTGTATCTTCAGATAGTGACTTTACAAGGCTGGCTTCAAGGCTTCGGGAATCAGGAAAGACAGTAATTGGTATGGGAGAGAGCAAAACTCCGCCACCATTTGTAAAAGCATGCAGCCAGTTTAAATACTTGGATGTATTAACCAAGGCCACTACTCAGACCGTACAAAGCAGTTCATCCTCAAAACCTAGTTTAGAACGGCTGGAATTAGAGATTATATCCATTATCTCCAATTTATCGGATGAAGATGGCTGGTGTGCAGCTGCTGAAATTGGCAATCGCCTTACCCGAAGATTACCGGATTTCGATCCCAAAAATTATGGTTACAATAAGCTGGGACAGTTAATGAAAGATCTCAATAAAATAGAATTAAAAAATGTAACGCATCCAAACGATCGCACGGTGCCCCTTCTGTATGCAAGAATAAAACAGGAACAGTTTTAAATTTAAATTATAAATATAAATTACAGAATAAACAAAAAATTACAGTTGACAAGAATAAATTGATGTGTTATAGTGAACAAGTCGATAAGGAATTGAGGCTGACGAAGTATGTAAGTCAATCTTTAGAATGACTTTACAGGAGTTAGCTTTTTTTGTCTTAATTGATACAAATATTAAAATGGAGGTACTGATTATGAATAACGGTACAGTAAAATGGTTTAACTCACAGAAGGGTTACGGATTTATCACAGACGACGCTACAGGAGAAGATGTATTCGTACATTTTTCATCTATCATGACAGACGGTTTCAAGACTCTTGAAGATGGTCAGAAAGTAACATTTGACACAGAAAAAGACCCAAGAGATTCTAACAAATTAAAAGCAACTAACGTTACAGTAGCTTAGTTCAGGGTAAGAAACCAACAAAATAATTAGATTTTAATAATATATTATTCCGATGCACGACTTGTCTCAACCATTTGAATATTTGTATCATTTAAGATTCGATTTTTACAGAGCAGTTATCTGCTCTGTTTTTTTGCTTTAAAAAATAATGAACACAAAAAGAACTGCCACTTTTACGATTCAAATTTAAAAAATCGTAAAGCAGCAGTCCTTTTTACGTACTATTTTTTCTTTGGTTTTTTAGCAGCATCGGTTGTGATTGGTGCTACACCTTCCATTGTTGGAGTTTCTTTGGCTTTTTTTTGTTTTAATTTCTTTTTTGGATTTTTATCTCCCATTGTAAACACTCCTTTCAGTGTAAAAAACAGAAAGTATAAAAAAGATACTTTCTATTATCTATATATTAAATACTGAAATTAATAAATAACAAACTAATTATCGCATATTAAGAAAAAAAAGTCAAATTTGAAAAGATAAAAATAATGTTGACAAGATAAAACCAAAGGTATATAATGCATAGTATACAAAACATAGTATGCAAGGCATAGCATGTAAGACATAGCATACAACAAATAGTACTAGAAATAAGTAGTAGAGGAGTGAGAACATTGGATGTACAAAGAAAAAAAGGATTACTGGACATTTGTGTACTTTCGGTATTGAGAAGGACACCGTCCTATGGATATCAAATTATTCAGGATGTATCCAAATGTATCGAAGTCACGGATTCCACAATGTATCCGATTCTAAGACGTTTAGAAACGAATAAATGTCTGAATACCTATACCCAGGAGCATAATGGGAGAACAAGAAAATATTACAGCATCACTTTAACGGGGATTCAACGGATTCAGGAGTTCCTTGGGGAATGGGAAGAAATGAAACATATCTATAATTTTATCGAAGCACACAGTGAAATGGAGGAAAAGGAAGATGAGTAAAAGTGAATTTTATGATGATTTATTTGCAAGGGTCAATTTTTTGGAACAGAACGAAGTAGAGCAGTTAAAGGAATATTATGAAGAACTTATTTGTGATGGCATGGAGGCAGGAGCCAGTGAAGAAGAGGTGATTGACAAACTGGAGAATCCGGAAAGCGTTGCCCAGCGATTAATAATTGAATATGGACAGGGAAAGAGAAATAGATCTAGATCTAGAGGAACTAGGGAAGGGGAACAAGGTCTTTATACACCAGAAGATACGGTAAAGCGTCTGGTAATTCATGCTAAGGACAGAGGAATTATATTTAAAAAATCAATGGATAATAAAGTAAGAATATATTGTAGACTGGATGATAGCGAAGAGGTGATTTATCATGAAAGTGATGGCTGTTTTTTCTTTCGTCAGGATACCAGAAGAAGCTTGCGCTTTATGATGTTTGGCATTAGGAGAACATATCCAATTGAAGTAGAGCTTCCGGAAGAATTAGATTCCATTGAAGTAGAAACTACAAATGGAGGTATTCGAGGAGAAGATATTCATATTTTGGAGGAAGTGAAATTCAGAACATCAAATGGCGGAATTCGAATGGATACTATAGAGTGCAAAAAGATTTTGGCTACAACTGAAAATGCAGGAATCAACTTGACGGATGCAAACGGAGAGGAACTTATAGCAGATACCTGCAATGGACGTGTGAGTTTAGAAAGGGCAGTAATCAGTAAGGAAATTCAGCTTCGCTCATCCAATGGGGGAGTTGTATTTGACAGAATAGATTGTCCTAATATTAATCTTAGAACCAGTAATGGTATGATTAAAGGAGCGCTTAGTGGAACTGTGGGGGATTATGCAATACGAAGCAGGACCAGTAATGGCTCCACAAATCTTCCAAATATCAGCTATACAGATCAGAAAAAGAAGTTATCGGCAATCACAAGTAATGGCAGAATTCAAGTAGAATTTTACAATTAGGAACTACTTGACAATCCATGAAATCCCCCCTATGCTAGAAGTAGAATTTAAGCATAAGGGGGATTTTGTCTGTGATTATTTGTCTAAAGGACTTGACAAGTATACGGATGATTGTTAAATTATTGACAGGATATATTTTTTGAATAAAAATTTGGAGGGAAATTTTATGAAGATTACGGTATGCATTGGAAGTTCTTGTCACCTAAAGGGTTCCAGACAGGTAGTACAACAGTTAAAGGATTTAATAGAGGAAAACGGACTAGAGAATAAAGTCGAGATATGTGGGACGTTCTGTATGGCAAATTGTCAGCAGGGCGTGTGTGTTACCCTGGATGATAAACCATTTTCACTATCACCGGACACAACGGAGGAATTTTTCAAAAAAGAAATTCTCGGAAAAAAATAAGGGATGATATAGCGTATCGTGAAGAGAGGGAAGTGGGATGTCAGAATTTTTAAGATTGAAAAAGTCAAATTGCAAGAATTGTTATAAATGTATTCGCCATTGTCCGGTAAAATCCATTCGATTTTCTGCGGGCCAGGCAAATATTGTTGCGGATGAATGTATATTATGCGGCCGTTGTTTTGTGGTGTGTCCGCAAAATGCAAAGGAAATTGCAGATGACCGGGAAAAAGTCAAGGTTCTTCTACAAAGTCCGGAGCCTGTGTACGCAAGTGTTGCACCTTCTTTTGTGGCAAACTGGAATGGAAGCGGAATCCATTCAATTGAAAAAGCATTACTGGAATTAGGATTTGCCGGGGCAGAAGAAACGGCCATTGGTGCAACAATCGTGAAAAAAGAATACGAACGTAAGCTAAAGGAAGATCGACCGGAGGTTTTGATCTCCTCCTGTTGTCATTCCATTAATTTATTGATTCAAAAATATTTTCAGGGAGTGCTTCCTTTTCTGGCAGATGTGGTGTCACCCATGCAGGCCCATAGTCTTGACATTAAAAAACGTCATCCGGATGCAAAAACTGTTTTTATAGGCCCTTGTGTTGCAAAAAAAGATGAAGCAGACCAGTACCCGGGAATTGTGGATGCGGTGCTGACGTTTGAAGAAGTGTCACAAATGTTATATGAGCAGGGAATTACAGTAAGTAAAGAAAAGGATAGTCAGGAGGAAAGCAAAGCAAGACTGTTCCCAACAACCGGTGGTGTTTTAAAGACAATGGACTGTGATCAGACGGATTATACGTATATTGCATTGGATGGAGTGGAAAACTGTATTGCTGCATTACATGATATTGAACAAGGTGGTTTAAAAAAATGTTTTATAGAAATGTCAGCCTGTGTAGGAAGTTGCAGTGGTGGTCCCGTTATGGAAAAATATCATAATACCCCAATTCGGGATTATGCTGAGATTATTGGATATGCAGGAAAAGAAGATTATCAGGTGGAAGATCTTACGCTTCTTGAAAAAAATAAAAATCTGGAATATATGGGAAAAATTGGCGACCAGCCTTCTCAAGAACAGATTCATGATATTTTTTTACAGATGGGAAAAACAAAGCCGGAACATGAATTAAATTGCGGGTCGTGTGGTTATAATACTTGCCGTGAGAAAGCAATTGCAATCTATCAGGGAAAGGCAGAAGTAAGTATGTGTCTTCCTTATCTTAAGGAGAAGGCAGAAAGCTTTTCCGGGAGCATTATTAATAATACGCCAAATGGAGTAATTGTATTAAATGAATCACTGGAAGTCCAGCAGATTAATAAAGCTGCATTAAAGATTATGAATATTCCCCTTGCCAGCACGGTATTGGGGGAACAGGTAATTAGAATTCTGGATCCAAAAGACTTTATAGATGTTATGACAACCGGTATATCTATAAGAGACAAGCGGACCTACCTGGCAGAATATAAAAAATACGTAGAACAGACGATTTTATTTGATCGGGAATATCATACTGTAATGTGTTTAATGAGAGATGTAACCAATGAAGAAGTGGAAAAAGAAAAGAAAGAAGCAATCAGCAGAGAAACAGCAGAGGTTGCAGATCGTGTCGTAGACAAGCAAATGCGCATTGTCCAGGAAATTGCATCGTTATTAGGAGAGACAGCAGCTGAGACAAAAATCGCACTGGCAAAATTGAAGGAGTCAATTGCAGATGAATAATTTATGTGCAGACATTGGATATCACAGCATGAACAAATATGGGGAACAGCTTTGCGGTGACCATGTTGATATCTGCCAACAGGGAGAAAATTCAACGGTAATCGTATTGGCAGATGGACTGGGAAGTGGGGTTAAAGCCAGTATTTTATCCACGCTGACATCAAAGATTATTTCCACAATGATGTCAGAAAATATTAGTCTGGAAGAGTGTGTGCAGACAATAGCGGCAACACTTCCGGTGTGTTCTGAACGTGGGGTTGCGTATTCCACATTTACCATTATCCGTTTGGTGGAAAATGAAGAGGCGGAAATCATTCAATATGATAATCCCCATGTGATTCTTTTGCGGCAAGGGATGAATTATGAAATGCCCATGACGGAAAGGAACATTGAAGGGAAAAAAATCTTCGAATCCAAGATTAAATTAGTAGAAAATGATATCTTCATAGCTATGAGTGATGGCGCGATCCATGCGGGAGTTGGAACGAAGCTTAATTTTGGCTGGGAGAGAAAAGATATTATTCCATTTATGGAAACTTTTTATGATGTGGGATTTACAGCCAAGACACTAACGACTATTTTACTGGATGAATGCAATAAATTATATGATGGAAAACCAGGAGATGATACAACGGTTTGTACGATTCGAATACGGAAGAGGGAGCCAATGAATTTAATTATTGGGCCGCCGGCAAATCGTGATGACTGTAATAAAATGATGTCATTGTTCTTCTCCAAAGAGGGAAAACACATTGTCTGTGGTGGAACAACGTCTACGATAGCAGCTAATTTTCTCCATAAAAAATTAGTTCCTAAGTTGGATTTTACAGATCCGGATGTACCTCCAATTGCGGAGCTTGAAGGAGCGGATCTTGTTACGGAGGGAATCATCACAATCAATAAAGTACTGGCCTATGCAAAAGATTATTTGGAAGATAATGAGACCTATACCCATTGGGCATATAAAAAAGATGGAGCTTCCCTTATTGCAAGAATGCTATTTGAAGAAGCAACTGATATTAATTTTTATGTAGGTCAGGCGGTAAATCCTGCACATGCAAATCCAAGTCTTCCAATAAACTTCAACATCAAAATGAGACTGGTGGATGAACTGGCAGAGAGTTTGCGTAAAATGGGAAAAAATATAAAAGTAAGTTATTTCTAGTACACATAGAAAAGGGGTATACAGGGGGAAACTATAATGAGAAAATTTGATACAAAAGTTCAACATTTGAAATATAAAGTATTAAGAGAAGTGGCAAGACAGGCATGGTCGGATCAGCTCATGGAGAAGATGCTGGATATTCCCAAAATCATTGTACCAGGGAAACAGCCAACCATGCGCTGCTGTGTATACAAAGAGCGGGCAGTAGTAACGGAGCGGGTTAAACTTGCAATGGGTGGGAGTCAGAGCAACACCAATGTTATTCAAGTATTGGATATTGCCTGCGATGAATGTCCAGCAGGTGGATATGAAGTGAGTGAGGCTTGCAGAGGCTGCTTGGCTCACCGCTGTGAGGATGTATGTAAATTTGGAGCGATTACATTTGACCAGCATCAAAAAGCGCATATTGATAAATCTAAATGTAAGGAATGTGGGCAATGTTCTAAGGTGTGCCCATATAGTGCAATTATTAATAATAAAAGACCGTGTCAAAATGCCTGCAAGGTGAAAGCCATTACCATTGATGATGATCAAACAGCTGCAATTGATTACAGTAAATGCATTTCCTGTGGAAGTTGTGTGTATCAGTGCCCCTTTGGTGCAATTACAGATAAATCGTATATTCTGGATGTGATACGTTTGATTAAGGAAAGTAAAAATGGAAAAGCATATAAAGTTTACGCCGTTGTAGCACCGTCTATATCCAGTCAATTTACTTATGCAAAATTAGGACAGGTTGTCAGTGGAATTAAACAGTTGGGATTTCATACCGTGGTTGAAGCTGCTTTGGGGGCAGATATGGTTGCTTTGAAGGAAGCAGCAGAGTTGAAGGAAAAGGGATTTTTGACCAGCTCCTGTTGCCCGGGATTTGTGGAATATATTAAACAGCAATTTCCGGAGATGGAAAAACATATCTCACACAATTATTCCCCAATGGCAGAAATAGGTAAATATATTAAAGAGACAGATTCTACCAATAAAGTCATATTTATCGGTCCATGTACAGCAAAAAAGGCAGAATTACATAGAGGTGACGTAGATCAATATGTGGATAGTGTCTTAACGTTTGAGGAATTGCAGGCTTTATTAGACAGTAAAGACATAGATATTCAAACGTTGGCAGAGGATGTGCTGGATAATGCGTCCTATTTTGGAAGAATTTTTGCAAGAAGTGGAGGACTAAGTGATGCGGTAAAACAGAGCTTTCAGGAACAAAATATTGAGTTTGATTTAAAACCGGTGGTTTGTGATGGGATTGAAGCCTGCAGAACAGCACTCCTAAAAGCATCTAAAGGAATGGATGTAGGTAATTTTATTGAAGGTATGGCTTGCAGCGGTGGCTGTATTGGTGGAGCAGGATGTTTGACTCACGAAGCAAAGGATAAGACAGAAGTCGATAAATATGGAATGGAAGCATACGAAAAAAATATTATAGAAGCAGTAAGTGTATTAAAATAGAAAATAAGGGAAACAATAAAGAAAAGGATGAGCAGAAGTTCATTCTTTTTTTTATTACATAGGAAAATGCCATTCCCTATGTGAAGATGGAGGAAGCAAAATGAAGCAGATGATTGGAAGACAAAGTATTAAATTTGAGCGCCCACCTTATATCCTGTCAAGCGCATCGATTGTTGGGAAAAAGGAGGGAGAGGGTCCCTTGGGAAAATTATTTGACATGATAGGGGCTGATGATTGCTTTGGAGCGGATACCTGGGAAAATTCAGAGAGTACTCTGCAGAAGGAGACAGCAACACTGGCCATTACAAAGGCAGGAATTCATAAAGAATCCGTGAGGTATGTATTCGCCGGAGATTTGTTGGGACAGAGCATAGCAACTACGTTTGGACTGGCCCAATTAGAAATTCCACTTTTCGGATTATATGGAGCGTGTTCAACCGCAGGTGAATCCATTAGTCTTGCAGCCATGAGCGTAGCAGCGGGATATGCAGATTATGCGCTTGCAGTGACATCCAGTCATTTTGCCAGTGCAGAAAAGCAATTCCGCTATCCCTTGCAATATGCAGGACAGCGTCCCCTATCAGCTACCTGGACGGTTACAGGAAGTGGAGCCTTTGTATTGTCCCGAAAGAAAACGCGGATAAAAATAATCGGAATTACAACCGGAAAAGTAGTGGATTATGGCGTAAAAGATTCCATGAATATGGGAGCGGCAATGGCTCCGGCAGCGGCCAAAGTAATTGAACAGAATATTCATGACTTTGGATATGTTGTAAATGATTACGATAAAATTATTACCGGAGATTTGGGCTATGTTGGAAAAGAAATTCTTCTGACCCTTCTTATGGAAAAAGGATTGGATATTACAGGAGTCCATATGGATTGTGGAATAGAGATTTTTGATCAAAAAAAACAGGATACTCATTCCGGTGGAAGTGGATGCGGATGTGCAGCAGCAACGTTAAGCGCCTTGATTCTGAAAAAAATAGAAGAAGGGGAGTGGCACAGAGTTCTCTTTGTACCCACAGGAGCTTTATTATCAACCGTAAGCTTTAATCAGGGAATGACGGTTCCGGGGATTGCACATGGTGTAGTATTTCAGCAGGAAGATGAATAAGGATCTAGCATTTGAATAAAAATAGATAGTTTGTCGAAAAATGTCGAACTATTTTTCTTTCCTTTTTGAAAAAGGTATGATATGCTTCTTAAGTAAAGTATCACAGTTAGAGCAATAAATCAGAGTAGATTTTGCATAAATCTAAAGTTGCTCTGAATGTGATTCTTCATGATTGTACCAAGTTGAGTACCGTAGCAACTATGTA
>JAVVVI010000034.1:0-17200 GCA_036652735.1 Lachnospiraceae bacterium
AAAATTGCATCTGTAAACTTGGCCTCGCTTCACAGCGCGGTTTTTTGCATTGATCACTTGTGAATCTAAAAGTAACTGCGTTTTCACCCATTCTAAAATTATTTGCACCTTAGACAAATTAATTTGCATATTATACATCCCCTTTTTGTATGAGTATATCATTAAAATGAATCTTTGTGTAGGCTAAATTGGCTGCCGAACACAAAAACCTGTACATACATAGGTTTACCACACGGTAGCGAGTTGAAATGCACGGTAAATAGCCGCTTTTAGGCATAGAAAAGACAGACCCATTTGTTAAAAAACAGGTCTGTCTTTTTGCTGCGGGCAACAGGACTTGAACCTGCACGGTCTCCCACAAGAACCTAAATCTTGCGCGTCTGCCAATTCCGCCATGCCCGCCGAACGACTTTTATTATACCATAGTCGTTTTCATACCTCAAGCTTTTTTATTTCTTTTTTTATTTGCTCTTTTTAGTTTGCTTCTGCTTCTGCTGCTGCTTCTGCATCTCTCTTTTTATCATATCCTTTATTGACAAAATAAATGACAAGATTTACAGATACCATCAATAAGTTAATGATGTAAACTGCAAGAACGTAGGTATAGTTGTGATCACTTACCTTTGCTGCAATTCCTGCAATGTATCCTAATATAATTAGTAGAATAAACTGTACACTCATAGATTTTGCTGTCTTTGCCTTATAGTTCTTGTACACAGACATTGGCCATGAAAATCCAAAGCAAACTAACATAACTGTTTCTAAAATCTGACTCATACTGATCTCCTTTTGGTGTTTTTTTAATTAAGTTCATTCTATCATTGATTAATAATAATATCCAATATATAATATGTATGGAAACGATAACTTGCGCTTATGATTAAGGAGGACCTTCATGGAATTATCACAGTTACGTGGTTTTTTGGCTGTTGCCAAAACCCAGCATGTCACTCGGGCTGCACAGGATCTTCATGTGGCGCAGCCTGCTTTAAGTCAATCCATTCACCGACTGGAAAAAGAATTACAGGTTCCTCTCTTTGCTGCCAAAGGAAGAAATATTGTTCTTACAGAATACGGCCGCTTTCTTCAATCCCAGTTAGAACCACTACTTACGACTTTGGATGCAATACCAAATGAATTATCTATTATGGCAAATCTTGAGAACGCAACCATTCACTTAAATGTTCTGGCCGCATCTACTTTAGTTACCCAGGCCATTATTGAATATAAACGTCTGAATCACAATGTGCACTTTCAGCTTTTACAAAATAAAGAAGCCAAACTTTTTGACATAGAAGTAACCACCACCTTTTTTTCAAAAAAAGTGGAAACGCTATTATCGAATCAATTTGTATGCACCGAACGTATCTTTTTAGCTGTTCCCAATGATTCCCGATTTTGTAAAAGAAAGACCATAGCATTATCAGAAGTTAAAAATGAAAGCTTTATCAGTCTTGCCGGTTCCAAGCAATTACGAACCATTTGCGACTCCTTTTGTACGCAAGCCGGTTTCCAGCCAAATATTGTCTTTGAAAGCGATAATCCAACTGCGGTTAAAAATATGATTGCCGCAAATATTGGCATTGGATTTTGGCCGGAATTCACCTGGGGAACCCTTTCAAACGATGATATTTTGCTGCTTCCCATTGAAGCTCCTCTTTGCAAACGGGATTTACTCCTCACTTACCATAACAACAAAGCGCAAAATAAGGAAGTGGAGACTTTTTTCCATTTTCTCACTGACTATATTCTTGTTCGTAAAACTTTGTCATAGGCAATTCGTTTTGGTTCTCCATTGGACTCTAGAAGCTCAATGGTTCCACACTCACAATATCCGGATTTTAAAATTAATCCTCTCATAATGTTATTATTTATGTGGGTATCGATACGCATATAGTCTCTTCTGCTGAGTCTGCACAGTTGTTCTGCAAAATGCAATAGCTGCCTGGCCAATCCTTTCCCTCTGCTTGCGGATTCAATTGCCATGCGATGCACTACCCCATACTCCTGCTGTGAATGCCATTCTCCCTGAATTTCTGAATAATTTTCATCCGCATTCAGGGCAATTGTAATCGTTGCAATTACTCTGTTCTCTGAATTCTGTACCACATAACTACTGTCCAGATCTATATCCTTCTGAAATCGGTAGGCCTCAGGATAGCCATCCTGCCACTGTTCCACCTGACTTTCTTTCAAAAACTCCTGGGCCTGTGTGACTATTTCCATAATACGTGGAAGATCCTCAGCCCTTGTCTTTCGTATCCCATATTTTTCATAAAGAACTTCCCTGGAATCTAAGCTCATTTTCCCATCCGTTCTAATTTGAAGCGGAATTCCAATTCCCCCGTTCTCTCTCACCGGTGCAAATAGGGGGTTGTTGTCTCGTAGCTTTAGGAACTCTTTTAGGTTGTCTGTGGACTCTGTTATATCAATATAGTTGTACGGAATTTCTTCTTCCTTTAATATTATGCCCATGGTAACACAATCCGGGCAAATATCGGATCCGTATATCTTAAGCATTTCACTGCCTCCTAATTAATTGTAATAAATCCCATGGGTATTTTATCTAATAGCTTTTTATCCACAGTCACATGATGTTTCTTCTTCATGGATTTAAAATAATCGCTTCCCAAACCATATTCTTTGGACAAGGCTTCCTCTGTAACCGGAATGCCCTCTTCCTTTGCAATGGTTCGTACATACTTTTCTATAAGTTTTCGTCTTTTTGCAAGTTCCTGTAATTCTTTAACGGTAAGTTGTGTGGCCTCTGCCTGTTTTTTTGTCAATCCAGTCTTTATTTCTTTTCCTTTTAACAGTGCATCTTCTGTTTCTTGTTGATTTAAAGAAATGCCTTTTTTCTCTGCTTCCCTGGAATACAAATAATCCTGTATACAATAGTCAAACGCTGTTTCTGCCGCTACGCTTGATACGAATCTGTTGTCAATGTATAAATTCCAGTATGCCGTTGGATTTTTTTCATCATAGGCCTCTGCCAGTTCACTCACCCTGTCCTCCTGAAGCATAATATAATACACCGCACTTTTTAAAGGAAATTTCTTTCCATCCACTGTGTATGCCACTTCATCCAGACTTTTTTCAAAATGAAAGGTACTTTTCATTCTTATAATTACTGCCAGTCCACATATGAGAATCATAATTCCCACTATTACCAGAAGAAACTTTTTATCACTGTGTTTCATTGGTATATACCCCCTGAGGCATTTCTTGATTTCATTTATTCACTAAGCAGATAAGCTGCCAGTAACTTTGCTGTATTCTCAATTCCATCTATATGGGTTCGTTCCATTCCATGGCTGCACCAGCATGCCATTCCAAAGGCTGCTGCCGATACATTATTTCCCGATCTCCATGCTGCGCTGGCATCGGTTCCGTAACGATAGAACACATCTACGGCATAGTTCTCTCCCACTGCCTCTTTCGCCAGATTAATTAATTTGGTGGTTAACTCCCTGTCATAAGGAGTGAAATTATCCTTTGCACAAATGCTTACCGCACGTTCTCTTCCATTGAGTCCCGGTCCAATTAAACCAATATCAATTGCCACAAACTCGTCCACTTCCTCCGGTACAAACGCTCCTCCATGATTAATTTCTTCATAATGAGGAAAGGTGAGAAGGGTTCTGTATTTTGGTTTGATCTGATTTTCCGTAAAAAACTTCAAGACTGCAAAGGTAACTGCAACTGCTGCCTTATCGTCTATAAATCTTGTCTTAATATAGCCATTTTCCGTTGTCTGAAATCTTGGTTCAATGGAAACAATATCCCCATTTTCAATGCCAAGTGCTATTACATCTTCTTTACAGGTGATTTTCTGATCCAGACTGATTATCATCGTCTCAGAATCCCGTAGCATTGTCCTTGCATCATCAAATACATGGGTTGAATGAGATTGACATACATACAATCCCGTATAGCTTCTGCCATCTCTGGTATGAATGGTTACGGTCTCATTGTCAATTCCTCCATGGCTTACCCCACCCAGATTGCGAACACGAATGGTTCCATCTGCTTCAATGGAACGAACCATCAGCCCCAGGGTGTCCAAATGTGCTCCAATCATAATTGTCTTTTCATTGTTCTCACCATCTAAGCAAATGTAGCCGGTATGCTTACGGTCAAAGGTTACTTCCTGTCCAAACATTGCACCATATTTTTCAATTAATGGATTTACCTCTTCATAATAGCTCACCGGACTTGGTGTATTAATAAACTCCTTTAAACAGTCTAAACAAAATTTTGTGTCAATTTGAACTTTCATTTTGCGCCCTCCTATCGTCCCAGCACATAGGCTGCGGCTAATCTTGCTGTATCTTCTACTGCTGTAATATGGGTTCTTTCCACTCCGTGGGAGGAAAATGTACCCATGCCAAATGCAGCAAATGCCACGTTATTTCCACCCTTCACTGCTGCCGTTGCATCCGTACTGTAATGGTAAAAAACATCCTGGGCATAATGAATGCCAATCTTTTTTGCAAGCTTCACCAATCGATCGGTGAGTTCCCTGTCATATGGTGATACCGCATCTTTGACGCAGATTGATACCTGATCCTCTTCCCCCACATTATCCGGTCCGATTAACGCAATATCCAGTGCCACAAATTCATCAATCATTTCACTAATATAGGCTGCGCCATGTCCCACTTCCTCGTAGTATGGAAAGGTAAAGTGTGTATCATAAGCCGGCTTAATATTGTTCTCTGAAAGATAACGCAATACATCCAGACTGCATGCCACACTTGCTTTGTCATCAATAAATCTGGATTTAATATAGCCATTATCCAGGTATGTAAATTGAGGATCAATGGATATAATATCTCCATTCTCAATCCCCAATGCCTTTACATCTTCCTTTGTGTTCACATCTTCATCCAGAATCACCATCATGGTGTCCTCATTACGTTCCAGGGTTTGTGCATTGTCAAAGACATGTACCGAATGAGACTGGCAGGCCATTAACCCTGTATATTTTTTTCCATCCCTTGTATGTATGGTAACGGTTGCGCCTTCTATTCCATAAAAGTTAATTCCGCCTAGATTGCGAACGTGAATCATTCCATGGGTATCAATTGATTTTATAATTAATCCTAAGGTATCTAAATGTGCGCTGATGCACACCGTCTTACTATCGTCTTCTCCATTTACCATAATCGTAGGTGTCTTTTTACGGTCATAACTCACTGTATAGCCCAAACTCTGCGCATATCTTTCCAAAAGTGGACGTGTCTCGTCATAATAGCTTACGGGACTTGGCGTATTAATAAACTCTTTCATTGAGCATAAAATATAATCCCTATTCGGTTCATAATTCATAAACTTACCCTCCATCTTTCCTATGTATTTCAATTTATTATAGCACAGAAAAAAGGGCACGTCTATTTTCCATTTTATTTTATTTTCGCTCTGCTTCATAAATTGGACGATTGCTTTTTGCAGGTATTACAATAAAGAGAATCATGCTTGTAAAGGTAAATGCTCCTAAAATTAAAGCTACAATCCGATATGGAAGATAAAGACCCATTACCCCTGCCAGCATCTGAAATACAATTCCTCCAAGGGAAAAAATTACCTGAAATAATGCCTGTACCCGGGCCCGTATCTGTGGTGGAAGGTAGGACTGAACTGCCGATTCTCTTATGGTTGCTGATGTAGTTCCTAAGGCACCGCAGAAGAAACGGTTCAGAATCATAAATGGATAGGGCAGAAACAATAAAATACTATCCATGATATCATAGAACATATAAACAAACTTTGTAAGCCGGTATCTCTTTTTAACCGGAACTTCCGCGGCATATTGCAACGTTCCTCCGATTACACGACCGATCATTTCCGCACTTTTTAGAAATCCAAGCATGGTTACGGTTAATAAAGGCTGGGTTTGATAATAGGCCTGTGTCACCACTGCAATTCCCTCTGAAGCACCATTTGTTATACTCATATAGGTATAAATGTTGCGAATACCTTTTTCCTTTTTTACATACGTAAATCCTTCTTTTATATCATGAAAATACTGTTTTACAGAATAGCTCTCTTTTTTCGGAGACACCTGCTCCTGAATATTGGACTCCAAAATAATTGAAGTCACTGTTAACAGAGCCACAATCATAAATATACTGCTCATGGATATTTGAGTATATAAAAAAGTACCAATTGGTGCCATGGCAATGGTAATCAGTGGATAAATGGTGCTGCTCACGGCATAGCCTTTCTGTTCCAGTCCTTTTGTAATTAGATCCGGATACCAGGCATTGTAGCTCAAACGATATACCACTGAAATTGTTCCAATGACCAATGTAAATACCAGGTACAAGCCATATTGAAATTCATGCCCATAAATCCAGATTCCCACCAATACAAAAATTGCCGCCATAAGTGCATCCATACCTACAATCCACTTTTTCTTACCACCTTTGTCAATAATGGGTGCAATAAGAACCGGTAAAATTACATCCGGAAGCATGCCGCAAATCATTATGATTGCTGACAGTAATGTAGAGCCTGTCTTTTCAAAGACTAGTAAACTAATGGGCAGGTTCATGGCCTCTCCACCAATTACAGACAAGACCGTGGCGCTTGTAATTAACGTAAAATTCTTTGTCCATAGCGTTTCCTTTTTTTGTTCTAATTTTCTCATATAAACACTCCTTTTCTTATCTAAGAAAAGTATAGCAGTTGTTTTAATGGCTGTATATTAAAACCTATTGGGAAATTCATGCTATTATTACTATCTTAATCTAGCTTTTTTTGTTTAATTTGGAAATTTCTTTTTCCAGTTCCAGTGTTTTTTTATATTGTCTCTGTGCACAGTATACTTCCTGTATAATTTCCTTGTAAAAATAAAGAAAACCCAAATGTTTTTCTCGGCGCAGACTCGCCTGTAATTTTTTTAATAACACCAGACTCTCCGGTTTATATTTATATCCAGGCGTTATCTCCATTTCCAATTCTTTGAGCATCCAATATTCGGCGCTATCCTGCTTATAGTTCTCCTGAATAAATAGAATCCTCACCTGCTCCATTACTTTGGCTGCCTCTGCCTGATTTCCCATTCGAATATAAGTAAGGGCTCGTTTATGTTCACTGGAAAATGTCGGCACCATTAAGTGACTGAAATAGTCCAGTGCCTCCTCATATTTATTTAATTCCAGGGAAACCGCTCCCATATTATAATAAAGTCCATCTGTCTTGTCTTTCCAAATGGTACCTTGAATTAGGTTCAAACATTTTTCGTAATAAAAACACATCATTTCTTCCATATTCAAAACCGCGTAGGACCCACCAAGCAGTTCATAGCAGTTCATTAAAGATACCAGATTTCCTTCCTCCAATGCCAAGCTTACACACTGCTTCTCCATTTGCTGCACCTGGGCGTAACTGCTGCATAAAAAATGTGCCTGCATCACTCTGCTGTAGCTTTGGCTGTCTCTTAGGATATCGTAAGCTTTTTGACAATAGGCAAGCCTTTCCTCACTGTTTCCATTCTCTGCTTTCAGCATATAATAATAGGCCCGTTGGTTATTGCTGAAGCTGTCTTCAAACAAATCCAGTTTCTCCATCTGAGAGGGAATAATTGTATCCTGCTCTTCCTCTCTTTGGATTTCCAGAATCAGCATACAGTCAATTGCAAATATACTTGCAAATAGTTTCTCCTTCTCCTTCTGAACCCTCTGAAAGAGATCGGAACGATCGAATCCAAACTTCATTCGTCTCCAGTATTCCATAATCAATCTTTGATACTCGTTTAAAAATTCCGGATCATCTTGAAGTTGAATATCCAGGCGGCTCAATAGCTGTTTCAACAATCCGGAATCCGGTTCTACCCTGTGCTTTTCAATTTTGCACAAATAACTTGGCACGCATATTCCATAGCAAACTTCTTTTTGTTCTTTGCCTTGTCGGAGCCGCTCTAACCTAAGTATGGTTCCAAAATACCTGTTTCTGCCATTTTCCACGTTTGTATCTCCTAATTTTTTTTATTTTTTACTTCACATTTTCTTCCAATACTGTTATAATGATGTTTAGGCAGATGTAGTTTATCGGTAGAACGCTAGCTTCCCAAGCTGGAGAGACGGGTTCGATTCCCGTTATCTGCTTTTTTTTTGCCCTTTTTTTGTAAAGTCCCAGGTTCTTCCATTTTATTCTGCGCATTAAAAAACAGCGGCAACCCTTGTATTCCATGGCTTTCCGCTGTTTTTTTATAGTGAGACATCGGGGATTCGAACCCCGGACAACTTGATTAAAAGTCAAGTGCTCTACCAACTGAGCTAATATCCCGTAACTAATCGTTCAAGCTCAAGTTGAAAGCCTGAGAGCTGGGCTAACCAGATTCGAACTGGTGAATGCAGGAGTCAAAGTCCTGTGCCTTACCGCTTGGCGATAGCCCAATATTCTTTGACGACTGCACACAATACATCCGTGATTACAGTCCCAACAATAAAAAGTACCAATAAGGGTGGATAGAGGGATTTGAACCCTCGACCTCCAGATCCACAATCTGGCGCGCTAACCAACTGTGCTATACCCACCATAGCATTTACAAATTTAAAGATTAAAAAACGTGCTCGAAGGGATTCGAACCCCCGACCCACGGCTTAGAAGGCCGTTGCTCTATCCGACTGAGCTACGAACACGTAAGCGGGTGATGGGAATCGGACCCACGTATCTAGCTTGGAAGGCTAGTGTTCTACCATTGAACTACACCCGCATGTTATATCGGGGTGACAGGATTCGAACCTGCGACCTCCTGGTCCCAAACCAGGCGCTCTAGCCAAGCTGAGCCACACCCCGTTATTCAATTTTTTCCCGCTACGCCATTTCCGTGACGCAAGACATATTATATTATAGCCAGCGGCAAATGTCAACAGAAAAATGCTTTTTTTTTTATTTTTTTTAAAGATAGTTTAAACTATAATGAGTTTGGCCCATTTTATCAACGTCCAGCACAATATAAGAAGGTCTTCTTCCCTCCTGGCGTGGCTTGGAAATGCTGCCCGGATTAATAAGAAGTACCTCTTCTTTTTTTATCATTGGGATATGCGTATGACCATACATAACGGTATCTGCCCCCACTGATTTCCCCTTCCTTATCAGTTCTTCCATTCCCCTGGAACAATAATAGCCATGTCCATGGGTGAGAAAAATCCGATGTTCTCCCAACTCAATCAGCTGTTCTGCTTCCAACACGGAGCCCCAATCACAGTTACCTGAAATAATTTTTAATGGACAATCCAGAATTTGCTCTATATAGTCTTCATAGCCTTCCCCATCGCCTAAATGAATGCAAAGATCCAGGTGACCAAGGTGTTTTGCCACTTCTATTAGATTCTGGTGTTTTCCATGGGTATCACTAATAATCAGAACTCTCATAGAAGTTCTCTCCTCTCTAATTCTTCCCTTATCCGATGTAACGCCTGCCCTCTGTGGCTCCTCTTGTTCTTCTCCTGTGGACTCATCTGTGAAGATGTGCAACCGCATTCCGGAACATAGAAGATTGGATCATAACCAAATCCATTTTCCCCACCGGGTAAATGCCCAATCTGCCCTTCAAAGGTTCCTCTTACTACTAGGTTCTTCTTATCCGGAAATACCGCTGCAATGGCGCATACAAAGCGAGCCGTGCGCTCTGCATCCGGCACTCCCTCCAGCCTTTCCAGGATGAGTTGATTTTTTATAGAATACGAGGTGTCTTCCCCTGCATAACGCGCGGAATAAATTCCGGGTTCCCCTCCAAGTGCGTCAATTTCCAGACCGGAATCGTCCGCAAGTACAAGATCATCCGTGAATTGGGCAACCGCTTTTGCTTTTATTAAGGCATTCTCCTCAAATGTATTGCCATCTTCCACAATATCGATCTCAATTCCTGCGTCCTTCATGGATTGTATTTCTATACCGGTTCCACCTAGAATCTCTCTTATTTCTTTCATTTTGTGCTGGTTCCCTGTTGCAAAAATAATGCGCATTTTAAAAGCCCTCCTTAAATCCTCGTATAATTCCATTATAAATCGCTCTCGCTGCTTTTTCCTGATAGTCGTTGGAGTTTAATTTCTTCAGCTCAGCCGGGTTTGTCATAAAACCGATTTCTATCAACGCCACCGGTGCCCTTGACTCTCGAATAATATAGATCTCATGTCCTTCTACCAAGCCCATATTCTTACTCTTTAATTCTTTTATTACTTCTTCGGAACATATTTTTGCCCATTGCATACTGGTTGCGCCCTGCTTGCCTTTTTTCTCATCATACAGCACCTGGGTTCCATTCACATAAGAAGTCGTCCCTTCTCCAAGTGCATTTTGGTGAATGCTAAGAAACAAATCCGCCTTAAGGGCATTTGCCATTCGTACACGTTCCTTTAATCCCACATTTGAATCATCTAATCTTGTGTAGTAAACCCCTATCTTTTTTTGTTTATCAAATATAGACTTAATTTTTTTAATAATTTTAAGGTTAATATCTTTTTCACAAATAGTTCCATTGACCGTGCCCGGTTTTTCTCCGCCATGTCCCGGATCTATAACAACTATTTTTTCATACACCTCATGTGGATTTAAAAAGTCCACATAGAGAAAGTGTTTGCTTATACGGACTTTTGGTTCCAGAATCTGATCCAGATCCAGTTCAATGTGAAGGCCCTCGCCATCCGTCCATAGATGGAGATCTTTCACATGATTACTGCTGCCAATAATGGGATTCATATAAATAAATTCTTCATTTTTCCCCGGTAAAATCAAGGAGAAGCTTTTTTTCAGATACTCATTCTCAATCTTTAAGTCCGATTCTTTTGAATTTTCAGGGACAGCAATACGAAGCTGCTCCGAAAAAGATTCCTCTTCTTTCTTTGCCGCTTCTGTATTATACTCCAATAATTCCAACGCATTCATGGTTTTTTCTGCTTCTTTCTGCCTTTCTATTTGTGCGCGTCTCTCCCACTCCTGTGCAATTCGCTGGTGAAGATTCGGCATAAAATACATAGCAGCACAAATTCCTGCAAATACAACCAAAATCATGGTGGTCCCGATCTTAAATATCCTGTCTTCCATCTTGGCCCTCTGTTATGAATCCCACTAACGGTTGCTTGTATATGCCTTAATACAAAGGTTACAGTCGTGGAGCTTTTCCGCTCTCTCCCACTTTTTCCCTTTTGCACTGATATAGCCCTGCCCATCTGATAAATCCACGTCCACCGTCATCTCTCCGGAAGCGTACTCTACTGCCAATGGTCTCTTTGACCCCGGCGTTGTAAGGTGCAGAATTACTGCGTATTTTTTCCCCTTGGTTAAATTAATCACTCGATTTAAAGGAATGGTATAGTATCCGGAATTTTTTAAGATTCCTTTCCCAATCAGCCTTCCTTCTTTTAAAGAATCTGTATTCTTAAACTCTGTGGTAACATAAATCTCGTATTCGGTGTCTGTTCCGGTAGCATAAAATCCCACGGCATCCAACTCTTCTGTTCCCTTTGCACGATATACATTAGCCGCATAGATACTATTGCGATTGTAGCCCAGCTGCCCCACCCAGCCGCACAAATCGGACTGATAAATATGATCATAATTGGTATTCTTTTCTACTTTTCTATAAGAAATGTTGTGAATTCCAACATTGGTATCATAATATGAGATATAAAAAACTCCATCCTCGCCAAATTCTTTTCCCCAGCTATTTTGACAGATAAACGCCCCATCTCCCTCTAAAGAAGCATGAAACCGTTCTTTTGGAAAATTATCATCCCACCCAATAATTACAATGTCATGATTGGGTTTTTCTTCTCCCTGATAACAATATGCATCATAGGTTTCATTATAGTAGGGGGAACTGCTACCTGCACTTGTTAATGCATTATAGATAGACGTCTGTACCCCTCCATACTTAAATACCGCCTCTTTAATCTGGTCAAAATCCTTAGCCGGTAAAATCTGCATTTCCTGTACATGCTTCACCGGTGCGATTCCTGCCGGTGACTTTTGATCTCCATAGGGATCATCCTTTTCCCTTACCGGTCCCTGCCATGCGGCAAGATAAGCCATTCCCATGGTATATTCTCCCCCGGAATTCTGATCCGAGGAAAAGCTGTTGCGTAAGCTCATATGATCCGGTGAAAATTCGGATTCTTCTTCCGGAAGAAGAGAAGATTCCAATGCACTTAAAGATGCAAATGCCCAACAAGTACCAAAGCTCCCCTGATTCTTCACCGTTGACATTCGTCCCCGCTCCCTCAAATCATAGGCATAAGGTAAAAAGGAGGTGTCTTCGGAATCATCCAGCGTAACTGCCTTATTTTCTTCTATGCTAAAAGAATAGGTGAATTTAAGATAATCGGCAAATTCCTTAATTGGTACAAAAAAACTGCCATCCCGCTCTATCATAGGTGCCTTAATCTTCACCGATAGCGTTTCATTTTCTTCCACCTGCATCTTTTTTTCTTTTAACTTCATAAGAATTCTTGTCTCTTTTTTCTCAATCAAGAGTGTATCCTTATTATAGATATGCGTACTGCAATTTAAGCTATCACGAAGCACTTCCATTGGAACCATCATTACCAGCGCATCATTTACATAGATTGCAGATGTGCGATTATTGTATTCCCGGTTATTAATGGTTAAGATCAGATTTTTTTCATTTATGGTCTTGGCCATAAGTGGGTGAAAGACCTCCGGCTGTATATTTGCTCCTCGAAAGTCATCCACTTCTTCAAATTCCTTGCCAAATGTATTAAATTTAAAAACCGCCGACAATAGTAAAATAATAGCCAGCACTATAAATCGTTTTTGGTATCTCATTGCTTACCTTTCCTCGGTGGTTTCGGACCTAAAAATTGATAAAAATAGGTCTTAATCATCCCATTGTATATCTTACGGTTCTTATCTGCTTTTCTTCCAATATAGCGCTCTGCATCTTCATAGCTGGTAATCACGTACAGTGACCAGGAATCCAGTCTTCCATATGCCTCCCCTATCTGTGTGTAAAGTCCGGGTAGGGCAGATTTTTCTTCCATACGTTCTCCGTAAGGAGGATTGGTGATTACAAATCCGTATTTTTTCGGGTGGCGAAGTTCATTTAATGGTCGTTCCTGAAAATGAATGAGGGATTCTACTCCTGCCCGCCTTGCATTTTCTCTTGCGATTTTAACAATCTCGCCATCAATGTCATAGCCCTGAATGTCTACCGTCTGCTCCAGATCTATTGCTGCCTTCGCCTCTTCATATGCCGATTCCCATTGTGTCTCCTCTATTAAATTGTTCCACTCTCGGGCTGCAAAGGTCCGATTCATTCCGGGTGCAATATTTGCCGCCATCATTGCCGCTTCAATTACAAAGGTTCCGCTTCCGCAAAAGGGATCCACCAGAATGCGATCTGCCTTCCAAGGTGTCAGTAGAATTAAGGCTGCTGCCAGTGTCTCTGAAATAGGTGCTTTTCCCATTTGCAGACGATATCCCCGCTTATGTAGTGAATCACCGGAAGTATCAATGGCTACGGTCACTTCATCCTTCATTAAGAAGATACGCAAGGGATATTTTCCCCCATCCTCTTCAAACCAATTCACATGATAAATCTCTTTTAAATGCTCAACCATTGCTTTCTTAACAATCGACTGTATGTCGGAAGGACTGAAGAGGGCACTTTTAATAGAGGTTGCCTTGGCAACCCAGAACTTTCCATCCACCGGTATGTAAGTTTCCCAGGAAAGAGCCTTTATTTTTTCAAAAAGCTGATCAAAAGTAGTCGCCGTAAATTTACCAACTTGCAAAAGCACCCGTTCCGCACTTCTTAAATTAATATTTGTCCTGCAAATTGCTTCCTCATCACCAATAAAGGTAACTCTTCCATCTTCCACACAGCTAATCTCATATCCTAAATCTGTTATTTCTTTCTTTAAAACTGCCTCCAGGCCAAAGTGACAAGGTGCAATTAATTCATATCTTTTCATCTGCTCTTCCTCTCGTATCCAGTCCCATACCCTTTTCTTTTATTATAAGACAGGATTTGTCAAACGTCAACGAAAGAAAAAAATGGGGCAGCGCCCCATTTTTTTTAGTATTCATCACGTGTACAATTGTCTGCTTTATTCATACCATTTGTGGTTCCTTTATTGGATCCCTTATTGGTTCCTTTGTTGGATCCTTTATTGGTTCCTTTATTACTCCCATTATTATTGGTTGTATTCATTGAGTTGTTTGAGTTTGTTCCTCTGTTTTTATTATTATCAGTATAGTTTTGCATTTCGATTTCTCCTTTCGATTTTAACTACACCAATAGTATTGTTCTGTTTGAAGAATTTTATTCAAAAAATTCGAATTTTTAAAGATGATAATAATCCATATTTTCCTGAAGCTGAGGGGTAATTTCCCCGCCATTCTTGCTATATCGCTCATAAAGCGTTTCCAGACGTTTGATTTTACGTCCATTTAAAATCTGGTATCGCTCAAACATATCTCGATACATTGGATTATCATTTAATGCCTCTCTTACTTTAGCCGTAAATGGACAATAACGGAATAGAATCTCCCGCGCAGCCTTGTTCAGACGAACGCTTCCCTTTGCCTCATATTTAATCCAGTTTTCGTAATCTCTTACAAATACTTCTCTATAATTATTCTTACCCTTTACAAGTGCATTTCGAATCCTCTCTTTTGCCTCCGGAGAGATCTCTGAATTCTTACGGTAATATTGCAGGTAATCACTGTACTCAGCGGTAAGTGAAGGGTCTGTAATGTCATTCCATCTTGCTCCCTGTACCTTTCGGCACATTTCCCAACGATATCGCCCGGCATTTTCAATCATTAAATCTGACAAATCTGCAATTGTAAAAATTGGAATCATAAATCGTGCAGCTGTATTATTGCGCTTATCACCGGTTACCTGCCACATCATTCCTTTACTTCCGGCATTTGGCAGTAAAATCACGTTAGGCAGTACTTCCTGATTAATATATTCTCTTGGAATTCCATGCGCCTCATCAAAGAACATCACTTCTCTAAAGAACAGACCATAATCCACTTCTCTTACATTGTCGATTGCCTCGTTCACCCTTTGCTCCGTTACAAACATTTTTTCAACACTGGAAATAATGTCACATTCATTTAAAATCGGGCAAAAAGTCGTCACCCTACCAAACGTAACCTTATTGGTGGAAATAAACATATTATCGATTTCAAATTCTACCTTCGCCCATTGGTCCTTTTGCATTGCTGCCGCTTCTTCCTTTGTAAAGCTTCCCGAACGAATGCCGTCTTTTAAATATGCTGTAAAATCCAGGTCAAACTCACTAAGTGATGGCTCATTGATTCCTTTATAGATACTTTCCAGCCAGGAATACATGGTATATACATTCTCCTGTGTACATAGAAAAAGCTTCTCGGTTAATGCCAGTAAACTATTGGTCACTTCCTCTCCTGCCATTTCCGCATCCATAAATCCAAAATTTAAAAACATCTGAATCAGGGGTGGGATTTTTGTTTCCTCAAATGCCTTTTTTAAGGCAACTTTATAGAATCCGTAAAAGGATTGTGCCAAATAATTCCGCAGTCTGCGTACCGGCTCATCTGTGGAGAATATATCCGGCAGTTCCCGGTAAGCAGTGAGTTTTCCTTTAAATTCCTTTGCCTGTTCTTCCTCACACCCTGCATAATCCAAGATGTAAGAAAGGCACTCTTCCCCTTCCAGCTGTGGCATTAATGCTTGCATCTCGTCCACCTGGGTGTCCATACTTTCCAGTTCTTCCAATATCGTTCCTTTGCCAAAATTATAATTGATATATTCTGAAATTCGTGTTCTTGTAGTTTTTTTATCGTATAACTGGTGATGATCCAGGAAGTCAATCATAAGGTCCATGAGTTCTCCCACCAGCTCATAATTCTCCTCTTTATGAAATGCCCTGCCAACCAAATCAAATACCAGCATAAACAAATCATTTCTGTCTTCTGAAAGCAGGACTTCCTTATTCGCCACAAGATAATCCTGCATCTCATCAATCCACCAGCTTGCCTCCTGCATTACGGCTCCGGAATTAAAAATAGTACCTATATTTAATGCGTCCTCCGGGTATAATTTCTTTAACTCTTCTAATGGAAACTGATTCAGACTGTCATAAAATTCCAGCTGCCATTCCGGAATACTTCCGGTAAATTCCATTGGTGTAACCAGGTCCATACGGGGAAATGGTTTTTCCGGAAGCTTGTATTTTAAACACAGATACTTGTAATCTCTATAAATATCTGCCAGCAATTTATAATAACTGCGAACCGTTTCCCGCAGCTTTGAATAGGCTTCCAGTGTTTTATGTGTCTGTTTCACTGCTGCCAGTAAAAATACACTGCCATAATTTTTTTGTGTCTCAAAGATTGTCTTTAAATCCTCTGTTGTGCGATAAGGGAATCCATAAATCACGGTCTCCTCTGCCGTTACATAATCTCCAATATAAGTGCAGCTGGCACATCCTGCCAGACCAATTAAATTCCCGGATTCCAGGATAATCTCACTGTTCTTACTGATTCGGCGTACACTGCCTTGTACAATAAGACCAATTTCCCTCATTTTATCTCCATTTTTATATAAATGTTTTTCTTTTGCATATGTAACTGCTGCCATATTCTCCCCACCGATTCTGATCTTTTTCCTAAAATCTGTTCCTGTAATTCCTTTACCTTCGTCCTGAGAGTACCCCTATGACAACTAATACAAGAATAATTGGGATGATTACCGGTGCAAGAAATGAAATCACACTGCCCACCAGTAAAATCAGTACAATCACAATCATTAAAATAATTGCAACTCCTACCCATGCCGCTATTTTTACAGAGCGTCGCTTTTTATAGTAATTATTCCCATTAAAGTTAACGTGAACCCCTTCATCCTGGGTATTCTCGTACGTATTCTCATAACTTTCCTGTGCTCGAAAGTTGCTGCTGGTATCTATAATTGTACGTGCCAAAAGTCTTGGGTTCCCCAATTCTTCCAACACTTCTTCTTCTGTTCTTCCTTTTCTTGCTTCTTCCATAATGTAATTCTCATAATAGCGAAGGTTGTCCGTTATTACCGCCGGAGACACTTCTCCCTGTAATGCCTGCTGTAATTCTTCCAGAAATTCTGTTCTCGTCATTTTTGACCTCCAATAAATCTGATTGCCTAACTACCTGCTACATTATAACACAAAATAAGTCAGAATCCTAGTCCTTCCTTTTTTCT
>JAVVVI010000035.1:0-16169 GCA_036652735.1 Lachnospiraceae bacterium
GATGCCTGTGTTGCTATGGCTGAATTTATTGATGGATCTGAAAAAGCCTTTGTAAAACAAATGAACAAAAAAGCACATGCGTTGGGAATGAAAGATACAAAATTTGTGAATTGCTGTGGGCTTGATGCGGATGGTCACCAAACCAGTGCTTATGATATTGCTCTTATGAGTCGGGAACTTACCATTCACCACCCACAAATACATGAATATTCTACCATTTGGATGGAAACCATTACACATACCACCAAAAAAGGCAGTTCTGAATTTGGTCTTGCCAATACAAATAAGCTAATTAAGCAATACAAATATGCCACAGGATTAAAGACCGGTTCCACAAGCCTTGCAAAATACAGTGTATCCGCAACAGCTGTAAAAAATAACGTAGAATTAATTGCTGTGATTCTTGCTGCACCTGATTATAAAGTACGTTTTACCCAGGCAATGGAACTATTAAACTATGGATTTTCAAAATGCAAAGTATATCAGGATAAAAAGGAAAAAAACCTTCCCCTACTCTCTGTAAAAGGTGGAAAAAAAGACCATGTATCATTAACTTATGTAGCTCCCTTTACCTATGTAGATGTAAAAGGAATTAATTTTAAACAAATAAAATGTATCATTAAATTACCAAAAACTGTAACTGCTCCGCTGAAAAAGGGTGAAGCCATTGGCAGTATGGAATATCGTTTCAAAAATAAAATTCTAGGAAGTATTTCTATTTGCTGTAATGAAGCCATTGAAAAAACTACATTAAAATTCTGTATTTTAAAAATCCTGTCCATGTTCAGCTTAGGTTAACACCTCTAGTATAGAATGAAGAAGTCATTTTACAAGTATTTACCAAATGACTTCTTCTATTCCTATTGAACAATTATTATAGTAATGGGGCAAACATACGCAGTATCCCCTGCATCCATCGTACAATTCCCAAACGATTCTGACAAAATTCCAATGTAATTTCTTTGGATTCACGCAATGTTCTTAAGGCATCCTCTTTTAATTGTGTTACTGCCTTGCAGCGAAACAGCCATACACCACACTCAAAATGCATATACAGACTACGATAGTCCATATTAATGGTTCCAACCGTTGCAATGACATCATCACATACAAAACATTTTGCATGAATAAATCCAGGCGTAAACTCATGAATTTTAACACCTGCTTGAATTAATTGTGCATAGTAAGATTGGGTAAGCCAAAATACAAGTAATTTATCCGGAATACCGGGTGTGACAATATGAATATCCACACCACTTTTTGCTGCATTGCACAATGCCGTCATCATTTCATTATCAATAATTAAATAAGGGGTATAAATATAAATGTAGTCTTTGGCACGGTTAATAATATTAAGATATACATTTTCTCCAACTTTTTCATGGTCAAGAGGTGAGTCCCCATAGGGCTGGACAAATCCATCGGAAAGAGGCCGATCCTCTTGTTTTATTTCCGGCATATAGTACGATTCATCTTCTGTTCTTTTAAGTGTATAATTCCACATTTCTAGAAACATTGCTGTCAAACTGTTAACGGCTTCTCCCTCCAGTTTGACACCGGTATCTTTCCAATAGCCAAATTTCTTTAGACGATTAATGTACTCATCTGCAATATTAATTCCTCCGGTAAATCCAACTTTTCCATCAACTACCAAGATTTTTCGATGATCCCGATTATTTACAAATACAGAAAGAATTGGACGAAGTGGATTAAATCTTGCACATTGAATACCAAGGCTTCGTATTTTTTCATCATATCTTATTGGAAGTGTCATTACACTGCCCATATCATCATAGAGAAATCGAACTTCAACGCCTTCTTTTACTTTTTGCTCCAGAACTTCTAAGATTTCATCCAGCATCTCTCCTTCCTGAACTATAAAATATTCCAGGAATATGAATTTTTTGGCGCTTTTCATTGATTCCAGCATGTATGGAAACATCTTTTCTCCACAGCTAAAATACTGGGTATCTGTATCTTTATAAATAGGATATTGAGACCATTTGCTAATATAACCGGATTGCTTGGATGCACCTCTGCTTAGTGAAGCTAATTCATTCAGCACCTGACTGTCTTCCGGAAGTTGTTTGGTTACGCGTTCATGCATTAAACCCAGGCGTTCTCTTCTCTTTTTCGTGATTTTGGAACGTCCGAAAAGGAAATAAATCGTTAATCCAAAAACCGGTAAAAACAAAATAATAACTGACCATGCCAACTTATAGGACGGATTATCCTGATTGTTTACAATTAATAACACCACGAACAATGCAATAATGGACATTGCTTCTTTCACATAGGAATATTGGGCACTAAATACAAACATAATACTTAAAATCCATGTAATCTGTAATAATAAACCAAATCCCCATAAAAATAACCTGCTGGTAAAAAATTTTAATAATCGATTCATCTGCTCACCACTTCCTTTTTGTGCACCTTCTTCTAATATTGTACACGAAGTGACATAAAAAATCAATTATGCTCTGATTTAAAATAGAAGTTTTTCCACATCAATCATTCCCCAGCCTTGATGATTGACATCCAATTTAAGTTTCACTGCCTTTTGATACAATTTGAGTTTTACTTCTGCTGGTGTTAGGTGTGGATATTTTTCCAGCAGCAAAGCAAGGCACCCACTTACTACAGGTGTTGCCATTGAAGTTCCGCTTTTTGTGGTATAACCGAATCGACTGTTGCTGCAGCTTATAATACTGGTTCCGGGTGCAACAATCTCCGGTTTTCTCACACAATTTTCAGTAGGTCCGCGTCCGGAATAGTCCACTTGAATTCCCTTTACATTCTTTTCATCATCCATGCTTCCAACCGTTATAATTTTTCTGCAGGACCCGGGTATGGTAACTGTTCCACGTCCAGGTCCATTGTTACCGGCGGCACATACCACTACTATTCCACTATTCCAGGCGTATTCCACTGCATCCATTATATTTGTTTTATCCTGGTAACAGGCATCCGTGCCCATTCCCATTGAAAAATTTATAATTTTAATATTTAGCTTGATTTTGTTTGCAATCACCCATTCCATTGCCCGCATCACCCGATCCGTATTACCTGTTCCTTTATAATCTAAAATTTTAACACCAATTAGATTACATTTTGAGGCAATTCCACAGTAGCGTCCCAAAGAGGTTTTTCCATCTCCACCTATAATTCCGGCAACATGGGTTCCATGTCCATTATCATCATATGGATTCATTCTGCCACCTACCAGATCAACAAAACCAACAATCCTGTTTCCAAAATCTTCGTGCGGATATATCCCTGTATCGAAAACTGCAATTCCTATGTTTTTTCCATAATAGTCATATCGATGTGCAGTATCTGCTCTTATTATTTCAACAATTCTATCCATATTTTTATTTTTAGCTTATGCTGGATTTTCATTTTTGATACAAAAGTTAAGCTTACTCTATTATTCCGGATAGTTTGCAAATGGAAATTCAATTCCCATGGCTTCATATTTTTCCATACATAATTTGTGAAAGGGAAGATACTCTATGGCTTCCACACATGAATACCCTTGTGTCAATGCTTCTAACTGTTGTGTATCCTTTAAAGTATCATTAAATTCCTTAACTACCACATGACGGATTCTTGTTCGTATCTTCTTCTCCTCCAATTCATCCAAAAAACTCATTACCTTTGTCAGAGAAGTTCCAACGTACTTCCTATAATCTTCTTCATTTACCATCTTAATATCCAGCAGACAAATATCTGTTACTAATAAAACCTTGCTGATTTGTTGATTCTGCAGGCAGCCACTGGTATCCAGGCAGGTGGAAATTCCGGCATTTTTACATAAAGTAAACAATTCACACACAAATTCAGGCTGTAATAATGCCTCTCCACCGGATACCGTAAGTCCACCCTCTTTTCCAAAATATGTCTGGTAACGAAGAACCCGTGCAAACACCTCCTCCGGTGTTAATTCCATCTTGTAATCCATTGGTGCCCAGGTATCCGGGTTATGACAATAACCACAACGTAAGGGGCATCCCTGTAAAAAAAGAACAAATCTGATTCCGGGTCCATCTACTGTTCCAAGACTTTGAATGGAATGGATCTTTCCTTTCATTACAGAACCTCATGGAAGGTTCTCATAATAACCTCTTTCTGCTGTTCTCTGGATAATTTATGAAAATTCACTGCATATCCGGATACTCGAATTGTGAGATTTGGATATAATTCCGGATGTTCGTAAGCATCTACCAAGGTTTGCCTATTTAACACATTTACATTAAGATGATGCGCATTTTGTGCAAAATAGCCTTCCAGGATTCCTGCTAAATTGTGAATTTTTTCAGTTTCTTCTTTTCCCAATGCCTGTGGAGTAATGGTAAATGTATTGGAAATTCCATCCCTGCAATCATCATAACTTAATTTTGCAACTGAATTTAAAGAGGCTAAGGCTCCATTTTCTTCTCTGTTATGCATTGGATTTGCTCCCGGTGCAAATGGTTCCCCTGCTTTTCTACCATCCGGCGTTGCCATTGTTTTCTTTCCATACATAACATTAGAGGTGATTGTCAATACGGATAATGTATGAATAGCATTTCGATAGGTTTTTGTCTTTTTTAATTCGGATGAAATAGAGTGCAACAGCTGTTGTGCAATTTCATCTACACGCGGATCATCATTTCCATACTTTGGAAATTCTCCTTCTGTATGAAAATCAATAATATATCCTTCTTTGTTGCGAATGGCTGTTACTTTTGCAAATTTTATTGCACTGAGCGAATCTGCCATTACAGAGAGTCCTGCAACTCCACATGCCATAAACCGTTCTACCTCTGTGTCATGTAAGGCCATTTGTGTTTTTTCATAAGCATATTTGTCATGCATATAATGAATGATATTCAACGTATTAATATAAAGATTACTAATCCATTCTTCATATGTTTTAATTGCTTTCATTACCTCATCATAGTTCAGTTCATCCGACTGAAACACTTCTCTTTTTGGTCCAATCTGCGCTCCAACGTAGGTATCATAGCCACCATTAAGCGCTAATAACAAGAGCTTTGGAAGATTACATCTTGCACCAAAAAACTGCATCTGTTTTCCGATCTTCATTGCAGATACACAGCAGGCAATTCCATAATCATCTCCATAAACCGGACGCATAAGATCATCATTCTCGTATTGAATGGAGGCTGTATCAATGGATACTCTGCTACAATAATTCTTGAAATTCTCCGGTAATTCCTTTGACCAGAGCACCGTTAAATTAGGTTCCGGCGAAGTTCCCAAATTGTATAATGTATGTAAAAAGCGGTAAGAATTTTTACTGACAAGACAACGTCCATCTTCCGCCATACCACCAAGACTCTCCGTAATCCACATTGGATCTCCCCCAAATAATTCATTGTATTCCGGAGTTCTTAAATGTCTTGCTAAGCGTAACTTCAGAACAAATTGATCCACAAGTTCCTGGGCTCCTGCCTCACTTAAACTTCCATTCTTCAGTTCTCTTTCCAGATAAATATCTAAGAAGGTACTTACTCTTCCCAAGGACATGGCTGCGCCATTCTGTTCTTTAATCGAACCCAAATATGCAAAATAGGTCCATTGAAAGGCTTCCTGTGCCGTTGTAGCCGGAGCTGAAATATCAAATCCATATTGCAACGCCATTTCTTTTAATTTGTTTAAAAATGTAATCTGTTGAAACAATTCTTCTGATAAACGAATGGAATCCGTGTCAAATCCCTGCTTTGCAATGGCTTCCTTATCCTGTTGTTTTTGCTCTATTAATAAATCCACACCATAAAGCGCAACTCTGCGATAATCTCCAATAATTCTTCCTCTTCCATAGGCATCCGGAAGTCCGGTTAAAATTCCTGCATGGCGGACTTTTTTGATCTCATCCGTATATACTCGGAATACACCATCATTATGTGTCGTACGATATTTGAATTCCTGTTCTACTTTATCACTTAATTGGTAGCCATATGCTTCACAAGCTTTTCTTGCCATATTAATTCCGCCAAATGGATTCACGCCTCTTTTCAGCGGTGCATCTGTCTGTAATCCAAAGATCAATTCATTCTCTTTGTCTACATATCCGGGTTCATACGCCGTTAAAGAAGATACTGTTTCGGTATCAATATCACGCACTCCGTCTTTTTCTTGTTCCTCTTTCAAAAGCTGTGTCACTTTATCCAGAACAATCGTTGTCCGCTTGGTTGGCTGTTCCAAAAAAGCTTCGTTTCCTTCATAGAACTGAAAATTAGATAAGATAAAATCAGAAACATTAATTTCTTTTTTCCAAACCGATCCTTTAAAACCATTCCATTGCTGAAAATTCATTTCATTCATACTGTTTCTCCTCTTTTTGAACTTTTATAGGGTAGGCTAGAACCTTTTTGCTCAAAAAAAGAGCAACCCTATAAAGGATTGCCCAGACGGTCGGCTGATTATTCTTTATGCTCCCTTGTGGTACTCCACAATTTCCGTCAGTCACATAAAGTTGTTTGATACATACATTTAAGCATGAATATCATTAAAAGTCAATTACTAATTTCTTAT
Source organism: Lachnospiraceae bacterium (assembly GCA_036652735.1). Taxonomy (GTDB): domain Bacteria; phylum Bacillota; class Clostridia; order Lachnospirales; family Lachnospiraceae; genus JAGOGN01. The sequence goes on from JAVVVI010000035.1 coordinate 6,544, forward strand.
TTTGTTTCCGGAACGTCTTTTATACTGAAACTAATTCTTCCCATTTTGTCTTTACCCATACAGATTACTGTAACGGTATCGCCCATACTGAGAACATCTTCTACTTTATTTACTCTTTCTTTGGATATCTTGGAGATATGAACCATTCCTTCTTTACCCGGTGCAAATTCAATAAATGCTCCAAATTCCTTAATACTGATTACTGTACCTGTAAATATCTGGCCTTCTTCAAAATCAGTTGTAATCATTCGAATCATCTCCATTGCCTTTGCCATGCCTTCCGGCTCTACTCCACAAATTGAGATAAATCCATCATCTGTGATATCAATTTTAACTCCGGTTTGATCGATAATTGCATTAATTGTCTTTCCTCTTTGTCCAACAACATCACCAATCTTAGCCGGATCTATCTGCATCTGCTGAATCTTTGGTGCAAATAATCCTACCTCTTCTCTTGGCATTGCAATGGCCGGTGTTAACACTTCATTGATAATAAACTCTCTTGCTGCTTTGGTTTGATGAATTGCTTCTTCTACAATTGGTCTGGTCAAACCATGAATTTTAATATCCATCTGAATTGCAGTAATACCCTCATGTGTACCTGCTACTTTAAAGTCCATATCTCCAAAGAAATCTTCCAATCCCTGAATATCTGTTAATACTACGTAATCATCATCTGTATCGCCGGTTACTAATCCACAAGAAATACCTGCAACCTGTTTTTTAATTGGAACACCTGCTGCCATAAGTGACAACGTAGATGCACAAATAGATGCCTGTGACGTAGAACCATTGGATTCAAATGTCTCTGATACGGTACGGATTGCGTATGGGAACTCTTTTTCTGTTGGCAGTACCGGTATCAATGCTTTCTCAGCAAGAGAACCATGTCCAATTTCTCTTCTTCCCGGTCCTCTGCTTGGTTTTGTCTCTCCTACTGAGTAAGAAGGGAAGTTATAATGATGCATATATCTTTTGGTTGTTATATTTGAATCAATACCATCTACCTTTTGTGCTTCCGATAAAGGAGCTAATGTTGTTATGGTACAAATTTGTGTTTGTCCTCTGGTAAACATACCCGATCCATGAACTCTTGGAATCAAATCAATTTCTGCTGCTAATGGGCGAATCTGATCTAGTTTTCTGCCATCCGGTCTCTTATGATCTTTTAAAATCATTTTACGAACGGTCTTCTTTTGATATTGATATAAAGCTGCAGAAATGAGAGGAAGCCATTCTTCATTTTCAGCAAATGCTTCTTCCAATGTCTCCTGAATCTTTCTTAGATTTCCTTCACGTACCTGTTTTTGATCCGTAAATACAGCAACTTCCATTTCTTCCGGTGTTACTATTTCTTTCATTTTTGCAAACATTTCATCTGGAATTCCACAGCTTACATATTCATGCTTTGTTTTTCCAACCTCTGCAACAATTTTATTGATAAATTCAATGATTGATAAGTTCATTTCATGACATTTGTAAATTGCTTCAATCATTTTATCTTCCGGAACTTCATTTGCTCCGGCTTCAATCATAATAACTTTTTCTGCTGTGGATGCAACTGTAAGACTTAAATCTCCATCATTCCATTGATCCTGATTTGGATTCACTACAAATTCGCCATCCACCATTCCCATCTGTGTCATTGCACATGGACCTGCAAAAGGAATATCTGAGATACAGGTTGCAATGGCTGATCCAATCATACCAACTAACTCCGGTCTGCATTCCGGATCTACACTAAGAACAAGGTTGTTTAAAGTTACATCATTTCTATAATCACTTGGAAATAGTGGTCTCATTGGACGATCAATTACTCTACAGGTAAGCACTGAGTTTTCAGATGCCTTTCCTTCTCTTTTATTAAATCCGCCCGGAATCTTTCCTACTGAATACATTTTCTCTTCAAATTCCACACTAAGAGGAAAGAAGTCAATTCCTTCTCTTGGCTTTTCGGAAGCTGTCGCTGTGGAAAGTACCACGGTGTCTCCGTAATGCATAAGTGCCGCACCACTTGCCTGAGCTGCCACACGTCCAATCTCTACTGTTAGAGTCTTTCCTGCCAACTCCATCGAATAACTTTTGTACATATTATTATCTCCTTTTTTTGTGAGCAGTACCCCGAAACTACTGAAAGTTGCACTTTTTTTGATATTATTCTTCTATTTTAAATACAATTTTCAGTGGTCTCGGATGGTTATCTGCTAAATATAGTAAAATAGAGCGGAACTGCTCCGCTCTATTACTATTCATTATTGTTTGCTTAAAGCGATTATTTTCTAATTCCTAAACGCTCAATCAAAGAACGATATCTCTCAATATCTTTACTTTTTAAATATGCAAGCATTCCTCTTCTCTGTCCAACCATTTTGAGAAGTCCTCTTCTGGAATGATGATCTTTTTTGTTTACTTTCAAATGTTCTGTAAGTTCCTGGATTCTTGCTGTAAGTATTGCAACCTGTACTTCAGGTGAACCGGTATCTCCCTCAGTTCTAGCATACTCATTGATTACTGCCTGTTTCTTTTCTTTTGAAATCATTATAATTTCCTCCTATCATTCTATGATCGCCTAATTACGTGTGTTACTCAGCAAAAGGTCGGAGTGTCCAAATACCGAATATAGGCTAAACTCACACTAGGAAAGTATAACATAGTTTACAATGCTTGTAAACCAAATTGTTCTAATTATTTAGCAATCGTACCACACAAATAGGGGTGCGATAAAATGCATTGGAAATCTTAATTCCTGTTGATGGTGAACTGGCATGGACAATTTGTCCACTTCCCATATAAATAGCAACATGACTAATTCCAGCTCCATTTCCATAAAAGAATAAATCACCTGCCTGTGCATCAGAAGCACTGACTCTTGTACCATAATTTGCCTGTGCACCGGAATAATGTGGTAGGCTGATTCCATAATGTGCATACACCTGCATGGTAAACCCGGAACAGTCAATACCATTGGTTAAACTTGTTCCTCCCCATACATAGGGATTCCCAACAAATTGCAATGCATAAGAGACCAGGGATACACTGGCATCTGAGACCCCTTCACCGTATTTTAATTCTGTGATACTGGATGCCTTTGGTAACTTCCGTGAGATCTGAACATACTCAGCAGATACATAACCTTTATCATTATCCAGATTAATTTTAACCCAGTCATTCTTTCTATGAATTACTTCTAATTCTTCTCCCTGTGGCACCATAGATACAATACTTGCATTGGTGTTTGGCTCTTCCCTTACAAATAAGGTCTCTGTTGTTACGGTAGCAATTTCATTTGCTACTTTTAATGCACGTTCTCTGGCTGCTTCTTCTATAAGCATATATTCTGCTGTAACCCAACCGGTCACACTTCCCGACTCAATTTTAATCCAGTCTTCCTTGGTTTCAAGGACTTCACAGCCTGCATTTTTAGGAAGTTTACCAACAATACTGGATTCTGTGTTGGGACGTTTGCGAATATTTAAACTATTCTCTACAGTTGTTATTCCAAGGTTTTTATATCCACATATTTTTTCTTCTGTTGTTTCAAAATCATTCGTTTTAGTTCCTTCTTGTCCGCTCTTGGTTAGAACCGGAAGACCTTTGCCTATGGAAACTCGTTCTGCACTCAAACACTGTGAGATAATAGAACTAATTCCTGCATTGACACGAATATGAGATTCTGCTGATACATAAGAGGCTGTTCCAATTGTACTAACTGCAAGTGCCACTAACAAAGACTTGGTCATTAAATGTTTCATCTGAACTCTCCTGTTCATTGCTTATTGAAAAAACGCAAGCGCTTCTCCTTGAATAAACATTATAATATCAAAGTTTCACATAGATGTCAAGTATCTGTAACATTTCCGTAACATTTATTTATTGGTGCCATAATTTATTCATTTTATATTCTTTTAAATAGTCTTTACCAAATAAAATATCTTTCTCTATTTGTTTTTCTAATTCATCCATGGTTTCAAATTTTATTTCTTCACGAATAAAGTAAAGCAATGAAACACGCACCGTTTTTCCATAGACATTTTCATTGAAATCAAATATATTGGTTTCGATTCCTACCGGATTCTCATCTCCAACCGTTGGTTTTTTTCCAATATTGGTAATACCGCCGTATTCCTTTTCGTCCATATATATTTTTGAAATATACACCCCAAAAGGAGGTAATAATTTATCTTTTGCAGGCATCAAATTAATCGTTGGTGTATTCATTGTACGGCCCAGTTTTTTTCCATCAATCACCTGTTCCTCAATAAAAAATTCATATCCCAACAATTTATTGGCAGTCGCTAGATGTCCACTCTCCAATTCCCGTCTTACATAGGTACTGCTAATGTCTTCACCATGATACTGCATCTTCTTTACAACTTCTAATTTATATCCAAATTTATTTGAAAGCTGCTGTAATAAATGATAATCGCCTCCACGATTATGTCCAAAGCGAAAATCATTGCCCACTACAATACTCTTTACATGAAGCCTTGTTACAATCATTTCAACAAAATCTTCTGCTTCCATTGTCATAATCTCTTGTGTAAAGGGACATTCCACCAAATAATCAATTCCACATGATTCAAAAATATATTCCTTTTCAAGATTTGTTGTAAGCACCTTTGTCTCTTCGCAATCAAAGGCTCTTCTTGGTGGCATATCAAATGTAAAAATTACAACCTTCAATCCATTTTTCTTTTCCGCAAATAAATGTTCCAATAAATATTTATGTCCCATATGCAAACCATCAAATTTACCAAGTGTCAATACAGTGGGCTCATTAATATTAAATTCTATTGTATTTTTAATATACTCCATTTTTTTCCCTATCCATAAATATTTTTAGTGGTTTCACATCCTGGCGAATAAGGTCCGCTTCATATAAACCAATAAACATTCCTTCTGTATCATACACACGGAGTTTATCTACAGGTTCCTTCAATTCCAGAAAATACTCCCGTTTTAATCGATTTCCATTATATAATAACTTATTAAACTCAGCAGAAACGATTCCTTTTTGATAGGATGGAAATAAATCATCCACCTTAACCATGTGTTCTTCTAACTTTCCTGCCACAACCAGGTCCTTGATTTGATCTAAAGTAAGTGCATCTTTACATTCAAATCCGGCAGCCATTGTCCGCTCTAATTCTTCCATGCACCCTCCACATTGAAGCACTTGTCCAATATCATGAAGTAAGGTGCGGATATAGGTTCCCTTGGAGCAGGAAATCATCATTGTTACTCGTGGTAATTGAATCGATTCTATTTTAATATCATAGATTTTTACCGGTCTTGGTTTCCGTTCCACTGAGATGCCATTTCTTGCTAAATCACAAAGTTTTTGTCCATTTACTTTTAGCGCAGAATACATGGGTGGAATTTGTTGATACTCTCCTATAAATGAATAAATTGCAGTTTCAACTTCCGATTCTGTAATCTTTAATTCCTGTTGTTGTAAGATCTGACCGCTAACATCCTGTGTGTCTGTAACAATTCCCAAAAGCATCACCGCTCGGTAGTTCTTGTCCCGATCCGTTAAAAGATCGCATACCCCGGTCGCTTTACCAAAACAAACCGGTAACACTCCCGTTGCGTCAGGATCCAGTGTTCCGGTATGTCCAATCTTTTTCTGTTTTACGATTCCTCTTAATTTTGCGATTACATCATGGGATGTGTATCCCTTTTCTTTATATACATTTATTATACCATTTATCATATTCTACCTGCTATAACTGTTGTCTTACTTTTTCCTTAATCTGTGCAATAATTTCATCAAAAGTACCGTCTACAGATGCTCCTGCCGCACGGACATGTCCGCCTCCGCCAAGTTCTACTGCTATTTTAGCAACATCTACCTTACTTTTTGAACGCATGGATACTTTGTAACTATTTCGTCCTGTCTCATATAAAAACAGGGAAACTTCAACCCCGGTTGTAACACGCAGCTGACTTACAATTCCATCTAAATCTGCCGAAGAAGCTCCATATTTTGCCATTTGCTCAAAAGTGATAACAGAATAAATAAGCTTTCCATCTAAATCCATTTTGCTGCGGCACAATGCTTCTCCCATAATCTGATTCTGCGGATATGTTTTTTCATAAAAAGTACGATCAATAATCTCCGTAAAATCAATATTTTTTCGCATTAATTCTGCCGCTGCTTCCATTGTATCCGGTGACGTACAGGAATACTGGAAAATGCCGGTATCATGAGCAATGCCCATATAAAGGCATTCCGCTGTCTCTTTTGTAATTTGATTACTCCCAATTAAATGATAGATGAGTTCCGATGTGGAGCTGGCATCTCCTACCACGTAATTAATATCTCCATATGCCGTATTACTGCAATGATGATCAATACAAATTCTTTTTTTTGCCTTTTGAAAACAAGGCAGTATACCGGACAATCTGGATTCATCTCCACAATCCAATGCAAAGAACACATCGTACTCCGGACATTCCTCTGTGATTTCTTTAATTTTATCTGCTCCACGTAAAAATTCAAATTCCGGTGGTATTGGTTCTAAATAAACATCCACCTTTGTACCCGGAAATTGATCTTTTATATAATTATAAAGACCTAGGCAAGAGCCGACACAATCCCCATCCGGTTTTGTGTGACCGGCAATTGCCACCTTTGTTACTGTTTCTAATAATTCATTAAGAAATAATTTTTCCTTCATATTAATAACCTCCGGCTACGCTTCAGCTTCTTCATCCTCATCATGATGTAAATCTTTTGTTACCTGGTTAATTAATTTTGTCATTTTTACTCCATATTCAATGGACTGGTCCAAAATGAAGAGAAGCTCCGGTGTATTTCTTAAATTAATTGTTTTTGCAAGACGATTTTTTATAAATCCTTCTGCACTTTTTAATCCCTTAATGGTATCTTTTTGTGACTGTTCATCTCCAAGTACACTTATATAAACTTTACAAGTCTTTAAATCAGGGGCAACCTCAACGGCTACCACTGATGTCATACTATTTATTCTTGGATCTTTTATCTCGCCTCGTATGATTTTACTTAATTCACGGAACACTTCTTCATTAATCCGTGTGTTTTTAAGACTATTTTTCCTCATACTAACTCCTTTTTATCTTGGCACTTCAACCATGATATATCCTTCTACAATGTCAAGTTCATTTATTTCACTGAAACCATCAAAGACCAAACCACATTCGAATCCGGCTTTTACTTCTTTTACATCATCTTTGAATCTCTTTAAGGAACTCAGTGCTCCTTCGTAAATCTGTTTTCCTTCTCTTGAAATTCTAACTGTGCAGCCTCTCTTAAAGAATCCATCCAGCATATAAGCACCTGCAATATTACCAACTCCGGATGCCTTAAAGATCTGACGAATTTCTGCATGGCCAATTACTTTCTCTTCAAAGATAGGATCCAGCATTCCCTTCATTGCAGCTTCTACATCTTCAATTGCATTATAGATTACTTTATAGAGTCTTAAATCAACGCCTTCTCTTTCAGATGTTGCTTTTGCAGTTGCATCTGGACGTACATTAAATCCAATGATAATTGCATTGGAAGCTGATGCCAGAATTACATCGGATTCATTAATGGCACCAACACCACCATGAATAACTTTTACTACAACTTCTTCATTTGAAAGTTTTACTAAACTTTGTCGTACTGCTTCAACTGATCCCTGAACATCTGCCTTAACAATAATATTTAATTCTTTCACATTGCCGGCTTGAATCTGTGAAAACAAATCATCTAGTGACATTTTTGATTTTGTATCATCTAATAATCGTTCTTTATTCTCTGAAATAAAGGTATCAGCAAAAATTCTTGCTTCCTTTTCAGATTCCGTTGAAATGAAGATATCTCCTGCATTTGGAACATTATTAAGACCCAGGATTTCAACCGGTGTGGATGGACCTGCTTCTTTCACGCGCTTGCCTTTGTCGTCTGTCATTGCTCTTACTTTTCCATAACAGCTTCCTGCTGCAACCGGCTGGCCAACTTTTAATTTTCCTTTTTGAATCAGAATGGAAGCTACGACGCCTCTTCCCTTATCCAGTTTTGCTTCAATTACAAGTCCTCTTGCATATCTATTTGGATTTGCTTTTAATTCACTAATTTCTGCGGTCAATAAAATCATTTCCAGTAATTGATCAATTCCCTCTCTTGTATGAGCAGAAACCGGTACAAAAATGGTGCTTCCACCCCAGTCTTCCGGAATTAGTTCATATTCTGATAGTTCTTGCTTTACACGTTCAATATTTGCACTTGGTTTATCTATTTTATTTATGGCTACAATAATTTCAATTCCAGCAGCCTTGGCATGGTTAATTGCCTCTACGGTCTGTGGCATAACTCCATCATCCGCAGCTACCACTAAAATTGCTATATCTGTAGCGTTAGCACCACGCATACGCATTGCTGTAAAGGCTTCATGCCCCGGTGTATCCAGGAACGTGATCTTCTGTCCTTTACAATTAATTACAGATGCTCCTATATGCTGTGTAATTCCACCTGCTTCACGGTCCGTGACATGAGAGTTACGAATTGCATCCAGCAAAGATGTTTTACCATGATCTACATGCCCCATCACACATACAACCGGTGGTCTTGCAACCATTAAGGTATCATCTTCATCCTGTTCTTTCAAAAGCTCTGCAATTACATCTACTTTCACTTCCTGCTCCGCAATACAATTGAATTCCAGTGCAATTTCCTCTGCCATCTCATAATCTACTTGTTGGTTTACCGTTACTACTTTTCCCTGAAGAAAAAGTTTTTTAACAATCTCAGATGGTTGAATCTTCATTTTATCTGCAAGTTCTCTTATGGTAAGAAACTCCGGAAGTATTACGGATTTGATCGCTTCTTTTTCTTCCTGTGTTCTTGGTGTATGTTGTAATTTTTTCTTACCACCATTTTTTTCAAGATTTACGATTCTTTCCTGCTTCTTTACGCCACGATTATGGCTATTGTCATGCACCGGCTTACTTTTAAATCTCTTTGGATCTCTGTCTTTTGGCTTGATTTCTTCTGTTGGGGTTGCAGAGTCTTTATTAAAGCGATTTAATTCCTGATCTAGGCGGCCTTTGGATCCATTATTGTTATTATAAGGTCTTTTATCTTGATTTGGTCCCCCGGTTCTTCCTTGTGGACGATCTCCATAGGGACGATTTCCCTGATATGGACGGCTTCCTTGTGGACGATCTCCCTGTGGACGGTCTCCTTGTGGACGGTCTCCCTGTGGACGGTCTCCGTATGGACGACTTCCTTGTGGACGGTCTCCATATGGACGGCTCCCTTGATATGGGCGGCTTCCCTGTGGACGGTCTCCCTGTGGACGGTCTCCTTGTGGACGGTCTCCGTATGGACGGTCTCCGTATGGACGGCTTCCCTGATATGGGCGGCTTCCTTGTGGACGGTCTCCCTGTGGACGGTCTCCTTGTGGACGGTCTCCATATGGACGGCTCCCCTGATATGGGCGGCTTCCTTGTGGACGGTCTCCTTGTGGACGGTCTCCTTGTGGACGATCTCCTTGTGGACGGTTACCCTGATATGGACGGCTTCCCTGTGGACGGTCTCCCTGTGGACGGTTTCCTTGATATGGACGGCTTCCCTGTGGACGGTCTCCCTGTGGACG
>JAVVVI010000036.1:0-16066 GCA_036652735.1 Lachnospiraceae bacterium
CCCTATAAGCTGACGGCCCGCCTCAGCGGTGACGAATTTGTGATGTTTGTGTACCAATTGGAGTCGCAAGATGCACTGAAACAATATTTGGAACAGATGCACAGCGACATGCAGGCAACCAAAATAGTGCTGCCGGATGGTTCTTCGCTACCGGTTAGCTTCTCCTGCGGCTATGTAATGTTTGATGACACAAAAGATTACCACGCAGTGCTGAAACTGGCGGATGAAACGATGTATCAGGCTAAAAAGCATCATAAGGGAAAGTATATCCTGTACCAGCCGGAGCGTTCATAACCCCATTAATCGGGCTGCCCACACAAGTAGCACAACTCATTAAATGACGAGTTGTTTTAACAGCCCCCCTAACATATGCGAGGATATTGGCTTTAAAAGAAAGTTGTCGGCCCCGGCGTGGATTGCGTCCACTCTGTTCAGATCACTATCCGACAGCATGACAACCGCCAGTTTCGGGATGTTTTTTCTTAGCACCTGCATAAGCCGAAATCCGTTGACAGGACGCATATCATCTGTAATAAATACCATGTCCACCGGATTATTGCAAATATATTTTGCAGAAAGTAGTGGGTCGGTGAACAGCTGGATCTGACATTCTGTCACCACTTTTCTGATAGCATCTGCAAATAGCTCTAAATCATTTTTGTTGTTATCCACAACCACATAATTCACAGTATCTTATCTCCTTTCGGGCACTTTATTTGCCATTTTTGTTTTATTGTACAATATTGAGTGTCGGAAAAGTGTCGGGATTATTTTTTAAAACTTAACATAACGGAACTTTCTCTCTCGGTATTCTGATAATGGCAGTTGTACCCTCACCTATTGTACTTTTGATATCAAGCAGTACTCCAATAATCGCAGCCGCAAATAAATCCAAGCTGGCGCAGATTAAATCCATCCCTTTACCTCCCATCATACCTGCCGCCGGTGGCAGTCATTTCAATTCCGCCATGCGTGAATTCGCTCCAGCTGTACTGCGACATATATTCGCCCCGATAGGCATTGATTGCCTCGATGTCTCCCTGCATCCAGTTGTAGTAATCGCAGGCTATTTTATCCAGTGAAACCGCCATTACACCCCGCTGTCTGCGGATGCATTCTTCCGCACCAAAGGCAGTAAGGGTGGTGAGCAGGTCAGCCCGCAGATCTCGCAAATAGGAATTCTTTTTCTTACTATTGCTATCATCCTCCCACAGTGCCGCTATAATTTCACCGTTTGAGCAGAATGTCCCCTTGCGGTCAATCAAAAATGCCAACAGCTCCTTTGTTTTGCTATATGCAAATTTAATTGGCTCTCCATCCGCGAAGATTTCAAAGTTTCCGAAACACTGAATCCAGACCTTTTGTTTTGTCTGCATAGAAACAGGGTGCCGCAGATGCTCCAGTTCATATTCAATTTTTTCCTTGGTGGCAGGCTTCATAATATATCCACTGCTGTGGAGGGAAAGTGCCTCCATCGCATATTTTTTATAGGCAGTTACAAAAATGATATTAATATTGGGGTTTACCTGCTTTAAATGCTTTGCAAGCGTAATACCATCCACATCGCCCATATTGATGTCTAAAAAAGCGATATCACAGGCGTTCCTGCTTCCGAACGCAAGTGCTTCCTCACCGGTGTCAAATCCATGCACCTGTGCCTCCGGCACTGCCTCACAAATCGAGCTCATTAAAAGCCGCAGGGCAATTCTTTCATCATCCACCGCTATAATATTCATTGCTTTCTATCTCCCTTCGGTATTTTTCTGTCCTTATTTTCTTCCCTTTTCGCCGGTATAATTTCACTTGCGATAGAACGCTTGTCATACACACTCACGCCGTCACGCCCTTTATCCTTCCGAAGATAAAGCGCCTCATCGGCATACCGATACAGGTCGGAAAACTCCACAGTGCCATGGGGGAAAACCGCCATGCCAATACTGGCAGTGATATTGGGCGCTCCCGGCTCCGGAGAGAGCTGCACTAGCGCCGTATGAAGATTTTGTGCTATCCACAGAGCGGCATCCTCGCTTTCCACGTCGGGGAGATACACCAGAAATTCATCGCCACCGATGCGTCCCGCCACGTCGCTGCTACGAATATGGCTTTTCAACTGTGCCGCCACTGCGGCAAGGAGGTTATCACCTGCCATATGCCCATAGGTATCGTTGACCGCCTTGAAATAGTCAATATCAATCATCAGAAGTGCTTGCAGCACGGTAAAGTCAAAGTCCCCCATGCGACGTGCTACCAGTGCGTTGGTTGCCGCCTTGTTATAAATGCCGGTGAGAGGATCGCGCTGTGCCAATTTCTGTAAATTCTGTTTTTCTTTCTTTTCTTCATTAATGTCCAGAATAACACCCACCGCTTTAATGGCGTGCCCTGCACTGTCAAACTGTGTCGTAGCACGGACGCGGCACCAGGTGTATCGTCCTTTAATGTTCTTAATTCGGAATTCCGCCTCGCTGTAGGGCACTCCGGCTGCTGTATCCTTCATAATTTTTATAAATGCAGGCATATCCTCATTGTGGATATTTTGTGACAGGGGAATACGCCCACTGATTTTATGGTCAATCGCTTCGTATCCGAATTTTTTTTGCCAATTCGCTGAAAATACCAGTGAATCATTGCGAATATCCCACTCAAAGAGGATGTCGGTGGTCTGATTCATGATAATCTGGTGCTGCTCCAATCGCAGACGCAGCTCTTCCTGCTCCCGCTTGCGATAGGTGATTTCGCTTTCCAACTGCCACATACGATCCATTTCAAGTCGCTTCTCCTCCTCGTTTTTCATCAGAAGCAGTGTTGCATACCACGCAATGCCAAATACAATAAAGAGCATCAGGCAGTCCAACAGGAAGTAAGGGTTCTCCCCCCGTATATCCTTGCTGGCAACGAACATCGCCATCAGCTCACAGACCACGCAGACCATGGCCACTCTATTTGTGATTCGCTTTTTCCCAAATACCACCGAGACAGACAGTGGCACAAAAAAGCTGCACAATGTGGCACCAAAAATATTGTGAATCGATGCGCTGGCAAAGCAAAGTGCCACCATTGAAAGCATTGCCGCCAGCGACTTTACTTCGGTGCCCAGGCGGCTGCGGTAAACAATAAACCAGCCTATGGCGCAGGAACTATAAATGATTCCGGCAGGCAAAAGGATATAGAACAGAACATATTCTGTGGAAGTCTGGTCACGCAGACCGATTCCGGATAAAATAAAATAGTAGACAATCTCAAATATAAGCACGACGGTTGCCACGACAAAATTTGTTTTTACAATTCGCTGTTGCCAGCGTTTGTTATACTCTTCTAAATATTGTTCATACATGGTTATACTCTGCCTCCTTTTTCCCCTATCGATTATTATTTTATTATACAAAACAAAGTGTCGGTAAAGTGTCGGTGATTTTTCGAGAAAACAACTGGTCTTTATTCTTATAAACTATGAATCTCCGACGCTTTCCAGACGCTTCATGTGTTATTCTTAAAAGAAGTGCCAAAAACTGTACCTAAACATATACATCTAGAAGAAAAATTTGGAGTGAATCTATATGAGAGAAAAATTGAAAAAATTATATTATCGCCTGGCCTATCTGGATTTGACAGGTTCCTGTAAAAAAGAAGATACCTATTTTTATCGCTTTTCAGGAGAGATTGGACAAAGCAATCTGCACACGATGCGGAGCATGTCTGTCATTATGCTAATTATCAGCATATTCGTCATTGCCGGCTCCTTCACTCCCTTTGGTGCAACGTTTTTATACAGAATCTATATCTCCATTGGACTTTTTGAAATCGCGCTTTTGGTTTTTTTACAGTGGCTTATACACAAAAATTTTTCGTCTAAGTTGTGTACCGCTTTAACCTCACTGCATCTCTTTCATATGCTTGCTATCGCCGGTTATATCAGTGTATTTTATTGTAAGAATGAAACAGCGCTGCTATTTGTTGTGGTTCTCACAATTTCGTCCATGATTTTCACCCTGCCAACCATGATTACCATGAGCATTTCTACACTCTGCACGCTTGCAATGATGGTTGCCAGTTACCTTGTAAAAGACAGCTATTGGTTTGAATCAGATGTTCTCAATGGAGTTTGTGTGTTGGCATTTTCCTTTATGTTTGGCTGGCGAATCAATCGCACACGGGCGGAAGAGGCTTTTTCCCGTGCGGACACGCTCAGACTAAATATGGAACTTAAAAAGATTAGCGTAACCGACCAGCTTACGGGACTCTATAACCACCGCAGTTTTCAAGACAGCTATTATGAAATGTTTCACAGAGCATGCAATGGTGAACTACCCTTAGGTGTAATTATGATGGATTTGGACAAATTCAAATCCTTTAATGACCGATATGGACATGTGGAAGGGGACGACTGCCTGCGCCGGGTTGCCAAAGCAATTGCCGCCTCAGTACCCGAGGGAGTAATCGTTTGCCGCTATGGCGGTGAAGAGTTTATCGCACTGCTGAATGAAGACATTTGCTACAAGGCAGCGGATATTGGCGAAGATATTCGCCGAGCGGTAGTGGCTCTAAAAATTCCACATATCTGCGCTTCCCTTGAGTCAAAGGTGGTAACAATTAGCCTTGGTGCTTATGTAGGTGTGCCTGCAAAGACCGAACAACCCATGAACTTTGTAGAACGGGCTGATAAGGCAATGTACCAAAGCAAAGAGGCGGGGCGAAACCGTTTGACTGTAACCTTTGGATAGACCTATGTTTCAATAAAACTCTATGCCACAAGCACAAGAAAGGGCGCTAATAAGGCTGCCGTCCTTTCTTATTTATAAGGTACTCTCAAATTGTTTACTCTCAATCTCCAATATTTCCTCAATGGCTATACCGGTTCCATCCATCATACATACAATTCGATTATAATTATCTATTTTCTTCACATGACCGGTTATACATTCATAAAAACCGCCATCCTTTTTTTCGTCCGGGCAAAAGTAGGTAATTGTGACTTCCGGACTTTCCTTGATTTTATCCGCTATAAAATTGAGTTTTTCCCTTAATCTTTCTTTTTCGGATTCATCCAGTTCCTTCTTCCTATTTGTCTGCCTTGCCGTTTCCCTAACCGCTTCACCATAACCGGTAAGTGCGGAAAATGGTGCAAATTGAGCTGCACGGTCCCAAATTGACATGGGGGGGTGCTTTTTTGAAACAGGATGTGGCAGCTGTATGATATCCTCATAATTATTCATTCTGCTTTATGCCCCCCTATCTGCTTATTTCGATCTATGGTAGTAGCCCCCTCTACCAAATTCATTCCTTTCAGAATGGCATTCTTTCCATATTTTCTTTTTATGGAAAGCATTGCCTGCTGTGCTTTTCTTTCTCGCTCCAGCTCCAGGTTCAACTTCTCTTGTTGTTCCTCCTCTGCTATACAATCGGTGAATAAACTCAGTTGGGTGTAATCCTCTGCTTTTGGTAGTCCACTTTCTGCCACAACATGGTTTGCTGACAAACTAACCCTGCGGACCAAAAGCTGTGGGTCCACAATTCGCTGAAACAGTTCCATGACACTTTCTATAATTAATTTTGTGGATGATGTGTATCTTGCTAAATTAGCTGAACCATGTGCATGCTTTGGAATAGCTCGTCCATAGTTGTCTATTGTAACTTCACCATGATAGGCTTGCCGTAATTGGGGGTCTCTGAGATTCTCAATATCATAGCCGACGGTGAGAACCATCTGGTTGGTCACAACCTCCTTATCCACCAAATCCAATACCAGAAGTTCCGTCATTTCTCGAACAATCAGCTGCGTCTCCTGAAATTTGTAGGGACGCTGGAGAACCTGACCGGAACCTACGCTGTTGGTACTTGGCTTATAGGCCTTAATATCGGCAATCGTACAAGGCTCATAGCCCCAGGCATGATCAATTAAAAGCTCTGCATTGATACCAAACAGCTTGTAAAGCAATTCTTCATTATAATAATCGGAAGGCTTGCCAATAGAGCATCTTGCAATATCACCCATAGTATAGATGCCCTTTTCCTCTAGTTTTTTTGAATAGCCTCTGCCCACACGCCAAAAATCCGTCAGTGGGCGATGCGTCCATAGTTTTCTTCGGTAGCTCATCTCATTAAGCATTGCAATTCTCACGCCATTCTTATCGGGCTGAATATGCTTTGCCTCAACATCCATGGCAATTTTACAAAGATAAAGGTTTGTACCAATTCCCGCTGTGGCGGTAATACCGGTAACTTCCAACACATTCAGAATCATTTTCATAGCAAGCTCTTCCGGCGATAGCTGATAGGTATTCAAATAATCCGTAACATCCATAAAAACCTCATCAATTGAGTACACATGAATGTCCTCAGGTGCAATGTAGTTCAAATAAATGTCGTATATCTTTGTGCTATACTCCATGTAAAGTTCCATTCTGGGTGCAGCTGTAATATAGCCCAGGGATAATTCCGGAAAAGCCTCCAGTTCCGGTGCGCTTGTTGAAGTCCCCGAAAATGTTCTTCCCGGTGCATTCCGAACTCGTTTGGCATTGGCCTCCTTTACCTTCTGTACCACCTCAAATAACCTTGCTCTGCCCGGAATTCCATATTTCTTTAGTGATGGTGAAACAGCCAGACAAATTGTTTTTTCGGTGCGGCTTGCATCCGCAACAACAAGATTCGTTGACATAGGATCAAGTCCACGTTCCATACACTCTACCGAGGCATAAAAAGATTTTAGGTCAATTGCAATATATGTTTTTGCCTTCAAGGTTAAACCACCTCCTTGCTCCTAGCATAGTCTGCTCCTAAACGTCTGATCGTTCCGCTTATGGTTCTACAACCACCGGTTCTGTATCTGCCGATGTATAAGTGATATCTCCTATGGTAAGAATGGTTCTGATCTTATAATAATAGGTTCTGCCTTCTTTACAGGTTGTATTTGTATACATTGTTTTTTGTGGATCATCTATGGTTTTCATTAACGTATAGGTTCCATTCAGTGAAGATGCACGATAGATTTTATATCCACTCATACCTTCCATTGGCTCCCATTTCAGTACGATACTGGTTGGTGTCTTGTGCTTGGAAGATAGAATTGTTGTGGTTTTAACTGCAGTATCCATTAAAAATGCTTTACTGCTTTTTGAAAAATAGGTATCCTTACCGATTCTTACATAAGCCTTTATCAGATACTTATATGTTGTGTTTGGCACGACTTTTTTATCCATCCAGGTATCTATTTCCTGGGATTTTACGGTCTTGACCCAGACATATTTTCCACCTTCTTCTGCTCGCAGGATTCGGTATCCGGTTACTCCTTCTATTGTCTTGTAACTAAGTTCTGCTGCTGACGCATAATCCCAATTCACCGATTGAATAATGGGTTTCGTAATATCGGTGTGTACTTCCAGCGGATCTGAGTAATAAGAATAATAATTCTTTTCTCCTACTCTCAGATAATTTCTGACTTTATAATAATATCTGTCATTTGGCAATACCTTGGCATCCGAAAACGTCTGGGTAGACGCACCTTTTATCGTAGCAACCAGTTTATAACCACTCACAGGTGTCTTGGAACGATATACTTTTACTCCCGTTGCTCTTGAGGTTAGTTGCTCCCAGGTAAGTTCCACCGTGGTGAATTTCTCCGGTTCTGACATTATGGATGTAACGGCTTTTACTCTGGTATTTATTTTTTTGGATGCACTTAGGTCCGCATAATATTTGGTACGGTTATTCACAACATAGGAACGTATTTTGTAAAAATAAGTACGGTTTGGTACGGCAAGCTGATCCTTGCAGGAAGTCATTTCCTTACCAACGAGTGTTCCAATACAGTTGAATACACCATCTTCTTGATCTGCACGATAGACCTTATAGCCGGTAACTCCATCCTGCTGTTCCCACATGATCTCTACGGATCCATCATTTTTATTACTTACACTTGCAATCTCCGACCTACTTACTGCAAGATCCGCCTCTCCAAGAGAAGATGCCTCGGATTCATAATTTTTAGTTCCTATCATCTTATAGGTTTTAACCTTATAATAATAAATTCGATTTGGAATAAGTCCTTCCTCTGTATAACTTAAAATATTATCTGAGGTGATTTTCTTAATCTCATTAAATCCTGTAGTTGCACTGGTGGAACGGTAAACTTTGTAACCGGTAACATTTGAAGCTTTCTTCCATGTAATCGTTGCCGCTGTTGCCCCGGTTTTTTCCACATTCTCTAATGTGGTTGCATTAATTTGTGTGGATATTTTCTTCGCCTGTGTATCCGCAGACATAATGCTTCTAGGTACAAAGCTTGTTGGGTCCGTATAATTTACAGTTGCTCTTATCTTATAATAATAGACCTGGTTTGGTTCAATTCCCGTATCCGTCCATGTAGTCGTTGTAAGACCATTTACCTGTTGCACTTTTGTATAAGTACCTTCCGGACTTTTACCCCGATATATAGCATAGCCGGTTGCTCCGCTGATTTCATCCCAGTTTAATAGAACAGAATCATATTCCGCTGACACATATGGAGCAATTACCTCTGGCTGCTCCAATGTATTACCGGGTTTTGCATAAGCGATCTCCGGCATATTGGTATAAACGGGAATCTTAAACACAAATGTATTATTGGTAGCCTCTATACTGTCATATGTCTTTTTTTGCATTGTGCTCTTATTATAGGCACCCATAACATCCTGCATGTACTGGTGGGTATACAGGGTTCCATCTGAATTGTCCACATCAAATTTCTGTAAATAAAGGGTATCTTGTCCCCTTCCTATGTAACTGTCAAATACAAACTTGGCTCCACCCAATAATGCCTTATAGGGCGTCGTCCACCCTTGCGCTTTTGCATATTTTAATCCATTGGTGTAGATTGCTGTTTCTGTCTTTCCACTTGCTTTAATATTAAAATAATTATAATAACCCTCATACCCTTTATATGTTCCGGATATTAAAGGCGAAGTTCCCAATGCACCCTGTTCAAATCTGGCATAACTTGCGATATGATAGGGACTAATTCCCACGAGTCTTCCGATTTGCATAAATGCTTGTGCATAAGTCACGGAATTTCCATCATCATCTATAATACAGGTGTCACTCATAAACGTTCCCCTAAGCATAGTGTCTACGCCTTGGACCACCTGGTTTTCTTCATTGTAACGCAATTGCTCAAAAATAAAAATATTGCTTTCGGTTAAACAGTTTCTTGGATCCAGGCTGTATTTTATAAGTGACTCCGATGCCTGCACCCAGTTTTTTCCACTCTTCCCATCCCAGGTCCCGGTTGCGGTATTATAATCTCCGGAATTTAAAGATTTCCATGTAATTGGATTTGACAATCCAATCAAATTTCTCTTAGGTACCTTTTCGGCTTGTACCACATCTTTCCAATCAAGTCCGGTCTCCTGTGGAATAAACTTCCAACTTGGATGTGCCTGACTTAACTGCTGCAAATAAGGTCGATAGCTTTCCGGAAATTCAGAGAAATTAGGTGTTGCCCTGGAAAAAAAAGGCTGTATCAATAGAATTGCAGACGCCAAGAGAAAAACTGCTCCCAGTTTTTTCACTATTTTTTTATGTATTATTTTTTTCATTATGTTCTCCTATCACTTCTAATCATATGTAGTTCCTACTTTACGACACTTTCATTATACCATTTAGACTTTCAAAATCAAGAAAGAGTTTCCCTGATAATAAAAATAACTGCAGCAAATCTTCATCTGCCAACAGTCATTATCTTATATTATTTAATAATCCGTGCATCCTGCTTCGAAACTCTCTCCCAGACGTTACCTTGACAGTTAACTCGACCCAGGCACCCTCACGGCACACGGAAGCTTCTACTTAGTGCTGCTTTGTTCCCAACCTGACACGATTCGTAGATTTCCATTGCGTAAGACCCAGATGTCAACATCACTTACCAAGGGCAGCCCTGAGTTTAAACCCCTAGGCCGGATATCACCCCAACTATAGCGGATTGTTGGTACAGGGCACCGCTAGCGCCCCGGCTGCACGGAAATTTTATAAATGGATTAAATGGTACAACGTAAGAACAAGTATACCTAATTTTTGATCCCTTGTCAACTTCTTTGTTCACTTCAAGCCCTGCCAATCCTTTCTATTTCCCGCTGTCTGTCTCTCTGACATTTGCTTTCTTCTTTTCCCTTAAGGCTCTGAAAAAATCGCTGATTAGTGCAGAACACTCTTCCTCCATTACGCCACGGACGACCTCCACCTGATGGTTGAATTCCTTCATTTCCAGTAAATTAATAACAGAACCGGCACACCCGGCTTTTGCATTCATACAGCCAATTACAACTCTGTCCATCCTTGCCTGCACTAAGGCACCGGCACACATTTGGCAGGGTTCCAGAGTAACATACATCGTACAGCCTTCCAGACGCCAGTCTCCCATGACTCTGCTTGCTTTTCTTATGGCTGTGAGTTCCGCATGCGCCAGCGTAATCTTATCGGTGTTGCGTCTGTTATATCCCCTTGCAATAATTTTTTTTTCATATACAATAATACAGCCAATTGGAACTTCTCCCATTGTTCCTGCTTTTTTTGCAAGTTTTATCGCCTGTTTCATATATTTTTCATGCTCCGTCATAAATCCTCCTACCTATTACGTGTTTTACGTGATATAATGCTAAGTATAATTTTAACATAATTGATTCATATAAAATAGAGAGGATTTTTTATTATGCAAATACATGGATTTCTCAAAACAACTTTACTGGACTATCCAAGACATGTGGCTTCCACTATTTTTACGGGAAGCTGTAATTTTCATTGTCCATTTTGTCATAATGGAGATTTGGTCCTTCACCCTAACCGGGTTCCTTTGATTTCGGAAGAAGAAATTTTCACCTATTTGAAAAAAAGAAAAGGTATTCTTGAAGGTGTTTGTATTAGTGGTGGCGAACCTACGCTCCAGGCTGATTTAAGAGATTTTATTCTGAAAATAAAGGAGCTGGGGTATCTTGTGAAGCTTGATACCAATGGATACCGCCCGGATGTCTTATCGTCTCTTCTTCAAGAGCACCTATTGGACTATGTAGCCATGGATATTAAGAATTCCCCTGGGAAATATGAACTTACCTGTGCCTGTCCCGGACTTGACCTTTCTCTTATTGAGCGCTCCACAGACCTTCTAATGAATGGGTCCATACCTTTTGAATTCCGTACAACCATTGTAAGACAACTGCATGTTATTGAAGACATGGATGAGATTGGCCGCTGGCTGAAAGATGCACCGGCTTACTACTTGCAGAATTATACCGAGTCTGACAACGTCATTTCTCCCGGATTCACCCCCTGCTCCATTGAAGAACTGAAACAATTTCAGGAACGGGCTGCCCGCTACATCCCGTCTACCTTACTGCGGGGTGTAAGTGTATGAAATCTTCCAGCATAATTACCTATACCTCTGAAAGTGAACGACTGATTCTACGAATTCTGAATGAATCCAACGCCTCCCAGGTACTGGATTTTCAGAAGAAAAATGCGGCTCTTTTTGAAAAATTTGAACCGGATCGCATGACACAATTTTATACACTAAACTACCAACAGACCTTGTTGTCTCTGGAGCAGACCATGTTTTTGAAAAAAACAGCCCTTCGTTTCTGGGTCTATTGCAAACAGCAACCGAATACCATAATTGGAACCATTTCCTTTAATTTTATTAATCAGTTTCCCTTTCACTCCTGCCAGCTGGGCTATAAATTTGATCCGGACTACTGGCATCACGGATTTGCTTCTGAAAGTATTCAAACTGCTATTCAAATTGTACATCCCTATTTAAACCTTCATCGAATAGAAGCACTCGTTCTTGCAAGTAACGAGCCTTCCATCCGACTATTGGAACGACTGCATTTTTACAAAGAAGGTATTTCAAGAGAATGCATTCAAATGAATGGTGTTTGGACAGACCATGTACGCTATGTGCTTATTCTTCCTGACAACGATACCAATATCCAAACTGTCCGGTAAGCTGCTGATTTTTTTTCTCCGGGAGAAATTCCGGGAAACCAAAAATACTTGCTGCCACGTTCTCCTGGTTCTGAAATACACCCGGAACGCCCACCAAATGAATCGTCTCATCCTGAGATTCTCCATATAAAAGATATCCATACTGAAAAAATCCATGGAGAAGAAAATTATTATTTCCCAGATACCAGTACTCTTGGGGCAGATACTTGATTTCATTTAAACGAATTTCATAACATCTTATTTGTTTACCATTTAATTCTTCCATGCGATAACTGCTATTTGCAAATAATTCTGTGGAAGATTTTCTTTCTGCCACAATTTCCTGCGCCGTTATTTGGGGCGACGGTTCCGGCTCTTCCTCCGGCTGTTGCAGCAGTTCCGGTTCTTCAATGGATTCTTCTTGTTCTTCCTTATCAGAATCCACCTGGTCAAGAATTAATCCACTAACATCATCCACCCAGATGCTTCCAAGATAATTATCTCCATCTCCAAATCGAATTCCAATTACATCTGCCATGCTGTAATTACTTCCATAAATATGTTCTGCATCCAGCAAGAACACCTTTGCAATTCCGGTGGAAGCAGCTTCGATCTCTTCCCCTTTTACGCCCACAATTTCAGTTCCCCGTCTAACACATAAATAAAATGGTATGGTTCTTGCGGAATGCAGGTTCATCTTTATCTGAATTTGCATACGGCATTGCTGATCTCTGATCTCTATTCTTGAGAATCCAACATTATAACGCCTGACCGCTTTTTCGTATTGGTAAATGTAAGTCACAAATTTTCTAATTTCACTCATACTCTTCACTCCTAATTCTTCTGTAATATATATTCCACAATTTCAAAAAAATTATTTTCAAATTACTATTGACATTATCTCAAGTATTGTGTATATTATAATAGTAATCATTACTAATATGGAGGTGAACAAATGTTAAAACGCAGTCGGCAAAGAGAAGCGATTAAACGTTCCCTTATGAACCGAAAAGATCATCCCACTGCTGAAATGCTCTATTCCGATTTGAAAACCGAATATCCTAATATTAGCTTAGGAACCGTATATCGCAATTTGTCCCTTTTGACTGAAGTTGGTGAAATTCAGAAGATTTCCTCCAGAGGAACGACTGACCGCTATGATGGCGACACCTCCAGTCATAATCACTTTTTTTGTAATACCTGTAACCTTGTATCCGATTTAGATATGGATAATTTTGATTTTATTGAAGAAATGGCTCAGAAGAATTTCTTGGGTAAAATTAAAGGACATGTGACATACTTTTATGGTGAATGTGTAGAATGTATGACAAAATCAAACAAACCAGCAGACGCTGTTTGTAATAAAATGAAAAATAAAGGAGAATAAATTATGAAAAAATTTGTATGTAGTGTATGTGGATATGTTCACGAAGGAAATGAGGCACCAAGTGAGTGTCCTGTATGTCATGCTCCAGCTGAAAAGTTCATTGAGCAGGGTGGCGAAATGACTTGGGCTGCTGAACATGTTGTTGGTGTTGCACAGGGCGTTAGTGAAGATATTCTCAATGATTTAAGAGCTAATTTTAATGGCGAATGTACCGAAGTTGGTATGTATCTTGCTATGGCACGTGTTGCTCATAGAGAAGGTTATCCTGAAATCGGTATGTACTGGGAAAAAGCTGCTTTTGAAGAAGCAGAGCATGCAGCAAAATTTGCTGAATTATTAGGTGAAGTTGTTACTTCAAGTACAAAAAAGAATTTACAGATGAGAGTAGAAGCTGAAAATGGTGCAACTGCTGGAAAGACAGATCTGGCAAAACGTGCAAAAGCTGCTAATCTTGATGCAATTCACGACACCGTTCATGAAATGGCAAGAGATGAAGCAAGACATGGTAAAGCATTTGAAGGCTTGTTAAACAGATACTTTGGCTAGAAAACCCTTACATCAAAAGGGACTGACCCATAGGGTAGTATGGATTAATTCATCCTTCTCCTTACGGGTCAGTTTTTTTATTGCCGCCTCTCTCTTTAAAGCCTGGGACTTGGTTTCAAATTCTTCCAGATAAACCAAGGTAACCGGAGTTCTCCCTCTGGTATATTTTGCACCCCTGTTATGATTATGGTCTTCCAGTCTTTTTTTTATATCATTGGTCCAGCCTGTATATAGGCTGCCATCGTTGCACTTTAATATATAGGTATAATTCAAAGCTTCCTCCTAGTCGGGATATGTACCGGAGACCGTAGTCTCCGTCTATATCAAGCAATCGACCTACAGTAGTTTCTCAACAGTGCCGGTATCTTTTACGAATCTGAAAAATTGCCGATTACATATTTTTTGCTCTTATCTACTATATGCAACCCTTTTCAATTAGTTCTCTTCTACTGTAACTTCTTTTTTTTCTTCTGCTTTCAGTGAAATATGATACCCATTGCGCCCTGCATCTTTTACCTGATACAACGCCAAGTCTGCTGCATATAAAAAATCCCATAGTTTATTATTTGCTTTTGGAATCTTGAAGAAAACACCCTGGCTTACACTAATACGATTGGATATTGGAGAATATTCATGTGGAATATTTAATTCCGATATTTTTCTCTGAAGCTCTCTTACGATTTTTCGCACTTCTTTTTCTCGAAATCCTTCATAAATAATCACAAACTCATCTCCTCCATAACGAGCTGTGCTCACTCCTATATTCTCTTCCAGTGATCGTATACAATCCGCAACCTTTACCAGGACAAGGTCCCCTGCCTGGTGTCCGTAATTATCATTATACTGTTTAAAATAATCAATATCCAGAATCTCAATCCCAAGATATGCTCCCTGTATGTATGCCTTTTGAAAAGCCGCTTCCGATACTTCATTTAATTTATAACGATTGTACATATCCGTCAATGCATCCTTCTCTGATTTCTGCTTCAGGATTGTATTGCGTTCTTCCACTTCCCGACGTTTTCGCTGAGCTTCTTCCAGAGAAACCCTGAGATTTAAACTATTTTTAAGAATCTCTGCCTGTTCTCGTTCCAGCAATTCCGATAACTCAAAATAAAACACGGACTCTTTTTGGTAATTGTTGGTGTCTTTTATTTTTTTGTAATACTGTAATTTCAAGGATACCATCCGCCGCTGAATGTATATGCTTTTTGATTTATCTACAAGCCTTCCAATCTCATTAATAAAATTCCATAAAGCATCATATTTTTCAATATTAAGCAGCATTTTCGCATAGTAATATAAATCGTCAAATCCATCTAACAACGCAACTTTAGAAGCTTTCAGTTCCGTTAATTTATCAATGATGGCATCTCTCTTATCCACGTCTCCTTTGAAATTACAGATTTCCGCTTCCAGACAGAATAAAATTATATCATTCATTATATTCTTTTCATAAATATTCTCATCTGCTGCCAATTGAAAATATTGTTCTGCCTCTTCCAGTCTTCCTGTCTTTATATAACAGGCCGTAAGATTCACATAAGTGGTAACTTTTTCCGCGTGAGTAAAATCAAAGTTACGATTAATAAGTTCTACACCACTGCGAAAGCTCTCAATTGCATTTGGCATATCATTGATCCCCATATACAATGCACCTACATTAATGTTAATGTAATAGCGGCTTTGGGGAAGATCGTAAAAATCACAGAAACTAAGACCCTTGAAATAGTAATCAAGAGCTAAAGGCATATTTCCCTGATTGTTTGCTATAATTCCCAGAATATTATAACTTCTTGCCACCAGTGCCCACTGTTCTGTCCGTATTAATAAATCCAATGCTCGGGTAATATATTTGTATGCACTTTGAATATCATTGAACACATACTCACAATACCCGGTGTTAAATAACGTATAGCCTTTTAATTTCTCGTCATTTGTACTGTCTGCATATTCTTCCATTTTTTTACAATAGGGGAGTGCTACCTCCGGATTTCTGGCTCGATTCAGTTCAATAATATCAAACCATTCATGAATGGTACTATTGTATTCTTCATAACCCATACTTATCTTCCTCTGTTTCATTCTTTACTGATTTAATTCTACACTTTTCCCAAGAGAAATGCAAGACAGGTTTTCTTACTCTTTCAAGTAAAGTAGAGGATTCACTGACTCCTTCTCTTTTTGCAT
>JAVVVI010000037.1:0-15801 GCA_036652735.1 Lachnospiraceae bacterium
GTAACTGTTTCGTATTATTAAATTATACTAAATATAGAACAAATTAAGGAGATTTTCGGTGAACTTATTGAGCCGAATACAACCTATATGAAACGAGAATTTTATTATTCAGTCTCTGCTTCTGAAGATGGCTGCAGTGTAAAACACTTTTTGCAAAAACGAGGCTATTCCGCCGCCATCCTAACACATTTAAAAAAAACACACTCCGGCATTCTAAGAGGGCACGACTGGCTACATATAAATGATGCCCTCTTCCTGGGGGATTGTGTACACATTACCATTGACGAGCCCCTCTCCTCGCCTAATATTCTTCCAATTTATGTTCCCTTTCAAATTGTATATGAAGACGAGGATCTTCTGGTTATCGATAAGCCTGCTGATACACCGATTCATCCTTCTATCAATAATCATGAACACACCCTTGCAAATGGTGTTATGTACTACTTTCATAGTCAAAATACGCCATTTGTCTTTCGTTGTATTAATCGTCTGGACCGGGATACCACCGGTCTTACTATCATCGCTAAAAATATGTTAAGCGCTTCTCTTTTATCCGCGGCAATGAAACGCAGAGAGATTCACCGTGAATATCTGGCTGTTGTGTCCGGAATTGCTCCTGACTTTGGCAAAATTACCGCTCCGATTGCCCGCGTCTCCACCTCTACTATTGAACGCTGTGTAGATGAACAATTGGGAGAATCTGCTGTTACATACTTTTATGTCAAAAAAAAAGAGTCTGTTTTACCAAACTCTTTCATTTGCCTGCTCTCTCTTTCCCTTGGAACCGGTCGTACTCATCAAATAAGGGTTCACATGAACTCCATAGGGCATCCTCTATTAGGTGACTTTATCTATAACCCCTCTGATTCATTGCTCAATCGTCAAGCCTTGCATTCCTGCCATTTAGACTTTTTACATCCTATAACCGGAAAACATCTGACCTTTGATTCTCCGCTTCCCGATGATATGGCAGCACTTTTTATGTGATTTTTATTTGCTGAGTATCGATTTTAATTTTTTAACACTCGCAACCTGTCCACTCACTACCAATGTTCCATCTATCATAACCGAAGGTGCACTCATAACACCAAGGGTAACGATTTCAACTAAATCCTCTACCTTTGTTATGGATGCTTCCATTCCCAGTTCTGCTACTGCCTGTTTTACATTTTCATACAACTGGGTACAATGTTCGCATCCTGCACCTATAACCTTAATTTCCATTTGATTTCCTCCTAATTTTTTAATTCCATCTTTTCTTCCATAGTGGATGTCCAGGACTCAAATACCTTTTTTATGATTTCAGGCCCTATTTTTGAAATAAATACAAGCTGTGATTCTTCTTTTTTATCGCATAATTTAAAATCAATCTTACTTCCAACCACATCCACTTGATTCCAACCATCTTCCAGAAGAAAAAATCCTTTGATTCGATATGTGTCCTTCTTGATTAAATTTAATACTTGAATTAATTTTTCTTTTTCTACCCTGTCTTTGCAGGAAAGACTAATGGTCTTTGGTTTATTTTCTGCATTATTGGTCGTATCTTCCCCCTCTGCCCATGCATACTTTAACAAATCTTCCTGCAAAATTGAAAAATCAAGATTTCCATTTTTGCATCGTTCTATTCTGCAGGCCGGATTTATACTACGAATTTCCTCTTCCAAGTCCTTAATCTGTTCTTCATGAATTAAATCCGTTTTATTAATCAGTGCTAAATGACAATGTTTCAATTGACGGTTTACGGTCTCTAAATCTTGTGCCTGTTCAAAAAAATTCACTCCATCCACTAGACAGATGACCCCGGAGAACTCATAGACCTCTCCACTTAGAACCTTCACTGCGGAAAGAATCTCCTCTACGTTGGATGGGTCTCCCAGTCCGGAGCTCTCTACAAATACATACTCCAGATTCATCTTTGCCAATTCACCCAAGGCTTCTATAAAGGAAAGCTTAAGACAGGAGCAAAAAATAGACCCTCTGTTAATCTCGACCATTTTTATGGTATCATCCCTTAAAATCCTTCCATCAATTCCTAGCTTTCCAAATTCGTTTTGTATGACACCAACCTTACTTACATCCATTTGAGTTAATAAGTGTGTTAATAATGTAGTCTTACCGGAGCCTAAAAATCCGGTAAGAACAAAAAGTTTTGTTTTCATTTAATCCATTCCTCTCTTCTCTTTTTTTCTATTGTAATCATTGTATAGATGAATGTCAATCTATAATATATTTATATATTGACATATGTCTATGTATGTTTTATAATGAACAGGAAAAAGAGAGGTAAATAAAATGAATTCTAATACGATTGCTTTAATATGCCGGGCTTTGGGAGATCCCAATCGCCTGCAAATCATTCAAATGTTGTCCGGTGGTGAAAAATGTGCCTGCAAGCTCTTGGAAAAATTTGAAATTAGTCAGCCAACGCTTTCCCATCATATGAAAATACTATGTGACTGCACACTGGTCACCACACGAAAAGAAGGAAAATGGTCCCATTATTCCCTTGACTATGCTGTTTTTTTTGAATTTTTATCTTTTTTCAAAGACTGTTTGGAAGAAAAGGAGGGTGAAACTTCATGTCACTAATTGGATCCTTTATTCAGAATCAACTCCTTGGTATGCATTGGCTGCAGCAATTAATTAAATCCTTCTGTTCTTTTATTGGTTTGGATATTCACAGCCGAATAGGTGAAAGCGTTATTTTTTTCTTTTATGACACCATCAAAATCTTTCTGCTGCTATCCATTTTAATTTTTATAATCAGTTATGTGCAAAGTTATTTTCCGCCGGAACGTACCAAGAAAATATTGGGTAGATTTCATGGACTTACCGCAAATTGTCTGGCTGCCCTTCTTGGTACCATTACACCCTTTTGTTCCTGCTCTTCCATTCCATTATTTATCGGTTTTACCGGTGCCGGTCTTCCACTGGGGGTTACTTTTTCGTTTCTGATTTCTTCTCCACTGGTGGACCTGGGTTCTCTGGTTCTACTCATGAGTGTGTTTGGATGGAAGATCGCCATTGCTTACGTAATCGTTGGTTTACTTCTGGCAATTCTTGGTGGCAGTCTCATTGAACGATTGCATTTATACAACTATGTGGAAGATTTTGTAAAAAAAGTGGGAGCATCCGATTTAGCATTGCCAAACCTTACGATCTCCCACCGCATTCACTTTGCCATAACTCAAGTAGGAAGCACCCTTAAAAAAGTCTTTTGGTACGTTCTGCTTGGTGTTGGTATTGGTGCACTGATCCATAACTGGATTCCAACAGAGCTTATTCAAACAATTCTTGGCAGCAAGAACCCATTTTCCGTTATTCTTGCCACCTTGGTTGGTGTACCCATGTATGCTGATATCTTCGGCACCCTTCCCATTGCAGAAGCTCTCTTCCTAAAAGGAATTGGACTTGGAACCATTTTATCGTTTATGATGGCAGTTACTGCACTCTCACTGCCTTCTCTGATTTTACTGCGAAAAGCTGTAAAGCCCAAACTACTGGCCGTATTTATCTCGATTGTTACTGTAGGTATTATTCTCATTGGATACTTTTTTAATTTTTTCCAGTCAATTTTCTTTTAACGAATCCGTTCCGGAAACCCTACTTTTTTCTGTACCTTACGTAGGGTTTTTCCGGCATAATATCCT
Organism: Lachnospiraceae bacterium; assembly: GCA_036652735.1. Classification (GTDB taxonomy): domain Bacteria; phylum Bacillota; class Clostridia; order Lachnospirales; family Lachnospiraceae; genus JAGOGN01. Next base: position 3,654 of record JAVVVI010000037.1, read on the forward strand.
GCCTTTTCCGCATTTTCTTTAATAATGGAATCTACAAATGTTTTTTCCTGTGATAATTCATTGAACTTTTCCTGAATTGGGCGCAAGGTCTCTGCCACAGTCTCACCTACTGCAATCTTTAACTCTCCGTATCCAAGTGATTCAAATTCTGAAACTGCGGCATCGGTTGTCTTACCGGTACAGGAACAATAAATATCTATTAAATTGCGAATTCCGGGTTGGCTTTCACAATAGCGAATTTGTGCCTCGCTGTCTGTTACTGCTCGTTTGAATTTTCGCATAATTGCATCCTTATCATCTGTCAGATAAATGCTGGCGTTTATATTATCATCTGATTTTGACATCTTCTTATCCGGATTCTGCAAGCTCATAATTCGTGCACCTGTTGTACCCACATAAGCCTCCGGAACTGTAAACACATCTCCATAAACCGCATTGAATCTTTGTGCAATGTCTCTTGTAATTTCAAGATGCTGAAGCTGATCGTTACCAACCGGTACTACATCGGCTTGATAGAGTAGAATATCCGCTGCCATTAACACAGGGTAGGTATATAATCCGGCATTAATATTATCCGCATTTTTCTGACACTTATCTTTAAACTGAGTCATACGATTTAATTCACCCATATAGGTAAAACAACTTAAAATCCAAGAAAGTTCAGCATGTCCCGATACATGGGACTGATAATAAATACAATTTTTCTTTGGATCCAAACCTGCTGCTATATAAAGCATCAACAGATTTCTGGCCCGTTTTCTAAGTTCTGCCGGATCCTGTCTGATTGTGATGGAATGTAAATCTACCACACTGTAAAAACATTCATATTCATCACTTAATGTTACCCAGTTCTTCAATGCTCCAAGATAATTACCAAGGGTAATGGTTCCGGTTGCCTGCATTCCACTAAATAAGACCTTTTTATTATCAATCATTTTTCTTCCCCTCTTCTCGTTCCAATGTATTTTATTTTTTAAGTAGTTCCTGTTTTATATACGCAAAGGTCTCTTCTTCTCCATAATTAGAGAGTCTTTGCAGCAAGGTCTCCAAAAGTGCCATGCTTTCTTCATGAATTACATAATAATTCTTTCCCATTTCATAATACTTTAGTGCACTGCTATCCGTATAGGCGTTGCCCTGATAGACTTTTGCTGCACAAATCCGGTCCACAAACATCTCTACCACATACCGCACCGGCATCTTCATTCCAGCCAATGCTTTATCTTTTACCCCGGAATAATCAATCCAATACTCATAATGATGTTTGTTTCTACCCTTATGGTGAAGCCATGCGGAAGAATATCCTTTGTCCCTGCGCTCCGCATTATTGGGACTCATGGTTCCCTGATAATATTTACACCCCGGGAAAAATTCCGTTGGAGAATATTTAGATAAATCATGCAGAAGTCCCTGACGGTACAACCCCACTTTAAAACATCCCTTCATAACTAGATTTCTGTGTTTTGTTATTGTGTGGAAATGACGAAAAATGTTCATTCTTTCCCTCCTTTGACTGTTACCATACTATGCAGATCCCCATTCAGCTGTATTGAAGTATACTATATAGAATCAACAAATGCAGGGGATAGAACAGGTAGAAAAACCAAGTCATGGATGGTCCTTTTTTCCCATTATACAACCAAAGTGGAATAATAGAAAGGCTTGCTGCTGCCTGCTGCGGTTGAAATCCACATCCAATAAAATTTGCTGCTGAAAATAGAAGTAATTTTTTTGCTTTATTTTTACGCATAAAATAAAAAATTAAGATGAATAGAATACCCATTGCATCATAATCACATTTTATCCCAATTGCAACTGCCAGAATTCCTATAATCATCAGGAACTGTATCCATTCTTTCTTACAGTAAGTCAAACAATCCAAAAGTAGAAGTCCTAAAAATAATGTAAAGAACACATTCTGGTGCTCCCAATAAAAAAAAGTCTGATAAAATGCCAGGTCAAATGGAAGCTCTGATAAAAGTGCAAACAAAAAAAGTCTTACTTCATAGGCTCTTACATTGTGGGTGTGTACAAATCCCTCCACCAGCAAAAAGCAGAAAATAGGAAATGCAAGTCTTCCCAAATAACGCAAAATTACAATTTGCGGAAATAAAATGGCACCACAATGATCCAAAACCATTGCAAAAATTGCAATCATTTTGAGTTGAAAACCACTGCAGCCCATTTGATGTTCTGATACATCCATAAATTCCTCCGGTAAAAATTACATATGATTCTTATTATATCCATTATTGTATGAAATTTCAACCAGAACAATTTCTGAACCTGAATTCTATTGATTTATTCGTCTTCTTTTTTTCCCACTTTGAGGGTTCCCTACATTTTACGAAATCTCTGATATCTTTGTTCTGCCTGTTCTTTTCCGCTCATTGCACAATAAGTTTGCAAAAAATTAAGTATCTCCTGTTTCATAATTTGTGCTGTTACAGGAAGATCCGAACCGGAAAGAGGCACTTCCTCCGGAATTATTTTTTCAATTATCTTAAGGGACAGCAAATCTTTTGCAGTAATTTTCATCACACCTGCTGCCTGCTCTGCTAATTTACTGTCTTTCCATAAAATAGAAGCAAATCCTTCCGGAGACAGGATCGAATAGGTTGCATTTTCCATCATCCATACTTCGTTGGCAACGCCCAGTGCCAATGCACCTCCACTGCCGCCTTCTCCTATTACAATACTTAAAATGGGCACTTCCATTGAAACCATTTCGTAAAGATTTCTGGCAATTGCTTCTCCCTGACCATTTTCTTCCGCTTCCAGTCCGCAAAATGCACCGGGTGTATCAATAAATAAAAGAATTGGACGATGGAACTTTTCTGCCTGTTTCATAAGTCTTAGTGCTTTTCGGTAACCGGATGGAGCTGCCATTCCAAAGTTTCTTTTCACATTCTCTTTTATACTTCTCCCCTTTTGCTGCCCAATTACCGTAACCGGCACCTGATTCAACTCTGCAATCCCTCCTACAATGGCTCCATCATCTGCCGACAACCGGTCTCCATGAAGTTCCAGAAAAGATTCAAAGATTTCCCTTACATAATCTAAATATACCGGTCGATTCTGACCCCTTGCAATATTCACTCTTTCCCATGCAGTAATTTCCCGTTGATATCCCTCTGCTTTCTTTTTTGCTTTTTCCGTAATTCCCTGAAATGCTTTTTTATAATTTACTTCTCTGTGCAGCTTTAAAATCTGTGCTAAAGTATTTCTAAGATTCTCCCGCTCCACAATTCCATCAATAAAACCATGTTCCAATAAATATTCGGAACGCTGAAAGCCTTCCGGCAAGGTCTCACCGATTGTTTGTTCAATTACACGCGGACCGGCAAACCCAATCAAGGCACCCGGCTCCGCCAGAATTATATCTCCAAGCATGGCAAAACTTGCTGTGACACCACCTGTTGTTGGATCTGTTAGTAACGTCAGATATAATAATCCTGCCTGTGAATGTCTCTTAAGTGCTGCTGATGTTTTTTCCATCTGCATTAAAGAAACAATTCCTTCCTGCATTCTTGCCCCACCGGAACAGGCAACAATCAAAATCGGCAGCTTTTCCTTCGTTGCCCTCTCTACTGCACAGGTTATTTTCTCTCCAACCCCATATCCCATACTTCCCATTAAGAATCTTCCATCACAAACACATACAACAACTTCAAATCCCTGAATGGATCCTTTTCCGGTTAAAACCGCCTCATTTTGACCTAGCTTTTCCCTGATTTGCTGAAGTTTTTTTTCATAGTCCGGAAACTCCAATGGATCTTTCCCCTTTAAATTTTTATCCCAGACTTTAAAACTTCCCTTATCCATAATTAGACGCAGTCTTCTTTTTGTACTCATTTTAAAATAATACCCGCATTTATAGCAGGTATTATTTCGCTCCCTTACATCTTCTTTGTATAGCATTTCTCCACAATGAGGACATTTTATAAAAAATCCATCCGGAACCTCTGGTTTTTCATATTCACTTTCCGATAACGATGAATGTATATTCTTTTTAAAATCAAACATCTCTTATTTCTTTCCTTCCATATACTGTTCTATAAAACCGGTATCAAATGCACCGGACTGAAATACCGGGTGACTGATTATTTCATATTGATAATCTCGATTCGTAATCACACCTTCCACTACAATTTCGCCTAAGGCACTTTGCATCTTTTTAATTGCACCCAGGCGGGTATCATCATGAACCATGACCTTACCAATCATGGAATCATAATTCGGTGGAATCTTATAGCCACGAAAAAGGGCGGAATCCACCCGAATACCATTTCCACCCGGAAAATGAAGTTCCTGAATGGTTCCCGGTGATGGTCTAAAATTATGTGAGGGATCTTCGGCATTAATTCTACATTCGATGGCATGACCTCTAAGAATTACCTGCTCCTGCGTATGACTTAATCGTTCTCCTGCTGTGATTCGAATCTGTTCCTTAATTAAATCCATACCGGTTACCATCTCTGTAACCCCATGTTCTACCTGAATTCTTGTATTCATTTCCATGAAAAAGAATTCTCCTGTTTTATCTAGTAAAAATTCAATGGTTCCTGCATTGATATAGCCACAAGCCTTAGCTGCACGTACTGCTGCCAGCCCCATTTTTTCCCTTAGTTCCTGTGTGATTGCTGCACTGGGGGATTCCTCAATTAACTTTTGATGCCTTCTTTGAATGGAACATTCCCGTTCTCCTAATTGAATTACATCTCCATAGGTATCCGCTAAAATCTGTACTTCTATATGACGTGGATTTTCCACAAAACGCTCTAAATACATGGTTCCGTTTCCGAATCCACTAATCGCCTCCTGCTGTGCTACCTGAAATTCCTTTTTAAAATCTTCTTTTGAAACTACAACTCGCATTCCTTTCCCACCACCGCCAAACGCGGCTTTTATCATAATGGGATACCCTATTTTTTCTGCAAGTTCCATTCCTTTTTCTGCTTCCAGTATGGATTCTTTTATGCCCGGTACTACCGGCACCCCTACATTTTCCATGGTTCTACGTGCTTCTGCCTTATCGCCCATACGCTCAATCACCTCAGCCGTTGGCCCGATAAATGCAATTTTACAAGCTTCACACATACGTACAAACTTTCCATTTTCCGACAAGAAACCAAATCCCGGGTGTATTGCCTCTGCTCCTGATGCAATTGTTGCACTTAAGATTCTCTCCATTTGAAGATAACTGTCCAATGCCGGTGCACTGCCAATACAAATCGCTTCATCTGCCAATTGGGTGTGAAGTGCTTCTTTATCTGCGGTGGAATAAACTGCCACCGTTTGAATCCCCATTTCTCTGCAGGCACGAATAATTCTTACCGCAATCTCACCACGATTAGCAATTAATATCTTCTGAAACATAGTGTCCTCCTAACGTTCTCCAATTGCAAATGTCAGTTGCGCAGTCACTGCAAGTTCTCCATTTACAGTAGCCACACCCTTACCAATCCCCATAGGTCCTTTTCGTTTTATAATCTCCAATTCCAATAACAATACGTCACCAGGCACTACTTTTCTTTTGAATTTCGCCTGATCCACTGCTGCAAAATAAGCTGTTTTTCCTTTGTTTTCCTCTTCACTAAGAATTGCCACAGCTCCAACCTGCGCTAAGGCTTCAATAATTAACACCCCAGGCATTACCGGCTCTGTTGGAAAATGCCCCCCGAAAAAAGGTTCGTTATAGGAGACACATTTACGTCCCACTGCCCGTTTCCCAATTTCTAATTCCTCGATACAGTCAATCAACAAAAAAGGCTGTCTATGTGGAATAATTTTCATAATTTCTTCAATCTTCATTTGATCCATCTGTTCTCCTATCCAATTTTAAAAAGTGGTTGGTTGAACTCTACCATTTCTCCATTTTTAACAAGTATTTCTTTTAAACTTCCTGAATAGTCACTTTCAATCTCATTCATTAATTTCATTGCCTCTATAATTCCCATCACCTGACCTTGTGTAATCGTGTCCCCAATTTTCACAAAAGGCTCTCCCTCCGGTGTTCCGGATTCGTAATAGACACCTACTAAGGGGGACCGAATGACGATTTCATTTGCTGCCTCCGGCTCTGCTTCTAATTCAATGGGTTTTCTTTCTTTTTCCGGGAAGCTCCCAGATTCTATTCTTTTCTCTTTTGCTGCTTTTAATGTAAGACTCGTTTCTCCCTCTTGGTACGATAAATAGGCTAGGCCTGTGTGTTCCATGGCAGACATCAATTCCTTGATTTCATCTATTGACATATTTTTCACCTACTCTTCATACTTTTTTAATAACAAGCTGGCATTGTGGCCACCAAATCCAAGGGAATTGCTAAGTGCATATGGTACCGGTTCCTGTCTTGGTTCCCCTTTGATGTAATCCAAATCCAATTCCTCATCGCTGTTTCTAAGACCTACCGTTGGGTGAAGATAACTCTCCTGCATTTCTTTAACACAGACAATTGCTTCAACGGCTCCTGCCCCCCCTAATAAATGTCCAATCATAGATTTTGTGGAATTAATTCTAAGCTTATAGGCATGTTCACCAAATGCTTTTTTTATGGCTCTTGTCTCAAAAAGATCATTGTGATGCGTTGCCGTTCCATGTGCATTAATGTAAGTAACCTGATTTTTATCAATTCTGCCATCGGAAATTGCATACAGCATTGCCTGTGCCGCTCCCTCTCCATCTTCTGCCGGAGAAGTAATGTGATATGCATCCGCTGTGGATCCATACCCAATCACTTCCGCAAGAATTTCTGCCTTGCGTTTTTTTGCATGCTCAAGTTCTTCCAGCACTAAAATTCCTGCCCCTTCTCCCATTACAAATCCTTTTCGGTCTTTATCAAATGGAATCGAACATTTCGTCAGATCCTCTTCTGTGGACAATGCTGTTAAAGCCGTGAATCCGGCAACACCTATGGGTGTAATTGCACTTTCACATCCTCCTGCAAGCATTACTTCTGCGTCTCCATGCTGAATACTGCGAAAGGCTTCTCCAATACAATTTGTCCCGGTAGCACAAGCCGTCACTACGTTGATATTTTTTCCTTTTAAACCAAACTGTATGGATACATTTCCGGCTGCCATATTGGTAATCATCATGGGAATAAACAAGGGGCTCATTCTTCCAGGTCCCTTTTCCAGTAATTTTTTATGTTCCCGTTCAACGGCTTCCAAACTCCCTACCCCTGAACCAATTGCACAGCCTATCCGATATGGATCTTCTTCTTCCATGTGAAGTCCGGACTGGATAAATGCCTCTTTTGCTGCTACCACTGCAAATTGGCTAAAACTTTCCATTCGTTTTGCCGCTTTAAAATCCAAATACTCTTTTGCATGAAACTCTTTCACCTCTGCCGCAATTTTCACCTTGTAGGCACTTGTATCAAACTTTGTGATTGGACCAAATCCTAACTTTTCTTCCTGAATTCCCTTCCAAAAATCAGCTACATTTAATCCTATTGGTGTTACAGCTCCCATACCGGTTATTACTACTCTTCTCATCTATGATTTTTCTCCTCTACATTACCATTCCGCCATCTACCTGAAGTACCTGCCCCGTAATATAAGATGCATCTTCTGATAGTAAAAAAAGAACTGCCTTTGCAATTTCTTCCGGCTGACCAAATCTGCCTAATGGGATTGCTGCTTTTCCTGCCTCTTTTGCCTGCGCACTGATTTTATCGCTCATTGCCGTCTCAATAAATCCGGGTGCAATGGCGTTTACACGGATTCCTCTGCTTGCCATTTCTTTTGCCCCTGTCTTTGTTAATGCAAGTACTCCCGCTTTAGACGCCGCATAATTTGCCTGCCCGGGATTTCCAATTAATCCGGCAACAGATGAAATATTTACAATACTTCCGCTTCGTTTTTTTAACATATAGCGAATAACATATTTCATGGTTAAAAAACATCCCTTTAAGTTGGTATCTATAACCTGTTCAAATTCTGTTTCTGAAAGTTTCATCAATAAATTATCTCTTGTAATTCCGGCATTATTAATTAAAAAATCAATCTGTCCCTGTTCTCTTATAATGTCTTCCACCATCTGCTGAACACATTCTCCATTGCTGACATCACCACGAATTGCTGCTGCGCGTCCTCCGCTCTCTTTAATTTGAGCCACAATTTTTTTTGCGTCCTCTTCTGAGCCATTATAGTTTACATAAACAAATACCTTCTGGTTTCCAAGTTCCAGAGCAATTGCTGCTCCAATACCATGACCTGCACCGGTAACCAATGCAACTTTATTCTCCATCATCTCAATTACCATTCCTTACTTTTTTGAGTATTTCATCTAAATCCTTCACTTTTTCAATATGATATCCTTGAATATTCGGATTCATTTTTTTCAAAAATCCCGTAAGCGTTGTCTTCGGCCCTACCTCCAGAAAGGTATCAAATCCATCTGCTATCATCTGCTCCACACTTTGCTGCCATTTTACACTTTGGGATATCTGGCGAACTAAAAGTCCCGGTATCTCCTCTTGTCTTTGAACATACTTCCCTGTTACATTGGATACATATGGAACCTCTATTGTTGAAAAAGAGATCGTTTCCAAATCTTTTTCAAGTTTTTTTCCTGCCTCTTCCAATAAAATAGAATGAAACGGTCCACTTACGTTTAAGGGAATGCTTTTTTTACCATACTCTTCTTTCACCCTTAGAGCAACTGCCTGTACCGCCTTTATTTCACCGGTAATGACCAATTGTCCGGGACAGTTATAATTTGCTATAGACACAATGCCTTTTTCCTGTATGCACAACTTATATAGCTCCTGGGCATCCATACTTAGAATGGCTGTCATGGCTCCGCCTACCGGAACCGCTTCTTCCATATAACGTCCTCTTTTCGTAACAAGTGCATAAGCATCCTCTAGGGATAGGCTTTTGCTAACCACAAGTGCCGCATATTCTCCCAGGCTTAGCCCTGCCGTTCCCTGTGGACATACTCCTTCTTGTTTCAATACACTCCAAATAGCTAGTTCATTGGCGAGCATGGCAATCTGGGTATATCTTGTTTGATTTAGCTTTGGATTTGTTGTGAAAATCAACTCTTCCATTGTAAGGTCACAGTAGCGGTTGGCTAATTTATAACACTCTTTGCTCACTTCATATTGTTCATAAAAATCTCTTCCCATATTCTCATATTGAGAACCCTGACCCGGAAATACAACTGCTAATTTCATCTTTCTACCGCCTCTGCTATTTGATTCCCTGCATCAAATGATCCGCCTGTTCCATAATCGTTTGGATGACCTGTTCACAGGACAAAACTTCCTGAATCATTCCTGCAATTTGTCCTGCCATCACGGTACCATTTTTCACATCACCGTCTATTACAGCATTCCTTAGTGAGCCAACCGTCATTTCTTCTAACTCTTGAAAGGACGTTCCTGCCTTTTCTTTTGAGAGATATTCTTTTGTCATTTGATTACGCAGAGAACGAATGGGATGGCCCGCACTTTGTCCGGTCACTACCGTATCGATATCTTTCGCTGCAACTACGCGCTCTTTATACTTCTCATGACAGATGCATTCCTTCGTTGCAACAAATCGTGTTCCCATCTGCACTGCCTCTGCCCCCAGCATAAGTGCCGCACACAGTCCTCGTCCATCGGCAATTCCACCGGCTGCTATTACCGGAATCTTCACGGCATCTGCCACCTGGGGAACCAGTGCCATGGTTGTTGCTGAACCAATGTGACCACCGGATTCCATGCCTTCTGCTATTACAGCATCCGCCCCGGTACGTTCCATTAATTTTGCAAGTGCAACGCTTGCTACAACCGGAATCACTTTGATTCCGGCCTCTTTCCATTCCTTTATAAATTGGGATGGATTTCCTGCCCCGGTTGTAACTACCGGAACTTTTTCTTCTATTACAATTCTTGCCACTTCCTGCGCATTTGGACTTAAAAGCATAATATTTACGCCAAAAGGCTTCTCTGTGCTCTCTTTCACCTGACGAATCTGATTTCGTACTACCTCCGGTGGTGCCGTTGCTGCACCAATTATTCCAAGTCCTCCGGCTTTTGATACCGCTGCTGCCAAATTACTTTCTGCAGCCCATGCCATTCCCCCTTGAAGAATGGGATATTCTATATTCAATAACTTTGTAATCGCTGTTTTCATACTACTCTCCAATGGCTTTCACACCCTGTGCAGTAAGATAATCCATTAACGCTCCCACCGTTGTAAGCTCTTCTAGCTTTTCAGCCGGGATTTCAATATTGTATTTTTCTTCCAATGTCATAATCAATTCAAATAAATCCAATGAATCTGCTCCTAAATCGTCTTTAAAAATGGTTTTTTCTGTAATCTCAATATCATCTAAGTTTAATTCCTCAATTATAATTCTTCTTATTTCTTCTAACATAACTTCCTCCATTGCTTTGCTTTGCAAATATTTTGATAATCAAAGTATATCACTTTTTTGTTTTTTGTCAAATCATTTTTTTAAAGATTGCAAATTTTGTAGTTATGCACAAAATTTGTTTTAAAATATGGCACAATTTATTTTCGATTTTCATTGACTTTTTTCGCTTCCATTCCTATACTATATATGTATATGAGGAATTTACGAAATAACAATGTTAATGATAGGGAGTAGTAATCAATGAATTTAATTACAATTAAGGATTTGCATTCCGGTATGGTCACTGCAGAAGCAGTCCGCACAAAAACCGGACAAATCATTGTTAAAAAGAATATCACATTGACCAATCAGCTGATTCATCACCTTGATTATTATGGAATTCCCAGCGTTGCAATTGTATCAGAAGAAAAGAAACCTGCCATTAGTGTAATGCCAGTTACTTCTGATATTATTCCATACCACAAAAGTATGCGCAACAATATTGAATCCAAACATTTTGAGAAGAAATTTATAGAGAAGATTGAACATTTAAAAATGAATATGAATGATGTGATTGTTCGAAATGAACCAACGCTTCAGGAAGATCTTCTTTCTGACACCGTTCGTTTAATTAATGATTTATCTTCTGCCGTTGATCTCTTTGATATGTTGCACACAATTCGCAAGCTCGACGATTCTACTTACGCACATTGTATCAATGTGGCAATTATTTGTCGAATGATGGGACAATGGCTTCATTTTTCGTCTTCAGATACCGATGCACTTACCCTTGCAGGACTGCTTCATGATATTGGAAAATGCAATGTTCCTTCTTCCATTATCCATAAACCTTCTGCACTCACCTCTGAAGAGTATAATATTGTGAAACAACATTCTCAAAACAGTTATTCTATACTAAAAGATCTTCCTCTTGATCCACGCATTCGCCGTGCTGCACTTATGCACCATGAACGTGGTGATGGAAGTGGCTATCCTACCGGTCTTGTTGCTAATGATTTGGATGATTTTGCCGTTATTGTCTCTATTGCGGACGTATATGATGCCATGACTTCCAATCGCTGCTATCGAAATGCGCTCTGCCCTTTTGAAGTTATTGCAACGTTTGAGAAAGAAGGTTTTCAAAAATATAAGCCTCAATTTGTAACCACCTTTTTGGAACATATTGTGGATACCTACATGAACAACCGGGTTATGCTGAATGATGGTTCCTTTTGTAAAATTGTACTTAAGAACCGAATCAATTTTTCATGTCCTACTGTATATTCAGAGGATCACCAGTTTATTGATTTAAGCCAGCATCCGGATTTATATATTCAGGCAATTGTCTGATCCAAGAAAGGAAATATTATGAATATGAATGAACAAAAAGATGCCACAACACCGGAAACAGATGAGGACATTGTTGTAACACTTGAATTAGACGATGGTTCCGAAGTAGAATGCGAAATTATTACGATTTTTGATTTTAAGGAAAAAAGTTATATTGTTCTCATACCGATTACAGAAGAGGATGAGGATGAAGATTCTGAAAGCGAGATTTTTATTTACAGTTATGCTGAGGATGAGGAAGGAAATCCGGTCCTTACCAACATTGAAGATGATGATGAATATGAACAAGTTACCGAACACTTTGATGAACTCCTTGATGAAGAAGAATTTGAAGACATGGACCGCTAATCTTATGGGTTCCACTTATTTATAAAAACGCTCCCAGGTTATTCCCAATGGCATTAAGTTAAGAAATCTCACATCACAGTAAAATGTGGTGTGGGAT
>JAVVVI010000038.1:0-15785 GCA_036652735.1 Lachnospiraceae bacterium
CATCCAGGGGATTCTCTGCCCAATTAAATCCTACAGTAAATTTACGCTATCAAAGATGGATAAAACCTTGACAAATGAAAGGTGGTTTCATAGAATAAGAGTAGGGAGCTTGCACTTATACAAAGAACAAGCAGACAAATAAGAGGAAACCGATGAAAAATCAACAAGAACAGTGGATAAAAGAAAAATACCAACAGATTCCGGAGCAGGACCGTGAAAAGTATGCATTCGGAACGCTTAAGATAAAACGATTTCGTACGGTAAATAGGATATATGGAAGAGAGATTGGAGATGAATTACTTGAGTTGGTCAATGAACGGATCAAATCTTGTTTAGAGGAAGGCGAATATGTAGCACAACTAAATATTAATTATTTCAACATATTATTCCGCTATACCTCCGACGAACAATTACTAGATCGAATGATTGACATTGTACGTGTGGTTAGAGATATGCCGGATCCAAGATTTGGGAAACATATTTTTTCCGGATTTGGTGCATATCGTTTGCCCAAGGAACCCATAGACTTTTATGTCGCACAGTACAATGCGGATCTTTGCCGAACGGAAAGTACACATAATAAATATAGAAATGCATATATTGAAGTGTATGGATTGACGTATCAGGACCCAAATGAATTTTTTCTGGATCCTGAGAGCAGAATTGAGTCGGCAATAGAGGATGGATGTATCCGGCTTTTTCTTCAACCCAAGGTCAATTTAAAGACAGGAGCTATTACAGGGGCGGAAGCACTTGTTCGTTGGATTGATCCGGTTACCGGTATGATACCTGTGAATAGTTTTCTGCCTTCATTAAATGAAAGTGGTTTAATACGTAATGTGGATTTATTCCTTTTTGATAAGGTATGTAGCTATATAGAATATTGGTATCTAAATTATGGAAAAAAAATTACAGTCAGTGTAAATCTGGCAGGTTGTTCCTTTAATTATGATGAATTTTTTCAAGATTATAAAACTATTTTCGAAAAATATAAAGCACCGAAAGAGTGTATTGAATTTGAATTATTGGAGAGTATCGTTTTAAACAAAGTGGACAGGGTGAAAAGAATAGTGAATCAAATTGTTGACTATGGATTCAGTTGTTCTTTGGATGATTTTGGAAGTGGATTTTCTTCCTATAATGTGTTGACAACAACAAATCTTGCACAGGTGAAGATTGATCGTTCTTTATTTAAAAATTGTAATAATCCAAAAGAGAAAATTGTGATTCGTCATATTATTAGAACCGCCCAGGAATTAAATATGGGTACCGTGGCGGAAGGCGTAGAATCCGAAGAGTATGTCCAGTTCTTAAGGGAATTAAACTGCGATTATATACAGGGATATGTATTTTATAAACCAATGCCGGCAGAGGAATTTCAGGAACGTTTTATTATTGGAGATGAAAAAATCATGTTATCGAATAGAACCACACAGTAAAAAAAAGGAGAGTGAATATGAATATTGTTGAACTTATAAAAGTGATTATTTTGGGAATTGTAGAGGGTGTTACGGAATGGCTGCCGATTAGCAGCACCGGACATATGCTTTTAGTAGATGAATTTTTACAGTTGAATATGAGTGAGTCTTTTAAGGAAATGTTTTTTGTTGTCATTCAACTGGGTGCAATTTTAGCGGTTGTCGTACTGTTTTTTAAAAAAATGTTTCCCTTTCAGTTCAAGGAAAAACCAATAATTAAGAAGGATATTTTTTCGCTATGGTTTAAGGTAATTGTGGCATTTCTTCCATCGGCAGTGATGGGATTATTATTAGATGATTTTCTGGAAGCACATTTTGGAACACCATTGATTATTGCAATTATGTTGATTTTCTATGGGGTACTTTTTTTGATTATTGAAACGTGGAACAAAAAAAGAACACCCGTTATTCATAATTTGGCGGATATCAGTTATAAAACCGCTTTTATTATTGGAGTATTTCAGGTGCTTTCCATGATACCCGGAACATCACGCTCCGGTGCAACCATTCTTGGCGCACTTTTAATAGGAGTTTCCAGAGTGGCAGCGGCTGAATTTACATTCTTTCTTGCAGTTCCAACAATGTTGGGAGCCAGTGCCTTTAAATTATTAAAGTTTGGTTTTCACTTTACGTCAGTAGAAGTTATGACACTGGCACTGGGAATGGTTGTGGCATTTGTGGTATCTATTCTGATTATTCGGTTCCTAATGGCCTACATTAAAAAACATGATTTTAAAATCTTTGGCTGGTATCGAATTGTACTGGGAATAATTGTGGCAGTTTTCTTTATTTTCAGATAAAAAGGGAGAGATACAAATGAGAAAAAAAATAATTTTACTGGTATTTATATTAATTTGCAACGCTTTTTTTTCCTTTTCTCTACCGGCATCTGCGAAAGAAAAAAATACAAATTTACAGCTTTCTGCAAATGAAAGAATCTATCTTGAGAAGAAACGTACCTTAAAGGTATCGGTTATTACAGAGATGAATCCAATTTCTTATGTAGATAAAGAGCAGAATTATCAGGGACTTCCTATTCAGATTCTCAATAAAATTGAAGAGGAAAGTGGAATACATATTATAATCATTCCTGCAAAAAGTTATGAGGAGTCATTAGAACAGCTTCAAACAGGAAAAACAGATTTGATTGCTCTATTCACAAGGTATCAGTCAACAGATATTAAACACAAGGAAGAAAAGATTTGTCTGCTTCCCTATCTTACTTCGCAGGCGGTATTGATTCATCATAAGAATTTAAAACTGAATAAGATGGAACAGATAATACTTGCGGATATAAGTGGAAGAGAAAAATTTACCGAGAAAAAAAATGTATCCATTATCTGCTATCCTACTCATAAACAGGCATTGAATGCGGTAAGATGTGGACAGGCGGATACGGCAATTTGTGACTGCTTTACCGGTAACTTTTTAATGAACGAATATGCATTAAAAGATTTAGTGCTTATTCCATCTACGGTAATGATGGAACAGGGATTTGGATTATTACCCAACACAGATCATAATCTTATTTCGATTTTGAATAAATCAATCGATTGTTTTACCAATGGAGAGCGGAATCGAATATTGATGGAAGGAAATAAAGAGAGTGGGAACGTAATTCAGAAATTTGTGTATCGTTACCCTTTTGAAATTATCTGCTTTTTGATTGCACTTATGTTTGTGACAACACTGATTCTACTTGCCTATACCAAAATTAAGATTCATCAGCATCAGACATTTCAGGGATATGAAGAAAGTTATCGAATGCTGTCAGATGCCTTTGGAGAAGCGGGAATGGAATATGATTATCAAAAGGATACCTTAACCGTATTTGGTGAAAAATCCAATTTGGATATACAGGAAAAGGTGGAGGATTTCAAGGAGAATCTTCAGCAGAAAGCAATTCGAATCTCACTTACGCCGGAACAGTTTGAACGAATTATTCAGGATGGAATTCAGAATAAATCGTTTTCAACAGAACTGCAATGTGGTGTGAAGTCCGGTGAATGGGTATGGTATCGATTGATTTATACGGTTATAGCTACCACGGAATCCCACAAACGTCCGATTCGTCTGGTGGGTTGTCTTACGAATATAGATGGAGAACATGCAGAACGAGAACGTTTAATGAAATTAAGTTCCAATGATCAGCTTACGGGACTTTTAAATCATTCCACAGCAGAGAAAATTGTGTCCTCTCTTTTAGAGCAGGAAGAAACAAGAATATGGACACTTGCGATTATGGATATTGATTATTTTAAGAGCTTCAATGATAATAAGGGACATTTATGCGGAGATGCAGTACTCCGGCAAATGGGAATTGTCCTACGTGATATTTTCGGACGAGATGATATTTTATGCCGGTGGGGCGGTGATGAATTTATGATTTTTCTAGTAGATGAAACCAGTTATGGAAAAGCTTTTTCAAAGAAAATAGAATTATTCCAAAAAAGAATGAGAGCATATTATTACCAGGGAGAGGCGTGTCCTGTAACATTAAGTATTGGTGGCGCCAACAGCTATCCGGGATGCACAATGAACACGTTGTTCCAACAGGCGGATGATGCCCTTTATCACGCAAAGGAACATGGTAAAGATCAATTCTGGCTGTATGCTCCTACGGAACAAATTGAATCCTTACAGGAAGGAGAAATGGGTGAAAAGTAGTAACTTTAATAGGAAAAATGGAACTTCGAATTCTGATTATGGAATTTATGAATATGCTTTTACACCGGTTCCAAAGAACAAGCGCAGGAAAAGTATAGATTTGTGGTATGTATTAACCGGGTATACCAGTGCGTTGTCCTGTCTTGTAATTGGAGCGAAGATTGGTGCTTCCATGCCATTTTTACAAGCAGTGTTGGCCTGTTTCCTGGGTGATTTGGTTTTGATTTTTATTGGAACCAGTATGGGGATCCTATCTTCAAAGTATGGATGGTCCACGACCTTCTTAACAAGATCGATATTAGGAAAACATACCTCCATTATTTTTTCTCTGCTGATTATTATCTGCAGTGTATTCTGGATCGGAATTAATGGTACGTTGTTTACAAACATGTTAGTATCGGTGTTTCCCACCTGGCCATTTCCAACGGCAGTTACATCATTGCTGATTATTGCACTTTGGGGTGCTTTGGCAGCGAATGGATGGAAGGCACTGGAACTTGTCAGTAAAATTTTGGTACCGGCATCTTTGATTCTTCTTTTTTATACAATGTTTCAGTTATTCAGCCGGTTGGGTGGAATCGAGTTTTTATGGGAAAAACCGGTGGCAGCACCAATGTCTCTGGCAGCTGCATCAACAGCAATTATTGGAAATTATGTATTCGGTTGTATGATTACTCCGGATACCTGCAGATTTGCAGAGTCAAAAAAGAGTGTTGCAATTGTGTGCCCAAGTGCATACACAATTGGTCTTTTTTTGTTTAATATTTGTGGTGTTGTCGTTGCAAAAGCCGGTGGATTTAGTGATTTTATTCGATCAACAGTAGCAATTGGTCTAATTGTTCCAATGCTATTATGTTCCATCTGTTGTCTTGTAACAACGCAAAATATTAATTCTTATGGAGGAGGTCTTGCACTTCAGAATATTTTTCGGGGAACAAAATTAGAAGGAAATATCTCTCATAAACTTACGGTTTATCTTATTGCAGGATTTGCAGCAGCACTTTCAGTCTCAGGAGTTGGCCAGCATATGATAGCAGTTGTTTCCTCATTTTCTATTTTTATGGTACCATTTCTTGGAATGCTTTTGGCTCAGGCAATTGTGTTCTCACCCAGGGGACAAACCATCAAAAAGCAAGGGTATTCAATTCTGGTATGGTTGGCAGGCAGTCTGTTTGGGATCTTTTTATTAAGGTCAGGTGTTGCAGTAGCACCGTTATGGGAAATCATATTTTCGGGAGTTTTATATTGCTTGGTTTATAGGAGACACATTTTGCATCCACAGTAGGTACAGAAGAACTGGCACATGTGGAGATGATCTCAACAATTATCTATCAGCTTACCAGAAATCTTACACCGGATGAAATTAAGGCAAGTGGGTTTGACAAATATTATGTGGATCATACATTGGGCATTTGGCCGCAGTCGGCAGGAGGAGTCCCATTTTCTACAGATTCCCTTCAGTCTACCGGAGATGCAGTTACGGATATGTTTGAAGACATGGCAGCAGAACAAAAGGCAAGAACCACCTATGATAATATTTTGCGGCTGGTAAAAGATCCGGAAGTTGCTGATCCAATTCGGTTTTTAAGAGAACGGGAAATTGTACATTTTCAACGCTTTGGGGAAGCAAATCGTATAGAGGATTTAAAAATAAAAAAATGAATATTATGTGAACAATTTCTTGACAAACAGATAGGAAAATCATAGAATTCAATATAGAAGAGATGTTAAGTGGAGGTAAGGAAATCATGGGAAAAAAAATTATAAGTGATCATGCCCTAAAGGCTATGTCACGTCTGACAGATGAAGATTTTTCAAGGGAACCGCAAGAGATTCAGAAGATAAATCAAAGATTACAGACAGGAAGAAAGCAATTTGAGACAATTGCAACGTTAGCATTGGATTCGGTTATGCGTATTAGTGTTATGGACCTGGCGTTAGAGCAGAAGGCAAACATGATGAAACAGATAAGCAAGAATGTTGAAAGTGCCACTGGGGGAATTCATGATTCTATTTCTGAGACCTCTGCCATTGCATCGGAAGTCTCAAAGGCCCACGTTAGTTTAACGGAAACAATCACCAAAGCGTCTATGGAATCAGATGCTGTGATGGGAGATTTAGAGCAAAGTCAGCAAGACTTAGATGAGATGAGTAATATTTCAACACAGACCATTGAAAATGCAGCAGAAATGAGATCGGATATGCGGGAATTAGTTGAGATTATCAACCATATGAACGATGTTATTGAGGGGATTAATGCAATTTCCGCACAGACAAATCTTTTGGCATTAAATGCGTCCATTGAGGCAGCCAGAGCCGGAGATGCAGGAAGAGGGTTTGCAGTTGTTGCAGAGGAGATTCGTAAGCTTGCAGATGAAACAAAATCCTTAACCGGCAACATGGGAGAATTCCTTGGTAATATAAAGCATGCATCGGATAAAAGTGCAGAAAGTGTGGAAGTTACCGTGGGTTCTCTGGAGACAATTAGTTCCATGATTACAGGTGTAAGTGATACAAATAATAAGAATAAAAACAGTGTGGAGAATATTACAACGGCAATTACATCTTTTGCAGCAGTGAGCCAGGAAATTAGTAGTTCTGTTCTGGAATTGGAAGATCAGGTAATCTCAGTTGAGGAGAAAGTGTCAGATTTGAGAGCAGATTCAGAAGAGTTGATGGAGATCAATACGGTCATGTACGAATCAATTCTGCCAATTCGAACCGTAGAAAAACAACTGGATTCCGTTGCACAAATGGTGGGAACAATGGCTTGTGATGCCTTTTATATGCCTGAAAACAAAGTCTTTATTGAGGCGGTATCAGCGGGCATAGAAGCACATAAAAAATGGATGAAGTCATTGGATCATATGGTCAGTGCAAAAAAAGTGGGCATTTTACAGACGGATTCGGCAAAATGTGGATTTGGACATTTTTATAATATGGCAAAGCCGCAAAATAAGGAAGTCAAGGAGATTTGGGGCACCGTAGCTGAGAAGCATAATCGCCTTCACCAAACCGGTGAAAAAGCATTAAATGCATTGAGAAAAGGTGATTTTACACAGGCGGAGAACTATTGCAGTGAAGCGGATCGGGTATCAAAAGAAGTAATTCTTGTTTTAGAGCAGGCAAAGAAAGTAGCCTTACAACTGGATAGTAAAAAACTTCGTGTCTTTGAAGAATAAAGAGAATGGAACAAGGAAACACAAGGAAAGGACCGGCGCAATACTACCGATCCTTTCCTTGTAGGGAAGGAAGAATACGCCATGGATAGAATGGAAGATATAATCATTATAGGTGGCGGAGTCATAGGCTGTTCCATTGCCAGGGAATTGTCCAGATATCGCCGAAGGGTGTTGGTATTAGAGAAAAATAGTGATGTATGTGAGGGAACCAGTAAAGCAAATAGTGGAATTGTTCATGCCGGTTATGACGCGTTGCCCGGAACAAAGAAAGCATATTTTAATTTATTGGGCAATCAGTGCATGGAAGAACTTTGTCAGGAACTGCAGGTTCCTTTTTCACGAATTGGTTCTTTGGTTCTATCTCCAGAAGGTAAGGGAGAAGAAACATTAAAAAGACTGTATCAACAAGGAATACGCAATGGTGTATCCGGATTAGAACTGATTACCGGGGAAAGAATAAAAGCGTTTGAACAGGGTTTGGCACCGGAGATTACACAGGCACTATATGCACCCAGTGCAGGAATTGTCTGTCCATTTGAGTTGACAATAGCAATGGCAGAAAATGCCATAAATAATGGTGCAGAAATTCAGTTAAATACCTGTGTAACGAAAATCGAGAAATTAACCCGAGGATATTGCGTTTACGCAGAAAAGAATGGAGCTACACAAGTCTATAAGTGTGATTTTATCATAAATGCAGCTGGAGTTTATGCAGACGAATTTCATAATATGGTGTCAAAAGATAAGATTTTGATTGTACCACGGAAGGGAGAATATTGTCTGCTGGATAAAAACAGTGCAGATCTTGTGCAGCACACCCTGTTTCAACTTCCAACCGAAGCCGGGAAAGGCGTGCTTATAACGCCAACGGTTCATGGTAATATTCTAATGGGGCCAACGGCAGAAGAAATTGAAGATAAAGAAGGAATCAATACTACCGGTGCAGGGCTGAATAAAATTATGACATTGACAGCAAGGAGTATTACCGGTGAGTATAAACGTGGAATTATTACTTCATTTGCAGGACTGCGGGCGCATGAACGAGGTGGAGATTTTATTGTAGAAGAAGTAAAAGATGCACCGGGTTTTATAGATGCAGCAGGAATCGATTCACCGGGACTCACCTGTGCACCGGCAATTGGATCTTATATTGCAGATTTAATGCAGCAGATTCAACCGGCAGAAAAAAAGAAGGACTTTCAAAGAACCCGCAAAGGAATGATTCATATGGCAGAACTTTCTTTTGCGGAGCAGGAACGAATCATAAAAGAAAATCCTCAATATGGCAGAATTGTTTGCAGATGTGAGCAGGTAACGGAAGGCGAAATCAGAGATGCGCTTCATAGACCGCTACCGGCAACCACCATGGATGGAATTAAGCGCAGAACCAGAGCCGGAATGGGGCGGTGCCAGTCCGGGTTCTGTACATCAAGAACAATGGAGCTCCTTGGGGATGAATTGAAACTCAAGCAAACTGAAATTAAGAAAAACAGTAAACAGTCCTATCAGCTTTTGGGAAATACAAAAGAGGAAGGAGAGACGTAATTCATGGATTATCATAAAATAGTAATCGTAGGTGGAGGACCGGCAGGAATGGCAGCGGCAGTAGCGGCTTGGGAATCAGGGGAACAGGATGTTCTGATTGTAGAACGTGAAAAACGCCTTGGCGGAATCTTAAATCAATGTATTCATAGTGGATTTGGACTTCAGACCTTTCAGGAAGAATTAACTGGACCGGAATATGCATTACGCTATAGTTATCAAATAAGAGAAAAAAAGATGCTGACATATACAGATACCATGGTTCTCTCCATTTCAGATAAGAAGCAGCTGACATTGATGAATGAGGAAAAAGGAATTTTTAAAATTCAGGCAGAGGCAATTGTATTGGCAATGGGATGCAGAGAGCGACCAAGAGGAGCTTTAAATATACCGGGATATCGACCGGCAGGAATCTATTCAGCAGGTACGGCCCAGTATTTTGTGAATATGGAGGGCTTTCTACCTGGAAAAGAAATTGTAATTCTTGGATCCGGAGATATTGGATTGATTATGGCAAGGCGTATGACCCTGGAAGGTTGCTGCGTAAAAGCAGTGGCAGAGCTAATGCCAAAATCTTCCGGTTTGAACCGTAACATATCCCAGTGCCTTCTAGATTATGACATTCCATTGCTATTAAGCACCACAGTAGTAAACATAATGGGGAAGGAACGGGTAGAGGGTGTGACGCTTGCCAATGTGGATGAAAAGTTGCAACCGATTCCCGGAACAGAACAGGATATTTCTTGTGATACCCTGCTTTTGTCTTGTGGATTGATACCTGAAAATGAACTTACTGTTGGAATGGGAATTACATTAAATCCTGAAACAAATGGACCCTTTGTATCAGACGAATTAGAGACAGCGATTCCGGGGGTATTTGCAGCAGGAAATGTAGTTCATGTACATGATTTAGTGGACAGGGTATCCGCAGAAGCAGAAAAAGCAGGGAAATATGCGGCAAAATTTGTGCAAAGAGAATAAATGGAGGGTTGTGAATATGGAACAATATGTAATGGCATTAGATCAGGGGACGACCAGCTCGCGCTGTATTTTATTTAACAAAAGCGGTCATATTGTAAGTATGGCACAGAAGGAATTTGAACAAATATATCCAAAACCCGGTTGGGTAGAACATAATCCATTGGATTTATGGGCGTCACAGCTTGCTGTTGCGATAGAAGCAATGGTAACCCAGGGCGTAAAACCGGAAAATATTTGTGGAATTGGTATTACCAATCAAAGAGAAACTACCATTGTATGGGATAAGATTACAGGGGAACCGGTTTACAATGCAATTGTATGGCAGTGCAGAAGAACAGCACCTATGATTGATCAACTAAAAAAAGATGGTATGGAAGAAAAAATCCTGGAAAAAACAGGCTTAATTCCCGATGCTTATTTTAGTGCAACAAAGATTGCCTGGATTCTGGAACAGGTTCCGGGAGCAAGAGAGAAGGCAGAAAAAGGTGAATTATTATTTGGTACGGTGGACACCTGGCTGGTATATAATTTAACAAAAGGGAAATTGCATATTACAGATTATACCAACGCATCCAGAACCATGCTTTTTGATATTAAAAATCGCTGTTGGGACAAAGAACTTATGGATTATTTTAATATACCGGAATCAATGCTTCCAAAGGTATGCCCATCCAGTCAGATTTATGGAGAAGTGGATACCAGAGTATTTGGGGCACCAATTCCAATTGCAGGTATTGCAGGTGATCAGCAGGCGGCATTATTTGGACAATGCTGTTTTCAGCCGGGAGATACAAAGAATACCTATGGAACCGGCTGCTTTTTATTAATGAATACCGGAAATCGGCCAATTCGTTCTAAGAGTGGATTAATTACAACCATTGCAGCGACACAGGAAGGAACCATAGAGTATGCATTAGAAGGAAGTGTCTTTGTTGCAGGAGCAGCGATTCAGTGGCTGAGGGATGGTTTGAGAATGATTAAGTCAGCCGCACAGTCGGAAGAATATACCGTTGAAACAAGGGATACAGGAGGGGTGTATGTGGTTCCTTCTTTTGCGGGAATGGGCGCACCTTATTGGAATCCATACGCAAGAGGAAGTATTTATGGAATTACCAGAGGCTGTACAAAGGAGCATTTTATTACTGCAACATTGGAATCCATTGCCTATCAAACCGTTGATATTTTAAAAGCAATTGAAGAAGACTCCGGAATTGCCCTTACCGGATTAAAAGTAGACGGTGGAGCCAGTGCCAATGATTTTTTAATGCAGTTTCAGTCAGATATTTTAAATACAGAGGTTCAGAGACCAAAAAGCATCGAAACGACAGCCTTAGGAGCAGCATACCTGGCAGGTCTTGCTACCGGATATTGGAAAAATAAAGAAGAAATTGTTGAAAACTGGCAGATGGGACATAAATTTAGTCCAAATATGCCGGAAGACGTAAGAGAGAAAAAGCTTAAGGGATGGAAACGTGCAGTAAAAGCCACGCTTCTATGGGCTGACGAGGAATGATTCCGGTAAAAAGGAATAGAGTAATAAAAAAGGACTTTTATGATTGGATTATATGCACGGCAATCCATTGATAAGCTGGGAAGTCTATCGGTGGAAGGGCAGCTTTGTTCTTGCAAAATGGAAGCGAGAGGTCAAGAATACAGAGAGTATATTGATCGAGGCTATAGTGGAAAAAATACAAAGCGTCCAGGATTTTTATTACTGATGGAAGCAGTAAGACAGGGGGAGATACAGGCTGTAATTGTATATAAGCTGGATCGCATCAGCCGTTCCCTTCTTGATTTTGCAAAAATGATGGAATTTTTTGAACAGCATCAGGTCGCGTTTATTTCTTCCACTGAGAAGTTTGACACATCAACTCCAATGGGAAGGGCAATGCTCAGCGTAGCAATTATCTTTGCTCAATTAGAGCGGGAGACCATTCAGGCACGGGTAATGGATGCGTATGAAATGCGATGTAAGCGGGGACTTTATATGGGTGGAAGAATTCCATTTGGATTTCAACTTTGTGATACTGTAGTGAAAGAAAACAGTACATCCATGTATGCGCCCATTCCGGAAGAAGTGAAACAGATTCGTAAAATGTATCAGTGGTATGGAGAACCGGAGATTTCATTGCAAAAAGTTGCAAACTTACTGAACAAAGAGGGATATCGAAGAAGAAGTGGAAAGGAATGGATTGCCCCAAGAATTGGTGAACTATTGAAAAATCCCATTTATGTACGGAGCAATGCATCCATTTATGAATATTACCAGCAACAGGAGATTCAGATAATGAATGCAAAAGAAGAATTTCAGAAAAAGAAGGCCTGTTATCTATATGGTTGTATGGGGGGAGAAAAAAATATTCTGGTTGTAGCGCCTCATGAAGGACTCATTGAGGCAGAACAATTTTTAAAAGTAGTGAAAAAACATACGCTTTGGGGAAGGACTCCGTATCATTCAGGATAATTTGGATTCTAAGAATTTTTATGCTTACAATCCGGAATTTGATGGATGAGAAAGTATTGTCAGAATCTGAATTTTAAGCTATAATAAGTGAGAGCTAGAGGGGAGTACGCAGGCGTACTCCCTATTTGATAGAAGGAGAATAAAAATGGCAAAGGTAAGAACAAGATTTGCACCCAGTCCAACCGGAAGGATGCATGTGGGGAACTTAAGGACAGCACTTTATGAATATTTAATTGCAAAACATCACAAGGGAGATTTTATTTTAAGAATTGAGGACACCGATCAGGAACGGTTTTATGAAGGTGCACTTGATATTATTTATAATACGATGAAACAAACAGGGTTAGTTCACGATGAAGGACCGGATAAGGATGGTGGTTATGGTCCCTATATTCAAAGTGAACGTCAGGCACAGGGACTGTACTTAAAATATGCATTGGAATTAGTGGACAAGGGAGAGGCGTATTATTGCTTTTGCACCCAGGAACGTCTTCAGACCTTGAAGCAGACCGTGGCGGATAAAGAGATTTCAGTGTATGATAAACACTGCTTATCCCTTACAAAAGAAGAGATAGAAAAAAATCTTTCAGAGAAGAAACCATATGTGATTCGTCAGAACAACCCCAATACAGGTACAACCACCTTCCATGATGAAATATATGGAGATATTACCGTTGAGAATAAAGAATTGGATGATATGGTTCTGATTAAGTCAGATGGATATCCAACCTATAATTTTGCCAATGTAGTGGACGACCATTTAATGGGAATTACCCATGTCATTCGTGGAAATGAATATTTATCTTCTTCTCCAAAGTACAATCGTCTCTATGAGGCGTTTGGATGGGAGATTCCACTTTATATTCATTGTCCTTTAATTACAAATGAAGAACATCAGAAGTTAAGTAAGCGAAGCGGTCATTCTTCTTATGAAGATTTACTGGAACAGGGATTCTTAACAGAAGCAATTATTAATTTTGTTGCATTGCTTGGATGGAGTCCGGAATCCAATCGTGAGATGTTCAGTTTAGAAGAACTAATTGAAGAATTTGATTTCAGAAGAATGAGTAAATCACCTGCAGTATTTGATTATGGAAAATTAAAATGGATGAATGGTGAATACATTAAGGCACTTAAACCGGAACAGTTTTACGAAAAGGCACTTCCATATTTAACACAGGTAATTACCAAAGAGTTAGATTTAAAGAAAATAGCAGCCATGGTCCAGACCAGAATAGAGACCTTTCCTGAAATAGGAGAGCATATAGATTTTTTTCAGGAATTGCCGGAGTATGACACGACCATGTATTGTCATAAGAAAATGAAGACAAATGAAGAGACTTCTCTTTCGGTATTAAGAGAGATACTTCCCATATTGGAAGCGCAAACAGATTATAGTAATGATGCACTTTATGCTAGTTTATCTGATTTTGTTAAAGAAAAGGGATATAAAAACGGTTATGTTATGTGGCCAATTCGTACCGCAGTCTCAGGCAAACAAATGACGCCTGGTGGTGCGACGGAATTAATGGAGATTCTCTTAAAAGAAGAATCCATAAAAAGAATTAAAATTGGTATTGAGAAACTAGCACAAGTTGATAATAAAGAGGAGTAAAATGATATTAAATGAATCCCAAAGGGAGGCCGTCCAATATAAGGGCGGTCCTTTGCTTGTACTTGCCGGACCGGGTTCCGGAAAAACCTTAGTAATTACAGAAAGAACAAAATATTTAATTCAAGAAGAAAAAGTGCCTCCGGAACAAATTCTGGTTATTTCTTTTACCCGGGCATCAGCAAAAGAAATGAAGGAACGGTTTCTGCGTCTCATGGATCAAAGAACTACAACCGTTAGTTTTGGAACATTTCATAGTATATTTTTTTCGATTTTAAAGCGTGCCTATCATTATCAGCCGGAGAATATTGTAAAGGAAGAAGTAAGATTTCAACTGATTGCCCAGATTATACAACAGCTAAGACTGGAATGTGAAGATGAAGCAGAAATGGCGGGTAATTTATTGGGAGAAATCAGTCTGGTCAAGAATCTTGGAATTAATTTGGACCATTATTATGCAAAAAGCTGTGGAGAAGAAGAGTTTCGAATGGCTTTTTCAAAGTATCAGGAATTTATGAGACAAAATCATTACATTGATTTTGATGATATGTTAATTTATACGTATGAGTTACTGACAGAACGAAAAGATATTCTAGCCGGCTGGCAGAAAAAGTTCCGCTATATATTAATAGATGAATTTCAGGATATTAATAAAATCCAGTTTGATGTCATTCAGCTATTGGCAGAACCGGAGAATCATATTTTTGCAGTAGGGGATGACGATCAGTCCATATACCGGTTTCGAGGAGCCAAGCCGGAGATTATGCTTGGATTTCAAGCCTGCTATACAGATGCAAAACGTATTATCCTAGATGTTAATTATCGATCTCAAAAGGAGATTGTGGCAAGTACGCAAAACTTAATTGTACATAATTCCAATCGATATGGAAAAGAAATGAAAGCGGCTTTGCGTTCAGAAGGACCGGTTGAATTTAAACTATATCAGGATGAAAAGCAGGAGAGCAAAGAAATAATTCAATCCATACAACGCTCTATTCAAGATGGAACTTTGTACAATGATATAACGGTGCTGGTAAGAACCAATACTCAGGCAAGATATTTTACGGAAAAGCTTATGGAATATAATATTCCATTTCGTATGAAGGAGCGAATGCCCAATATTTACGATCATTTTATTGCAAAAGATGTATTGGCTTATTTAAGGCTGGGAGCAGGCAGCAGAGCACGTAGTGACTTCTTAAGAATTATGAATCGACCAACCAGATATCTGTCCAGGCAGAGTCTTTATGAAGGGGAAGTGAACTTTAATCATTGGAAAGAATATTATGAAAAAGCAGAACAATTCTGGATGGTAAAACGAGTGAAGGAACTTTATGAAGATATAGAAGCAATTCATCGTTTATCCCCCTTTGCTGCCATAAATTATATTCGAAAAGGAATTGGATATGATGCTTATTTGAGAGAATACGCAGAAAAAAGAAATATGAATGAAGCAGAGCTGCTGGAAATATTGGAGGAACTGCAATTATCGGCAAAAGAGTATTTAACATTGGATGAATGGAGTCAACATATAGAGGAATTTAAAGAAACACTGGCTGCTCAAAACAGGGGAGAGGTGCAAAGCGATGCCATTACCATTGCAACTCTTCATGCAAGCAAAGGTCTGGAATATGATACCGTATATATTATGGATGTGAATGAGGGCATTATGCCCTATAAAAAAGCGATTCTATCCTCGGATCTAGAAGAAGAACGTCGGATGTTCTATGTGGGAATGACAAGAGCAAAGCATAAATTGTATTTATCAGCTGTGAAAATGCGCAATAACCATGAAATTGAACTATCCAGATTTATAAAAGAAGCAGGAGTTCTATAAAAACGCTCCCAGGGAATAACCT
>JAVVVI010000039.1:0-15252 GCA_036652735.1 Lachnospiraceae bacterium
CATCTACAGGATTTAACTTCCAATTTGTTAGTTTCTCTTATTTAAAAAACAGCGACAACTCCTCTACGAAATTGTCGCTGTAACTTTTATAAATTATGCGTTTTTTTACTTCTGCACAAATACCTACATCATTTAGTATAAATATCCTAGTAAAGTTTTGCTCCCGCCGGAATTCTATCATCCACCATCAATAGGTTCAGACCTTCTTTTCCATCTTCCTCGTGGACTGCTGAAATCAGCATTCCACAAGAATCAATTCCCATCATCGATCTTGGTGGCAGATTAGTGATTGCGATACAAGTTTTCCCAACCAATTCTTCTGGCTCATAATACTCATGAATTCCGCTTAGAATCACTCTGTCTGTACCGGAACCATCATACAAAACAAATTTCAACAACTTCTTGCTCTTCGGTACTGCTTCACAAGATTTCACCTTCACAGCTCTATAATCAGACTTTGCAAATGTATCAAAATCTACCATTTCTTCAAAAAGTGGCTCTATTTTCACTTTAGAAAAATCAATCTTTTCTTTCACTGTTTCAATCTGAACTGGAGCAACATTTTCCTCTTTTTTAGAAGTTTCAGAACTACCCAGGCTCTTCATCGTCGGGAATAGTAATACATCCCTAATTGCAGCCGAATTGGTCATCAGCATCACAAGTCTATCAATTCCAAAACCAATTCCCCCTGTTGGTGGCATTCCTACACAAAGTGCATTTAAAAAGTCTTCATCTATACTATTAGCTTCCTCATCACCCTGTGCTTTCAGTTCTTCCTGCGCTTCAAATCGCTCACGCTGATCAATTGGATCATTTAACTCTGAGTAAGCGTTTGCCATCTCCCATCCATTGATGTATAGCTCGAACCGCTCAACATATTCCGGATTTTCAGGTTTTTTCTTGGTTAATGGGGATGTTTCAATGGGATGATCCATTATAAATGTAGGCTGAATCAAATGATCTTCCACAAATTCATCAAAAAGCAAGTTTAAAATATCACCCTTTTTATGTCTTGTCTCATATTCAACATGAAGCTTGTCTGCCAGTGCTTTTGCTTCTTCTGTTGTCTTGATTTGATCAAAATCAATATCTGCATATTTCTTTACTGCATCCACCATAGTCATCCGTTCAAATGGCTTGGATAAATCAATGGTCTGCTCACCATACTGAATCACACTGCCTCCGCAAACTGTTTCTGCAATATGCCTGTACAGATTTTCTGATAAATCCATCATGCCATGATAATCTGTATATGCCTGATATAATTCCATCAATGTAAATTCAGGATTATGTTTGGTATCAATTCCTTCATTTCGAAAAACACGTCCAATCTCATAGACACGTTCCATTCCACCTACAATAAGACGCTTTAAGTACAATTCCAAGGAGATTCTTAAGTGTATATCCTCATTTAATGCATTAAAATGTGTGTCAAAAGGGCGTGCTGCCGCTCCCCCGGCATTTTGTACAAGAAATGGCGTCTCCACCTCCATAAATCCCTGCTCATCTAAGTATTTACGAATTGTACTTAAAATCTTAGAGCGATTAATAAAGGTTTCTTTGGCTTCTGCATTCATAATCAAATCTACATATCTTTGTCTATAACGAATATCTGTATTGGTTAATCCATGGAATTTCTCCGGTAAGATCTGAAGACTCTTTGAAAGTAATACAATTTTAGAAGCATGTATGGATATCTCTTCTGTCTTTGTCTTAAACACTTCTCCCGTTAATCCAATAATATCTCCCACATCATATTTTTTAAAATCAGCATATGATTCCTCTCCTATACTATCTCTTGCCACATAGGACTGAATATTGCCTTTTAAATCCTGAATATTAACAAACGAAGCTTTTCCCATAAGACGCTTGGACATAACTCGTCCTGCCACGCTGACCTGCTTTCCTTCTAACGTTTCAAAGTTTTCCTTGATTTCAGCACTGTGATGTGTTACCTCATATTTCGTAATCAAAAATGGATTCTTACCTCCATCTTGAAGTTCTTTTAACTTGTCACGGCGAACCTGTAATAAATGGTTTAAATCGGGTTCCTGATTCTGTGGATTATTCTTATTTTGTCCAGCCATAGGAATGACCTCTCTTTCTAATTTGCTCGTTGTATCTCCAATATCTTATAAGACAGTGTACCTGCCTGGGTATCAACACTTACTGTATCACCAACTTTTGCACCTAACAGTGCTTTTCCTACCGGTGATTCATTGGATATTTTGCCCTCCAAACTACTTGCTTCCGTAGAACCTACCAGTCGATAGGTTAACTCTTCTTCAAACTCACAGTCATATAGCTTAACCATACAACCTACATTAATTTTATTCAGATCTACTTCCTCTTCAACTACCACTTCCACGTTCTTTAAAATCTTCTCAATCTCTTCTATTCTTGCCTCAATATCTCGTTGTTCGTCCTTTGCAGCATCATATTCCGCATTCTCCGATAAATCGCCTTGCTCTCTCGCTTCTTTAATTTTCTGAGATACTTCCTTACGTTTGACCACCTTTAAGTCCTGAATCTCTGTTTCAAGCTTCTGCAGGCCTGCATAAGTTAAAAGTTTTTTTTCCTCCATCTTGTTACACACCTTTCTGTTTCTTTTCTATTTTATTATAGTAACGTACTTTTTCATTCATAATCTCAACATTATACTAAATTCTAATTCTTATGTCAATTATATGATTGTACTTCCTCAAATAATTCCTGTAATTGAAAATATGTCTCGATTTCATTAATTCTTACCCTAAGCTTTGCAGAATTTTTGTATCCGCTTGTATACCATGCTGCATGCTTTCTGATTTCTCTCATTCCGGTATATTCACCCTTTTCATCCATCAAGAGCCGTCCATGACGTAAAATCATATCTGTCACTTCCTGAATCGTTGGTCGGTCTGTGATTTTTCCGGTTTCCTCATATTGTAATATCTGGTAAAATATCCAGGGATTTCCTCTGGCTGCACGGCCTATCATAATGCCATCACATCCGGTAATCTTTTGTAATTCATGCGCTGTCCTAGCATCTGTCACATCCCCATTCCCAATTACCGGTATCTTTACTGCTTCTTTTACCTGACGGATAATCTCCCAATCTGCCTGTCCTGAATAATACTGCTCTCTTGTTCTTCCATGAACTGCCACTGCTGCCGCCCCTGATGCTTCCGCTATTTTGGCAATTTCTACTGCATTGATGTGTAAATCATCAAACCCTTTTCTGATTTTTATCGTTACGGGTTTTTTTATTGCCTGTACTGTTTTTTTTATGATTTCTTCCACAAGCCTTGGATTTTTCATAAGTGCGGAACCTTCCCCGTTATTGACAACTTTGGGTACCGGACATCCCATATTCAGATCTAAGATATCAAATGGCCGTTCTTCAATTTGCTTTGCCATCTCACTAATTATATCCGGATCTGAACCAAATAACTGCAATGATACCGGATGCTCCAATTCATCAATCTTTAATAGACCAATCGTATTCTTGTTCTGATATTGAATCGCCTTTGCACTTACCATCTCCGTGCACAACAATCCTGCTCCCTGCTCTTTACATAATAGTCGAAAGGGCAGGTCCGTAACACCTGCCATTGGTGCCAGTATTAAATTATTCTCCAATTCCACTGTTCCAATTCGTAATTTTTTCATCCTCGTCCCCTAGAGCTTAAACTGTTTATCATAAATTATTCGCATTCCCTGTAATGTAAGATTGGTATTGTATATATCAATGCAGGTTGTCTCTCTTGCAATTATATTACCTAGACCGCCTGTAGCCACTACTTTTATGTTTGCATATCCGGATTCTTTCTTCATATGTTGCACAATATACTCCGTTTGCCCAATCTGACCATAAACCAATCCCGCCTGCATACTGCTAATTGTTTCTTTTGCAAGAATACTATCCGGTTTCTTAATCTCTATTTCAGGAAGCTTTGCTGCTTCCTTCCAGAGTGCCTGGGCACTGGTTCTTATTCCGGGTGCTGTTACTCCTGCCACAAAAGCCCCACTTCCATCTACCAGATCATAGGTTGTAGCCGTACCAAAGTCAATCACCAACACCGGACCACCATATAATTCATATGCTGCAACTGCATCTACAATTCGATCTGCTCCAATCTGCCTTGGATTTTCCGTTACAATTCGAATTCCCGTCTTGATTCCCGGTTCTACAACAATTGGTTTAATATTAAAATACTTACGCAGTGCATTGTAAAGGGAATGCATCACGTTTGGTACTACACTTGCAACAATGATACTGTCTATATCCGGTATTACAATATGATTATGCTCAAGCAGATTACAAATATCAATTCCAAATTCATCGCTGGTCCTCTGAAGCTTTGTAGTCATGCGAAAAGTTGCTGTTAGTTGTTCTCCGTCAAATACACCCAGTGTTACAT
Source organism: Lachnospiraceae bacterium (assembly GCA_036652735.1). Classification (GTDB taxonomy): domain Bacteria; phylum Bacillota; class Clostridia; order Lachnospirales; family Lachnospiraceae; genus JAGOGN01. Next base: position 4,404 of record JAVVVI010000039.1, read on the forward strand.
TTGTATTTCCAACATCAATGGCCAATAACATGATGCCCGCCTCCTATTCCTCATCTGTAATTCCCAGATAAAAGATCTTGTAAAATAATTCCAGGGATTCCAATAGTTCCTGTTTTTCTTTTTGGATTTCCTTTATCTTCAGTGCACTCCCTATTTCATCATAAAGCAAATCTTCTTCGTCCGCCTCCGTTACCAGGTTTAGCTCGCCTTCCTCTGAGAATTCCAGCTTTAAGATTCCTCCAATTTCTTCTGAAAAAAGAACACACATAATCTTCAATTCATCTTTAATGCTTGTGGGAAGTCCTTCCAGTTCTTCATTCAAATAATACTTCTTTTCATATGCATTTGATACACACAATACAAATGTCCCCTGCTCCATCTTTTTCTCCTTACACATACCCATAAACACCTCTTACAGATACTTCTCCGCTTGATATCTTACGTATCTCTCCATCCACCTCAACCAGTAATTCACCATCGGCATTGATTCCATGAGAGATGCCGCAATATGGTATTTGTGCCCCAATCACTTTTACTTTTGTATTTACATTCATACATTTTTCGTTGTATTCCTTCATTATATCCCTTAAATCTCCGGTTCTGCAAAAACGTTCATAATAATACTCCCAGGACTGCAGCACCTGCTCTATAATGTCTCCATGGCTAATGTTGGTAATTCCCTGTCTATAAAGTGAAGTTGCTATTTCGGCAAGCTCATTTGGAAATTCCTTATTCCCTACATTAATCCCTGCACCAATAATAAGATAACGTATTCCATCCACATCAGCACTCATCTCCGTAAGAATTCCACATACTTTTTTTCCTTCCAGGATAATATCGTTTGGCCATTTAATTCCGGCAGCCAATCCAGTTGCCTTGCGAATTCCCTCTTCAACTGCCATTGCCATTACCAGCGTCAACCGACTTCCTTGATCCGGACGAATCTTCGGATGAAGGAAAAAAGACATATAAATGCCCTCTCCCTCTTGGGACAACCATGTTCTGCCCATTCGTCCACGTCCCGCCGTCTGTTTTTTTGCAATAATCAAGAGATCTCTTTTTTCTCCTAAATTAGCCAATTCCTTTGCGGTATCATTGGTTGACGTAACCGTATCATATTCTATGATCTGAATGCTCTGTCTTTCCATTTTAGTTCTTTCCTCTTCTTTATTTAAAGCCTTGCCCTTCACAGAGAAAACCGGGATGCCAGTGCAGCATTCCGGTTTTACTATTTATAACAAAAGAACCTTCCCTATAGTGCATCGTCTTCTTTTGCAATTTCCGTGATGGACTTTACTAATCCGGCAATTCCCTGAATCTCTGACGGAATAATAATTTTTGTTGCTTTTCCATCTGCTGCTCTTGCAAATGCTTCCAAGCTCTTAAGCTGTAATACTGCGGCATCCGGTGCTGCTTCTTTCAGGAATCGGATTCCATCTGCATTCGCCTTCTGAATCTTTAAGATGGCTTCTGCCTGACCTTCTGCCTCCTGAATTGTTGCTTCACGCTTTGCCTGTGCTCTAAGAATTGCTGCCTGCTTTTCTGCTTCTGCATCTAAAATAGCGGATTCCTTCTGACCTTCTGCTACTAAAACTGTAGATCGTTTCTCACCTTCTGCTCTTGTAACAGATTCTCGACGTTCACGTTCTGCCTTCATCTGTTTTTCCATTGCATCCTGAATTGCAGTTGGTGGGATAATATTTTTCAGCTCTACTCTGTTAACTTTGATTCCCCATGGGTCTGTCGCCACATCCAAAGATGCTCTCATCTTCGTATTAATGGTCTCTCTTGAAGTTAGTGTCTCATCCAATTCCAAATCACCAATAATATTACGAAGAGTTGTTGCTGTTAAATTCTCAATTGCCATAATTGGATTCTCCACTCCATAAGCAAAAAGCTTTGGATCCGTAATCTGGAAAAATACAACGGTGTCAATTCTCATGGTTACATTGTCCTTGGTAATAACCGGCTGTGGTGCAAAATCAACAACCTGTTCTTTTAAAATTACTTTCTTGGCTATCTTATCAATAATTGGTACTTTAAAATGTACTCCCACGCCCCAGGTATCCTGATATCCTCCTAAACGTTCCAAAACCAATGCCTGAGCCTGTGGCACGATTTTCACGCAAGATGCAAGTACAATCAACACCAGCGCTACCAAAACTAAAATAAAAATCCATTGCATAATATAACCCTCCATTTAATTTTTTTAGTTCACTTTCTTAACAATTAATTTTACTCCTTGAATTGCATCTATAACAACCGTACTTCCAACGGCTATTAACACTGCATCCTCAGTACTCCGTGCCGTCCATTCCTGTCCATTTACAATAACCTGTCCCATTGCCTTCATATTGTCAATATCTTCCTGTACCGTGGCATTCTGACCAATGAGGCTCTCTGCATTTGTCTTAATTCGATCCTTGTTAATGTAACGAATAGCAATTGGTCTTGTTGCAAATAACATTGCAAAAGATACCAGTGTAAACAGTATAATTTGAATTGGAAGATTTGCCCCACAAAGGTTGGCAATAAATGCAACAAGTGCTCCTCCGGCAAACCAAATTGTAGTCAGCCCAAGCGTTGCGATCTCAATAATCACCAGTAGCACTATAAGGATTAACCATGTGACTGCTGCATACATGTGATTCCACCCCTTCCTTAATCTCTGTTTTTATCATTACATGCATTTTACTATACTTTGTCATGCAATACAATTAAAGAATTATAAAATTTTTATATCTTAATAAGAAACCCAAGAATGCAGACTGCTATTCCGGTTTCTTTCCCGAAAAAAGTAGCCTGCATGATCCTGTTTATTCGTTTTGATTCGCTTGCTTCCTAGTTTTTAAAAAAATACATGATTTCCAATTATGATTCCATCACGGCCACATCTTTTATTCCTAAAATATAATGCTCCGTCCACATTATCTGCACCACCCAAGGCTTCCCTTGCTGCATCCAAACAGCTTCCACTTACACCACTGTTTAATTGTCTTGCTAATTTCCCACTGGATGCCGGTCCAAACTGACCCGGTGCATAAATAACTCCGGATACCGTGTCCGGAAAAGAACTGCTTCGTACGCGGTTCATAACAACTGCGCCTACTGCTAATTTTCCCTGATAGCTTTCACCGCCTGCCTCGCATTGAATAATCGCACCCAAAAGTGTTACATCATCTATAGATGCTGATATTGGATCTTTCTGCTCTATCGTTGGCGTTGAATCTGAAGAATCATTTGATTTATTCTCTTCTTGGGTGGCTTCTTCCTGTTGTCTTTCCAATTTTTCTATTTCCTTAATGGAAAGGGCCTTGCCAAGTACTAATTTTGTCTTCGTATACTCTGCTGATACATAAGCGGTCCTGCCATCATATGTGATTGCAACCCACTCTTCCATATTCCGACTATTCTTTTTAAGTTTAAACCGGCTGCCTTTATCTACAATGGTATATACTTCGCTCTCCTCAGACGCTTTTGCTCTGATTCTTAACCCATCTGCCTTTGAAATCACATAATAAGTACCAAGTTTTTTGGCCAGTTTCTCTGCCTTTTCATTAAACACGCAATATTCAGATTTTACATAACCGGTTACATTCCCGGAATGAATCTTAACCCATTGTCCCTTGGTCTCCAAAATGGTGGCAACTCCACCTTTGTATAACTTTCCAACCAATTTAGACCGGCTATTTGCTTTCTTACGAATATTCAGGGAATCTTTTACATCTGCCATTACGCAATTTTCCCATTTAGAATTTTTTTCAGTGTTTACGGATGTTCTGTTCTTTTCCTGGGTTTGAACCCTCATGAGACTTACATCCATTGCCGTCTCATCTGCTGAGGTCACAACCTCCGTCTTTGTCTTTTCTATTGTTGCCGGTTCTGTCTCGTTATCTTCATTGTCTAAAGCGGTTACTGCCACTATACCTGCCCTTACAGCTTTGTCTGATTGCACCTTGGATTCCGTAGTGTTTCCTCCTAGGAAAGCTCCCGCCGTAATCAGCATAAATGCAACTGCTACAATTCCACTTTCAATTAACTTTCTGTTAAGTTTCATACTAACCTCCTAAACGATTAAAATAGTGTATCTATATTGTTACACCCTCTTTATCATTTTATGCAAATTTGTTAAATATGTTACAAATTTGTTACATGAATTATAGCAGAGACTTTCATACTTGTCAAGTTTTGAACATTTTTTTCTTTTTTATCCTGTCAAACCCATTCGTTTCTTACAAATTATATCCTTACAAACGAGATCGAAGCAGCTCCCCTTCTTCTTGAAATCCCGGCTTTCCAAGAAGTGCAAACATATTTGTTTTATATTTTTCTACTCCCGGCTGATCAAAGGGATTCACCCCAAGAATATAAGCACTGACACCACATGCGAATTCAAAAAAATAAATAAGTTGTCCTAAATTAAACGCATCTCGGTGTGGTATATGAAGCAGCAGGCAGGGTGTTCCCCCGTCAGTATGTGCCAGTAGTGTTCCATTCATTGCATTTTTGTTAATGTAATTCAGTGTTTTCCCGGTAAGATAATTTAATCCATCCATATCCTGTTCTTCTCTTTGGATCATAATATCTGTCTCCGGTTCCTCTATGTCAAGAATGGTTTCGTACATAATTCTTGCCCCATCTTGAATAAACTGACCCATGGAATGCAAATCTGTGGTAAAATCCACTGCTGCCGGGAAGATCCCTTTATGGTTTTTCCCTTCACTTTCTCCATAGAGCTGCTTCCACCATTCCGCAATATAATGCAGCCCCGGTTCATAGTTCGCCATTATTTCTACCGATTTCCCTTTTTCAAGGAAAATATTACGAACAGCTGCATACTGCATCGCGCCATTTTCGTTAAAAGGACACTCTAGCGCCGTCTTTCCAGCCTGCTGTGCACCCTTCATAAGTTCTTCAATGTCTGCTCCCCCAACTGCAATTGGAAGCAAACCCACGGGGGTTAACACTGAGAAACGTCCCCCTACCGTGTCCGGTACAACAAAGGTCTCATAACCCTCTGCCTTTGCAAGTGTCAGGAGGGCACCTTTTTTACGATCTGTAGTAGCATAAATACGCCGGGCAGCATTTTCTTTACCATATTTTTCAATAAGTTTTTCCTTAAATATGCGGAACGCTATGGCCGGTTCCGTTGTTGTTCCCGATTTTGAAATAATATTAATGGAAAAATCTCTGTCCCCTATAATTTGTAAGAGCTGTGCTATATAGGTTGCACTTAATTGATTGCCAACATAATAAAGTTCCGGAGTCTTTCGAATCGTTCCCGGCAGATTATTATAAAAACTATGGTTTAGAAATTCATTTGCTGCTCTTGCTCCAAGATAAGATCCCCCAATTCCTATAACGATAAAAATCTCCGAATTTTTCTGGATTTTAAGGGCTGCTTTCTGAATTCTTGTAAATTCGTCTTTGTCATAATCCCAGGGAAGATTCAACCAGCCTGTATATTCTTTCCCCTCACCACGTCTCTCAATAAGTGTCTTTCGAGCTTCCTCTGCCCTCTGACTCATCCCGGCTAAATCGGCCTCCGTGATTTCACTCTTTACCTTGGAATAATCAAATGTAATTCTATCCATTTTCTTTTCTCCTTTGCGCGTTATTGAAAAATTTCCTGGAGCACCTCGTTAAATATTAATTCATCCTTCTCTTTATTACCGGACAATAACATTCTCTTTTCCTCTTCTGTTACTTTAATGTCTTCAAATATCGGTTCCTCTTTCTCGTCTCTGCAGATCACGTCCATGTATCCTTTTATTCCATCGGAAATTCCCCGTAGCTGACGGTTTAATTTTAAAAGTTGAACGCACATACTCAAAAGCAATACAAGTGCAATAGCCGCAACTATAAATGCAATAAGAATGGCATGCTGCATTACCTGCATATAAATATACCCCATACTCCTCACCCCTTTTCTTTATTTTCATTATAAAGAACTATTCGGTGGTTGAAAAGGGGCTGGACCCAACTTTTCATCGCAAGTTTTGCCCTCTTTTGCCTGAATTTTATCCTATATGATCTTCTTCGGCAAATGTTGCTATAATTCCCGATAAACAGTAACCATTCTCCTCACTGATTCCAACAATTTCATTATTGGTATTGGATATAATAATATCCTTAAGCATCTCCGGAGAGGAAAATGACGTCATAGGACACATCCATTGATGAATAAACTCCCCTGTCCAAAGCAGCGGAAGCTGTTGATTCCAATTAAACGCATTCCCGCAGTTCGGAACACTGATACACCGAATTCCCCTGCGAATGGAATAATAACGGTGGGTAATCTCTGCAATCTCTGCCTTTAAATTCACATTACCTAACAGCAGCATACCCATAATTGGTGGTAACCCTGCTTCATTGTTGTGTCTTCGGAAGACACAATGATCTTCCTCATACATACATTTAATATCACAAGAGGTGGCTTTCTGACAAATATAAGGACTGCACCCCATATCTTTCGAGAAAATCTTACCCATCATTCTGGCTTTTCCCGCTTCTTCAACGCGGTACATAGGCCCCACATACATGGTAATGACTGCATCTGCAATGGTCTTAAACTGAGCGTAAAATTCCGGCATTGCGCTCTTTACTTTTTCCTCAAGCTCACTTTCCTGTTTTCCAAAATATTGATCTGCAAATTTTCTCGTAGCCTGAAGTCCTCTGCCATAGCAGCCAAAATAAAACAGCCAGCCATTCTCTATGATATGACCTGCTTTGTATAAGGGTATTTCATATCCTTCCAATTCATTTACATACTGCCTAATCTCCGAGGATTGAAGTTCAAAGCATACCTTATAACTTCTCTCTTCCATACCTTCATTATAATTCTCTGGACTAAAATGAACATTTTTGTCATTTCCATATACAAAATAAATATTCTCTACACCCATCTTCTTTAAAAACAGGTAGGGATTTTCCAAAAAAATACCCACTTTAATATGCTTGTCCACATCTGTATGGCATGCATAAGCCAACATTAGCCGTTCCATTGGTGTCACATATGGAAGCACAACCGTTCTGACACTGCGAATTTCAATCGCCTCAACCATCTTTTTTATTGAGGGTATGGTATAGGCACCTAAAACAAATAAATTGAGGGGCATACTTACATCATGTTCCAGTCTCAATGTTGTAGATAATGGTTTTAATATTGGTTTTCCTATATTTGCACCTGCAACATACATATAGTCTGTATGCTGGTCATTCCGGTTATCCCAAATCGACCCCGTTTGAATCAATCCTGCTCTGGCATTTTCAAACAAATACCGAAAGAGTTTTGCCTGCATATTCTCTCCTTCTCACATTCTTCACTGTTATTTTTTTTGAACTATCATCTCTCATTCTATTCCTAATTTTAAAATATACAAGTCTCTTATTGACTTTTTTTCATAACAGTATAATATTAAGAATAGTTCTTATAAAACAAATTCTACACTCTGGAGGCAGAAATGAATAAAATAGTAATGACCGGTGGCGGAACTGCCGGACATGTCACACCAAATATTGCTCTAATGCCCTTGCTGAAGCAGCGGGGATATCACATCTCCTATGTTGGTTCCTATGATGGAATTGAAAAAAAGTTAATCGATGAACAACATATTCCTTACTATGGAATCTCATCTGGAAAACTACGAAGATATTTTGATTGGAAGAATTTTTCAGATCCATTTAAAGTTGTAAAAGGATACCAGCAGGCAAAACAAATTTTAAAGAAAATAAAACCGGATATTGTATTTTCCAAAGGAGGCTTTGTCTCTGTTCCTATTGTCCTTGCCGCAAAACATCTTCATATTCCTGCAATTATACACGAATCGGATATTACGCCTGGATTGGCCAACAAACTTGCTCTCTCCGGTGCACAGAAGGTATGCTGTAATTTCCCCGAGACCCTGAACTATCTTCCTGCGGAAAAAGCCGTTCTCACCGGTTCTCCTATTCGCCACGAACTGTTAAATGGGGATAAAGAAAAAGGACGCCTTTTCTGTAACTTTCATACTTCACTTCCGGTTCTGCTGATTATTGGCGGCAGCATTGGATCCGTTTTTGTAAATGATGCCCTTCGCAGCATCCTTGACTCCTTACTAAAGTCCTTTCAAATTGTTCATATCTGTGGCGAAGGAAATCTATCTCCTGCCCATGAGCATATTCAAGGCTATCTTCAGCTTGCTTATGTAAACGAAGAACTCGCGGACCTTTTTGCACTTGCCGATCTTGTTATATCCCGCGCCGGCGCCAACACCATCTGCGAATTACTTGCATTAAAAAAACCAAATCTACTAATTCCTCTTGGATCCTCTGCCAGTCGCGGAGATCAAATCTTAAATGCACACTCATTTGAGAAACAGGGATTCAGTATGGTCTTAGAACAAGAACAGTTAAATAACCAGACTCTTGAACAAGCAATTCAAACTCTCTACAAAAATCGACAAACCTACATAGCTGCCATGTCACAAACAGACCAAACAGATCCTATCGAATTAATTGTAAACTTAATCCAGTCTTATACAAAAGAAAGAGCCTAACGGAACTCTTTCTTTTCTTTTATGAATTGGATTTTATCTTAATGCCTCCAATACAGTATCCAGTTCCTCTTGGGAAAAATCTTCATGATTCCATAATAATTTTTCTCGATTTTTATCATTTTCATATCGAGGTATTAAATGTACATGAAAGTGAAACACGGTCTGTCCTGAGACTTCTCCGTTATTCTGCATAACGTTGAATCCATCACAGTGCAGAATCTCTGTCATTTTTTTTACTAATTTTTGAGCCAATGGGAAGATTGCTTTTGCCTCCGTTTCACCTAAGTCATACAAATCATCATAGTGTTTTTTTGGAATAATTAACGCATGACCTTTGGTTGCCGGGCTGATATCTAAGATCACCCGAAATAAGTCGTCCTGATAAATTGTTCTTGATGGTATGTCTCCATTCACAATTTTACAAAAAATACAATTTTCTTTACACATTTTTTTCTCTCCTTTTGTCGTTTTTTGTAGATTAGTATTGATTGAATCACAACTTTGTCTATGCTATACTTGTTCTCAGGCAATTCAAAATTTTAAAGGGACTGCTATATAATATAATCATAAGGGGGTATTTTAAAATGCAAAATTCAGAGGAATTTCTACAAGAATTCCACGAGATCAAAAATTCAATCACTTTTATCGGAAGTTCCCTTCAACTTCTTGCTCAACAGCACCCGGATATTACCGACTATTCCTATTGGACAGAAATTATGGATGAATTTTCTTATCTACGTAAAATGATTACTCATGTATCCCATAAACAGAATACTGAGCCACTTTTGTTAACACCGCTGGATTTAAAACATGTGTTTAACTGTGTTTCCTCTTCCATCAAATGCATGGAGACAACGGATGAATTTTTCTGTAATATGTCCATTGCTGAAAATCTGCCCCTTTGTATGGGAGATGAGTTTCGCTTAAAGTCCATTCTCACCAACTTAATCAAAAATGCATTTGAAGCCATGAATCAAAAGGGAACGATTTTCCTACGTGCACTTCCTGACAACGATCAGGTTCGTATTGAATTGCAGGACTTTGGCGGTGGCATTCAAAAAGAAATGGAAAACCGCATTTTCGATGCCTTCTATACAAGCAAGGAAAACGGATCCGGTCTAGGTCTTCCCATCTGCAAACAATTTGTGCTTGAGATGAATGGAAGTATCTTCTGCGAATCCCGCATTGGAGATGGCTGTACCTTTACCCTGTTATTACCGATTACGAAACCTTAAGAATTTAAAAAATAAAAATGCGATCCAGCATTCTGAGTATTGTAAAATCTCCCTTTGCTGACATCTCCCCTGTCATAAACGCTCTCTGGAAGGTCATTCGGCCTTCCAAAATGTTCTCAAGTACCTCCGGTGTCAATTTAATGTATTGATCCACTTCCTTTTCATTCCCATAGTGACAATTCAATTCCTGACTATTTACTTCCAAAAATAATGGCTTTTTTCTTCCTTCAATCATAAAAAGATAGGTTGCCTTATATTGCGTCTGAGGAACAAAATGTGCTTGAAATTCTGTAATATAAGCCGTGTCTTCATCTTGATTTTCCTGACCTAGTCTTCCTTTAAACATACTGGTTAGCTCCACCAGATCCTGCTTCTGCTGCTTTACATAATCATCATCTGAAACATACTTTGATAATTGTTCACTTTCCTGTGGTGTTAGCTCCAAACGCTGTGTTCTTGACACGGTTCGATTCACTGCCTGGCTGCTTGTAGGAAGTCCCTTGGTTTTCTGAGAGATGGTACGATATAAACTCTCCGCCTTTTTTTCAATAATCAGGGTATATTCATGATTCATTTCAAATGTTACTAAATCTTCCACATAGCCGCTTAGACCATTACAGGGAAGACCTCCAAGTGTCTCCCATGCCCCTGAAAGTTCCAAAAGGGCTTCTCGCTCTCCATAGGTAGTGGACATGACCACGGGTTGCATATACATTTCCCGAATTTTCTCCTTATCGCCATATAACCAGCATGAATCCAGGAATTGATGCATATATCCCCCAATTCCAAGCCATTCTACAGTTGTTGCCAGCAGAATTCCATCCGCATCCTTAAATGTCTGGGGTAGGGTTGTAATGCTGTTTTTATGTTCGTAGATATTATATCTTACAACTGTTACACGAAGTTCTTCCAATACTTCCTGCATTTTATTAATTACATATAAGGTAGGATCATCCAATAAACCACGCCCACCATAGTAAATCATTATCTTCATAAATTCTCTCTTCCTCCGTGCCAATTCTCTCTCTTCCAAGTATATTAACTTTTTCCTAAAAAATCAATCTTTTCCTTTTTTTC
>JAVVVI010000040.1:0-14394 GCA_036652735.1 Lachnospiraceae bacterium
TAAGGGAATTACAAAAAAATAATATGACAAAAAAAGTAAAAAACGTTGACAAACTCAAACTAGGTCTGTATAATTGGTTAAGTGTGAATAGGAGAATGCCGTGATAGTTGATTTAACAGATGTTGTATGTAATGAAGACAAACAATACAATATAGAGACTTTAATTGAATTAGAGACATTTGAGTCAAGATTAGGAAGTTATCCTATTATGAACAAGACACCATTGCAGTTGTGCATTGTAAATGAAGAGGGACAGAGGCTGAAGATTACCGGAACCATGGAATTGGAGAGTTTAGCGCCCTGTGACAGATGCTTAACGGATGTGCCTATGAAGTTTTCACTTCAAATTATAAGGGAATATACCATTGAGGATAAGAAGCTTGTAATTGGCATGTTGGAAGAAACAGATTACATGATTGGATTTGATCTGGATGTTGAAGGATTGGTCTATGATGAGATTTTAACAAATTGGCCAATGAAAGTTCTGTGTAAAGATGATTGCAAAGGTATTTGTATCAGATGTGGAACAAATCTCAACTTGTGGGAATGTACCTGTGATCAAACAGAACCTGATCCAAGAATGGCTGCAATAAAAGATGTATTTAGCAAATTTAAGGAGGTGTAACGATATGTCTATCTGCCCAAAGAATAAATCTTCCAAAGGAAGACGTGATAAAAGAAGAGCAAACTGGAAAATGAGTGCTCCAAATTTAGTAAAATGCAGTAAATGTGGGGAATTAATGATGTCTCACAGAGTATGCAAGGCTTGCGGAACATACAATAAGAAAGAAATTATTGCTCAGGATTAATCAGTGAACCGGTAGGACTTTTCAGGGAAACCTGAAAAGTCTTTTTAATTGTTATTGAATTTTATTTAAAGATATAGTATATTTCTTTATAGATGTATAGGGAGGTGCAATGAATGCAGAATATAACCAAAATAGCTTTGGATGCAATGGGGGGAGATTATGCTCCTCATGAGATTGTAAAAGGTGCAATTAAAGCAATTTCCATGAGAAAAGATATTGAAGTGTTTCTCGTGGGACAAGAGGATGCAATAAAAGAAGAATTGGACCAGTATACATTCCCGGCAGAACAGATTCATATTGTGCAGGCAGAGGAAGTTATTGAGACTGCAGAGCCACCAGTTATGGCCATACGTAAGAAAAAGAATTCTTCTATTGTTGTTGGAATGAATCTTGTGAAGAATCATGAGGCAGATGCTTTTGTTTCCGCAGGAAGTTCCGGTGCTGTTTTAGTCGGAGGACAGTTAATTGTTGGAAGAATCAAAGGAGTGGAGCGTCCGCCGCTTGCACCACTTATTCCAACAGAAAAGGGAGTGTCACTATTAATTGACTGCGGTGCGAATGTAGATGCAAGAGCCTCTCATTTAGTACAGTTTGCAAGAATGGGATCAATATATATGGAGAATGTAATCGGCATTAAACATCCGAAAGTTGCCATTGTGAATATTGGTGCCGAAGAGGACAAGGGTAATCAATTGGTGAAAGACACCTTTCCGCTCTTAAAAGAATGTAAGGATATTAATTTTGTGGGAAGCATTGAAGCAAGGGATATTCCACATGGAGAAGCAGATGTAATTGTCTGTGAAGCATTTGTAGGTAATGTTATTTTAAAATTGTATGAGGGTGTTGGAGCAACATTGATTCATATGGTAAAAGAAGGAATGATGGGGAGCCTAAAAAGTAAGGTGGGAGCGTTGTTAGTAAAACCTTCATTGAAGAAGACTTTAAACAAATTTGATGCAACACAGTATGGTGGAGCACCTTTGCTAGGACTCAATGGTCTGGTAGTTAAGACTCATGGAAGTGCGACGGCAAACGAGATTACAAATTCAATTATCCAGTGTATTACGTTTAAAGAACAGAATATTAATGAAAAGATTAAGGACAAGATGAAAGAAAAGATTGCAGATTCCTCAAAGAATCAAGAAACAGAAGGGAAGAATTAAATATGGAATTCGAAAAATTAAAAAGTATTATTGCGGAAGTATTAAACGTAGATGTAGAAGAGATTACTTTGGAGACAACATTTGTGGACGATTTGGGAGCAGATTCACTGGATGTATTTCAGATTATAATGGGATTAGAAGAAGAATTTGATATTGAAATAGCCAATGAAGATGCGGAATGTATTATTACTGTTGGTGATGCATTAGAACAAATAAAAAAAGCATTAAATTAAAAGGACCTTAATAGAAGAATAGAAAGCACGCTTTTCAAAGCGTGCTTTCTCATAGTATATAATTTGGGAGGGAAACATATGGGTAACATGGAGAAATTTCAGGAAAATATTGGATACACGTTCAAGGAAACCAACCTTCTCCGACAGGCACTGACGCATAGTTCTTATGCGAATGAAAAACGAATGAAGCGGCTTTCTGACAATGAACGACTGGAATTTTTGGGAGATGCGGTGTTAGAAATTATATCAAGCGAATATTTGTATCAACAATATTCCAATGTTCCGGAGGGAGATTTGACGAAATTACGAGCAAGTCTGGTCTGTGAACAAACACTTGCAACCTGCGCAAGGCAAATTAATCTTGGAGATTTTTTGTTTTTAGGGAAGGGAGAAGATCTGACAGGAGGAAGAACAAGAAAATCGATTCTTTCAGATGCACTTGAGGCTGTAATTGGCTCCGTCTATTTAGATGGTGGTTTTGCTAATGCAAAAGAATTCATATTGAAGTATATTTTGACAGATATTGAACATAAAAAGCTCTTTTATGATAGCAAAACTATCTTGCAGGAAGTTGTGCAAGGGGAGCATAGTGATAATTTATCCTATGCGGTAGTATGTGAAGAAGGACCGGATCATGCAAAAGTATTTACAGTAGAGGCGAGAATTGGTGGAAAAGTTGTGGGAGTTGGTGATGGAACCACAAAAAAAGCAGCCGAACAGGAAGCTGCTTATGAGGCATTGCTTCGTCTGGAGAGAAAGGTTAAGAATACATGTATTTAAAAAGTCTAGAGGTGCACGGCTTTAAGTCATTTGCAAACAAGATAAAATTTGACTTTCATAATGGAATTACCGGTATTGTAGGACCAAATGGAAGTGGAAAAAGTAACGTGGCAGATGCTGTTCGCTGGGTTTTAGGCGAACAGCGTGCCAGGCAGCTTCGTGGTGCCAATATGCAGGATGTTATTTTTTCCGGGACAGAAAATCGAAAACCTCTAAGCTATGCAGCAGTGTCTCTTACACTGGATAATAGTGATCATCAACTGCCAATAGAATTTGGTGAGGTAACAATTACCAGAAGGGTGTACCGTTCAGGAGAAAGTGAGTATTTGCTGAATGGGACGGCTTGCAGGCTGAAAGACGTAAATGAGTTGTTCTATGATACCGGAATAGGAAAAGAAGGCTATTCGATTATTGGTCAGGGGCAGATTGACCGTATTCTAAATGGAAGACCGGAAGAGCGCAGAGAACTTTTTGATGAAGCAGCTGGTATTGTAAAATATAAGAGAAGAAAAGCAGCTGCCCAGAAGAAATTAGAAAGTGAACAGGCAAATTTAGTACGCGTAAATGATATTTTGGGGGAACAGGAAAAGCAGCTACTTCCTCTTTTGAAGCAGTCAGAGTCTGCAAAAATCTATATACAAAAAAAAGAAGAGTTAAAAGAATATGAAGTTAACTTATTTTTGATGGAAATTGATCGTATGGAAACGCAATTGGAACAAGTGAGTGAAAATCTGAAGATTGCCGGCAGGCAATTGGAAGATACCAATGGCGCGGTTGCTGCAATCAAGGATGAGTATGAAAAAATGGAACAGGAAATGGAAGAAACGGAGGAGGAAATTAACAATACCCGAGAACAGCTTAGTGAAATTAATCTCACAAGAGAAAAGCTGGAGGGACAGATTCAAGTTTTAAATGAACAGATAAAGGCTTCCAATAATAATGATGAACATTATAGAATGCGCCTGGAAACAATGAAAGAAGAGTGTTTGGTAAAAGCGGAGCAGGAACATCATTATTGCGAAGAACAAGAGGAATTCAGCAGGCAGCTGATGGAAAAACAAGATGCGTTGAAACAGAGGCGTACAGAACTTTGTGAGAGTCAAAGCCAGATTCAGCACTACAAACAGGAAATTGAAACAGGGAAAAATGAAATCATTGATTTACTGAACAGTAAGGCATCCATAAAGGCAAAATTGCAAAAGTTTGATACAATGATGGAACAGGTAAATATTCGAAAAGCACAGTTAAATCAGCGCTTAGTACAGAAAAAAAGCGATGAAGAGCAGATGAATGGAGTGTTAGAAGACTATTTACAGAAGCAGAGTATAACCCAGCAACAGCTTTTAGAGAAGAATCAAAAATTGATTCACATGCAGGAAAAGACTGCCTCATGGAATTTGAAATTAAAGGAAACCAGGGCCGCACTGGATACAAAAACGGTTGAATTTCATAAAGAAGAATCAAAGTTGGAATCCCTTCGCAATATTACAGAGCGCTACGATGGATATGGAAATGGGATTCGAAGAGTGATGGAAAAAAAGGCAGAAGATCCGGGACTGGTGGGTGTTGTTGCCGATATTATAAAAACAGAAAAAAAATTTGAACTTGCAATAGAGACTGCATTAGGGGGAAGTATTCAGAATATTGTTACCAGAGATGAAGATACAGCAAAGAATTTTATTGCGTATTTGAAAGAGAATCATTTTGGAAGGGCAACGTTTTTACCGCTTACCAGTGTTCATGCAAAGGAAGATTCAAAAATAGAAAAAGCACAAAAAGAACCGGGTGTCTTGGGAAGGGGTGACCAGCTAGTTGAAAAATCCCAAGAATTTCAGGGAGTGATTTCGTATTTACTGGGACGAGTTCTTGTAGTGGATACCATAGAGCATGGTTTGCTTCTTGCAAAAAAATACCAGTATTCATTAAGAATTGTAACCCTTTATGGTGAAGCACTGAATCCCGGAGGTTCTCTTACAGGAGGATCTTTTAAAAATGCAAGCAGTCTTCTTGGGAGAAAGCGGGAAATTCAGGAACTGGAAAAAAACATTCTGAACATCAAGCAGGAGCAGGAACAGTTAGCAAGTCGTTTGGAAGAAATTCGAACTGCGGCAGAATTGCTGGATGAAGATAAAGGAAAACAAAAAGAAGAGATTCAAGGACTCCAGCTTGAAGAAAATACAATCAGAATGAATGTGGAGAGTATACAAAAAAAGAAACAGGAAAATGATAGTTTGTATGAAGGATTAAAAAAAGAGTTTCAGGAAATAGAAGAGCAGTTAATAGAAAACGAAACCAGCAAAAAACAAATTTTATGTGATTTGGAAGCTTCCAAAAAGCGAGAAAAGGATATTGAATCAGAAATCACACAGCTGGAAGAGTTTGCCAAGAAAAAAATTGTAATGGAAGAAGCGCAGGAAGAAAAAATTTCATCACTTTTACTTGAAGAAGCAGCAATCAGACAAAAACAGGAATTTTCTTTTGAAAACAGAGCCAGAATTCAAAGTGAAATCTGCAAGCTGAAAGAGGAAGAGGAGGCACTGGAAAAAAATACACTTCATACAAAGGAAGAAATCGAGAATCGCAATATTACTATTAGGGAAATTCAGCAAACGATTCAGAATGAGCGGGAAGATTCAATAGAATATAAAAAGAAATTGGAACTTCTACAGAAACAAAAAGAAGAAATAACCGTTAGCCACAAAAGTTTTTTTCAGAAAAGAGAAGAGTTAACCAAACGGCAGTCTGCTTTGGATAAAGAAATATTTCGATTAAATAGCCAAAAAGAAAAGCTGGATGTGGAAATGGAAACACAGAATAATTATATTTGGGAGGAATACCAGCTTACACGTCATCCAGCCATGGAATTAAAAAGAGAAGATATTCATAATTCAACGGAATTGAGGAGACAAATTCTACTTATCCGGGAAGACATTCGGGGGCTGGGAACGGTAAATGTAAATGCCATTGAAGATTATAAAAGTCTTTCGGAACGTTATCAGTTTTTATTTGAACAAAGAGAAGATTTGGTAAGGGCAGAAGAGACTTTATTGAGTATTATTCAGGAACTGGATGTTGGAATGCGCAAACAGTTTATAGAAAAGTTCAAGGAGATACAAATAGAATTTGATCGTGCATTTAAGGAATTGTTTGGTGGTGGAAAAGGTACATTGGAATTATCAGAGGGAGAAGATCTTTTAGAATGTGGAATTATCATTGTTGCACAGCCACCCGGGAAAAAACTTCAGAATATGATGCAGTTGTCCGGAGGAGAAAAAGCATTGACAGCAATCTCTCTTTTATTCGCAATTCAGAATATGAAACCATCTCCATTTTGTTTATTGGATGAGATAGAGGCGGCATTGGATGATTCCAATGTTGGTCGCTTTGCAAACTATCTTAGTAAACTTACAAAAAATACGCAGTTTATTATTATTACACATCGCCGGGGGACCATGACAGCAGCGGATAGGCTTTATGGCATAACCATGCAGGAAAAGGGTGTATCGGCATTGGTATCGGTAAACCTGATAGAAGATGAATTAGACAAATAGAAGGGAAAATTATGAGCGAGGAAAACAAAGGATTATTTCACCGGTTGGTGAGTGGATTAACTAAGACAAGAAATAATATTGTTGCCGGAATTGATGGAATCTTTCGGGGATTTTCAAAGATTGACGAAGAGTTTTATGAAGAAATTGAAGAAATCCTAATCATGGGAGATCTGGGAGTAAAAGCGACCGGAGAGATTATAGAAAACCTGAAGGAAAAGGTAAAAGTCAATAAAATCAAGGAACCGTCCCAGTGTAAGGAGCTACTGATCAACAGCATTAAAGAACAGATGCAGGTGGGAGAAACTGCATATCGATTTGAACAGGAAAAATCAGTAGTCTTAGTCATTGGTGTGAATGGAGTGGGTAAGACCACTACTATTGGGAAACTGGCAGGAAAGCTTAAGAATGATGGAAGAAAAGTGGTGCTGGCTGCGGCAGATACCTTCCGTGCTGCAGCGGGAGAACAGCTGCAGGAATGGGCAAACCGTGCAGGTGTTGAACTGTTTGGCGGACAAGAGGGAGCAGACCCTGCAGCAGTGGTATATGATGCTGTGGCTGCAGCAAAAGCAAGGAACGCAGATGTTCTTTTGTGCGATACGGCGGGTAGACTTCACAATAAGAAAAACCTTATGGAAGAATTAAAGAAAATCAATCGTATTCTGGAAAAAGAATATCCGGAAGCATTTCGTGAAACCCTTGTCGTTGTAGATGCAACAACAGGGCAAAATGCTTTATCCCAGGCAAGGCAATTTTCAGAAACAGCGGAAATTACAGGAATCATTTTAACGAAAATGGATGGAACGGCAAAGGGTGGAATTGCGGTAGCGATTCAATCGGAATTAGGAATACCGGTAAAATATATTGGTGTTGGCGAGACCATGGATGATTTGCAGAAATTTGATTCTAATTTATTTGTGAATGCGCTATTCGAAGAAGAGTAAATAAAGGGGAGGAAATTCAATGAAAGGTGGAATATTAATAACAGGTAATACAAAAAAAATGATTGACGAGGTAGTGGAAATACTGGATGCAGTGTATATTGTATCCGCATACATGCTCCAGAGTCAGGAGTTTTCAGCCTACATTAATAAAGAAAAACCGGGTATTCTTATTATTTGTCTGGAAGATATTACAATGAAAAACCTTACAGGTATTGCTGAACTTAGGCGGCAGCAATATTTAAGTGGTACTAAATTCATTACAATTGGAAAAAAAGAAGAAGGCCTGTTTTTTGAGACGGTAGTACCAGGAAGTAATCCCATTCAATTGAATTATCCCATAGATGCACAGGAACTTAAAGTGACAGTTACAGAAGAGTTAAAGAATATAGAACAAGAGGTAATTCAGGCACAGAAAAGTATCTTAATCGTGGACGATGATCCCCGCATTTTATTCAATCTTCGTAATATTTTAAAGACAACCTATCAGGTGAATATTGTTACAAGTGGAACGGATGCGATTAATTTTTTAAGAACTCATCCGGTGGATGGAATTTTACTTGATTATAAAATGCCAATGATGGACGGGGCAAAAACCTTTCAGGCAATTCGTGAGATGGGGGCAGGCGCAGGAGTTCCTATTATTTTTCTCACGGCAGTATCGGATAAAAAAACAGTGGTGGAGTGTTTGAAACTACGCCCTCAGGGATATCTTGTAAAACCAATTTCCAGAGAGGAATTAGAAGAAAAATTAAAGGAAGTGTTACAATGAACCTAGAACAGATACAGGAAAAAATAAAGAACGATACCAGATTAAATGGAATTCCACTGGATGCGGTACAAGCATTTCCATATACAGAGGATACAAACCTGTATTTGAAGAATGTAACCGATTTTTATGACACCATTGAGGAACGTGGAGAATTAATTGAGTCTATGGAACAGAAAGAAGATATAAAAAATTATACGATCCAGGTACATTCCTTAAAAAGTTCAGCAAAATTAATTGGTGCCACAGAACTGTCTGTCATGGCTGCACAGCTTGAGCAGTTTGGACAGGAAGAAAATTGGAAAAAGATTCATGCACATACACCGCAGATTCTGGACGTGTATCGTGGCTATTTAAGTACACTTGCACCTTATATATTGAAAGAAAAAGAGATTGATGATTATAGAACAATTTCCGGTGAAGAATTTGACGATAAATTGGTAACACTTAAAAAAGCATTGGAAGACTATGACCTGGATCTTGCGGAGGAGATTTGCGAAGACTTTAGACATGTTTTTATGAGTCCATCTCAACGTAGTAAGATGAATCCTATTGTAGAAGCAATAAAAAAGGTAGAATATGAGGCAGGAAAAGAATTAATTGAACAAATGCAGCAGGAATTAACAAAAAAAACAAGGGTGTAAAGAAAAAACACTTGACACCATAATACTGGATATAGTACAATTACTCTCGGTGGATACAAAGAGAGTGAGTTGAGTATAGATGGAGAAGATTGTGGAACAAAGTCTTTTATATGATTTTTATGGAGAATTGCTAAATGAACACCAGCAAAGAATCTATGAAGATGCTATATTTAATGATTTATCTTTAAGTGAAATTGCTCAGCAGCAGGAGATTACCAGACAGGGTGTGCATGATATTTTGAAAAGATGTGCCAGAAGCCTTGATGAGTACGAAAGAAAGTTGCATTTACTTCAACGATTTTTAAAGATCAAAGAAGAAGTGGAACGAATTCAGATCCTTGCACTAAAAGTAAGCCAAGAAAATGATAGTAGAGAAATCCGTGAGATTCAGGAGATTTCTCGGCAGATGATAGAGGAGTTATAAGATGGCATTTGACAGTTTATCAGAAAAACTTCAAAATGTATTCAAATCTTTAAGAAGCAAGGGCCTTTTGACCCAGGAAGATGTTAAGATTGCTTTAAAAGAAGTTAAAATGGCATTGTTAGAAGCCGATGTCAATTTTAAGGTTGTGAAACAATTTGTAAAAGATGTACAGGAACGGGCAGTGGGACAGGATGTGATGACAGGTCTCAACCCGGGTCAGATGGTTATAAAGATTGTAAATGAAGAAATGGTAAAGCTCATGGGAACCCAGACAACGGAGATTACACTACAGCAGGGAAATGAACTAACCATTATTATGATGGTAGGTCTTCAGGGAGCAGGTAAAACCACAACAGCAGCCAAATTAGCAGGAAAAGTTAAGCAAAAGGGAAAAAAGCCATTACTGGTAGCCTGTGATATTTATCGTCCGGCTGCAATTGAGCAATTAAAAGTAAATGGTGAGAAGCAGCAGATTGAAGTATTTTCCATGGGAACCGGACACAAACCGGTAAACATTGCAAAAGCAGCAGTTGAGCATGCCATTAAAAATGGGTTAAATGTTGTATTTATAGATACTGCAGGACGTCTTCAGATTGATTCGGAGATGATGCAGGAATTGGTAACAATCAAGGAAAATGTTTCAGTAAATCAGACCGTTCTTGTGGTGGATGCAATGACCGGACAAGAAGCCGTGAATGTTGCAACAACCTTTGATGAAAAAGTGGGAATCGATGGAGTGATTCTTACAAAGCTTGACGGTGATACTCGAGGAGGAGCAGCACTTTCCATTCGGGGTGTAACAGGAAAGCCAATCTTCTATGTCGGTATGGGAGAAAAATTATCGGATTTGGAACAATTTTATCCGGAACGGATGGCCTCCCGAATCTTAGGGATGGGTGATGTTCTTACCTTGATTGAAAAAGTTCAGGATGACGTGGATGAAGAAAAAGCCAGAGCCCTGGAATTAAAAATGAAAAAGGCAGAATTTGGTTTTGATGATTATTTAGAATCCATGAGTCAAATGAAGAAAATGGGTGGACTTGCAAGTGTATTAAGTATGATGCCCGGAGTAGGTGGCGCACAGATGCAGCAGTTGGAGTCTGCAATGGATGAAAAAAAGATGGCACAAATTGAGGGCATGATTTATTCTATGACGCCAAAGGAACGCTCCAACCCGTCCATATTGAACCCAAGCCGTAAAACAAGAATTGCAAAGGGCGCCGGAGTTGATATTATTGAAGTAAATCGGTTAGTTAAGCAGTTTGAACAGGCAAGAAAGATGATGAAGCAAATGCCCGGAATGATGAACCAAAAAGGTAAAAGAGGAAAGTTTAAACTTCCCTTTTAAATAAACTTTAACAGTATTTCATAAAGGAGGTGAACGTAATGGCAGTAAAAATCAGATTAAAAAGAATGGGACAGAAAAAGGCTCCTTTCTATAGAATTATCGTAGCAGATTCCAGAACACCAAGAGATGGTAAATTTATCGAAGAAATCGGAACTTATGATCCATCAAAAGATCCAAGTGAATTTCATGTAAATGAAGAAGCCGCTAAGAAATGGTTATCAAATGGTGCTCAGCCTACAGAAGTTGTTGGTAAAATCTTTAAACTGGCTGGTATCGAAAAATAGGAACGTGAGGTGATCATAGTGAAAGAGCTCGTAGAAATAATTGCAAAATCACTAGTCGATTACCCGGATGAGGTTGTTGTTACAGAAAAAGACAATGATAATACACTTGTCCTTGAATTACATGTGGCACAATCAGACATGGGTAAGGTAATCGGTAAGCAAGGTCGAATCGCAAAAGCAATTCGTTCCGTTGTGAAAGCAGCAGCTACAAAAGAAGATAGAAAAGTTATTGTAGATATTATATAATAAAAGATCTATTATTAGAGAGACAAACGGCTTCCGCAATTGGCGGCGGTCGTTTGTTAAATTAAAGGAGAATATACATGGAAGAGTTTTTGCAAGTTGGAATTATTAGCAGCACGCATGGAATTAAAGGTGAAGTGAAGGTATTTCCAACAACAGATGATGCAAGTCGATTTAAAGAATTAAAGACGGTATGGATTGATTTGCCACATGAAAAAAAAGAATTGTCCATTGAACAGATAAAATTTTTCAAGCAATTTGTTATATTAAAATTTAAAGGACTGGATTCCATAGATGATAGTATTAAATATAAAGGAAAAAGTCTATTTGTAAGCAGAGAACAGGCAGTCAAGTTAGAGGAAGATGAATATTTCATAGGGGATTTAATTGGTGTTATTGTGACAGATGATGAGAATGAAACTGTGGGTGAAATTACTGATATTCTTCAAACCGGTGCAAATGATGTCTATGTGGTGAAAGGGAATGAAGGAAAAGAGTATTATATTCCTGCAATTAAAGAATGTATCTTAGATGTAAATCCTGAAAAGAAAACAATGAAAATTCATTTTCTTCCCGGATTAAAAGAGTTATAGAGGGGAGGATTTATGCATTTTTATATATTGACACTATTTCCGGAAATGGTTATGGAAGGTTTAAATACGAGTATAATTGGAAGAGCCGCAGAAAAGGGCCTGCTTTCAATTGAGGCAGTTAACATTAGAGATTATACTGTAAATAAACATAAAAAAGTAGATGATTATCCATATGGAGGAGGAGCCGGAATGATTATGCAGGCACAGCCGGTTTATGATGCCTATTGTGCAGTAGTAGAAAAAATAGGATATCGTCCAAAGACAATTTACCTAACGCCCCAGGGACCTACATTCTCACAGAAGATGGCACAAAATTTTTCAAAAGAAGAATCACTTATTTTTTTGTGTGGACATTATGAAGGTATTGATGAACGTGTGTTGGAAGAGATCGTAACGGATTATGTCTCAATTGGAGACTATGTATTAACAGGTGGTGAGCTGCCGGCAATGGTTATGATTGATGCAATATCCAGAATGATTCCGGGTGTTCTTACGAATGAAGAAAGCGGTGAATTTGAGTCCTTTGAAGATAATTTATTGGAATATCCCCAGTATAGCAGACCGGAAGAGTGGAAAAATAAAAGGGTACCGGAGGTACTTTTATCTGGACATCATAAAAATATCGCACAATGGAGAAGAGAGCAGTCTATTATTCGTACAAAGGAACGGAGAACGGATTTGTATGAACAGGCGGATTTAACAAAAAAAGAACGAGAACTGTAAAATGAACGCTTGTATCTGGTAATTAGAGCAAGCGTTTTTTTTGTGTGTTACGTAGGAAGATGTAGATATATAATTTTAAGGTTGTAGGAACCAGCATTATGTGCAAGGGAAAAGCTATTGTGAACGTCAGGTGAGTGGATTACAATTAGGATATAAAATTAAATCTGATTTAGCGAAGGAACTGAGAGGATAAAAGTTGATTATGAAAAAATATCTTAAAAAGGAATGGCGTTTAGTTCTAATATTTAATCTTGTTACTTTAGTTTGTGTGGTGTGTAGATTATTCTGTTATGTATTACTGATGAAGACATTTGGGAAAGCGGTAGCGTTGGATTTACAAGGTTTTCTATTCTATCTAATATTGAATGGTTTAGGATGGATGGTGTTTTCTTTTTTGGATTATGGATCAAATAACCTTAAAGCAAAAGCAATTGCCAAAATGAATAATGAATTAAGAGTGGATATTACAGAACAACTCGTTGTTAAGAATTTTCAGGACTATAGGAGTCGGAGCACTGGAGATTATATGTCCTGGTATATTAGTGATGTTTCTCAGGCAGAGAATCCTGGATTCGATAATTTTTTTAATCTTTGTTCGGAGATACTCAGCTTTACTACAGCAGCAGTGATGTTGTTTTATTATCACTGGAGTCTCTTGGTTGCAGCGTTTGTTGTAGCGGGCGCTATATTTTTAAGTTCTAAAAAAATGGAAGGTCATATGCAAAATCAATCAGAAAAAGTTTCGGGATCAATGGAGCTTTTCTCAGAAAGAATTAAGGAGCTGATTTCGGGTCTGTTTTTGCTACGTAGTTTTGGATTGGTACCTCTTTTTAAACAGGAGTCAAAAAAAGAGAGTGAGAGTTTGGAAGAGTCAAAAAGAACTTATACAAAATATCAAAACAAGAGTGATGTTAAGATGTCAATCATCCAAACCGTTGGAAATTTTTCCACAACTGGGTTGATGTTCTTACTTATTCTTAAAGGAATTTTGGCGACAGAAGTGATATTTGGTGGTGGCAATATTATTGGAACAGCAGTTGCTTCAATTTTAAGTTTAGGAAAATTTAAGTTACGAATTGCTTCAGCCCAGCCCTATTTTGAAAAGTTGGATTATATGCCGGAAAAAACCGGAAATAGAAAGAAATAGTACAGGCATTGAGGGATAGTGCATTAGATTACGATATGGAAAAATTTCCAGATGGTTTGGATACTATTGTGGGAGAAAATGGAAAGAATCTGTCAGGTGGACAAAAACAGCGAATTGCAATTGCAAGGGCCCTAATTCACAGAAGATCAGTTTTACTAGTAGATGAGGGAACATCAGCGCTTGATAAGGATAATGCCAGAACGATTGAAAATTGTTTGTTGAAAAATCCTAATTTGACATTGGTTTTGATTAGCCATAATTTGGATGAAGAGCAAAGGGAAAAATTTGATCACATTTATGATCTGGGTAAGTTGTGTAAATGTTAAAGATATTATATATGAAAAACCATTTTAGATAGAAAAATCTAAGATGGTTTTTGTATTCCACTGGAAGTTCTACAATACTGTGAAAGTTGCAAATGCAAGTGCATTAGTATACAGCATTTCAGAAACTGCAGATCTGGACTTCATAATGCCATGGTCAGAACAATTACCAGAAGAATGCAGGAAACCACGCCGCTCATAATATAAGCGGCGTTAACTTTAGCGTTGGGCGTATGGTTTGACGTTTCCAAAATAAAAGTGCGGATTGCGCGCTCACTTGCAGAATTATAAGGTGGAATATCTCCGCCTTATATTATAGAAACAATGTCGAATTTTGTCGAAATATTAAAAAAGCAATTCTATTGTTTTTCAATAAAGTATGTTATGATTGTTTAATGAGGTGAACTTAATGGTAATCTTTC
>JAVVVI010000041.1:0-9281 GCA_036652735.1 Lachnospiraceae bacterium
GAACTTCAAAAGTACAAAAAATATGTGGCATTATTATAATAATTATTATATAATAGCCACATACGTATACATTTTTACCGATAGGATATCGGGGGAGAGCATTATGAATCAAGAAATTCAAGTTAAATTAAGCAACATGATGGACCTTTTTCCATGTGGTTTAATGTGGAGTGAGTGTTCACCAACAGATGTAAAGGAAGGCAAGATACCCAAATTTGAACTTGCAAACAGTGAGTTCTATCAATTAGTAGGAATACCAAAAGACGAATTTGAGGAGAAATATGACAATCAGATTGGTCCTATTCTTGTTCAAAAAGATAGGCAGAGGCTGAGAATGGCGTACCAGCAAGTGCTGGAGAATCGAACACCGGAGAGTCTTATTTTTACAATTAATTCCCCTTCAGAGGGACCAATTAGTGTGACTGCAAATATTGGAATGTCCACAAGAGACGAGACCGGAACTACAATGCTCACAGTTATCCAGGATATTACTTCCACAAGGAGAAAAGAGCAGGATTTAGAACAGCAGATTAAGATGGATTTAATGACAGGACTTTATAATAAAGTTGCTGTGGAGGAAATTATTAAAGCCCAGATTACTGCGCATACATCAGGGGTTATGGCACTTTTAATGATTGATATTGACAATTTCAAGACAGTCAATGATACGTTTGGACATATGTTTGGTGACGTGGTCATTCGTGACATTGCGGAGAATATCACAGCATCTTTTCCACAAGACACTGTGATTGGGCGGTTTGGTGGAGACGAATTCCTGATTTTCATAGACAAGGTAGACGAGGGGGAATTAAAAGACGAATTGGAAGTCCTGTGCCAGAAGATATCCTATGAATATCTGGCGGACAGTGGAATCCTGGCCGTTGGTTGCAGCATTGGCTATACACTTTCACAGGATCGCTGCTGTGATTTTGAGACCATGTTTATTCAGGCAGATACAGCCATGTATTTTTCTAAGGAAAATGGAAAAAGCAAATACACCAGATACTCCCATGAAATGCAGAATATGCGAAAACAAGTGGCACAGAAAAGGGAACATACAGAAGATTTTTATGATGCAAAAATCTATGATATGGAATTTGTATCCTCTGCATACAGTCTGCTTTCTGATTCCAAGTACATTGAGAGCTCGATAACCATGTTGCTGCGAAAAATTGCAGAACGCTATGATTTATATGCTGTCAATGTATTTGAATATGATGAATCAATGAAGCGCTATTATAGAGGGAATTCCTGGAGTGAAGGGAAAGATGTAAGACTAAATGATGCAGATGCGTGGATTTCCCACAGCTGGCTGGAAGAACAGTTCGGAGACAGGGATATATTCTGCATCGGTGATGTAGACCGTCTGGAACAAGAGACCGTAAAGATTATGAAAAGCAGAGATTATCATGCGTTTACTTTTTGTAAAATGCCGGACAGCCCCAATGTGGATGGCTGTGTCTGTATGACCGCGAAGGACTGGAAGAGAGATTGGAAAGAATTTGAACTGGCAACGTTTGAAGAACTGGCAAAGGCCGTCTCTATTTTTGTTTCTTTAGATAAGGAAAGAACAAGGGAAAAGGCAATCATTGAGAAAATGGTCAGCACCGACCAGCTGACCGGACTTCTAACGAAAAAGAGCTTTGAGAATCAATTGAATGATTATATGGCAGAACAGAGAAAGCGAACCGCGGCTATTCTATACCTGGATATAAGCAACTTTTCCTATATCAATGAGCGCTATGGATATGAGGCAGGAAATGAAGTGCTGCGAACCATTGCCAAGACAATTATCAGTCAAAAACAAGTAAAAATGGCAGCAAGAGCCTATTCGGACTGTTTTATTGTATTAAAAGAGGACATATCCCAGGAGGCCATTCTCTTGGATGTGAATTATATGGTGAGTGTAATATTGCGGGTGCTGGCACAAAAATACACAGCTTTGAATGTGCAGATTAAAATTGGTATTTATGCCCTGAAAGAGAGCGATTGCCATGCTTATCTGGCAATTGAAAATGCAAATATGGCAAGAAAGAACATCAAGGGGAATACGATTACAGTAATTGGCAGCTACAAAGATGAACTGCGTACGATGCGGGATGCGTCCCAGAAAATTACCGCTGAATTATTGAAGGTGCTAAGAGAAGATGAGTTGAAATTATATTTTCAACCAAAGTTCTCACTACATTCCAGGGAAGTAAGCGGATTAGAAGCATTTGCCAGATGGTACACACAAAGTGGAAGGTTAAGACAGCCATCTGAGTTTGTGGAAGCATTGGAACTGAGTGGGTATATTACGGAATTGGATTTTGCAATCTATGAAAAAGTCCTTCAGACATTACAGAGGTGGAAACGGTCCGGAAGAAAATTATATGTGGTTTCCGTGAACTTTTCGGGGGTGGACTGCATACAAAAAGACTTTGTACGGAAAATAATACATCTTGCCAAAAAATACGAGATTGAACCCAAGTGGATTGAAGTGGAAATCGCAGCAAATGAGCTGGAAAAAAATTGGGAACTATTATCAAGTTTCTTTCAAAGCCTTAGAGAATATGGGTTTCGGACGGCAATTGATAATTTTGGAGCAGGCTATAGCTCCATGAAGCTTCTTTTAAATAACCGGTTTGATGTGGTGAAAATCGACCGTAACTTCTTACTTCAAAGCGAGGACGCAAAAGAACGGAAAAATTACATGAAATACATCAGCACTCTCATCGACGATGTCCGCCAACAGGTTGTTTTTGTTGGCACAGAGACCAATGAGCATGCGGATGAGCTGTTAGAATGTGGCTATAATTATGCCCAGGGATATTTATTTGAAAAGGTCATTTCCATGGAAAAGTTTGAAGAGTCCTATTGCAATTAATGCATGCTAGTGTTAAGATGAATCATGTATTGTGTTAACAAAATAACGAGGAGGAATTATCGTGGAACATATTTTGTATGAACAAAAAGGAGCCATTGGTATTCTTACGATTAATCGTGAAAAAGCGTTAAATGCGTTAAATTCACAGGTGCTTGAAGAATTGAACTGTGTGTTGGATCAAGTGAATCAAGAGACAGTAAGATGCTTAATTGTGACAGGTGCAGGACAGAGGGCATTTGCAGCAGGTGCAGACATCGCTGAAATGAGTACCTTAACCAAGGATGAAGGCAGGCAGTTTGGGAAAAAAGGAAATGATGTATTCCGCAGATTAGAACTTTTTCCAATTCCGGTTATTGCAGCAGTAAATGGATTTGCCCTGGGTGGCGGATGTGAACTGGCAATGAGCTGCGATTTTCGAATTTGCTCAGAGACTGCGGTATTTGGACAACCGGAGACCGGACTTGGCATTACACCGGGATTTGGTGGGACGCAGCGGTTATCCCGTATTGTTGGCATTGGCAAAGCCAAAGAAATGATTTATGGAGCACGTAATATAAAAGCCGAAGAAGCCTATAGAATTGGTCTTGTTAATCATATTTATCCAATGGAGACTTTGATGGAAGAAGCGATGAAGTTAGCAGGAGCGGTTGCAAAGAATGCTCCAATTGCTGTTCGCAATTGTAAGAAAGCAATAAATGAAGGTCTGAATACGGACATGGATGGTGCAATTGAGATCGAAGAACAGTTATTTGGGGACTGTTTTGAGTCTTGTGATCAAAAAGAGGGTATGTGTGCCTTCCTTGAAAAAAGAAAAGTTGAGACATTCGTAAATAAATAAGGTTACTAATTTATAGTTAACATACAAAATTATAGGAGGGATTACGATGAAAGTGGGTATTATTGGTGCCGGTACAATGGGCGCCGGCATTGCACAGGCTTTTGCACAGACAGAAGGATATGAAGTATTTCTCTGTTCCGGCAGAAGTGGTGCAGAACATGCTGAAAAAGGGAAAAACAAAATTGCTAAGGGATTTGAGAAGCGTGTTGCAAGAGGCAAAATGGAGCAAAAAGATGCAGATACAATTTTGGCAAGAATTACTACAGGCACAAAAGAGATCTGTTCGGATTGTGATTTGGTAATTGAAGCGGTTCTTGAAGTTATGGATGTAAAAAAAGAAACATTTCAGGAGCTTAATAAAATCTGTAAAAAAGATTGTATATTTGCAACAAACACATCATCATTGTCAATTACAGAGATTAGTACAGGAATGGAACGTCCGGTTGTAGGAATGCATTTCTTTAATCCGGCTCCGGTTATGAAACTGGTTGAAGTAATTGCCGGTTTAAACACACCGATTGAGCTTGTGGAACGGGTGAAAGCTATTTCAGAAGAAATTGGAAAGACACCGGTTCAGGTAGAAGAAGCAGCAGGATTTGTTGTCAATCGTATTTTAATTCCAATGATTAATGAAGCAATTGGAATATATGCGGAAGGATTAGCAACAGTAGAAGGTATTGATACCGCAATGAAGCTTGGTGCCAACCATCCAATGGGACCTTTGGCATTAGGGGATTTAGTGGGACTGGATATTGTTCTTGCTATTATGGAAGTGCTTCAGGCTGAAACAGGAGACAGTAAATACCGTCCACATCCACTATTAAGAAAAATGGTTCGTGGTGGACAGCTTGGAATAAAATCAGGCAAAGGTTTTTATGATTACGCAAAATAGATAATTACAAATAGATTATAGGTTATGGAGGAATAAGAGACATGAATTTTACATTAAGTAAAGAGCATGAAATGGCGAGAACCTTATTTAGAGATTTCGCACAGAACGAAGTAAAACCTCTTGCTCAGGAGGTAGATGAGACAGAACAGTTTCCAAGTGGTACAGTGGAAAAAATGCAAAAATTAGGATTTTTGGCAATTCCACTCCCAAGAGAGTATGGCGGACAGGGATGTGACACCTTAACATATGTTATGTGTGTAGAGGAACTTTCCAAAGTCTGTGGTACAACCGGAGTTATTGTATCCGCACATACATCTTTGGGTGCAGATCCTATTAAAAAATTTGGAACAGAGGAACAGAAAGAAAAATTCTTACGTCCATTGGCAAGCGGACAAAAATTAGGAGCCTTTGGTTTAACAGAGCCGGGCGCAGGAACAGATGCTTCCGGACAGCAGACAAAGGCTGTATTAGATGGAGATGAGTATATCCTGAACGGATCCAAAATCTTTATTACAAATGGTAAAGAAGCAGATATTTATGTTATATTTGCCATGACGGACAAGTCCAAAGGAACCAAGGGAATCTCTGGATTTATTGTAGAAAAAGGAACACCGGGATTTACGTTTGGAACCAAAGAAAAGAAGATGGGAATCAGAGGATCTGCAACTTATGAATTAATATTTACAGATTGCAGAATTCCAAAAGAAAATCTTCTTGGCCAGGAAGGTAAAGGATTCGGTATTGCAATGCAGACATTAGATGGAGGACGTATCGGAATTGCAGCACAGGCACTGGGAATTGCAGCAGGAGCATTAGAATCCACCATTGAATATGTAAAAGAAAGAAAGCAGTTTGGACGCAGCCTTTCTAAATTCCAGAATACACAATTCCAGATTGCAGATATGGCAACAAAAGTAGAAGCAGCTAGAAATCTTGTGTACAAGGCAGCAATGGCTAAAGATACACAGAAGAAATTCTCAGTAGAAGCAGCAATGGCAAAATTATATGCAGCAGAAGTTGCAATGGAAGTTACAACAAAAGCTGTTCAGCTTCACGGTGGTTATGGTTACACCAGAGAATACGCCGTTGAACGTATGATGAGAGATGCTAAAATAACAGAGATTTACGAAGGTACATCAGAAGTACAGCGTATGGTAATATCCGGTTCCCTTCTGTAAGAGAAGGAAGATAAAACGATTATAAGGAGTGAATGAACAGTGAAAATTGTAGTATGTATAAAACAAGTACCAGATACAAATGAAGTTAGATTAGATCCTGTTACAGGAACACTGATTCGTGATGGAGTGCCAAGTATCATGAATCCAGATGACAAAGCAGGATTAGAGGCAGCACTTGCAATCAAAGATGAAACAGGTGCAGAAGTGAGCGTAGTATCCATGGGACCGCCACAGGCGGACGCAGTTCTTCGTGAAGGATTAGCAATGGGTGCGGATAAAGCATATTTAATTACAGACCGTGCATTTGGCGGAGCAGATACATTAGCAACATCCACAACAGTTGCTGCAGCACTTAAAAAGCTTGAATTTGACCTTATTATTGCAGGCCGTCAGGCAATTGACGGAGATACTGCACAGGTTGGACCACAGATTGCAGAACATCTGGGAATTCCAAATGTGTCTTATGCAGAAGATATTAAAGTAGAAGGCAACAGTGTTATAGTAAAACGTCAGTATGAAGACAGATATCACATGGTTAAGGTTCAAATGCCTTGTTTAATTACAACTCTTGGCGAGATGAATACACCTCGTTACATGACACCGGGCGGAATTTTTGATGCATACAGAGAAAAAGAAGTTACCGTTTGGACTCGTGCTGATTTAGACGTTGCTGATGAAGTTATTGGACTAAAAGGATCCCCTACAAAGGTTGCAAAATCATTCCCTAAGAGTGTAAAACCTGCAGGCGTGAAAGAAATTTTAGATCCTGAAGCATCTGCTGACTATATCGTAGCAAAATTAAAAGAGAAATTTGTTATCTAAATTATGAAAGAGAAAGTGGTGAAAACAAATGAATTTACAAGAATATAAAGGCGTATTTGTATTTGCACAGCAAATGGATGCCAAAACCAATAACGTATCGTTTGAGTTAATTGGAAAAGCAAAGGATTTGGCAGCAGATTTAAAGACAGATGTAACTGCAGTTCTTTTCGGAAGTGAAATTAAAGGATTAGCACAGGAATTAGCTGCTTTCGGAGCAGATAGAGTAATCATTGTAGACAATCCTGTATTAAAGGAATATACAACAGAGCCATATGCACACGCAATGGATGAAGTAATCAAGAAATTCAAACCGGAAATTGTTCTTTATGGAGCAACAGCAGTAGGAAGAGATCTTGCTCCTCGTGTATCCGCAAGAGTAAAAACCGGTCTGACAGCAGATTGTACTTCTCTTGAAATTGATGCAGAGACTAAGAATTTAAGAATGACACGTCCTGCATTCGGTGGAAATATTATGGCAACCATTATGTGTCCGGAGCATCGTCCACAGATGGCAACCGTTCGTCCGGGTGTTATGCAGAAAATTGATAAAATTGAAGGCGCAAAAGCTGTAATTGAAGAATTGAATATTGAGTTTGTAAGAAACAACAAATTTGTTGATGTAGAAGAAGTAATAAAAAAAGTATCCGATAAATTGGATATTATGGATGCTAAGATTCTGGTATCCGGTGGTCGTGGAGTTGGAAGCAAAGAAAACTTCAAAATCTTACATGAGCTTGCAGCTGTACTTGGTGCAGAAGTATCTTCCTCCCGTGCCTGCGTAGATGCAGGATGGACAGAAAAAGAGCAGCAGGTTGGACAAACAGGAAAGACCGTTCGTCCTACTGTATATTTTGCAATTGGTATATCAGGAGCAATTCAGCATTTAGCAGGAATGGAAGAAGCAGATATCATTATTGCCATTAATAAAGATGAGACTGCACCAATCTTTGATGTTGCTGATTATGGCTTGGTTGGAGATTTGAACAAAATAGTTCCAATTTTAACAGAAAAATTAAAAGTTGCTATGAAATAAAGCTTGTTTTTGAAAGAAAGTGTAAGAAGGATAACTTCTTTTCACTTTCTTTTTTTTCATGCAATAAAACAAGGGACTCATGCATTCTATCTATGACAGCAAAAATATAGGATTGTGTAGAAGAACCCTGCTTGACAGTGACTATCAGAGTTGGTATGATACCATCAGATAAAAGTTCGAATGAGAAGAATGGGGAGAAACTATGATATTATTTTGCAGTATGTATGCACAGGAAGATACAGAATATGACCATATAGATGATTATATAAAGAGAATTGCAGAAAATGATATGGATGCGTTTCAGCTGTTATATCAACAAAGCAGTAACGGAGTATTTGCTCTTGCACTTTCCATATTGAAAAATAGAGCAGAAGCGGAAGATGTTATGCAGGATACTTTTTTAAAAGTGCGTTCCGCAGCGCATCTATATGAAGCAAATGGAAAAGGAAAAGCCTGGATCATGATGATTTGCCGCAATCTATGTCTGATGCGCATTCGGAAAACCAAGTTTACCAGCTTTAATTCCGTAGAGGATTATGAGAATGATTTTTTTACCACAATGGGTGATATTGAAGATCAGATCGTTCTTAAGACAGCAATGGAGACCTTATCCACAGAGGAATCTGAAATTGTAATTCTTCATGTAGTCTCAGGATTAAAACACAAGGAAATAGCGGAAATGTTCCATTTAACATTGTCCACAGTATTGTCCAAATACAATCGTGCATTAAAAAAGCTAAAAAAAGAATTGGAGGGAAAGCTATGAGCACACATCAAATTACAGAACAATTAAAAAAAGATGTTACTACTTTGACTCCAAATATTTATGAGCAGGTGGCTAATGCCACAGTAGAGAAGATGCAGCAGTCGGAGTGGGATCTGTTCTGCAAGAGTGGAGAAAGACAGTCAACCGGTAAGATCGTAAAATTTAAAAACCGTATGGTTTATATGTCGGCATTGTTGGCGGCCTGTGTGGCAATTATAGTGGGTATCTCCATGAAGCAGAATCTCATGATGGAATCCATGATTATTATGGATGTAAATCCAAGTATTGAGATTCAGACCAATGCAAAGGAAAAAGTGCTGTCAGTAAAAGCATTAAACACAGATGCACAGGAAATCATTCAAGGCATGAATCTGAAACATACAGAACTAAATGTGACACTGAATGCAATTATTGGTTCTATGATTAAGCATGGTTATTTGGATGATTATAAAAATACGGTGCTGGTATCAGTAGGCTCTAAGCATGAAAAGAGAGAGGCAGAACTGGAACGAAGCATTAAGGAACAGCTGGAACAGATTTTGCGCCAGCAATCGGGAGAAGCAAATGTAATTTGTCAGTCCTTTCATGAAGATCAGAAGCTGAAGGAGTTGGCACAAAAGTATCAAATTTCACAGGGAAAAGCATTGTATATAGAAAAATTACTGGCAGAATATCCACAGTTGTCCGTAGCAGAGCTTTCGAACTTAACGTTAAATGAGATACAGGATTTGATTGATGGACTGAATGATGGTTCTTCCAAAGAGAATCCTTCTGACATAGATTCATCCAAAGACCAATCGGATACAGATAAGGACAAAGATAAAAAGAATCCGGATAAAAAGGATGATGCCAATACAAAAGATGATAATGACGATGAAGATGACGA
>JAVVVI010000041.1:9381-14074 GCA_036652735.1 Lachnospiraceae bacterium
GACGACGATGACGACGACGATAAAACAGGCACCGTAAATAAAAAGAATGATAAAGACAAAAATGATTCCAAGGATGAAGATAAGGATGAGGAGGAAGATCAGGATTCCGACAAAGATGATTCCGAAGAGGAAGAGATTAGTGAGCCGGATGAGGAGCCTGATACAGAGGAGGACCTAGAGGACGGCGAAGATGATGGCGAAGAGGATGGCGAAGATGACGGCGAAGATGACGGCGGAGATGATGGCGGCGATGATGGTGGAAATGAAAGAAAGAAATCATTCTGATTCTAGTTTTCGTTAGAATAAAGGACAAAAATCCAATTTACCCTTGAAAAATAGTTCAAAATGGTGCATTATGTCATAGAGTGGGTTTTTAATAAAGACAAAAAAATATGACAGGAGGTAGTGAAATGGCAGAAAATAGTCAATGTAGCAGCAGCGGATGTTCCAAAGAAAGCTGCGAGGGTTGTCCAAGTGCAACAAAGGATTCCAATAGTGTTCCGGAAAGCTTTTTGGAAAAATTAAACGAATCTTCATCCGTAAAAAAATTAATTGGTGTGGTAAGTGGCAAAGGTGGTGTTGGAAAATCCTTTGTAACAGCATCTCTTGCTTGCGCAATGAAAAAAAGAGGGTATGAAGTAGGAATCCTGGATGCAGATATTACAGGACCGTCGATTCCTAAGATGTTTGGTGTTCATGGACCGGCAGTGGGAGATGAACTTGGAATTCAGCCAATTGTTGCAGAAGATGGGACGAAAATTATGTCACTGAATCTTCTTGTAGACGATGAAGAAGCACCTGTAATTTGGCGTGGACCAATTCTGGCAGGAACCGTAAAACAATTTTGGACAGAAGTTGTCTGGGGAGATATTGATTATCTGTTTGTAGATATGCCACCCGGAACAGGAGATGTTCCTTTGACGGTATTCCAATCACTTCCAATTGATGGAATTGTAATTGTAACATCACCACAGGAATTGGTACAGATGATTGTTAAAAAGGCATATAATATGGCGGGAATGATGGATATTCCGGTTCTTGGCATTGTTGAGAACTACAGTTATCTTAAATGTCCGGATTGTGGAAAAGAGATTAAGGTATTTGGTGATAGTCATATTGAAGAAGTTGCCGGTGAACTTGGAATGAAGATTCTGGGTAAATTACCAATTGAACCTGCATTTGCTGCAAAGGCAGATGAAGGAAAGTTCTATGAAGTAGAAAACACATATTTGGAAGAAGCATATAACGTGCTCTCTAAACTGTAAAG
The DNA here is from genome assembly GCA_036652735.1 of Lachnospiraceae bacterium. Classification (GTDB taxonomy): domain Bacteria; phylum Bacillota; class Clostridia; order Lachnospirales; family Lachnospiraceae; genus JAGOGN01. Next base: position 10,649 of record JAVVVI010000041.1, read on the forward strand.
AAAAAGCTCCGTTAAGGAGCTTTTTTGGCGCATATTGTTCCGACAGAAAAAGGAAAGACTTGATTTGTCAGCAATATTCCGTTATAGTATTTAATTGAGAAATGTACCAACTGTATCTAACAACTTATACCAGGAGGACGTCTGATGAAGGAAAGAGCGAAAGTACAAAAACTAATTTTAGGTTTACAGCATGTTCTGGCAATGTTTGGGGCAACCGTGCTTGTGCCGGCATTAACAGGATTAAACACATCAATCACGCTGATTTGTGCGGGGATTGGTACTCTGATTTTCCACTTTGTTACGAAGAAAAAGGTTCCGGTGTTTTTAGGCTCCAGTTTCGCCTTTATGGGTGGAATAATGGCAATTATTGGTAATTCAAGAATGGGAGATCCTGATTTTATGGAGAAACTGGCAAGTGTAAAGGGTGCACTGATTATTGCCGGTTTTATTTATGTATTGTTTTCAATCTTAATTAAAGTGGTTGGTTATGAAAAAGTGAATAAACTGTTGCCACCAATTGTAACCGGACCCATTATTATTGTAATTGGATTGCGTTTAAGCAGTTCCGGAATCAACAACGCCTTGTACTGGGATGGCAAATTCAGTTTAAAGGCTATGCTGGTTACGGTTATTGTGTTAGCAACAATTATTTCCATCTCTGTTTTTGCAAAAGGAATCTTTAATTTAATGCCAATCCTGTTTGGTATCATTCTGGGATTTATTGTGTGTGTTCCATTGGGATTTACAGACTTTACACCGGTTGCCACGGCAAACTTTATTTCCCTTACCGATAAGAATATCCTGGCACAAATATTCTGCATGCCAAAATTCAGATTGGATGCCATTCTGGCAATTGCACCGATTGCACTTGTGACTCTGATTGAACACGTTGGAGACATTACCACAAATGGTGCAGTGGTAGGTCAGAACTTTATGAAGGATCCGGGAATACACCGAACACTTCTGGGAGATGGACTTGCTACTGCGTTTGCAGGTCTTTGTGGTGGACCGGCAAATACAACTTATGGAGAAAATACCGGGGTTTTGGCGGTTACAAAAAATTATGACCCAAGCATTATCCGAATTGCAGCTGTATTTGCCATAGTCCTTGGTGTCTTTGGTAAAATAGGCGGTGTGATATCCAGTATTCCCACACCGGTAAGTGGAGCAATTGGTATTGTTCTCTACGGAATGATTTCCGCAGTAGGTGTACGTATTTTAATTAGCTCCAGATTAAATTTTGGCAATAGCAGAAACTTAATGATTGCCGCACTTATTTTTGTCCTTGGAATTGGCTGTGACAGCATTCCAATTACAGCTACCGTAAGTATTTCCGGGCTGGCGCTTGCGGCAGTGGTTGGAATTGTACTAGCCTTTGTATTACCGGAGGGCGAGGATGCGGTACTGGAGGATTAGTCATGCTATTGCTTCCCAACTGCTTTTTGAGCAAAAATGGTATGGATTAGTGTCTCATAAGGAGGACGGGATTTAATGGTACCGGCTTCTTCTAAAATATTGCAAAGCAGGGTATAGGATTCTTCATCATAAATCAAATCGGAATTCCAGGTTTGCTGATCCTGATACCGTTTTACAATCGTGGTTATAGTCTCCGGGGAGGTATCTTTAAACTGAGGTTTGATAATTGCAGCAATTTCTTTTGGGGAATGGGTTTTTACAAAATCCATTCCCTTTTGCAATGCATTGGTAAAGGACTGGATCGTCTTTTCATTTTCGGCAAGATAACTTTTTCTGGCACAAAAAGAGGTATAGGGGATATAGCCTGAATCACTCCCAAGGGATGCCACCACATAACCACCTTTTTGATCCTCAATTCCGGTGGCAAATGGTTCAAATTCAACGGTATAATCGCCTGAACCGCTTAAGAAGGCAGCGGCAGTGGAACCAAAATCAATGCTTTGGTCAACAATCAGATCTTTGCCGGGAGTCAAGCCATGTTGTTTGAGGATATATTCAAAGACCATCTGAGGCATACCTCCTGATTGCCACAGCACGTTTCGTTTAGGAAAGCAGGTGAAAAACAGGGGTTCCGTCTTCTGCTACCATAATTTTATCAATAGAACGGGAAAGTTCATCCTGAGAGGACAGTGTGGGTGTGGGCGGATGCTCCAGAAGGGCGGATTTTTTTTCTAAGGTTTCACTGAACTGGATCAGGAGTGTTCTTAAAAGTGGATCATAGGTGTGAATAAGCAAATCCGAATGTTCCGGTTGGGATGCAAGATCCGTTTGCCTGGAGAGAATCAGAGTCTCCAGCTGCTCCTTTAGCTGGGCTTCTTTTAACAAAAGGGACTGAATCTGATTGCTCCGGCTTTCTGTTCGGTGACTTTGGGAGGATTGAAGGAGGTGGAAATGATGGAGCAGGGTTTTTTCCGAAATAAGGTGAGGACCGGTACAAAGTGAGGCTCCATGAGTCTGGTAACTGGAACACACATAACAGGGGGTTGGACAGCCATTGATTCTGCGTGTAACCGGTGTTAGCGGCCGGAGGCAGTCTTTACAGAAAACCAGCCCTGCAAAAAGTGGGCGTTCCTTGGAAGCACCCTTATAGGAACTGCGAATGCGCTGTTTTTTTTGTGCCTGGACGGATTGGAAGATGGCCTCATCAATAATTGCCGTGTGATGGTTGGGAAAAGTAAACTGCTGAGAGGGCGGTACTCTGGAATCAGCGCCATGTACGTGGGATCTGGAACGTTTGTGCAGTCGATAGACACCGATGTAAAAATCATTATTCAGGATATCACGTACCATGCTGTCGGACCAGGAACGTGCAATTTTTCGTTGGGAAATTTTGTTATGATCCAAAAAAAGCTGACTTTGAAGCAGGGAGGGGGTTGGGACGTTTGTTTCATTTAAAATCCCAGCAAGAGAGCGATATCCATATCCCTTTAGATAGAGGGTAAAAATATTCTGAATAATAGCAGCAGCTTCTGAATACACTTCAATTTGTGCATTATCTTCGGGGCTGCGATAATATCCAAAAGGAACCGCCTGTAACAGGGAACCGTTTTTTTGCCGGGCAAGAAGGGAACTCTTTATTTTTTTACTAATATCCTTAATGTAGCGCTCGTTGTACCAGGTGCGGATTCCCAGAATCTCATCATTATCGGTTAGGGAATCAAAGTTATCATCAATGACAATGAGCCGTTTGCCTCTTTTCTGAAATTCTTCAACAAGAAGGAGAACCTTAGCATTATGTCGCCCAAGACGTGAAAAATCTTTTACAATTACAGTATCAAGGTGCTGGTCAAGATCCATGCGTAATTGAGAAAAACCGGGACGGTCAAATTGATAGCCGGAGATTCCATTATCTTCATACCAACAGCTGATTTCCATCTTGTTTTGAACCGCATATTGGGTAATTAGGAGCCTTTGGTTAGCAATCGAGGAGTTTCTCCCATCCTCTTCTTT
>JAVVVI010000042.1:0-7152 GCA_036652735.1 Lachnospiraceae bacterium
TTATCTCTTACTGAACTGCGGTGCTCTACGTGCTGCTTTGAGACCGTATTTCTTACGTTCTTTCATTCTTGGATCACGTGTTAAGTATCCTGCCTTCTTCAAAGTTGGACGGAATTCATCTGAATCAACCTGAAGGAGTGCTCTTGCGATACCATGTCTGATTGCTCCTGCCTGTCCTGTATATCCACCACCGTGAACGGTAACTAAAACATCAAATTTATCCACATTTTCAGTTGCTGTTAAAGGCTGACGAACAATAACCTTTAAAGTCTCTAATCCAAGATATTCGTTAATATCTCTTTTGTTTATTGTAATCTTACCTGTTCCAGGTACTAAATAAACTCTTGCAACTGAGCTTTTTCTTCTTCCGGTTCCATAATATTTTGTAGCTGCCACTGTATTTTACCTCCTTCTACGATTAAAATGTTAGTACTTCTGGTTTCTGAGCTTCATGTTTGTGTTCAGGTCCTGCATATACAAATAACTTTGTATACATCTGTCTTCCTAATGTTCCCTGTGGAAGCATACCCTTAACAGCGAGTTCTAACACTCTCTCAGGTTTCTTTGCTAACATTACTTTGAGTGTAGTCTCTTTCATTCCACCTACATAATCGGAATGATGATAGTAAATTTTCTGATCCATCTTTTTACCTGTTACGTTGATTTTATCTGCGTTTACTATAATTACGTAATCACCTGTATCTACGTGTGGTGTAAAAATAGGTTTATTTTTTCCTCTTAATACTTTAGCTACTTCTGATGCTAAACGTCCTAATGTATATCCTGTAGCGTCTACTACATACCATTTTCTTTCAATTGTTGCCGGGCTGGCCATAAAAGTTTTCATTGGTTTACCTCCTTAAATTTTAAAAGTTATGAGAATACCGGAAATGTCCATAACCGCTATTCTTCCTGTAATCTTTATCGTAAAATACATTCCCGGGGCTTTGGGTCCGTATTTTCTCTCGTCAGACTTATACATTATAGTACACGAAGCCTTGTGTGTCAATGCTTTTTATCAAATTCAATTCCTAATAATGTCAATCCCTGGGGCGGTGCCGTGGGACCCGCTGTTTTTCGGTCTTTTGCGGCGATGATTTCCGGTATGTGAGAAGGTTCGATCTCCAAAAGACCTGCCTGTATTAATGTTCCAGCAATAATTCTTACCATGTTGTATAAGAACCCACTGCCTGTAATTCGAATGGTGATCCGGTCGTTCTCTTTTGTAACTTGACAGGCGTATATTTCCCGGATGGTTGTTTCTACCTGGGCTTTTACAGAGCAAAAGCTCTTAAAGTCATGAACACCCTGAAAAAAAGCTGCCGCCTCCTGCATTTTTTCCACATCCAAGGGGCGATAATAAAAATAGCTATTGTGTCTCTCCGTTGGAATGGGAAAGGTACGGTTAAGGATTCGATATTCATAAGTCTTTTTGCTGGTGCAGAATCTTGGATGAAACCTCTCATCCACTTCTTCTGAATCCTCAATTACAATATCCTCCGGCAGACGCTGATTTAGGGCATAAGAGATCTTTTCCGCGGGCATTTTTGCAACGGTATCAAATACCGCTACATTTCCCAGTGCATGAACTCCCGCATCTGTGCGGCTGGCTCCCATAACATGAATCTCTTCCTTTAACAGGGCACTTAACTCGCGTTCCAGTACCTCTTGAATTGTAATTCCATTTGGCTGAATCTGCCAGCCACAATAATGGCTGCCCTCATATGCTACAATTAATTTCACTCTTTTTTTATTATTATCCATACTATAGCACCACTTTAATGAAAATCATAATTGCAAAATACAGCCAGACCACCCCATATACCAGATAATCTCTTCCGGCATATTTTAATGGTTTCATCTTTGTTCGTCCCTCTCCTCCACGGTAGCAGCGTGATTCCATTGCCATGGCTAAGTCGGTTGCCCGTCGCCATGCGGAGACAAATAATGGAACCAGAAGCGGAATCATATTTTTGGCTCTTTTCAAAAAATTGCCACTTTCAAAATCTGCCCCTCTTGCAATCTGGGCTTTCATAATTTTATCCGTCTCTTCCACAAGAATTGGAATAAAACGCAGGGCAATGGACATCATCATAGCAATCTCATGAATCGGAACCTTAATAAAATGCAGGGGCCATAAAAGACGTTCCATACCATCTGTTAAACGATTGGGTGTGGTGGTCAGCGTCATCACTGACGTTCCTAATATTAAGTAAATAAGGCGTACCATCATAAACAGGGTACTTTTCACTCCTTGAACCGATATCCGTATTATACCCCAGTGGAAAATTGGATCTCCCGGTGTAAACAGAAGATTAAATACAGAAGTGAATAAGAGAAGAATTAAAATCGTCTTTAATCCACTCAAAATATACTTGATTGGAATTTTGGATAGTGCAATATAGGATATTAAAAATATGCTTGCCAATAAAATTCCAAGAGGATGTTGAAATAAAAAAACAGATACAATAAATAAAAGAGTGCCTACAAGCTTCACTCTTGGATCTAATCTGTGTATCAGGGAATTTCCCGGATAATATTGGCCAATGGTTATATCTCTTAACATGGTTACTCCTCTATTTGCAAGTCTTTAATGCTCGGATAATTTCATCTCTTGCCTGTTCCACTGTCGTTACATCTGCATTTACGGGTAAGCCCCGTTCCTGAAGCGCATGCATAACCAACGTGATTTGCGGCGCACAAAGACCTATTTCTTCCAGTTCTTTATAATAGTGAAACACTTCCTGAACCGTTCCATCGTACCGAACCGTCCCCTCATTCATTACGATAATGCGCTCCACATACTTGGCAATGTCTTCCATGCTATGACTCACTAAGATAACCGTAATCTTCTTATTTTCATGCAGTTTTTTCACTTGTTCAAGAATCTCATCACGCCCTTTTGGATCCAGTCCTGCCGTTGGTTCATCCAGAATAAGGACCTGGGGCTGCATCGCAAGGACTCCCGCAATTGCCACTCTGCGTTTCTGTCCACCGGACAACTCAAATGGAGACTGATAAAACAGTTCTTCGGAAATCCCCACATTTTTCAATGCTTCAAATGCCCGTAAACCGGCTTCTTTATCATCCAGTCCCTGGTTTTTTGGTCCAAAACATACATCTTTAAAAATCGTTGTTTCAAATAATTGGTGTTCCGGATACTGAAATACCAATCCAACCTTACTTCTTAATTCCTTTTTATTATAATCCCCATCATCAATATCTCTTCCGTTAAAATAAACTCCCCCTGAGGTTGCTTTCATTAATCCGTTGAGGTGCTGAATCAAGGTGGATTTTCCGCTTCCTGTATGGCCGATAATGCCAATAAACTCACCATCCTGAATGGTCAAATTAATGTTTTTTAATGCCTTTGATTCAAATGCGGTTCCCGGTGCATAGGTGTAATTTACTTCATTTAAAATAATTGACATAATTCTTTCACCAGTTCTTCCCTTGTTAAAATACCGTTTGACAGCTTTATCCCGGCTTTTTGCAGCTGATATGCTAAAAGTGTAACCTGCGGAACATCCAGCCGGTAGGACTGAAGTTCTTCTACTTTGGTGAAAATCTCCCTTGGTGTTCCCTGCATAACAATCTCACCTTCGTGCATAACAAATACCTGATTGGCATCCACAACTTCTTCCATATTGTGGGTAATTAAAATAATAGTTACACCTTTTTCCTTATTTAATCTATGTATCGTTGTAAGTACATCCCTTCTGCCTACAGGGTCCAACATTGCCGTTGGTTCATCCAGAACAATGCATTTTGGCTGCATGGCGATTACACCCGCAATTGCCACTCTCTGTTTTTGTCCTCCGGATAATTTGTTTGGTGAGTGCTGGCTGTATTTTAACATATTCACAGATTTTAGACTTTCCTCTACCCGCTCCCAGATTTCCTCGGTGGGAATACCCATATTTTCCGGTCCAAATCCCACATCTTCTTCCACTACTCCGGCAACAATCTGGTTATCCGGGTTCTGAAAAACCATTCCTGCACGCTGCCGAATGGGGAACAGATTCTTTTCTTCTTTGGTGTCCATTCCATCCACCCACATGGTTCCTTCCCCGGGTTCCAAAATCACGTTCATATGTTTTGCCAGGGTGGATTTTCCGGATCCGTTATGACCTAAGACAGCGATAAAATCACCTGCTTTAATATCAATATTCACATTTTTCAATGCCGTATCGATGCTTTCAACATTCCCCTCTTCATCTCTGTGAATGTATTCATACATGAGCTGTTTGGATTTTATAATCCCCATCCCGTCACCTGCTTTCTAAAATCTCAGTGGAGGAAACCCTCCACCGAGATTCTGTTAAAACTTATAAATAATCCTTGTATTTTGTAAGACTGCCTTCCAATTTCATATGGTCAAAATTGTTTTGACGCAATGCCTCATAGAGAACAATTGCAACCGAATTGGACAGGTTTAAGGAACGTGTCTCCCCTATCATTGGGATTCGAACGCAAGTCTCCTTATGCTGTACCAGAATCTCCTCCGGAATACCGGCGCTTTCTTTTCCAAACATAAGATAGCAGTCGGATTCATACGCAATCTCCGAGTACACCCGCTTTCCCTTTGTGGTGGCCATATAGAGTTTGGCTCCGGGATTTTTCTCCAGAAAATCCTGGAAGTTCAAATAGCAGGTCACATCCAGCTCTGCCCAATAATCCATTCCGGCTCTTTTTATTTCTTTTTCATTTAAACGAAATCCCAAAGGTTCAATCAGATGAAGTCTGGTTCCTGTTGCAACACAAGTCCGCCCAATGTTGCCGGTATTATATGGGATCTCCGGTTCATACAGCACAATATTTAACTTTGCCACAATACGCTCCTATTTCTTACTTTATTTTGCTTTTTGTTCTTCTCTTAATTTTTCAACAAATCGTTGGATTCGCTCACAAGCTGTCTCTAATTCCTCTACAGAATACGCATAGGAGATACGAAGGAATCCTTCTCCACAGTCACCAAATGCGGTTCCAGGAACAACTGCTACTTCTTCTTCTCTTAAGAGTCTCATTGCAAATTCATCAGAAGTTACACCTAGGCCCTGAATAGAAGGGAACATATAGAATGCACCAAATGGCTCAAAGCACTGTAATCCCATTTCACGGAATCTCTTTAAGAGGTAATGACGTCTCTCATCATATTTGCTTCTCATGAAATCAACATCTGCATCTGAATTACTAATTGCATCTACTGCCGCATACTGTGCTGTGGTAGGTGCACACATAATTGCAAACTGATGTACTTTCAGCATCTGCTGAATAATTTCCTTTGGTCCGCAAGCATAACCTAATCTCCATCCGGTCATTGCATGTGATTTTGAGAATCCATTAATTAAAATCGTTCTCTCTTTCATGCCCGGTAAAGAAGCTACGGATACGTGTTTTGTTCCATATGTAAGTTCGGAATAAATCTCATCACTTAAAACAAACAAATCATGTTCAATGATTACCGGAAGGATTGCATCCAGGTCTTTGCGCTCCATAATTGCTCCGGTAGGGTTATTTGGGAACGGAAGTACAAGAATCTTTGTCTTATCTGTAATTGCTGCCTCTAATTCCTCTTTGGTAAGACGGAATTCATTCTCTTCTTTTAAGTCAATAATAACCGGTTTTCCACCTGCTAAAATAACACATGGCTCATAAGATACATAACTTGGCTGTGGAATAAGAACTTCATCACCCGGATCAAGCATCGCTCTAAATGCAGCGTCGATTCCTTCACTTCCTCCAACGGTCATAAAGATTTCAGAATTACTGTCATAGGACACGTTATATTTCTCACTTAAAAACTTGCAAATTGCTGACTTACATTCTTTTAAACCTGCATTGGAGGTGTATTTTGTCTTACCTTCCTGCAATGACTTGATTCCTGCCTCACGAATGTGCATTGGTGTCTTAAAATCCGGTTCTCCTACCCCTAGAGAAATTGCCTCCGGCATGTCTGCTGCGTAATCAAAGAACTTACGAATACCTGATGGTTTAATTTCTACAATTTGTTTTGATAATGGGTTTCTCATTTTCCTATTCTCCTTCTCCTGAATCATAATATTAAAAATACATCTGTCAAATCACTTTATAGAGTTCATCGGTCTTTGGTGGCTCTAAATAACGCCTTTCTTCCCCATTGAGCAACAATCGGTTCTTTCCCTCCGTTGCTTTTCCTATAATCGCTGCAGAAATTCCTGCTTTCATAAGTTCGCGAACAAGTCCAGTTCCATCCTCTGCTGCCATTAACATACAGCCACTGGAAATGAGTTCATAGGGGTTAATTCCAAAAAATTCACAAATCTCTATTGTCTCCTGTTTGACAGGTACTTTTTTCAAATCAATTTCCAGTCCTATTTTGCTGGCTTCCGCAACTTCCCATAAGGCACCATAGATGCCACCCTCTGTCACATCATGCATTGCACTGACACCAAATTCCACCGCTATCCTTGATTCCGGAAGAACCGAAAGGTAGGAATCAAACTGCTTGGCTGTATCAATGAGCTGCTGGGGGAGTCTTTTTTGCAGCTGTTCTTCCTTTTCTTTTGCAAGTATGGAGGTTCCCTCAATTCCAATCCATTTTGTCACAAGAATATCTTGTCCCGGCTTGGCTCCTCCTGTTGAAATCAGTTGATTTCTCTTTGCTTTTCCAATTCCGGTAACTGTTACAATGGGCTGCACGACTGCTTTTGTAACCTCCGTGTGCCCTCCCACAATCTGCACATTTGCCTGGGCACAGGCCTGATCCATTTGCTGCATCATCTCTCGTAATGTCTCTTCCTCTGTCCCATCCGGCAGCAATATTGTTAGCATCACGCCAATTGGTTCTGCTCCTGCACTGGCTAAATCATTCATGGTAATATGAATCGCCAAATGTCCAATATCCTTTGCTGTTCCGGTTATGGGATCTGTTGAGAGTACAAAGATCTCATCTTCCGAAAGAGCAATTGCGGCACAATCCTCACCCACACCTGCCCCTAAGACAATCTCTTTTCGTTTTGTATTAATCTGTTTCAGAACGGAGCGTTTTAATACAGACTCCGGTACTTTTCCTACTATCATTTTTTTCAACCACTTTCCCGCTTCTGTTTATTCATCTATTATTTGATTGTTCTTTTTATTGCCATCCTCTTCGCCCGGATCCTCTTTGCC
>JAVVVI010000042.1:7252-13946 GCA_036652735.1 Lachnospiraceae bacterium
GCCCGGATCCTCTTTGCCAGGATCCTCTTTTTCCGGATCTTTCTTGTTTTCTTCCTCTTTTATCTGTTCCTCTTTGGCAAGTGCCGCATCATTGTACTCTGCCATAGCCTTTGCCACCTTTTCCTTATCTCCTGTTGCAATTGCCGCCTTAATTGCTGCTGTTGCCTCCTTGCTCTTTGAAGCAGTTCCTACTTCAAAAATCTCAGGTGAGGATTTATACGTGCTATTGTTAATCACTTCTTTGCTTTCCTGCACACCATCTACTGTAACAATCTTCCATAATTTTGCAATATAGCCCGTATGCGCACTTTGTACCTGGCTGTAATATCCGATTTTCTGATCCACTGCCACAAACTGAACGGTTGGATCCGTAGTCTCGGTTGTTTCGCTTTCGTATGTTACTGTTCTGCCGGCTGTATCTCTCTTCTCACTGCCATAGATGTTAAAACTAATTCTTCCACCCCCTGCATAGCCTTCAATATAAATAGGGGTATCTAAATTGTTTGAGAACTTTAAGTCTTTATAGGTGCCGGCTATTGCCGCATCCATAGAGGCCGGAACATAGGATACAATCATAGAATGATTGTGACGTTCTTCTACTGTAAGTTCCGATAACAGCACCGCATTATATAAGGTTGTGGATACCTGGCAGATGCCTCCGCCATAACTTTGTACCGTGGTTCCATTTTCATAAGAACCTGCAAGTTCATATCCATTCTCCGCTGTAAAAGGACTGACTGCTTTATATACTGAGAATGTTTCACCCGGATAGAGAACCGTTCCATTAATTCGTGTCGCTCCATTTTCCACATTCTTTGCTCTTCCTGAAGAAGAACTGGAATAATCTGTGGTGTAGGAACCCAGCACATCTGTAATCTCTGCTAATTCTTTCTTGGTTCCTTTGGGATTTGTGGTCTTACAAATTAAAGAAATCTCATTGCTGGTTTTGTCCCATTCATTGGTAATATAATCCTGTAAAAAAGCAATACTTTCTTCTACTTTTACTTTACATCCTTTTTTACCCGGAAGGAAGATAAATTCTCCATTTTCTCTGCTTAACCCATTGTTCACAGCTTTCAGATTTAATTCCTGCAAATGATTCTTTAAAAATTTCCTGGTCTGATTTACTTTTAATGCAAATGTAACATCAATTACCTTATCCTCATGCTCCAAATCCTTAATGTCCTTAAATCTGGTAATTAAATTCCCATTTCTCCCTATGTCATACGCTTCCTGGCATATATCCTCATTTAACCAGAACACACCCAGCTCGCTTCCATTTGCCGTAATTTCCTTCTCCCCTGCCTGGAGGATAAATTCTGTATTTATACTATCAGCCACATATTTTTCAATCTGTTTTGCTGCCTCTTCCTGTGTTAATCCTCCTACCGAAATATCTCCAATATAGATACCTTCCTGTATTGTGTCTGATTTTGGAGCTGCGGTTACCGTCATATATACCAGTACGCCGGACCCCATCACCAAGACAAGCAAGAGAATTGGAACTATTTTTTTTAATTTTTTCATATCTTTTTCCTTCCTAACAATTACCCTAACCCCACCAATTGTGGGATTCTTTCCAAAGTCTCAAAGGATATTGTAACATATCTATTGTCTTTTTCAAGATATATTTCTTTAATAATGTTTGACATTTCTTTTACTTTTTTAGTATATTTATGTTGTAGCATATTTTATAAAAAAGCTGCTGCGATCATTGTGAACACCATTGCTCCAACTAATAGGATTACAATGATGGCTGCCATGATCCGTTTGAACTTTGTATTTCGATACATATCACTCACCTCCATATTCTAGAAAGGACAATCATATGCCATTTCCATTTTTAGCTTTATTTGTAATCTTCCTTGTTTGGTTCACATTTAAGCGCCGTGCCGTTTCCAACAAGGAAGAAAAAACACGCAATGCATTTTGGGAAAGAGAAAATGCAGCAAACGCAACCTTGAAAAAGGATATCAGCCAGCTTGAATATATTGAGCTGCCACTGGATGCTTTTCCATTTTCACTCTCGGATGATCCTGTGCTTTGTGAATGTGAAGCCAAGGTCAAAGACCTTGCACAGAAAAAAATATTAAATCTCACAGGTATCAGCAACACCCAGTTAAAACTGGATTACGGTGCAGGCAACCTGTCCATTCTTGCCGACTGCGATCAGAATTACACTTCCTTAATCTGTGTTCTCACAGACTGGGGACAACAGCTGCATGTACTTGGTTTTACAACGGCTGCCATTACTGTACTGGAATTTGCCATTGATTGTCACAGTGATATTACCTCGAATTACGTATTACTGTCCCAATTATATCAGGAAACCGGACAGGCTTTCCGAATCCAAAGGCTTCTGGATACCGCTCATCAGTTAAACTCCCTCTCTCGGGATACGATTATCGCCCGCCTGCAGGAATCCGCCCATACTCAAAGATAATGGTATCGGTAATTCTGGATGCTTCATTCCTGGTAAGGCTTTCGATCTGCATACCAATATCTATTCTATGATAATTTAATAATTGTATCAAGTTCTTTTTTTGTCTTTGAGTAATTGGTCCCTGCTTCTTCACCTTATACACCAAGGGATAGGGTAAAAAGGCTTCTTCTTCCTCCTGTTGATATTCCAACAGGAGCCACTCCAGTAGCCGATAGGTGGATACTGCATCCGCAAACGCCCTGTGTTCCTGAGTCTGGGCAATCCCTGCATAATTGCAGAGGGATTCCAGATTTTTTTTATAGCCACCCGGTAAAAATCTCCGGGCTAATTTCAAGGTATCCACTCCATATTTCTGCACTGATTTTCCTTGATTTACCAGGCATTGCTGTAAAAAGCTGTAATCCGATATAATATTGTGACCGACTAATGGAAAATCCTCGCCAAATTCCAAAAATTCCTCCACAGCCTCTGTATCTTCAATTCCTTCTTTGCTCATATCCGTTGTAATTCCGGTTAATTCTGTAATCAGCTGCTCCAGCTCCCGATGGGGATTTACCAGCTGGCTGAACGTCTCAACAATTTCATGATTTTTTATCTTCACTGCACCGATTTCCAAAATACGGTCTGTCTTGGGATTAAGGCCGGTCATCTCCATGTCCACCACTATATAATTTTCTAACATGACTTATCCTCAGCGCAGCACAGGTCCTGTAAATAGCAATTGGCGCAATCCGGTTTTCTTGCCTTGCAAATACTTCTCCCCAAGGCAATTACGTGTATGTTATATAAGATCCAATCCTGTTTGGGAAGCCGTTCCATTAAATCATATTCGATCTGTTCCGGATCCTCTGCTGTGGTGAGTCCCAGACGCCTGGAGATTCTTTTTACATGGGTATCCACAACAATGCTTGGTTCCCCGTATATATTCCCCCGAATTACATTTGCCGTCTTTCTTCCCACACCTGCCAGGCTTAACAGGTCCTCCAGGCTGCTTGGAACCTCGCCATGGAATTCCACCACCAGACGTTCTGCACAGGCAATGATATTTTTCGCCTTATTGTGATAAAATCCGGTAGAATGAATTGCGTTCTCCAATTCATGTAAATCCGCTGCCGCAAATTTTTCCAGTGAATCATATGTTTTAAACAGTGTTTTTGTCACTTCATTCACTCTTGCGTCCGTACATTGTGCAGACATAATCACCGCAATTAACAGCTGCCAGGGTGTATCATGAACCAGATAACAGGTTAAATCCCTTCCATATTCCCGATCCATTCGTTCCACGATTTCAGCCACTCTCTTTTGTTCCTTCTTCATTATCTTTGATACCTTTCTACTGCTGCCTGTGCACTTTGCGGATTTCTCCTGTCATAGTCAAACAAGATATAAGTTTCTTTCTGTTCCGGATAGGCTTGTGCCCTGTACGCTTCCAATGTTATAAAATCAAAGGAGAATTTTTCAATATGTGCTCTACGGCCTTTTAGATAACCGCGCATCTCCTTGTCGACTGCATAGTCCGGTGCAAAGTCCGGTCTGCTTTTCAGGTTCTCCCTTAAATATAAATCATAGGTCAGTGCCTCCTTGTAGCAGGCTGAATGAGGGTGGTCCACTGTTTCAATAAATTCCAGCAGAATCTCATATCGCTTCATTCTTGAATGGCTTATGTTAAAATAATTCCGCTCCTGATAAAAGTCTGCCAGAGAGGCATACATTTGGTACGCACTTTGAAATTGCAAGTTCAGTAGTCCGATTGTTGTCTGGTATTGTCCACTGTTATAATATACTTCCAGAACTTCCTCTATTTGTTTTAAGCAAATCATATCTCCATAGGAAAGTTCCCTTGTTGACAGAACCTCATAAGGAGGCTGGCTATGATATAAGATTCCATACTCGGCTGCATGCTCCTCCATAAAAGAACCCTTTAGAACCTTCAAAAATCCCAGTTGAAGCTGCTGTGGTCTCAGTTCATATACCGCATCAAAAGAGGTCTGAAAAGACTTAAGATCTTCCAATGGAAGACCGGCAATCAGGTCCAGATGCTGATGAATATTATGACCATCCCTGATTTTTTCTACCCTTGAAGCAACCTTCTGAAAATCCATGACTCGCCGAATTATCTGAATTACTTTTTCATTGGTGGTCTGAACGCCTATTTCCAGCTGCACCAGTCCCGGCCTTAAGGTGGCAAGAAACTCCACTTCCTCGCAGGTAAGCAGATCCCCTGCGATTTCAAAATGAAAATTGGTAGAGCCATTATCCTGTTCCTTAATAAAGTTCCAGATATCCATGGCATGTTGGTGATTACAGTTAAAGGTCCGATCTACAAATTTTACCTGGGGCACCTTTGCCTGCAGAAAGAACAGCAATTCCTCCTTTACCAGATTCATGGAACGAAAACGCAGGGTTTTATCCACGGAGGACAAACAATAGCTGCATTGAAACGGGCAGCCTCGACTGGATTCATAATAAATAATCCGATGTTCAAACTCCTTCACGTCCTTATAATAAAATGGAATCTGATCCATCTGAATTGGAGGCTGATTCTCGTTGCAATGCACCCCCTCCTGATCTCGATAGGTAATTCCCTTAATTTCTCCCAGATTTCCTTCTTCCAAATAAAACTTACAAAGGTTCCTGAATATTTCTTCCCCTTCGCCCCTCATGACTCCGGTTACATTGGGGTTTTCCTGCAAAAATGTCTCTGCATCATAGCTGACTTCCGGTCCTCCGGCCCATATTGGTACCTTGGGCAATACTTTTCCCAGCTCACAAATCAAATCCCGCACATATAAAGAATTCCAGATATAGCAGGAAAAGCAGACAACGTCCGGCTTTCGCTTGTAAATATCTGCCAGAATATAGTCCTTTGTATGATTAATTGTATATTCTCCAATTTCAATCTGATCCCCATATGCCCGGGTGTATGCCTTTAAACAGTATACCGCCAGATTGGAATGAATATATTTTGCATTCACTGCTGCTAATAAAATCTTCATATTGCCTCCGGATTTCCACTCAACCAACAAAATCCGCCAATTTTGGCGGATTTATGTCTACTGCATTACCATTCTTTTTACTGTAATCTTTCTCGCTGCAGGATCATCTTTCAAATCAATGATATCTCCGCTTTCAAGCAGCTTAATCTTAGGTCTTAATATAAAATCACAATAATTATCTGTAACAATTGCCTGTCTTCCATCTGAGATTTCCACCTGACATCCAATTGGATACACGGAAATTCTCTTTAGGAACATGTCCAGCACCATCGGATCAAATTCTCGCCCATTCATTGCCATCAGATATTCCACCGCATCTGATGGCGATTCCGCTTCATGATATGGTCGTTTACTAATTAATGCATCATAGACATCTACTAATTTTATAATTCTAGCATGAAGTGGAATCTCATCCTTCTTTTTACCCAGTGGGTATCCTTCCCCACTATACCATTCGTGATGTTCCAGTATACCGCTGTACACATAAGCTGAAAAGGCATAATTCTTTCGCAAAAATTCGCAGCCCAGTCTTGGATGTTCCCGTACTGCATCCATTTCCGATACTGTCAACGACCGCTCTGCGGATAGAATCTCGCTGTCAATAAATTTCTTCCCGATATCGTGTAACATGGCAGCCGTGGTGAGATGCTGAAGCTCATCCTCGCCCAGTCCCAGTCCGGCTCCGATCATTGCAGACAACACAGCAACATTCACCGAATGAAAATAGGTATAGTCATCATATTTTTTCAGATCCATCATGTTGCACATAATATCTCCATTATCCAATATGCTATCGACTACTTTCATTACCAGATCATTAATACTGCTTTGAGATGTGACTTCACCGGATGCATCCTGAAAGAGCGCACTAACAACCTGAAGTGCTTCTCTCTTTATTTCCGGGCGTACAATCTCCACAATTTCCAGTCCTGCGGAAAATTCGTCATCAATATAAGCCCCCGGAAATCCCAGCTGCTCTAATGTTGTTATATAATTATTATTTAACAGTAAATGTTTTGCCAGTAACATTCTTCCTGTTCCATCGTATACATCCTGTCCTAATGGCATTCCGTCTTTTAGTAGAGACATTGGAACATACCGCATAGGTTTTCCCCTTTCAATCTTACTATTTTCTAGTATTAAACTACAGTCTACACCTATTCTATCATACTTTACCGGTTAGGTCATGCTATTTTTTCACTTTGATAGCGTAAATTTACTGTAGGATTTAATTGGGCAGAGAATCCCCTGGATG
>JAVVVI010000043.1:0-13854 GCA_036652735.1 Lachnospiraceae bacterium
ATGATTTGTAATGCCTGCTGGCAATATTCCTCTGTCATTTTTTTTCGTGTGGTATTCAATTCCACCAATTCTGCTGCAAGTGCTGCTGCCTGCTCCCGGTCTTTCGACTGTAATAACTCCAATGCACGCTTTGCCGTATCCAAACGTCCGCTGGCATTGATACAAGGTCCCAGAACGAAGCCAATATGATAGGCTGTAATTGTACCAGGTGTAAGATTACAAGCGTCTATCAGTGCCTGTAGTGCCAAATCCGGCTGCTCATTCAATCGCTTCAGTCCACATTTAACCAACACCCTGTTTTCATCCACCAGATCTACTACATCCCCAACCGTTCCCATGGCTGCATAGGGCAATAAAGCCATAAGTTCCTCTGGTTCCACATGAAATCGTTCATACAGTACCTGAACAACTTTAAATGCTACTCCTGCACCGCATAGGCCTTGAAATGGATAGTTACAATCTTCCT
This sequence comes from Lachnospiraceae bacterium, assembly GCA_036652735.1. GTDB lineage: Bacteria > Bacillota > Clostridia > Lachnospirales > Lachnospiraceae > JAGOGN01. The sequence continues at coordinate 467 of JAVVVI010000043.1, forward strand.
GTTTTGGATTCACCACTGCATCGGCTCCACAACTACTGTACCTTCTGCTTCCATCTTCCTTCCACTCAAAAGGAAGATCATGATGATCGGTTACAAGTATCGTCATTCCTCCCGCTCTTCCCTGTGCAATCTCCGCTGCTGCTGAAATTCCATTATCGCAGGTAATTAAGGTATCAATTCCATCTTCCAAGGCGTCCTGTATTAATTTTGCATTTAATCCATAGCCATCTGTCATACGATTTGGAATTACAGTATCTACCCTTCCTCCCACTGTACGGATTCCTCTGTACAATATGTAGGTAGACGTTACTCCATCAATATCATAATCACCGAGAATTCGGATTTTCTCTCCGTTACGAATCTTTTCTTCCAAAATCTCACACGTACGGTCCACATCTTTCATAAGATGTGGGTCATACAAGGATTCTATTCCTCCATTTAAAAACATCTCAATTGCTTCATCCGATATAATTTCTCGATTTCTTAGAACGCGCGCTACCACAGGATCTATATGAAATTTTTTACTAATCCTGCTAAAATCTCCTGATTTCATTGCTACATACCAGTTTTCACTCATTCTTTCATCACCTGCTTCACTCTTTTTATTATAGCCGCAGCCAAAATTCCAATTACAACACCACTAATGATTCCTGAAATTAAGAGAACCGGCAAATAAAAAACCAGGCTCCCTGTTCGTACCATAATCATTGCCATTAAGATCTGCCCTATATTATGAAATACCCCACCAAGTACACTGACTCCTGTGGCTGACAGCTTACCTGTTTTTTTTGCCAAAACCATAATTCCAAGACTAAGTGCTCCACCGGAAAGGCTGTATAACATACTGGCCAAATTACCAAAGGTAAATCCGGTCAGGATAATTCGAACAATTGCGATGGCAGCTGTTTCCTTTAACTCCATGGTATAAAGTGCTATCATTACCACTAAATTGGCAAGTCCCAGTTTTGCTCCCGGAAGAATAAGGTTCACGGGAATTAAGGATTCCACATAAGAAAATATAAACGCTAAGGCAACCAACATGCCAAGATAAGCAACTTTCTTCCTCATTAAACTCTCCTTTCTAGTGTGTGGAGCTGTCAACCTCTGCCCTGTCCGTATTAATAATTTCAACCACTACCTTATTCGGGAGGCAAACCAGCGTCTCTCCCTTTTTGTTGATTTTTCTATGTGCAACACAGACCCCATCGGGGCAGGTGGCCTCTCTCATGTCTGCATATCCATTTTGAATTACAAGAACATTATATCTTTTGTTTCCTGCTTTGATTTTTATGGTACAATCACGGGACAGTGGATATCTGCCATATTCGGTTCCATCTACGGTCACCAATGCCTGTGCATTGTCTGTGCTATATCCCCCATAGAACCTAATTCCCACATAGGCCGCTGCCGATAGAAGCAAAAGAATCAGAATTAAAAGAATATCATTTTTCTTCACAGAGTCTCCTTCTTTTCGTGTTCTATATATTTTTAGTTACGGTACCAGATATTTTTCAAACCCATCTGAGTATTTTATGGTCCCATCCTTGAAGATCCACATTGCTTCCACACCCTGTTCCTGCCTTACATAAGCACTTCCTTCTTTATAACGCATTGTAAACAACGCAGTAGATAATGCATCTGCTTCCCCTGAATCCTTCGCAATAATTGATACCGAAGCACAGTACTCCGGTGGAAACAAGGTTTCGGGATCAATTATATGACAATACCGCTTTCCATTCACTATAAAAAAACGCTGATAATCCCCGCTTGTTACTACACATTGATCTTCAATCTGCACCGTCTTTAGATAGGGTACTTCTGACTTACTGTCCGGGTTTTGTATGCCTACTTTCCATTTTTGATTGTCTGCTTTATCGCCTACAGCATAAATATTGCCCCCAACATTTATTAAAAGATGCTGCATACCAATGGTTTCTGCATATTCTGCCAGACGCTGAACTGCATACCCTTTTCCAATGCTTCCCACATCCAGCAAAAGCCCTTTCTCTTTCAAAAAAACAGTGCTTTCCTCTTCATCAATAACCACAGATTCAAGATCTGCATGTACCGACGCTTCCAATAACCGTTCTTTTTGGGGTACTGCTGCCAGTTCCGGATGTTTAAGTGCCTCTTCTCTGCTGATGTGCCATTCTTTCAACACACCACCCAGAGCAATATTTGTTTTTTGATTGGTAACTTTATACATTTTTTTACTAAACTTCAATAACTGAATCACTTCCTCGTCCACCTTTACCGGAGCCCTTCCGGCTTGGTCATTAATGGTTTTCAGATTATTCATTCCCTCATACTCATGATATATATCATATAGCTTATGATACCATTGAAGTTTTTCATGTAGTAGTTCTGCCTGTTTTTTAAATTGCTTTTCACTTTCTCCATAGGCCGTAAACTCCGTTACGGTATCAAATACATCTAAAAATTGTATGCTGCAGCGTTGGTTTTTTCGATCTTTTCCCTGCCAGATTACAAGTCCGGTAAGGAAAGCCACCAAGAGTAAAAGTGCAGCTGCACGGTATATTTTTTTCATTCTTCCCTCTTAAATTCTTTCTTTATAGACAAAGAGGCATGCTCCTATTTGCACACCCCTTTTTCTATGCTTTTAATGAATTACAGTTCGCAATTATTAACCGTTCTTGGAAATGGAATGACATCTCTAATATTGGACATACCTGTGAGATACATCACGCAACGTTCAAATCCAAGTCCAAAGCCCGCATGCCTGGTTGAACCATATTTTCTAAGGTCCAAATAAAATTCATAATCTTTAGGATCCAGGTTTCCTTCTTCCATTCTTCCTAAAAGCTTATCATAGTCATCTTCTCTCTGACTTCCTCCGATAATCTCTCCAATTCCCGGAACCAGACAGTCCATTGCTGCAACCGTTTTTCCATCTTCATTCAGCTTCATGTAAAAAGCCTTGATTTCTTTTGGATAATCCGTAACAAAGATTGGACGTTTATAGATTTCTTCCGTAAGGTAGCGCTCATGCTCTGTTTGTAGGTCACATCCCCAGGACACTTTATAATCAAATTTTTTATTATGTTTTTCCAGTATCTCAACTGCTTCGGTATAGGTTACCCTTCCAAATTCAGAATTCAATACATGATTGAGCCGTTCCAGTAATCCCTGATCTACAAAACTGTTAAAGAATGCCATTTCCTCCGGTGCATGATCCATTACATATCGTATTACATATTTCAGCATACTTTCTGCAACATCCATGTCATCGGTTAGATCCGCAAATGCCATCTCCGGTTCCACCATCCAGAACTCTGCTGCATGTCTGGTTGTATTGGAATTCTCTGCTCGAAACGTAGGTCCAAAGGTATAAATATCTCGAAACGCCATTGCAAACGCCTCTCCGTTCAACTGTCCGCTTACCGTAAGATTCGTTGCTTTTCCAAAAAAATCTTCTGAGAAATCAACTTTTTCATCTTTTGTTCTGGGAATGTTCTTAAGGTCCATCGTAGTAACCTGGAACATCTCTCCTGCTCCTTCACAGTCACTTCCTGTAATCAATGGTGTGTTCACATATACAAAGTTGTGCTCCTGGAAAAACTCATGAATTGCAAACGCTATTATGGAGCGCACACGAAACACTGCCTGAAAAGCATTTGTTCTTGGGCGAAGATGAGAGACCGTTCTTAAATATTCAAACGAATGTCTCTTCTTCTGAAGTGGATAATCCGGTGTGCTGCTTCCCTCTATTGAAATATTGGTTGCTTGTATTTCAAATGGCTGCTGTGCCTCCGGTGTAGCAATAAGGCTTCCTTTCACAACAATTGCAGCTCCTACATTAATTTTTTCGATTTCTTCAAAATTAACCAGTTGATTGGAATAGACAATCTGTAATGTGTCAAAAAAACTACCGTCATTGACTACAATAAATCCAAAGGTCTTGGAATTACGAATGCTTTTCACCCATCCGCCAATTTCAATCTCCTGATTAATATAGGATTCCCTGTTCCTGTATAACTCTCGAATTGTTATTAATTCCATAATTGTCTCCTCCTTTTATGCATACGTAATCTTTATTTTATCCAACAGCATCTGGATTACCTGATCACATTTGTAATTTCGCTCCAGATCTTCTCTCGGATAATCTTTATATAATGCCTTTGCATCTGCATATCCATAATAGCTGATAAAAGATTTTTCATACTCCGCATATGCTTCTTTATCAACTTCTATTTGTTCCTTTTCTGCAATTGCTGAAAATACCAGTTCCTGTTTTACGCTTTCATTCATTGATGTTGCAATCTGTTCCATAAACTCTTTCTCTGTCATTTGATAATTGCTCTGTAAAAAGTCTTCGAATTTGTAACCGTAACCCTCTACCATTTTAATATATTTCTCTTTATAATCAGCAATTTTGGAATCCAGCAATCCTTCCGGCATCTTTACCTTGCATACTTCCAGTACCGCATCCACAATTGCTTGTCTGGTATTGGAATCCTTTGTATTCTGATTGTCTTTCTCCAAGGAAGAACGTACATCTTCCAGGAATTCCTTTACTGTATCAAATCCAAAATTCTTGTTCACATACTTGTCCGTAAATTCGTCAACCTTATAAATAACAGGTTCCATAATGCTATTAATCTTTACTTCAAATACAACCTCTTTTCCTGCAAGTTCCTTTGACTGGTAGTCCTCCGGAAATGTAAGATTAAGGCTTATATCACTTCCCACCTTTTTCCCAATCAGACCACTTTCAAATCCATCAATAAAACTGCCGGAACCAATCTTTAAATTAAATGCCTTGTCCGTTCCGCCTTCGAAGGCTTCTCCATCAATTAATCCTTTATAATCAATATTTACCGTATCCCCATCCTGAACATCTGTCTTACTGGTTTTCTTGTAATCCGGATACTGAGCTGCAACTTTATTGGCATAATCCTTTACTTCTTTATCCGTTATATCAGCGTAGTCCACGGTTACTTCCACATTCATATAATCTCCCAATGTTACATAATCTAAAACATTCAAGTCAGAAATGCTTACTTTTGGGGGAGCAGGGTCGTTTGCGCTTCCATCGCTGGTTGTCTCGGTTCCCTTTTCTCCTGGTATGTTTAACACCTTTGTCCCCATAATCAATCCTGTTAGAAGCACTAGAACAACCAGTGCCATAATTATTTTTTTCATCTTATTTCCTCTCTGTCTCTTTATTCATTGGGTTTTATATTCTATGCCCTATACTGCTCTAGAATAACATAATTGTTGATTTTTTACAAGAAGAATGGTACAATATCTGTTGTATTCAAAAAAAATTAGGAGGTTCCCAAATGCCTTTAGTATGGAAAATATTATTGATTATTGCCATTGTACTGGTTGGTGTTGTAATTGCCCTGTACATTGTTGGACGAAAAGCCGAAAAGAAGAAAAAAGAACAGGATGTTCAGATTGCAGCCGCTGCGCAGACAGTCTCCATGTTGATTATTGATAAAAAGAGGATGCGTCTAAAAGATTCCGGACTGCCTCAAGCAGTAATTGACCAGACACCGAAATATTTAAGGTGGGCAAAGGCTCCTATTGTCAAAGCCAAAGTTGGTCCTAAGATTGTCTCCCTGATTTGTGAAGAGAATATCTTCAACATGATTCCGGTTAAAAAAGAAGTAAAAGCCGTTGTCAGTGGCCTTTATATCACTGCTGTAAAGGGACTTCATGGAAGCATTGAAGCTCCAACAAAGAAGCTTGGCTGGATTGCCAGAATGCGAAAAAAAGTAGATATGTAATCTATTCTTACAACTGCATAACACTACATAAAAAGAATCCTGCATGCAGGATTCTTCGCCTTTGGCGATTACTGTAGTGTGAAATTTTTATCTTCTCTTGATTTGATATTCAGGGAAATTACACAATCGGCCAGATGCTCATGATTTACTTCCAGTTCGTACTCCACCTTTACATCGATTGCTTTCTCTTCTTCTTTAAGTGCAATATTCTTTGCATCAATTCCAATTAATAAGGAACCAAAGGGTGTAAAATAATACGTATTATTTTTTTTGTTCTTTTCAAATATCATATGTACATTTGAGGTTCCCTTCTTTGTTACATCCAGTTTATTCTCACGGACTTTTATTATATTCTTTGTACTGCCTTCCATTCCTTCTGTAACCTCATCATAAATTACGTAATGAACATCATTTTTTTTATAATAATCACCGGCTGTAATGATTTCAATATTCTCTACTCCGGTTTCCTGGGCAAACTGCAGTCCACTAATTGTTAATAATACTTCTTTTGTCATACCTAATACTCCTCAATTGAAATCAATTTTGTAGTGTCTACGTCATAGGGAAGAATTGAATTTGCAAAATTCATGAAGCGCTCTGCCGCATCGCTGACATAAAACTGGTACATGGCTTCCTCTTGTTTATAGGTTCCATCATTGGCAATTCCATGCTCCTCTAGTAAATTCTTTAAACTCTTTGCTGTTTCATATGCCGGATTAATTAAGGTTACACCCTCTCCCATTATACCCTGAATCGTTCCCTTAAGTAATGGATAGTGCGTACATCCCAGAATCAAAGTATCAATTCCAGTATCTTTCAGTGAGGAAAGATAACGCCTTGCAACTTCTGCCGTAACCGGATCCTCAATCCATCCCTCTTCCACCAGTGGTACAAAAAGCGGACAGGCAGTTCCCAATACCTGTATTCTCGTATTGTGCTCATGAATCATTTTTGTGTATAATTTACTTTCTATTGTTCCAACCGTTCCAATCACACCTATTTTCTCATTCTGTGTGGAGATTGCCGCAGCCAGGGCTCCGGGCTTAACCACACCTATAATTGGAATGTCCAGTTCTGCACGAATTTCCTCCAGGGCAAATGCACTGGCTGTGTTACAGGCAACTACAATGGCCTTTACCTCTTTTGTTTTCAGAAATCTTATAATTTGTCTGGTGTAGCGGATGATTGTACTTTTTGATTTACTGCCATAGGGAACTCTTGCTGTATCACCAAAGTATACTATTTTTTCCTTTGGAATCTGACGCATGATTTCTCTGGTTACGGTAAGTCCGCCGATTCCGGAATCAAACACCCCGATTGGTGCATGGTTTACTTCTGCCATTCATTCATCCCCCTTTTATTTTCTATTCTATCATCTCTTTAATCAGGTCCCAAAAACGGAACTTAATTATATAATTGTCGTTATCCATAATAGATTCATATTCCTTAGATGTCAATGTTTTTTTTAATTCCCGAGACTCTCTTTGCTCACTGATTCCATATACCGCATTCTGAAAGCATAGATTTGGGTACAGCACGCACCACCAGTTTTTCCCTTCTCCTTCCCCAATAATTACCTCTAATGCTTCATAACTTCCTGCCGGCAATGTATACTTACCATATGTTTTTATGGGAAACTCTGTATGTGTCAATGTTACCTTTACCGCCTCTTTACATCCCCGGTTATGCAAAATCTCCTGTGCAAGCTTTCTAATCTCTCTTTTTCTGGAGTTTACAATAAGGCGGCTTTCCTCTATACTACCGGAATCCCTTAACAGATGCTCCATATAGTTCCCAATTCCATCCCGAACGGCTAACTTAAGTCTTTGATCCTTCTCACTATCACTATTGGCAATCACATGGAAACGAATTACCTTGTGTGCAATGGACTGCTGTAAAGAATTATGGTAAAATTCATTCCCTTCATATGCAAATCCCCCAAATAGAAAAAAGGATACCACTACTGCTAATATAATTACTGCATTTTTTTTAATCTTCATAAAAACCTTCCTTTCTACGAAGATTATTCCCATTTCTATCCATACTATTCAAGTTGTGGGCGCTTATTCTCTATATAAATTCGGGGCAGGACCGGATATTCGGTATGGTTCTGCCATGCATAAATAACATCATTTAAACGAACTGCTCCGTTATTCTTATGGGTTCCTCCATCCATAAGTTCCATAAGATAGGTTCCCAAATCCCCTTCTACAGCAGGAGTGGATGCCAGCTTTTTCATATCTCCATCAGAAACTGTAAAGACGAATGTATTTCTTGATATTTGAGCTGCATTTAGGAATAACTTCCATAATGGCTCCATCTTCTTATGATCTTTCGCTATGGTTTCACTGATTATAATCGCCTTTGTATGACTCAATTCCGGTGTTTTATTGCTTTGTTTTCCTTTAACTGCCTGAACATCCTGAATGTCTTTTCTCAATATTCGAATTTTTTCTCCTTCATTGCTTCCTTTCTTGTCCCCGGTGGCTTCCCCAATCATAGGGGATATGAAAGTCAATGCTTCTTCATCTACGGCAACTGCGCTGACAAATAATTTTTCCTTCAATTCTCCCTGACAACCGGATAACACTACCATTGTCACAAGTAAGACTCCAACTATTTTCCTTTTTGCTCTGCAGGTTCCAAGAAAATAAAGAATTGGGGGAAGGAGCGTGAACATTCCAATTCCAACTACCCAATAAATCATTTCTACCTGTAATAATAGTTTCGGGAAGAAATAAAAAATCTCCGCGATTACCCAGGAGATGCCTACCCATAGAATCGTTTGTATGTGGTCTCTCTGACTACTTTGACCCGTTTCCGGATTCCTAAGCTTTTTCCCCGTAAAACCCAGAAGACTCAACGTTGAAAAAAGTGCCAAATAAAAACTGCCGCTTAAAAGTGGCTCTAATCGAATGGGTCCACCAAAGGGAACGTTTCCTGTACTTGCAAGATTTAAAATGGGCCATTGACTCTCCGCCAGTCCCTGCACCCCAAACGTACTTTCTAAAAGCAAAAAAACAAAGATTACTATGATACCTTCTATAAGCAGACCCCTAATTATTTTTTTCTTCTCCTTCTGAACATAAAGAGGAAATAAAAACAGGCAAATACAGCTGCCAAAAACCAGTAAGATACTTTGATCCAAATGCAGAGGCATGGTTAATTTCCCGGGAAGAAGAAGCTTCCACTGGATTCTGTCTGCATTGCATACCAAAGCCAATATAAGGGGAACCAGGGAACCTATTGTCAGCAATGACACAACCCGCTTGTTTGCCTCATAACTTCCCATAAGATTATAGAGCAGCAAACCACCCGTAATCATTGACAGAACCATAAAATTGCCATTTTCCAACAAACTTGTCTTCACCAGTTCGGTGGTCTGATACAACATCCAGCCCGAGCCCAACAGACAACTCACGCTATATAGAATACGAAGTAACTTACCGCTTACCGCTCCCAGGGTATGTTCTGCATAATGAATAAAGTCGCCTTGCATTTCTTTTGTGATTTTTTTTAAAAGCAGTGCATAAAGTACCGCCAGTAAAAATCCTACCCCAATTGCATAAATGCTCATATTTTTACTTGCTGCTGCTAATATCGCCGGCAAAAATAAAAGTACTGGCCCCAGCTGCTCTACCATCATTCTTTTCTTTCCTTTCGATTTAAGCGAATACGATTTTCTTTTTTTGCAAAAATCGGTCTTTTTGTTTCCATATAGATTGGCCGACGCAGGCCTATGGAAACGGGTGCCAGATATGGAACCGAAAAGCTTTCCAAATTCGCCATATGAAGCAGCACAAATGTCAGGGATACCAGAAATCCAAAAAAGCCAAAAAACCCACAGGAACCTAAAAATACAAATTTTAATAAACGAAACGCATTGGAGAGATCTTCACTTGGAATGGAAAAGGAACATAATGCAGTAAGTGCCACCACAATTACAACAATCGGACTTACCAGATTTGCTTCAACCGCTGCCTGTCCCACAATAAGTCCTCCTACAATCCCAATTGCATTCCCCATATTTCCGGGCATGCGTACCCCTGCTTCCCGCAGCAGTTCAAATGCAATCTCCATTAGCAGCACTTCCACAATTGCAGGAAAGGGGGTTCCTGTACTGGCTGCGGCTAAGGACAACAGCAGTTTTTCCGGTATCATCTGATTATGAAAATTAACTGCCACCAAATATAAACCCGGAAAAACCATTGCTAAAAAAGACGCCAGATAACGTAATATTCTACTGAAGGATGCAATTTCAAATCGGCTGAATCCATCATCTGCTGTTTGAAGAAATGTCTGATAGGTTGCCGGTAATAAAAGTGCTTCCGGCGAATTATCCGATAATAAAACGACTCTTCCTGCCAGTAATGCCTCTGCACCTCGATCCGGTCTTCTGGTTGACTGAAACTGTGGAAATGGAGAGTAGCTTTTTTTCTCTGTTAGCTGTTCAATCACACCGGTATCCAATGCCCCATCAATGCTGAATTCTGAGAGTCTTTGTTCCATTTCTCTCACTACCTTCAGATTTGCTATTTCATCTATATACATAATATACACCAGGGTATCTGCCCGCACCCCTGTTTTGAATTCCAGCACCTTTACTCCACTGCTGCGAATTCGCTTGCGTAAAAGTACCGCATTCATTTTTACAGATTCACAAAAGCTTTCATCTGAACCACGAATATTTTTTTCCGACTGTGTCTCATGTATTCCAAGGCCCGGATACCCTTTATCCTGTATTTTCAGAATCTTATCATAGCCATCTACAAGAATCATTACATTTCCTGCAAACATGCTTTGCAATGCCTCTTCAATGGTGGTTAAAAGAGACAAATCCGGAACAGCAAACCCATTTTTATTGATAAGCTCTCTTATCTCCTCCGGTTCTGATTTTCGCAGCCCATCCATGGCTTTTCCAACCGAAGAATGATTGAATTCTGTATTGCTTAAAGTTGATTCCATGTATATGAGCAGACATTTTACATCTAAATTTCTGCCTACCCATATTTCCTTGCGATTAATATCGGCGCAATGAACCAATTGTTTCTCTAATATTTTCCTATTTGCTTCTAAAGAGGAAACCACCTTTGTACTCAAATCATCACCAGCCTTTTTTCTATCCAATTCATCTGTCAGGCTTAGTATTGATTCTGTGACCCTATAATATTCATCTATTATGAAGTCTGTCTGCGTATCATCCTTTTCACGGTCTCTTCCTGGCGGTCAATATGAATTCTTGCCGCCCTGATTGCCCCTTCCTCATCGCCGGATTCCAACGCCTCCAGCATTTCTTTGTGCTCTTTAATCAGGCGTTGATGCGTATCTGGATTCTTTAGGTATTCCATACGATAGCGGTACAGTTGCTCCTGCATGGTGGAAATCAGACTAAGTAACCGTTTGTTCCCTGATGCACGGTAGATCACATCATGAAACTGGGAGTCTTTTTTTGCAATCTCAATGCTGTCTCCTTCCATTGCTGCCCGTTCAAATCCCCTCTCTGCCAGTCGTAATTCTGCTGCCTGCTCTTTGGTAATTGTTCTGCTTACATTTTTTACCGCTAATTCATCCAGAACTCTGCGAATCTCAATCAAATCTTCCATATCCCGCTCTGTCATTTTTGCAACTTTCGCCCCTTTTCTTGGCACTGTAATTGCTAAGCCCTCCAGCTCCAGCATACGGATTGCTTCTCTGACCGGTGTTCTGCTTACTCCAAGCTTATCTGCCAGCGTCATCTCCATCAATCGTTCTCCGGGCTTCATATCTCCCCGAAGGATTGCTTCTCTCAATGTTTGAAATACAATATCCCATAATGGCAGGTCTTCGCTCATTTTTAACTGTAAATCGCTCATATATTACTTCCTTTCTGTTACATTGAATATTCCTGTGACATTTACCTGCTGCACCAGATTTTTTTCTTTTAATAAATTTGCTACCTTTTCCGCTTGTTCCTTCTGGTAAAAGAAACCAAACACTGCCGGCCCGCTTCCACTCATCATTGCCTGCATTGCTCCTTCTCGTAACATGAGTTCCTTTAAGTACATAATCTGAGGATGCATTGCCACCGTTACCGACTCCAGTATATTACCCATATGGGGTATAATCTGTTCTAATTTCCCACATTTTATTCCTTCCAGAATTCCCGGTATGTCCGGATGTTCCTGCTTGTGCATGCCATCCAACAATTCATATACGTTCTTTGTTGATACACTCACCGGCGGTTTTGCTACCAGTACTACACATTTTGGCATCGGTGGGAGCTTCGTTAACTGTTCTCCAATTCCCTCTGCAAGTGCTGTACCACGCATAATACAGTAAGGAACATCTGCTCCAAGCTGCACCCCTCGTTTCATCAATTCTTTTCGTGTCAGTCCCAGCTCAAATAATCGATTCATTCCTACCAGAACAGTGGCTGCGTCTGTGCTTCCCCCTGCCATTCCTGCGGCTACCGGAATTTCTTTTTTTAAACGAATATCAATTCCATTTGTAAGATGAAATTCTTCCATCAGTAATTTTGCCGCCTGGTATGCTAAATTATTCTCATTACAGGGCAGATAATATAAATTGGTACGCACGGTAATCTCCGGTTTTGTTCGAATGCTTAAATATACCGTATCATGCAGGGTAACTGTCTGCATAACCATATTTACTTCATGGTAACCATCCGGACGTTTTCCGATAACATCCAAGCCAATATTGATTTTTGCATATGCCTTTAGTTTGATCTTCTCCATGATGCTCCTCCGATTCTTTATATTGTATACAATCCACTTTATATTATTTTCCCACTTTCGTCAAATATTATTGAAAAAAAGGTTATCTTTATTTTGTTTTCTCCGATACAATAAGTAGTAAACTATACATATAATATCACACACAAACCAAGGAGGGTTAAACATGGATATTAAATCAATTACGAATCCCATAAATGCTTATCAGAATCAGGGAGCTGTTTCAGCTTCTGCACAAGTGGATTCCGGAAAAACGAACAAAGACAAGGTTGTCGCTGACAAAAATACGATCGACAAGAATGCTACTGAGGCTGCTATTTATGATCGCAGCTCCCTTGTTGTTCAAATGAAGAATGATTTGGCACAACGTACCTCTCAGCTTCAGAATATGGTAAAAGAAATGATGTCCACCCAAGCAGGAATCAAAACTGCTAAAGGTGATGATGTCTGGAAATTCCTAGCCGGTGGAAACTTTACTGTAACAGCAGATGCAAAAGCTGCTGCACAGGAAGCAATCTCAGAAGATGGATACTGGGGTGTTAACAAAACTGCTGATCGTATCTTTCAGTTTGCCCAGGCTATCAGTGGCGGTGATACTTCCAAAGCAGAACTTTTGAAAAAAGCTGTAACCGAGGGATTTCAAAAGGCAACCGGAGCTTGGGGAAAAGAGCTTCCGGATATTTCCAAGAAGACCTATGAAGCCGTAATGGATAAATTTGATAAATGGACACAAAAAGATACCGCCAAGGCAGCAGCAATTCAGACGGATGTATTATAATATAACTAATTATGTCAAAAATAGCTGTAAGCACTATGCTTACAGCTATTTTTTCAGGGGAGTTTTTCAACTCCTTTATTATGAAGTTCATATTTGCTGATATAGAACAAGAACTACAATTGATAA
>JAVVVI010000044.1:0-13529 GCA_036652735.1 Lachnospiraceae bacterium
GTTATCTTGACAGTGTATTCGGAATCCGATATATTGGGATATAGTAATAAATGTTAACAATTGCAAATACTAGGAGGAAAGAATATGAAGTACGTAATTGAAGGTTCGCCCTTACCTGTAGTTTCCTGTACTCTTGAAAATGGAGAAACAATGGTGACAGAACGAGGTTCTATGTGTTGGATGAGTTCAAATGTCAAGATGGAAACCACAAGCAATGGTGGTGTTGGAAAAGCACTGGGGCGTATGTTTGCAGGGGAAGCAATTTTTCAAAATCGTTATTATCCACAGGGTGGACCGGGAATGATTGCATTTGCATCTAGTTTTCCTGGATCCATAATGGCGTTTGATATTGCTCCGGGACATGGCATTGTGGTACAAAAAAGCGGATTTTTAGCATCGGAAGCAGGAGTGGAGTTATCTATATTTTTCCAGAAAAAGGTAGCATCCGGATTATTTGGCGGAGAAGGATTTATTATGCAGAAGCTTTCGGGTATGGGCAAGGCATTTATTGAAATTGATGGACATGCCATGGAATATAACTTAGCAGCAGGGGAATCTATGATTGTAGATACCGGTTATCTTGCGGCAATGAGTGATACATGCTCCGTAGAGATTGTTACCGTACCGGGCGTTAAGAATATGTTGTTTGGTGGGGAAGGAATCTTTAATACGGTAGTAAAAGGTCCTGGAACGATTTATTTGCAAACCTTACCAATTAGTTCGGTGGCGGGAGCACTTCGCCCTTTTTTCCCAGCTTCTAAATAAATATAAATTTTTTGTTCAATGTAGTGATTGCAAAAAGGAGACCAGTATGAGACAAATGGTACAAAAAGAAATGGATCATTTACTTCAGGTATTTGAGATGGAAAACTATGTGCCAACACTTTTACTACATAGCTGCTGTGCTCCTTGCAGTAGCTATGTATTAGAATATTTAAGCAAGTATTTTTCTATAACCGATTTTTTTTATAATCCGAATATAACGCAACCGGATGAGTATAGTAAAAGAAAGGAAGAACTTCAGCGTTTGGTGACAGAGATGAAGTTTGTACATCCGGTAAAACTACGTTACAAAAAAGAAGAACCGGAAGTTTTTTTCAGGGCGGTAAAAGGTATGGAGCAGGAACCGGAAGGTGGTGCAAGGTGTGAGATTTGCTTTGAATTGCGTCTGAGGGAAGCCGCAAGACTTGCAGCAGAATTAAATCTGGATTATTTTGCAACGACATTAACCATAAGCCCCCTTAAAAACGCGAATAAAATAAATGCAATTGGGCTTGCTCTTCAACAGGAATATGGTGTAAAATATTTAGCATCAGATTTTAAAAAAAAGGAAGGCTATAAGCGCTCCATTGAACTTTCCAAAGAATATCAGTTATATAGACAGGATTTTTGCGGATGTATTTATTCCAAGGGTAGTACGACAAAATAAAGAATGAGTTTAAATATGGGAGGAAAGAGATGGAACAGAAACTGAGGGTTGGAATTTTAGGTGCAACAGGAATGGTAGGACAGCGGTTTCTTACGCTTTTGGAAAATCATCCATGGTTTGAAGTGGTTGTTGTAGCAGCAAGTGAAAAAAATCGTGGAAAAACCTATGAGGAAGCGGTGAATGGACGCTGGAAAATGGATATGGACATTCCAGAGAGCGTGAAAAAACAAAAGTTAATGGTAGTGGAAGAAGTAGATCAAATTGCACCATTGGTGGATTTGGTTTTTAGTGCAGTGGATATGGGAAAAGAAGAAATTCGTAAATTTGAAGAAGCATACGCAAAAGCGGAAGTGGTGGTGATGTCCAATAATAGTGCACATCGCTGGACAGCGGATGTACCCATGCTGATTCCGGAAGTGAATCCATCGCATTTGGAGGTCATTGCCAGCCAAAAGAAACGTCTTGGCACGAAACGAGGTTTTATTGCGGTAAAGCCCAATTGCTCCATTCAAAGTTATGCGCCTGCCTTATATGCATTGAACCAATTTGGTCCAACCCGTGTGGTAGTTACAACCTATCAGGCAATTTCCGGTTCCGGAAAGAACTTTGAGACTTGGCCTCAGATGGTTGGAAATGTGATACCATATATTGGAGGCGAAGAGGAAAAAAGTGAAAAAGAGCCCCTTAAATTATTTGGAAAAGTAGAAAATGGCGTGATTGTGTCGGCGGTACAGCCACAGATTACTTCACAATGTGTTCGTGTTCCCGTATTAAATGGACATACAGCTGCAGTTTTTGTTGATTTTTTGAAGAAACCAGCCAAAGAAGAGATAATAAGATGTTGGAGAGAATTTTCTGGCCTTCCTCAAGAAAAAAAACTTCCCCATGCACCCAAACAGTTTCTCCATTATTTTGATGAAGAAGATCGCCCACAGGTGGCTCTTGATGTAGACTATGAAGGTGGAATGGGTATAACCCTGGGAAGATTAAGAGAAGATACGCTGTTTGATTATAAATTTATTGGTTTATCGCACAACACCCTGCGAGGTGCAGCCGGTGGGGGTGTGTTATCGGCAGAATTACTCTATAGCCTGGGATATTTGGCAAAATAGAGAAAAGATGTTATAATACAACTGGTGTTAGGGGGTGCGCACATGGTTTTAAATAAGGATGAATTGAAATATTTGGAAGAACGTTATCAGACAGAGGGAAATACGTTAATGGTGCTGTATGGTCGTGAGCAAATAGGAAAAAAAGCGATATTGCAAGAGTTTGTCCGTGATAAAAAATATTTGTATTATTGTGCTGGGCAGGCATCCGAACTGGAACAGAAGATTATGATGAGAAGAGAGATTGAAGAAAAATGTGGGAGCAAAATTGCTGAAAACACCTATGAGACATTCTTTAATCGTTTGCGAAGTGGAAATCGCAGTAAATTGGTATTTATTATAGACCGATTTGAGTTAATTGTAAAAAAAGATCCGGAGTTTTTCAAAGCACTTGTGCGTTTACAAGAAGGCAAGCTCTATTCGGGGCCGGTCATGACCATTCTTTGCAGTTCCAATATCTCTTGGATTGAACATGAGATGGATTTATGTCTTGGGGAGAAAGCAAAAAAAATACAAAATCGATACAAAGTATCGGAGATAAATTTTCTGGAGATGGTTCGCTCTTTTCCGGAGTATTCGGTAAGGGATTGTGTACAAGTGTATGGTGTAATCGGGGGTGTACCGGGATATATTCAAAGATGGGACAAGACCAAAGGGTTAAAATATAATATATGCAAACATATTTTATCAGAAGATGGATTCTTATATGGTGAGGCGGAGCGCTTTATTAGTACCCAATTACGAGAGCTTACGGTGTACAATACCATTTTAGGAGCAATTGCGTCAGGGAGACACAAACTGAATGAATTGTATTTGTATACAGGATTTTCCAGAGCAAAAATCAGTGTATATATGAAGAATTTAATGGCATTTGAAGTTGTGGAAAAAGTATCTTCATTGGAAACCGGTGGATGGGACAATGCACAGAAGGGACTCTATCGGATTCGGAATACGTATGTGAATTTTTGGTTTCGATTTATTTATCCAAACTATTCAGATTATAAGATGCTGCCACCGGAGGAATTTTATGCGAAGTATATGGAAACAGAGCTGGATCCCTTTTTAAACAGATATTTCATCAAAGTCTGTATGGAATATCTAGAACTTATGAGTGCCATTGATCAATTACCAATTAAGATACATAAAATGGGAACCTGGGTTGGAAAAAAAGGAACCATTGACATTATTGCCCAGGATAAAATCCGCAATAATTTAGTTGGAATGTGTAATTGGTCGGAAGTACAATTTACCTTTAAGATGTATGAACAGCTGGTAAATGCCATGGATATGGCAAAAATCAAATCAAATTATATTTATTTGTTTTCTGCAAAAAAATTTGATTACCTGCTTATGGATGAGGCGAAAAAAAATAAGAAATTGGTTTTAATAGATATGAACCGGTTGTAATTATAAAGTGAGGAAACAGAATGGGTAAGGCTTTGTATATTGCGGAAAAGCCAAGTGTAGCCAGGGAATTCGCAAAAGCACTAAAACAGGATATGGAAAAAAGAGATGGTTTTTTAGAGTCAAAAGATGCAGTTGTGACTTGGTGTGTTGGTCATCTTGTAACCATGAGTTATCCTGAAAAATATGATGAATCACTGAAACGTTGGAATTTAAAGACGCTTCCTTTTTTGCCGGATCAATTCTTATATGAAGTGATACCCAACGCAGGAAAACAATATGCTATAGTTGCCGGTCTTTTAAACCGTCCGGATGTGGACTTGATTTACGTATGTACAGACTCAGGACGAGAAGGAGAGTATATTTATCGTCTTGTAGAGCAGCAGGCAAAAGTCAAAGGAAAGAAACGAAAACGAGTATGGATTGATTCACAGACGGAAGAAGAAATTCTTAGAGGAATAAAGGAAGCAAAGGATTTAGAAGAATATGATAATTTGTCTGCGTCGGCATATTTAAGAGCAAAAGAAGATTATTTAATGGGAATTAATTTCTCCCGTTTATTAACGTTGAAGTATGGTAATACCATTGCAAGTTTTTTAAAGACAAAATACAGCGTTGTGTCAGTGGGACGGGTTATGACCTGTGTTCTTGGAATGGTTGTGCGCAGGGAGAGAGAAGTACGTGCTTTTATAAAAACACCCTTTTACCGGGTGCTGAACACAATGGAGATTAGCGGACATGCAGTAGAAGGCGAGTGGAGGGTTACCGAGAAGTCTCGTTATGCAGAGTCCCCTAAATTATATAAAGAAAATGGATTTAAACAAAAAAAAGATGCGGAGGAATTGATCACATACTTAGAACAGAAGCAGCCGCTTACCGGAGTCGTGAGTAAGGTTGAGAATAAAAAGGAAATAAAGAACCCACCACTTTTGTATAACCTTGCAGAACTTCAGAATGACTGTTCCAGATTCTTTAAAATCAGTCCGGATGAAACCCTAAAGATTGTGCAGGAATTATATGAAAAGAAAATGGTTACCTATCCACGAACAGATGCAAGAGTCTTATCTACCGCAGTTGCAAAAGAAATTAGTAAGAATATTAGCGGTTTAAGACAGATTCAGGCGGTTGCATCATTTGCGGAAGAGATTATGGAAAAGGGATCCTATAAAAACATTGCAAAAACCAGGTATGTGAATGATAAGCAGATTACGGACCATTATGCAATTATTCCAACCGGACAGGGAATTGGAGCATTAAAAAATCTGTCCAATCATCCGGCAAAGGTGTATGAAGCAATTGTGCGCAGATTTTTGGCCATTTTTTTTGAGCCTGCAGTGTATCGAAAAATTGGATTAGTTGTAAAGCAGCAAGAAGAAAGTTTCTTCTCGAATTTTAAAGTATTGTCAGATTCGGGATATTTAAAAGTAATGAAGTATTCTTTTGCCAAGAAAAAAGAGGAGACAGTGGAGATTCCGGAAGAAAACCAGGAGGAAGAAGCCTGTGATGACAGCCTGCTTGATGTGGTTTCCAAATTAAAAAAGGGAATGGAACTGTCTGTAAAAGAATTAAATATAAAAGAGGGAGAGACGTCTCCTCCAAAACGCTATAATTCAGGATCCATGATTCTGGCAATGGAAAATGCAGGCCAGTTAATTGAAGATGAAGAATTAAGGGCACAAATTAAAGGAAGCGGGATAGGCACCAGTGCTACCCGAGCGGAAATTCTGAAAAAACTTGTTCATAATAAATATTTGAACCTCAACAATAAGACTCAAATTGTATCTCCAACCCTTCAGGGTGAAATGATTTTTGATGTGGTAAATGCATCGATCAAATCCCTATTGAATCCGGAGCTTACAGCAAGTTGGGAAAAAGGATTGAATTACGTTGCAGAGGGAAGCATTACACCGGAGGAATATATGACAAAATTAGAGAATTTTATTAAGTCACGAACAGCCGGAGTAATGAATTTAAACAATCAATCTACATTAATGAACTGTTTTCGTAAGAACGCAGAATATTATAAAAAATAAGGAGAATATAAAATGAAAGAATGCACTATTTGCAGTTTATACACTATTACAGAGACAATTGCAGAAGAATTAATGAAGAAAGCAACATACCCATGGGAGATTCTTCCAAGGATTCATGATTATATTATAGAGCTGGGACCAACACTGGATACGGAGCGCTTTACAAAGTTGGGAGAAGATATCTGGGCAGCAAAAACTGCAAAAATTGCACCAACAGCATCTTTGCATGGACCGCTGATTATTGATGAAGAGGCAGAAATTCGACATTGTGCATTTATTAGAGGGAATGCAATTGTAGGAAAGAAAGCAGTAGTTGGAAATTCCACGGAATTAAAAAATGTGATTTTATTTAATGGAGTACAGGTTCCACACTATAATTATGTGGGAGATTCTATTTTGGGATTCAAGGCACATATGGGTGCAGGCTCCATTACCTCCAATGTAAAATCAGATAAAACATTGGTTGTGGTAAAATCCAAGGAAGAACAGATGGAAACAGGACTGAAAAAATTCGGTGCCATGTTGGGGGACCTGGTTGAAATCGGTTGTAACAGTGTACTAAATCCGGGAACGGTAGTAGGAGCCGGTACCAATGTCTATCCATTGTCTATGGTACGTGGTGTGGTAGAGGCCAATTCCATTTATAAAAACCGGAATGAAGTAGTTATAAAAAAAGAATAGAAAAGAGTAGGGAGGAGTTCATATGAACAGTATAATTTTAGTAGGACTGGGATCGTTGGCAGCGTTAGTTTTTGCGGCTGTAAAATTTTACAACGTAAAAAAACAACCGGAGGGAACGGCTGAAATGATTCGAATTTCAGGAGCCATTAGAAATGGAGCGAATGCTTATTTAAAGCGGCAGTATAAAGGGGTTGCTATCTTTTTTGCGGTTGTATTTCTGATTTTACTTGGAATGGCGTTTGCAGGATTTTTAAGCTTTTTTACCCCATTTGCCTTTTTAACGGGAGGTTTTTTCTCGGGCTTATCCGGATTTATTGGAATGCATACGGCAACAATGGCGAATTCACGTACAGCAGAAGGGGCGTCCCACAGCTTGAATCGTGGACTTAAGGTTGCGTTTTCGGCAGGATCGGTTATGGGATTTACAGTGGTTGGCTTGGGTCTATTTGACCTGACCGTTTGGTATACAATTCTAAACGCAGTCTTTCATGCACTTCCGGAGGCAGAACGTATTACACAAATCACAGCGAACATGCTGACCTTTGGAATGGGCGCATCCAGTATGGCTTTATTTGCTCGTGTGGGTGGCGGTATTTTTACAAAAGCGGCAGATGTTGGAGCAGATTTAGTAGGCAAGGTGGAAGCCGGGATTCCGGAAGATGATCCAAGAAATCCGGCGGTAATTGCAGATAATGTTGGTGACAATGTTGGTGATGTTGCAGGAATGGGTGCAGATTTATATGAGTCTTATGTAGGTTCTATTGTATCTACAGCAGCACTTGCAGTTGCAGCAGGGCTTGGAACAAAGGGAGTTGCAGTTCCAATGATATTGGCAGCACTGGGTGTAATCGCATCTATTCTGGGAACTTATTTTGTGAAAACAAGAGAGGATGCATCTCAAAAAAATTTATTAAAGGCACTGCGAAAAGGAACTTATATTAGTGCGATTTTAATTGTGGTAGCAGCATTTTTTGCAATTAAGATTATTCTTCCGGAGCATCTTGGTATATATGGTGCAATTATATCGGGTTTGGTTGCCGGTGTTTTAATTGGAGCAATTACAGAATATTACACATCAGACAATTATAATCCTACCAAAAGATTAGCGAAATCAAGCGAAACAGGGTCCGGAACCGTAATTATAAGTGGGTTATCTCTGGGTATGTTGTCTACGGTGGCACCGGTTTTAATTGTGGGCGTATCCATCTTAGTAAGTTATTATTGTTCGGGAGGAGCAGCAGATTTTAATATGGGACTTTATGGAATTGGAGTTTCAGCAGTAGGTATGCTTTCTACACTTGGGATTACACTTGCAACAGACGCGTATGGTCCAATTGCGGACAATGCCGGAGGGATTGCACAGATGACGCATATGCCGGAACAGGTAAGAGAGCGGACAGATGCATTGGATTCCCTTGGAAATACCACAGCAGCAACGGGAAAAGGATTTGCCATAGGATCAGCGGCATTAACGGCGTTGGCATTAATTGCTTCGTATATTGATAAGGTACATCAAATTGATCCTCTTTTTCAAATTGATTTGACAATCACCAATCCAACGGTATTAATTGGACTTTTAATTGGTGGAATGCTGCCATTTTTATTTGCGGCACTTACCATGGATGCAGTGGGAAAAGCGGCACAGGCAATTGTAATAGAAGTACGCAGACAGTTCCATACAATTGTGGGTATTATGGAAGGAAAAACGGAGCCGGATTATGAAAAATGTGTGGATATGTGTACAAAATCTGCACAGAAACTCATGCTTGCACCTGCTTTAATTGCAGTAATTGTCCCAGTTGTGGTTGGACTTATTCTGGGTGTTAATGGAGTAGCAGGACTTTTGGCAGGGAATACCGTTACCGGATTTGTATTGGCAATTATGATGGCGAATGCAGGTGGTGCATGGGATAATGCTAAGAAATACATAGAAGGCGGAGCTTGTGGTGGAAAAGGAAGCGATGCCCACAAAGCAGCAGTGGTTGGAGATACGGTAGGCGATCCATTTAAAGATACAGCTGGTCCTTCTATCAATATTCTGATTAAGCTAACCTCTATGGTTTCCATTGTTTTTGCCGGCTTAATTGTTGCAGTTCATTTATTATAAAAAAAGAAAAAATAACAATTTTGGAAATAAATAAGACTGGACGAACGCAGCAAAATGTGGGAGAATGATATCGAAAGAAAGAAAAATAAGATAAAAAGTTTTGTTAAGAAAGGAGTATTCGCATGATTTATTCACAGGAAGTCGAATCAATGTGCCAGGTTGCTCAGGGAGCAAAACATGAGTGCGCACCAATTCCTCAGGAAGGAAACTGGACACATTCAAAGGAAGTTAAGGATATTTCAGGATTGACGCATGGAGTTGGCTGGTGTGCACCACAACAAGGTGCGTGTAAGCTTACCTTAAATGTAAAAGAAGGTATTATCCAGGAGGCATTAATCGAAGTATTAGGTTGTTCGGGAATGACACATTCTGCCGCTATGGCATCTGAGATTTTGCCCGGAAAAACCATATTGGAGGCATTAAATACAGATCTAGTATGTGATGCAATTAATACAGCAATGCGGGAATTGTTTTTACAGATTGTCTATGGAAGAACGCAGAGTGCATTTTCGGAAGATGGTTTACCAATTGGAGCCGGTTTGGAGGATTTGGGAAAAGGACTGCGTTCCCAGATTGGAACCATGTATGGAACCATAAAAAAAGGACCTAGATATTTGGAAATGACAGAGGGATATGTAACGGGAATCGCATTAGATGACAAAGATGAAATCATAGGCTATCAGTTTGTTAATTTTGGCAAGATGACGGACTTTATCAAACATGGTGATGATCCCAATACGGCATGGGAAAAGGCAAAAGGACAGTATGGCCGAATTGACGATGCAGTTAAAATTATTGATCCTAGAAAAGAATAATTAAGGAGGAAATTAAAATGGCTTTATTTGAATCATATGAGAGACGTATTGATACGATTAATGCGGTGTTAAACAGCTATGGTATTTCCTCAATTGAGGAAGCTGAAAAGATAACAAAAGATGCCGGACTGGATGTGTATGCACAGGTAAAAAGTATTCAGCCTATTTGCTTTGAGAATGCTTGCTGGGCTTATACTGTGGGAGCGGCAATTGCTATAAAAAAAGGATGTACAAAAGCCAGTGACGCAGCAGCGGCATTGGGAGAAGGACTACAGGCATTCTGTATTAAGGGTTCGGTTGCGGACCAGAGAAAAGTTGGCTTAGGCCATGGAAACCTTGGAAAAATGCTATTAGAAGAGGAGACCGAGTGCTTCGCATTTCTTGCAGGTCATGAATCCTTTGCAGCAGCAGAGGGCGCAATTGGAATTGCAGAAAAAGCAAACAAGGTAAGGAAACATCCACTTCGCGTTATTTTAAATGGACTTGGAAAAGATGCAGCTCAGATTATTTCAAGAATAAATGGGTTTACATTTGTTGAAACAAAGATGGACTATCATAGTGGAAAGGTAGAAGAGGTTTATAGAACATCCTATTCCACCGGTCTTAGAAGTAAGGTAAACTGTTATGGTGCAGATGATGTTACAGAGGGTGTGGCAATTATGCATAAAGAGGGAGTGGATGTATCCATTACCGGCAATTCCACTAATCCAACCAGATTCCAGCATCCGGTTGCAGGAACTTATAAGAAGGAATGTATTGAACAGGGTAAAAAGTACTTTTCGGTAGCGTCCGGCGGTGGTACTGGAAGAACACTTCACCCTGACAACATGGGCGCAGGCCCGGCTTCTTATGGAATGACAGATACCATGGGAAGAATGCATTCAGATGCACAGTTTGCAGGATCTTCTTCCGTACCGGCACATGTAGAGATGATGGGTTTAATCGGAATGGGGAACAATCCTATGGTTGGAGCGACAGTTGCAGTTGCAGTTTCTGTTGAAGAAGCAGCAAAAGCAGGGAAGTTCTAAGAGCATTTCTTTATAGATTATAAAAAATAGTTGGACACGTTATTTTGAGTAAAATCAGGATAACGTGTCTCTTTTTTTGAAGAATTATTGATAAATGAGAACTGTTAGCACTTGACAATTCTCAATTAAAATAGACAATATTGTCAGATGTCGACAATGTTTGAGAATTATGGATAATAAGGGTAGGAATCAGACATGATATGAAAGTTACAGATAGTGTCAACTTACGTATAAATTTATTGCATACAAATGAAATTCTCAAGACAAAAATGTAATAAAATCAATAAAACCATGCAAAATTACAAATCTTAAGAAATCTTAAGATTACATAATAAGGTGGCTTTAGCCATTGAATTTCTTGACTTTTTTAAAATCCGGTAGTTCGTTCACTTGCAAAGGAGCGCAAAAAGAGGTTGCCTTTTAAGCCCAAAGGAGTAAAATAAGTCATAAATTACAAAATAAAAGAAAAGGAGAATATTATGAAAAAGAATGTGAAAAAGATTTTAGCCCTTGTATTAGTATCAGCGATGGTACTGGGTTCACTGACCGCCTGTGGAAACAAGGAGAAAAAAACAAGCACCGGTAAAGATGAAACAAAGACAGCTTCAGGTGAGGACCGTTATACGTATCAGACAATTAGTTCATCCCCACATACCTGGAATCCATGTGAATGGCAGATGTCAAATGAAGGAGATATTCTTACTCTTACGACTTCCGGATTTTGGGATTTCGTAATGAATAAGGAAAAAGACGGATATGATGTGGTTTGTGAAATGGCATCAGAACTTCCGGAAGATGTTACCAGTGAATTTGCAGGAAATGAGACCTACAAAGTTCCGGCAGATGCAAAAGAAGGATATGCATATAAAGTTACCCTGAATAAAGATGCCTGCTGGGAAGACGGAACACCAATTAATGCAGATTCTTATGTATATTCCATGCAGCAGATGTTAAATCCGGATATGAAAAACTATCGTGCATCCAGCTGGTTTGAAGGCCAGGTAACCATTGCAAATGCATATGGATATTATTGCGGAGGTATATCTTATGATGATGTATATCAGCAGGATGGCGCAAGAGATGTATCCGATGATAAAATGGTGCTCAGCTTAACACAGCCGGTATTTTTCTTTGGAGCATCCATGGAAAGCAGCTATAATGATGAGAGTCAGGCAGCTTCCTTTAAGGATAAAGATGGCAATGACTTATATTCACAGCTAAACAGTATGATGAATGGATCTATGTATGCACCATTAACCGAAGAGATGAAACCAATTTTAACACAGATCGCAGCAAACTTTGGTGACACAGCAAAAGATTCCTGGAAAGAGTTTTGTTTAGAGAAGAAAGAGATTGAAAAAGTTCCATGGGAAAATGTTGGTTTAATTAAGAATGATGATTATTCCATTACTTTAGTTTTAAGTAAACCGGCATCCATGTTCTATTTTGAATATAATCTTGCAGGAACCTGGCTTCTTGATGAAGAAACTTTTGAAGCCAACAAAGAAAAAACAGGAGATATTACAAAAACTACTTATGGAACAACTCCGGAAGCTTACAAATCATTTGGACCATATAAGATTGCAAAATTCCAGGCAGATAAATCCATGCAGTTTACAAAGAACGATAAATGGTATGGTTATAAAGATGGAAAGCATGAAGGACAATTTCAGACAACAGATATTGACTGGCAGTTTATTACAAAACACACAACAGAATTATCTCTGTTTCAACAGGGAAAATTAGATACGATTACGTTAGCCAGTGATGATATGGATAAATATGGAAGCAGCGATTACATCAGCTACTTACCGGAATCCTATACCTATAAGTATACCTTTAATACCGATTTACATTCGGTACAAAAGGGTGAATCAAAGGGAATAAACCACAGTATTATTACATACAAAGATTTCAGACATGCAGTTTCCCTTGCTATAGACCGTCAGGCATATGTTGAAAAATGTACGGCATGTTCCGATCCGGGATTTGGACTTGTAAACTATGTATATATTTGTAATCCGGATACCGGAGAATTGTATCGTAATTCAGATAATGCAAAACAAGCATTATGTAAGATTTATGATGCACAGACAGAAGAAGATATTACCGGATATGATGTAAAGGCAGCATCTAAATTATTGCAAAGCGCATATGATGCTTGTAAAAAAGATGGAAATATTGCCGATTCCGATAAAGTTGAAATTGACTTCCATGTATATGGATCCGATGATACCTATGTTCGTTTAGTAGACTTTTTACAGGATGCTTTAAATGAAATAGCAAAAGGAACCGATCTGGATAAAAAAATCAAAGTAAATTTAGTTCAGGATGAAAATTATTATGACAATTTAGTAGCCGGAGTAGTGGACTTAGCAGTTACTGCATGGGGCGGTGCTGATATGGATCCGTATTCCATGTTACAGTGTTATTGTGATCCAAGTTACAACCTTGAATATGGGTTCAAACCAAAGTCTGAAAAAGTAACACTTACAGTAGATGGGAATAAAGTTACAAAGACCTATTATGATTGGTATAAAGCTCTTTGTGAAGGTGAGTATGCGTTAGCAGATTTGACAATTAAGAATCAGATATTAGCAGACATGGAGACGGCACTTCTTCTGGAATATCATATGATACCATTGTATTACAGAACATCTGCTGTTCTTAACTCACAGCGTGTAGTAGAAGGATCACCAACCTATATAAACAGTCTTGTTCAATTTGGTGGATTAAGATTTAGAACCTATACCATGAATGATGCAGAGTGGGAGAAGTATTGCAATGACCAGGGCGGTAAATTAACCTATTAGAAATAGTAATCATTAAAAGAGCGGTTCGCCGCCCTTTTAATGATTTATGACAATAAGAAAAAATAGGATTGGAGTATAGGTATGATAAAATATGTTGGAAAACGTATTGC
>JAVVVI010000045.1:0-13138 GCA_036652735.1 Lachnospiraceae bacterium
ATTTGCTTTCGAATCGAAGAATAGCAGGAGTTAAAAAGGGGCGGTGGCGTTTGGAATCGAACATTCCAAACGTCACCGCCCTTAAATTAGGGAAGCCCAAGTCTAAAAGGTGTCAAGCAGGGACTGTGACATGGACTTTACAACTGCAACAGCCAACTGAACGGTGGCCTCAAAATCACGGTAGGAGCTGATGCCATGATGGGAATGAATGTAGCGAACCGGTACCCCCATGACAATGACCGGAATGCCATTTAGTGAGGTATTAATAATGGCACCGTTATTACCGCCGCCTTCCCGTACAGAGGACTGCACCATAAGGTTTTTCTCCTGGGCAAGAGCCAGAGTGTGGCGCTGATATCTTGGACTGCAGATGACAGAGGTATCCATAAAGCGGATCATGGGACCTTTTTTCAGTGCAGTTTGAATGGCATAAGATTCGGTAAAGGTATCATCGGCAGGGCAGCCCTCGTAGCATAGGGCAATGTCCGGTTTTACAGTATGAACGGCAACCTTTATACCGCGTTCGCCAATTTCTTCCTGAGAAGAAAGAACGCCAACCACATCTACAGCCAGCTCTTCTTTTTCCAGACGGCGCATGGTTTCCATTAAAGCAGCACCGCCAATGCGGCAGTCAAAGGCCTTTCCAATCATAAGATCCTTTTCTTCATTATATTCAAAGGTTACATTGGGAACAATGGGTTCACCAATTTGGATACCAAAGGTATCAATGGCCTCTTCCCGGCTGACTGCCCCAACATCAATGGACAAATCAGAGACAGCAAGGCCGCTGCTGCCATTCTTTTCCCCAGCACTCATAAAGTGTACCGGTTTTGCGGCAATGACACCGGGAAGAAAGTCACCAAACCGGTTACGCACAAGAACCTTTGAGGAAGGAAGAGAGGTAACGGCAAAGCTACCTAAGGTAACAAAACGCAAGGTTCCATTGGGGCGAATGGAATGTACCATAAAACCAACTTCGTCATTATGGGCATCCAGCATAAATACAGGTTTGTGTCCGGTATTTTGTTTTCGATAAAAATAGAGGTTGCGCAGGCAGTCTTCTTTTATGGTTACGGAATCCTTCATGAAAGCTCTTGCAGCAGTGATGGGTCCTTCTTCAAAGCCGGATGGTCCAAAGGCATTACTCATGGATTGAATGAGCGCAATGCAGTTTGGATCCGGGTGGATAATGTTGTTCATATCAATACCTCCTCGTTTTTTTTTGGAATGTGGAAGATTGTTCCACACGTTTTAGTATAGTTTTTTTTACAGTCACTGTCAATTATAGGAAAAATGTTGTATAATGAATCATAAGAAGCGGATGGGAACCATTCAGTTGAAGGTAAGGAGAACTTAAAGTGAAATTAGAGATAGAGAATATTTTACCCGGTGACATAGAACGCAGAAGTTTTGAACTCATTGAACAGGAGATGCATACAACTCCGGATCCTCTGTTTAAACCTATTTTAAAAAGGGTAATCCATACAACGGCAGACTTTGAGTATGAAGACACGTTAAAGTGTTCGGAGGGAGCAGTGGAACATGCGCTGGATGCCTTGAAAAAGGGCGCATGGATTATAACGGATACCAATATGGTGAAAGCAGGAATCAATAAACAATTGTTAAGCCGGCTTGGTGGCGAAGTCCATTGTTTTATGGCAGATGAAGAGGTACGCAGGGCAGCAAAAGAGAATGGAACAACCCGTGCAGTTGCCAGTATGGAGAAGGCGGCAGCCTGTGAGAAGCCGGTCATTTTTGCCATAGGGAATGCACCCACGGCATTGCTGAAGGTGTGTGAATTAGTGAGTGAGAACAGACTGCATCCGGAACTGGTGGTGGGAGTGCCGGTTGGCTTTGTAAATGTTGAAGTATCCAAGGAAGTCCTTATGGAACAGGAGGTTCCCTATATTACAGCAGTTGGAAGAAAAGGCGGAAGTAATGTAGCAGCATCCATTATCAACGCATTAATCTATATGTTAGAGGAAAGAGAGTAAAGATGTATTGTATCAGCATCAGTCATAAAACAGCCCCGGTTGAGATTCGGGAGAGATTTGCTTTTTCAAGGCAGGAACAGCAGGAATTTGAACAACAGGTAATTTTATTGGAGGCAATAAAAGAGTGTGTGGTCCTTTCTACCTGTAACCGCAATGAGTTATATTTTTCGGGAGAGGATAATGCCTTAGAGGTTATGGAAGAACAGATTGCAGAATATAAAGGTGTAAAGCTTGAGAATGTGTTAAAGTATTATCGTATTTTTCAGGAGGAACGTGCCATCTATCATCTGCATCAGGTGACCTGTGGCTTTGATTCCATGGTGCTTGGGGAAGATGAAATCCTAAGACAGGTAAAAGAGGCATATGAGTGTGGAAAAGAGGTGGGTGCTACGGGATTCCAGCTGAATCGCGCCTTTCAGAGTGCCTTTGCCTGTTCAAAACGAATTAAAACAGATACCCTTCTTTCAAAATTACCAATATCTGTGGGAACACTGGTGGCCAATGAGATTTTCCATTATCCGACAGAGGTAAAGAATGTGCTGATTATTGGAATTAATGGAAAAATGGGATCAATTATTATGAAGAATATTTATAACAGAGATGGAGTAAATGTAACCGGAACGTTACGTAGACATAATAAGGAATTGGAGATTCATTATCCACAGGTTCAATTTGTGCCATATGACCGGAGATATGAAGCAGTGGCAGACGCAGATATTATTATCAGTGCAACCGCAAGTCCCCATTTTACAATTGTAAAAGAGAATCTGAATAAATGCAAAATGCAGGAAAAAAATCATTTATTTATTGACTTGGCGGTTCCAATGGACATTGATAAAGAGATTACAAAATTACCCGGTGTGCGTCTTTTTGACATTGATTATTTCCGGATACTGTCCAGAGATAATAACAATCAGAAGGTGCGGGAGCTGGAGACCGGGAATAAAATAATTGAAGAACAGGTGGAGGAGTTATTAAAAGAGCTTGCCTTTCACAAAAAAAGAGCACTCCTGGAACAACTATTTGAACAGTGTAAGGGACGTGATTTTCAGCAGATTTTTTATGAACTAAGGGATTGCTGCAATTATGAGGAGTTCCAATGTTTGATTCATGTATTGGAAAAAGCAGCAGAGGAGGAAGGATAATGTCATATTTCCCATTGTACGTGGAATTAAATGGTAAAAAATGTGCAGTGATTGGGGGGGGAGCGGTTGCTTTTCGGAAAGTCAGAACATTGATGGACTATGGTGCATTTGTGGAGATTACAGCACCCAGACTGGAACCGGAGCTGGAACGATTTGTGGAAGAAAACAAGGGCAATATCAGCGTGAATCGAAGGGAATACAAGGATCAGGATCTGAATGGGGCCTTTCTGGTAATTGCTGCCACCAATGATGAAGTGGTGAATCGTCAAATAGGAATCAGCTGTCATGAAAGAAAAATAGCGGTGAATGTGGTAGATGATCAGAAAACCTGTGACTTCTTTTTTCCTGCATTGATTAAAAGAGGAGAGGTTGTGGTGGGCATTTCCACAGGGGGGAAGAGCCCCACACTTTCAAGACAACTCAAGGAACAGATTGATGAGGTTCTGCCGGAGTATTTAGGGGAAGTGGCGGAAGATATGATAGAATACAGAGACTATGTAAGTTCAAAAGTGAAGTCCAGAAAAAATCGGAAGCTTGTATTTGAGAAAATGCTGGAGTCTGCTTATGCCCATCAGGGAAAGCTGGATCTTAATGGAGTGAATAAAATAATCGAAGAATTTGGAGGAGTATGATGACAACAATTCGTATTGGAACAAGAAAGAGCAGTTTGGCCATGGTGCAGACGAATCTGGTTGCAGAGGCAATTCGAAGGCAGAATCCTGACATTAGAATAGAGATTGTGCCAATGAGCACAAAGGGAGATGAGATTCTGGACCGTCCGCTCTTATCCTTTGGAGGGAAAGGCGCATTTATCACAGAATTTGAAAAAGCACTCCTAGATGGAACCATTGACCTTGCCGTGCACAGTGCAAAAGATTTACCAATGGAACTAGCACCCGGTTTGGCAATTATGGCGGTTCCGGAAAGAGAAGATGCCAGAGATGCACTTGTAGTCCGTAAGGAGAATATTCCGGAAAAAGACCAAAAGATTCGCATCGGAACCGGAAGCGCCCGCCGTAAGATTCAGATACTCAGACGCTACCCTCTTGGGGAGGTTGTGAATATTCGGGGCAATATTAATACAAGGCTGGAGCAGTTAAAGTCCGGGGAATTGGATGGAATTGTGCTGGCAATGGCAGGGCTCAAGCGGCTGGATTTATATCCGAGCACGGAATATGCGGTGCTTCCATTCCCTTGTGAGGAATTTATACCCGCAGGCGGACAGGGGATATTAGCGGTGGAAGGTAGACAGGGAGATCCGATTGGTAAGCTTATTCAGGGGATTACCCATAGAGACACCCTGTATTGCCTGGAGACAGAACGGGAGATACTGCGCTTACTGGGAGCAGGCTGCAACGATCCTTATGGAGTATATTCTTCCATTACAGGAGAGTCTATGACACTATGGCTGATGTTGGAATCCAAAGGGAAGATGGCAGTCAGTTCCCTGCGTGGAGATAGTTACCAGAGAAAAGAACTGGCAGAAAAAATCGTAACAGGATAAGGATAAAGGGAAATAAAATGAAAAAAGGCAAAGTATATCTGATAGGAGCTGGTCCGGGAGACAGTAAGTTGATTACCATTAAGGGAATGGAAGTACTGAAGATGTGCCAGGTTCTGGTGTACGACCGTTTAGTATCGGAAGAACTACTGGAAAAAGCACCAAAGGATTGTGAGAAAATTAATGTGGGAAAATCCGTTGGGAATCACGCAATCACCCAGGAAGAAATTAATGAGATTTTAATTGAAAAAGCCGGGGAAGGAAAACTGATTGTGCGCCTAAAAGGAGGAGATCCCTTTGTATTTGGAAGGGGGGGAGAAGAGATTCTGGCACTGGCAGAAGAAGAGATTCCATATCAGGTCATACCCGGAGTAACCTCCTGCATTGCAGTTCCGGAATGTGCGGGAATACCCGTTACCCATCGGGGAATGAGCCAGAGCTTTCATGTCATTACCGGTCATACCGCTTCCGAAGAGGAGACGGATAATTATGAAGCATTGGCAAAGCTTTCGGGAACCCTGGTTTTTTTAATGGGGGTGGGCAATCTTTCAAAGATTACCACTGCGTTAATGGAACAGGGAAAGCCGGCGGAGACACCGGTAGCCGTAATTGCCAATGGTACCTTGCCCAATGAGACCATTCTAAGGGCAACACTTGGAACCATTCAGAATGCAGTGAAGGCAAATCAAATCAAACCTCCGGCAGTGGTTGTAATTGGAGCGGTAGCGGACCTGGATTTTCTCTGTGAAAAATCCAAAACCAGAACAAAAGTAGGCGTTGTGGGTACGCAGTATATGTATGAACAGGTAGAGGACATCTTACAAAGAAGTGAAATGGAAGTTCAGGACTTTAGCTTTTCCAAGGTGGTTCCCTGCAATCGCAAGGGATTAGAAGCAGAGCTGCATTCCAATTTAAAGCGGGCATGGATTGTATTTACCAGTGCAAACGGAGTTCGTATTTTCTTTGAGACGGTGAAGAAAAATGGAATGGATTACCGGATTTTTTCAGACAGTAAATTTGCAGTGATTGGCAATGGAACCCGTAATATTTTACGGGAATATGGATTCTTGGCAGATTTTATGCCGGATAAATTCTATGCCGGTGACCTTGCCAGGGGATTGCTGGAAGTGGTACGCAAGAACGAGAGAATCATTATTCCAAGAGCCATGAAGGGGTCCAAAGAGCTGACGGATTTATTGGAGGCAGGGGAGCGAACGGTTGTGGATCTGCCAATTTATTCCATTGAATATGATAAAGAACGCAGGGAAGCCAGCAGGAATAATGCCCGAGACATGGACTATATTACATTTGCAAGTGCATCCGGAGTACAGGGGCTGCTTCACGGGGACAATCGTACACCCGGGGAGATTCTTGGAAAGGCAATTCCGGTGTGTATTGGAGAAGCAACCGGAAAGGCGTTAAGAGCCAATGGAATCTGGGATTTCCTTATGGCGGGAGAGTGTACAGCAGAAGGGCTGGCACAGGCAATTTTAAATCAGGGAGGTGCGCAGAACGATGAAGCGAATGAGAAGACTTCGGGTGAATGAGACCATGCGGGGATTGGTGAGAGAGACAAGCCTTTCCCTTAGAGAACTGGTGTATCCGATTTTTGTAATAGAGGGAGAGAATCAAAAGAATCCAATTGATTCCATGCCGGGAATTTATCAATATTCCCTGGATCGTCTGGATGAGGAGCTGATCTTAATTGAGAAGGCGGGAATCAAAAGTATCTTAATCTTTGGAATACCGGCAAAGAAGGACTTGATGGGAAGCGAGGCCTATAATGAAAATGGAATTACCCAGAGAGCAATTCGGCAAATTAAAAAAGACTATCCGCAGCTATTGGTGATTGCAGATGTATGCTTATGCGAATATACCTCCCATGGACATTGTGGGGTGATTCGGGGGGAAGAGATCTTAAATGATGAAACCCTAAACTTATTATGCAAGTCCTCTCTTACTCTGGTGGAAGCCGGGGCGGATGTGATAGCCCCATCGGATATGATGGATGGAAGAGTGGCGGCAATTCGTGAGACACTGGATGAGAACGGATTCCAGAACACTGCAATTATGGCATACAGTGCCAAGTATGCATCGGTATATTATTCCCCATTTCGGGAGGCAGCACATTCGGCACCTTGTTTTGGAGACCGAAAAACCTACCAGATGGATTATGCAAACGCAAAGATGGCTATGATGGAGATGGAAGCGGACATTGCGGAAGGAGCAGATATTATCATGGTAAAGCCTGCACTGGCATTCTTAGATGTAATCAAAGAAGCCTCCCAGCGCTTTGATCTTCCCATTGCTGCCTATAATGTAAGCGGCGAGTATGCTATGGTGAAGGCAGCTGTGGAAAAAGGCTGGATGGATGAACGAAGAGTGGTTATGGAGAATCTGATTGGAATGAAACGGGCAGGAGCCAATATTATAATTACGTACCATGCACTTGAGGTTGCAGGGTGGCTGAAGGAAGAGGCATAAGATGAAAGAAGATAAATCAAAGCAGCTGTTTGCACAGTCAAAGGAAATTATTCCGGGAGGGGTGAACAGTCCGGTAAGGGCATTTGGTAATGTGGGACGGACGCCATTGTTTATAGAATCAGCAAAAGGCTCCAGAATCGTGGATGAAGATGGGAATGAGTTTATTGATTATGTCTGCTCCTGGGGACCGGGAATACTGGGACATACCCATGAAAAAGTAGTGGCCGCAGTGAAAAAAGCATGCGATAAGGGTCTGACTTATGGGGCACCAACCAGAAAAGAACTGGAGTTGGCAGAGATGATTCATGCCTGTGTTCCATCGGCAGAACTGATCCGCCTTGTTAATTCCGGAACCGAGGCGGTAATGAGTGCCATACGTGTAGCAAGAGGCTATACCGGCAGAGATCTGATTGTTAAGTTTAAGGGCTGTTATCATGGACATTGGGACGGACTGCTGGTTAAGGCCGGTTCGGCTGCCCTGACCGGTGCAGTACCCGATAGTGCAGGGGTGCCAAAAGCCTACACAGAGACCACGCTGGTGGCAGATTATAATGATGCGGAATCCGTTAAAGCGTTGTTCTTGGCGCATCCCGGGAAAATAGCCGCTGTAATCGTAGAACCGGTAGCGGCAAATATGGGAGTCGTGCTTCCCAAGGAAGGCTTTTTAGAGTCATTGAGAGAAGTAACCAAAAAAGATGGTGCACTTCTGATTTTTGATGAGGTGATTACAGGATTTCGATTAGGCTTGTCCGGAGCCCAGGGATATTATCATGTAGAGCCGGATATGACCACATTTGGAAAAATCATAGGTGGTGGAATGCCTCTGGCTGCATATGGTGGAAGAAAAGATATTATGAACGTGGTGGCCCCTCTTGGCAGCGTATACCAGGCAGGCACCTTGTCCGGGAATCCCATTGCAACCACGGCAGGAATTGAGACCTTGCGGATTCTGATGGAAGATCCGGGCATCTATGAGCGCTTAAATGAAAAAGGAAAAAAATTAGCCCAGGCAATGAGGGCTACAGGGGATAGTGTGCAGGTGAACCAGGTAGGCTCACTGATGAGCGTATTTTTCACACAGCAGCCCGTGATAGACTATGACAGTGTTATGACCTCGGATACCAAGCGTTATGCGGCTTATTTTTCCTATTTACTGGATCATGGAATCTATACGGCACCCTCACAGTATGAGGCAATGTTTATCTCAGATGCCCATACCCCGGAGGACCTGGAAGAAACCATAGTGAAGATGAGAGAAGGAGAAAAAGCAACAAAATGAGCAAGGCAATTTTAATGGTAAGCTTTGGCACCAGTTATGAGAGCACCAGAGAAAAAACAATTGGAAAAATGGGAGAAGCATTCAGACAGGCATTTCCGGATAGAACGCTGTATCAGGCATATACCAGTGAAAGAATTCTTGCCATTATTAAAAAAAGAGATGGCATTTTAATTGATACAATTGAAGAAGCATTGTTAAGAATGATTCGGGACGGAGTGACCGATCTTTTGGTTCAGCCAACTCATATTTTAAATGGAATAGAGAACGACAGTATGAAAGAAATTGTAAATGGTTATAAGGAAGCATTTCAGGAAATTCGCCTTGGAGCACCGCTGCTGAATAGCAGCCGGGATTATTCCCAGGTGATTGACGCAATTGCGGAGACGTTTACGGAATATAATCTTGGCAGGGAAGATGCAGTCGTGCTTATGGGGCATGGAACGGAACATTATAGCAATGCCGCCTATGGTGCACTGGATTATGTTCTGAAAGAAAAAGGATTGGATTCGGTCTATGTGGCAACGGTAGAGGCGTACCCCACCATTGAGGAAGCCATAGGACTTATGAGACAAAAAAACTATAAAAAAGTCCTGCTGCTTCCCTTTATGATTGTGGCAGGAGAACATGCAAATAAAGATATGGTGGGGCCGGGAGAAGAGTCCTTTCGCTCGGTGTTAAAAAAGGAAGGGTATGAGGTAGAGTATCGCCTGCGCGGGTTGGGAGAGTATGAAAAAATCCGGGAACTATTTATACAACACGCGAACAACAGTCGTCCTCTTTCACAATAATCAGAGAATAATAGCCCGCAGTGTCCGGGAGTTCCGCAAGGGAAGCATAGCGCTTCTCATTTTCCAGTCCGCAGTTTTCCACCATTGACACAGCAAGACCTGAATCTAACAGGTCTTTTTTTACGTGACAGAACTGTTTTCCGGATTTCATGAGCACTTTTGTGCCCGGAAGGGATAAGAGTTCTTCACGGTCATAGGAGGCAGGAATAATATGAAGCGCTTCTACGTTCTCAACCAGACCGATATTGAGTGAGGCAGCGGCAGCACAAAAGGACGGAATGCCATTGATGATGCAGGTCTTATAACCCAGTTCCTTTATGCGGCGGTGAATATAGAGATAGGTGGAATACACCGTGGGATCACCCAGTGTAAGAAATGCAACGGATTTTCCACTATCCAGGAGCGCTGCAATTCGGGCAGCACTTTCTTTATGATTTGCATCTAATTCTGCCTGATTTTTCGTCATGGGCATCTTTAATTCCAGATAGTCTTTTTGGTCAAGGGAGGGAATGGCACCTCGGGCAATGCGATATGCCAGGCAATCGTCCCTGGACTGAGCAGGAATTGCAAGGATATCGGATTCCTGAATGATTCTGACGGCTTTTAGCGTTAAGAGTTCCGGATCACCGGGTCCCACACCGATTCCATAAAATGTACCGAACATATATTGTAACTTCCTTTCTTAAACTAATATTTGACAGTATAACATAAACTTGTTGGAATTGTCTAAAAAAAGTGTTATAATTTTATCACATACATAGTTTAAGAAAGGTGGAAGACAAAATGAAATTTTCGAAAATGCCCTACGAGAGAGTGGAATTGCAGAAGGTAGAAGAGGGATTCCAGAATTTATTGGAGAAGTTTGGAAAAGCAAAAAGTGGTGAAGAGCAGTTTGCTATTCATAAAGAGTACTACCAGTTTATGAATGATATTGAAACCAATATCACATTGGCAAATATACGTCATGATATAGATACCACAGATGAGTTTTACGACAAAGAGAATGAATACTATGACGAATTATATCCGGTTCTTAATAATTATGAAGTGCAGTATCATAAAGCAATGTATGAATCACCATATCGCCCTTATTTAGAAGAGAAGATTGGTAAAGTTGCCTTTAAGAATATTGAATTATCCATGAAGTCCTTTGATGAAAAGCTGATTCCTCTTATGCAGGAAGAGAATGCCTTAACCTCAAGATATGCCAAGTTATTGGCAAGTGCCAAGATTCCTTTTGAGGGAGAGATTTATAACTTATCCCTAATGGGGAAATTCACAACATCCAGTAATCGAGAGACACGTAAATCAGCTTACCAGGCAATGAGCGGATTCTTTGTATCCATTCAGGATCAGTTGGATGAAATCTATGACAAGTTAGTCAAGAATCGTACCCGCCAGGCAAAAGAGCTGGGATATGAGAACTTTGTAGAGCTGGGATATTACCGCATGGGACGCAACAGCTACGATAAAGATATGGTTGCAAGATTCCGTAAGCAGGTGAAAGAATATTTTGTTCCATTTGTTGAAAAGCTGGAGAAGCAAAGAGGAGAGCGTGTAGGCCTTGCACCATCTTCCTTTATTGACCGTGGAATTTATTTTAAGGAAGGCAATCCGGAACCAATCGGAACACCGGAAGAAATCTTAGCCGAGGGACAGAAGATGTATGCGGAATTGTCAGCAGAGACCAAGGAATTCTTTGACTTTATGCAGGAGAATGAATTGTTTGATGTGTTAGGAAGAAAGACAAAGAAGCAGGGAGGCTATATGACCTACCTTCCAAATTACAAATCCCCTTTTGTATTTGCTAATTTTAATGGCACAAGCGGCGACGTAGATGTAATTACCCATGAATGTGGCCATGCATTTCAGGGCTATTTAATGAAAGATGACCCAATTGTGGAACACGGAGACATTACAATGGAGACAGCCGAGATTCATTCCATGTCAATGGAATATTTCACCTATGGCTGGATGGAAAAGTTCTTTGGAGACCGGGCAAAGGATTATAAGACCATGCATTTAGAGTCCAGTGCTTCCTTTGTACCATATGGTTGTATGGTAGATGAATTCCAGCATATTGTATATGAGAATCCGGAATTGTCACCGGAGGAAAGAAGAGAAGAATGGATGAAGCTTGAAAAAGTCTATCGTCCAAGTCTGGATTACGAAGGTCTGGCATTTTACACAACCGGAGGAATC
Source organism: Lachnospiraceae bacterium (assembly GCA_036652735.1). Lineage (GTDB taxonomy): Bacteria > Bacillota > Clostridia > Lachnospirales > Lachnospiraceae > JAGOGN01. The sequence goes on from JAVVVI010000045.1 coordinate 11,394, forward strand.
TGGCAGAGACAGGCTCATATTTATGAATCTCCGTTTTATTATATTGATTACTGTCTGGCAACCATTGGTGCCATGCAGTTTAAAATCAAGATGGATGAGAATTATGAGATGGCTTGGAAGGATTACTACAAATTCGCAAAAATGGGAGCAAGTGGTTTCTACACAGATATGATTAAGGAAGTAGGATTACAGAGTCCATTTGAAGATGGATGTGTAAAAGAAGTGGTAGAGAAGATCGAAGCAAAATCGAACTAAACAGTTAAATAAACCCCGCAGCTCTTTTGCGGGGTTTTCAAACGGCAGGGAGAGGACAGTAGGAAAACAAATGAAGAGAGACAGAACTGATTTATTATTATACGAAAAAAATATGTATAAGTCCTTTGTAATATTGGCTCTTCCGGTTTTTGGAGTCAATATTTTAATGTCCTTAAATGATTTAATTGATACTTATTTTGTAGGACAGATGCCAAATTCCGTGGCGGCACAGGCAGGTATGTCAATTTCCTGGCCTCTGATTAACATATTAATGGCATTTAATATTGGACTGGCGGTGGCAGGAGTTGCGGTAATCAGCCAGTTTCTGGGAGCAGGAAAAAAGGAAGAGGCACAGAAGTATTCAGGTATGCTGGTGCTGCTCTCAGTCGGTCTGGGGTTCGTGATTAATTTGCTGCTCTTTTTGGTTACGCCTTTTGTGATTGGCTGGATGGGAGCAACCGGGGATACCTATACCAGTGCCGTTACCTATGTACAGGTACGTTCCTTTGAGATGGTATTTTCCTTCCTGTTTGCAGCCTTTCAATCCATTCGCCAGTCCAGAGGGGATACCGTAACACCGGTGGCATTGTCGGCAATGGGAATTGTGGTCAATGTCATCTTAAATGCAGTGTTTATTCAGGGCTTGGGCATGGGTGTGTTTGGAGCGGCACTGGCTACGGTGATTAGTCTGGCTGTGAGAGCACCATTCTGTATTTATTATTTATTTATAGACAAAGGGGAGTCCAGACTTTCCTTAAAAGATTTAAAACCGGATTTTACCTGCATAAAAAAATTATCCATTATTGCCATGCCATCTGCAGGAAGCCAGGCCTTTAGTTCGTTTGGATTCTTATTTTTACAGGTCTTTGTTCTTTCCTATGGGGAGCGGGTTTCCGCAGCGTTCAGCTTAGGCAATAAGGTCTCAAATTTATTGCTGATGCCGGTTATGGCACTGGGCTCGGTACTGGCAACCTTCGTGGGACAAAATATTGGGAATCAGAATAAAGAGAGGGCAATTCATGCCTATAAAGTGAGCCGTAACCTGGGACTTATTATATCCGTTGTGGGTTCACTGCTACTATTTCCCCTAAGGGAAATGGCATTGGGATTGCTGACCAACGATCCGGAGACCTTATCCATTGCCATGGAATTCATGATATATGTTCTGCTTTTACAACCATTAATGTCCATGTTTCAAAGTTATATATCCTTATTTAATGGAGCAGGGAAAACCACCTATTCATTTATTATGTCAACAGCGCGTCTATGGATATTAAGACTTCCTTTTATAATGTTTTGCCAGCATTTTACCAATATTGGAAGACTGGGAATCTGGTATGCCATGGTATACAGCAACTTCATGATTGTACTTCTGGGGATGTTCTTTTATAGAAAAATTGATTTCAGCGCAACAATTTCCGGTGGAAAAGTGAAAGCTAGGGTAAAGTTTTTGTAGGATAGTAATTAAAATAAAAATAAGAGAACACCTT
>JAVVVI010000046.1:0-4866 GCA_036652735.1 Lachnospiraceae bacterium
TAGTAAAATAATAAGTACACAAACATTTAATTTTCTCATCTATACCTCCTCGTATTATAAGTTTATAAGCAAGAGAAATCAGCTTATAACTTATTCTTTTTTATGATATAGATGTAAGGTCATCTAAGAGGAACTACCCTCATTCTATTTCCATCTATAATCAATAGTTACTTTTTCAATATGGTTAATCCTGTGGTATGATATCAGCAGAGTCTGATGTCCGAAGGCACTGCTTTTCCTCCTTTCAGCCGGCTTAGTCCGAGACTGCTCAGATAGCATATTCCGCTTACACAGAAGTTGCATTAGAATCTACATCTATTTACAGCATTCACATAGCCAATTTTTGACGTCCTGTGAAGTCCTAATGCCTTATAAATCTTACGTGTACTGCGTTAATCCAAAGATGACTGCCAACTATCGAAAATCCTATGTTGGCATGGACAAGACCGATGCAATGGATGCTTATCTCATTGCCGATTTTGCCAGAGTTGGCCATACAAAAAAATGTAAACCTTGGCGTGGTGCCCAGTATCTTGCATTAAAAAGATTAACAAGGCATCGTCTTCATCTTGCAGAATGCTATTTGATGAACTCAGATTGATATTTCTACCGCTAAGATATAGACAAAACTCTATATGCACATTATACTTTTACTCATCTTTCCGATTTATATAAATGGTTTTTTATTTTTCTCAAAACGAATAAAATATTCTAAATCTACTTTTTCTGAATGTAACACTTTATCTTTTTAGCAAAACATATATGTTATATATTATCACAATAGCAAAATATTGTAAACACATGAGTTTCCGCGGTTTTATCCACAGAACCCCGATTTATTACCTTCGTTATAAACAACTTTAAAAAAATACTCACTCAACCAGTCATCACCCAGTCAGCATTTTTCAAGAATACATTCTTCCTTGGAGAAAGACTATAAATCCTCAAAGACCTTTACATTTGATGCAATGAAACAAGGGGCTGCTCTTTTTGGTAAAGCCACGTTTGCTATGGACCACGGCTATGATCCAAAGTATCATTGCTGTTCCCGTGGGAATTCTGCTTGATATGCACTACTTTCTTACTGATGATGATGAATTTGAAGAGGGCTTTTATATTGACCTTTTCTAACCACCGTCTATTTCTTATAATAAACCAAAAAAAAGATATCATCTTCCGATAATATCTTAGAGTGCGCCATCAGGGATTCGAACCCTGGACAAATAGATTAAGAGTCTACTGCTCTACCAGCTGAGCTAATGGCGCTTAGTTATTTCACAACGCTTGATTATTATATAATAGATATGAGGAAATTGCAAGGATTATTTTTATTTATATTGTTGACTGGGTGGTTTATTTTTGATATAATGAATGCCATGATAAATTTAGGGAGGTAATTTAATGAAACAGTCTGAGAAAACCCAAATAACCTACGATAGAATATTAAATGCAGCAATCATAGAATTTGGCACTAAGGGGTATATGGGTGCTTCGCTGAACAATATCTGCGCCACCGGCATTCCAAAAGGACTTCTTTATCACAATTTTAAAAATAAGGATGCCATATATCTTGCCTGTGTGGAGCACAGTTTTAAGAAACTCGTTGATTTTATCAAGTCCGCAGATCTTGACAACAACCTGGAAAAATACATGACCATCCGTCTTGATTTTTTTAAAAATCATACAAATGAAGCTCATATCTTTTTTGAGACAATTTTACAGCCCCCGGATCCTCTGAAAAATTCTATTATTGAACTGCAATTGGAATTTAATCAGCTAAACAAACAACTCTATCAAAGTGTGATTCATACTATTACACTTCGTCAAGGCATTTCCACCACAGATGCCCTTGACTATTTTGCCATGCTTCAAACGATGTTCAATGGATATTTTTCAAGCCCCATATTTCGTGATTTATCACTTACCGACAAAATAACACAACATGAAGCCAGTCTTTCCAAACTATTGGACTTCATGCTATTTGGAATTGCAGAAAGAAGGTAACTAAAATGATTCTACTCTTATTACGCTGGATTGCAACAATTATCCTTGCCTTTTTATGTGGCAAACTAGTTTCAAAACTAAAACTACCATCCATCCTTGGCTGGCTCCTTGCCGGCATGATCTTTGGCCCCCATGCTATGAACCTAATGCCTGAATTGTTACTGGATGCAGCATGGTATCAAACCATCATTCATATATTAGAATGTGCTGTTGGGTTAATGATTGGAACCGAACTTGTATGGCGACGCATGAAGCAATATGGAAAATCCATTATTATTACAACTTTAACGCAGTCTCTTGGTACGTTTGTAATTGTTTCTGCAGTATTTGCCATTGTATTCTATATTACGAAGATTCCGATTTATCTTGCTTTTTTATTCGGTGGAATTGCTCTTGCTACTGCTCCGGCTCCTGCCCTTTCCATTGTACGGGAATTTAAAACAAGTGGTCCGGTTACAAGAACTCTGATTCCCATGGCTGCACTGGATGATATGGTAGGTGTTGTTGTGTTCTTCACCACAATTGCCCTTGTAGCAAGGACTATTTCCGGTGGCGGAATGCCTATTTATATGATTCCGGTCATGATACTTCTTCCACTAATAATTGGTGCAGTAACCGGGATTCCTGCCGGGTTTCTGCTTAAATTAAAATCCTCCAAAACCATTACACTTTTGATTTTAATTGTAATGATTATTCTGACCGCAGGTATTGGTTTTATATGCAATACCTATCTTCTTCCATCACCTGTACTGAACTTTATGCTAATGGGAATGGCCTTTTCAGCTGTATTTTCCAATCTTATATCCGATGAACGCCTGGAGCAGATTGTAACATACTTTAATCCAATCCTTGGGATTTCCATGATTCTTGTAATACTAAATCTAGGAGCACCATTGGACTACCATGCAATTCTTGGTGCAGGATTCTTTACCTTTATTTACATTGTCTCACGTGCTATAGGAAAATATTTTGGAGCTCGATTTGGTGCAAAAGCTACTCATATGCCAATTCAAGTGCAAAAATATCTTGGATTTACCTTACTCCCACACTCCGGTGTTTCATTGGTATTCACAGGAATTGCCGTTTCTGTTTTAACAGTTCCTGCACCGGACTGTGCTAAAATCATACAAGGCACAATTGCAGCTGCGGCGGTAATCAATGAAATCATTGCCGTTATAATGGCAAAAAAGGGATTTGAATGGGCAGGTGAATTCAATAAGGATGTAACCGATTTAAAATAAAATATTGAAATTGGATTTTTTTTAAAATTATCTATTTTCTTTTTCACAAATGGTATATAATACATATGGACCGCTTTACATATATTTGTTTAAGAATACCACTGAAAGAAAAGGAGAAGTTAAAATGAAAGTTGATGAAAGATTTTTAAAATATGTATCTTTTCATACCACCTCAGCTGATGATTCAGATATCATTCCCAGCACCCAACGTCAGTTTGAATTAGCACGTTACATAGAGAATGAACTTAAGAACGTGGGTATTAGCAACTTAATAGTTGACGACCATTGCTACGTATATGGATTATTACCTGCAACCAAAGGTTGTGAAGATAAAAAACCAATGGGTTTTATTGCTCACATGGATACTGCACCGGATTATTCAGGCGAAAATGTCAAGCCACAAATTATATCCGATTATGATGGCAAAGATGTTGTTCTAGCTGGAACCGGACATCTTTTAAAAGTTAGCGACTTTCCGGAGCTTTCTTCTTTTAAAGGAAGAACCTTAATTACAACAGATGGAACGACCTTACTTGGTGCTGATGATAAGGCCGGAATTGCTGAGATTGTAACCGCAATGGAAGAAATTATAAAAGAAGGAAAACCCCATGGTGACCTATGGATTGGTTTTACTCCTGATGAAGAAGTCGGCTGTGGTGCTGATTTGTTTGATCTTGATTATTTTAAAGCGGATTATGCCTATACCATTGATGGTGATTATGAAGGTGAAATTGCCTATGAAAACTTTAATGCTGCAAGTGCGATTTTTAGAATTAATGGTGTGAATGTTCATCCGGGTTCAGCAAAAAACATTATGAAAAATGCAGCTTCCATTGCCTGTGAGATTCAGAGCCTCCTTCCAGAAGCTCAGACTCCTGAACATACACAAGCAAGAGAGGGCTTTTATCACTTAATTGAAATGGAAGGGACAATTTCAGAAGCTACCCTTTCTTACATTGTACGTGATCATGATGCACATGAATTTCAGACCAAATTAGCATTTTTGAAATCCATTGAACTTTTTATAAATCAAAAATATGGTGACGAAACAGTTACCTTAACTACAAGAGAAAGTTATCATAATATGCTTGAAGTCATTGAAGATAATTCTTATATTATTGACCTGGCATTGGACGCTATAAAAAAAGTGGGATTATCTACTGTCTCAAATCCGGTACGTGGGGGTACTGACGGAGCACGTTTAAGCTTTATGGGACTGCCATGTCCAAATCTAGGCACAGGTGGTTATGGTTTCCATGGACCATTTGAGCACATTACATTAGAAGGAATGGAAAATGCAGTTAAAATTATAAAAGAAATTGCCTATAATCCAATCGAAAAAATTTAGTCCACACGCTAAAAAGAAGTCTGTACCTGGTCTTATATCCAGGCAGACTTCTTTTTTTTTATAGATTTGCTAACAGTGCTGCAATCTCATCCGGCGTCATTACTTTATTGGGGTCCGATAAATCCGGCATTGGTGGTTTACTTACCTCCGGTACCGGTTCCGGTTCCGGTTCCGGTATTGGTTCCGGCTCCGGTATTGGTTCCGGTTCCGGTATTGGCTCCGGTTCCGGTATTGGCTCCGGTTCCGGTATTGGCTCCGGTTCCGGTATTGGCT
>JAVVVI010000046.1:4966-11295 GCA_036652735.1 Lachnospiraceae bacterium
TATTGGCTCCGGTTCCGGTATTGGCTCCGGTTCCGGTATTGGCTCCGGTTCCGGTGTTGGCTCCGGTTCCGGTATTGGTTCCGGCTCCGGTTGTACCGGTTGCTCTATGTATTGCATTGGCTGTGGTGCCGTCATCATTACCGGTTGCTGAGATACTAATTTATGTGTTGTATTTAATAATTCATTACGGATCGATAATTCTGTTTCTTTTAATAAGGTTAGTATTTCCTGTTGTTTTGTGAAAATATCACGGTTTCCCTGATCTAAAGCATTCCTCTGTTGATCAATTACACTTTCTGCTGTATTTTTTAATAAGTGCTCATAATCACTCAGTTTATCTAATAAACGATCATTTGAATTCATAAGTGCATCTGCATTCTCTTTTCCACGGCTGATTGAAATCTTTGCAATACCCTTTTGAGCATTTAAAATCTCTTCCACCGGTGAGTCCAGCTTTTCTTCCAATTCACTTAGAATATCTTCCATTTCTGTAAAATGTTTTTTCAGCATAAGATAAGATGCCTTTTCTGACTTGAATATATTATCGTATTGCTCTTCTTCCCGTTGTTTTTCACGCATATGTTTTTTCATTCTTCCACTTATGAGAATATACAATCCCCATAGAATAACCAGTGAAATAATCCCAAGCAATACATAATTTTTTGGATCTGTAATCATAATATACAAATCCAATAAAAAGGCAATACCAACTACCAATGATGAAAAGATAATCTGTAAATCGCCTATATCTTTATTTTCAGTTCTCATTCTCTGCCCATCTTGACTCATTTGTTCATCCTCCCGTATTTATATATTATAAACTATTGGTCAGCATAAATACTTATATGTAGAATTTTACCACATATTAAGTATTGATACAATAAGCTTTTCTTGTAAAATACCAATGTGGATGGCTATAAAACCATCCACATTGGATTATATTTAATATGTTCTATTTTTATCTATGAAAAAAGTGAATACGCTGCTTCGACTCCCTCTCTAACGGCTTCCAATGCCTGACGAGGTCCATTTGCATCACCAATACAAATAGTTTTCTCATAGTTTTCCTTTATTTGCTGATAAAGTTCCACTTCTCCATGAGAACCGCAAGCAAAGATAATTTGATCAAAACCGGTTAAATGTTTTCGTTCTCCCTGTTCTTCTACCTCTGCCTCTGTTCCATTAACCGATAAAAGCTTTGTGCCTGTAAACATTTTTACAGGAAAAGATTCCAGATGCTGCATCATAGGCTGAAGATTATTTGGAACCATGCCGCTGCCAATAGACGGAAGCATTTCAATCATGGTTAACTGGAGAGGACCTCGTTTCTGATGTATCAGCTGTTGGCATACTTCACACCCCACCATTCCACCACCTACAACCAGAATGTTTCCTCCTGTAATCATTCTTTCATTCTTAAGAACCATTTGAGCCGTAATTGCTTCCTCCTGATTCACGCCAGGAATCGGTGGGACAAATTCTTTTGCTCCGGTGGCAATCACAACAACCTCCGGTTCATAGGAATCCAGTATTTCCTTTGTTACAGTAATGCCACATTGTACATTTACCTGGCACCGCTCCAACTCCTGTTCCAGGTAAATCAACCAGCGACTCATTTCCTGTTTATAAGGTGGAATACAGGCAACCCGCATCTGGCCACCCAATTTCTTTTCTTTTTCCAAGACCGTTACTTTATGCCCACACATAGCAAATGCCCGCGCACTTGCCATTCCACCAATACCGCCACCAACAATTACAACATTTTTTTTCTGTTTTGCTTCTCTTGGCAGGAATTCTTTTTCTCTTCCCAATGTTGGATTTATTACGCAGGACGCCGGTTTGCGTTTTGTTTGCTCTCCTATACATCCAATTCCACAGGAAGCACAAGGTGCAATCTCTTCTATTCTATTTTCCTCTGCTTTTTTCACAAACTCCTCATCTGCTAAAAGTGCACGTCCCAAAACTACACCATCTACAGCGCCACTATCTACAAGATAAGCTGCATATTCCGGTTCGTTGATTTTACCAACAACAATCACAGGAATTGTTGAGATCTGTTTAATCTCTGCTGCTTCTTCTACATTTATTCCTCGTCTCTCACCATGACATGGAATAATTTTATTGCATCTTTCATATTGAGTTCCACCGCTCACTTCTAACGCATCTATTCCATGTGCAATTAGTTTCGGTACAAGATATTTCATATCCTGTACTGTATTTCCCTGTTCATCACGTTCACTACCGGAAATACGTAAAATAATCGGAAATTCTTTCCCACATTTTGCCTTGATTCCATCAATCACTTCAAATAGCAACCGCGCACGATTGTCTAAGCACCCACCATAACTGTCTGTTCTTTTATTGCGCATCGGTGACAAAAAGGAACCAAGCAACATATAAGCATGTGCACAGTGCAGCTCAATTCCATCAAAACCGGCACACTTAGCCTGAAAAGCTCCCTGCACGTATTTTTCAATAATCCCCGGGAGTTCTTCAATCGCCAGTTCCCTGGTTTTTTGTCCCATAGAATTGAGATAGGTACTGCTTGCAATTGGAGGCACTCCGTAAAATGCACTTATACTTTCCGGCCCGGGATGTGTGATTTGTGGAATGACCTTTGCACCACATTGGTGAATTCGATTTGTAAACTTCGTATATGCCTTAATGCTTTCTTCACCGGAAAAGCAAAGGGTATTACCCAGATAAGGTACTGCCGGATCAACGGATAGTGCGTCCACAATAATACAGCCAACACCTCCTTTTGCCCTTGCAACCCAATACTCTTCCATAGTATCATTAATCGTACCATCCTTGCTCTCATATCCCAGAGACATTGGTGCCATAAATGTACGATTTTTTAATTTCATACTGCCTATCTGCATTTCGCTGAATAATTTAGACTCTATCATTGCAAACCTCCTATAACGTGCGGGCAATCTCAAACCCTTCATGGATCGCATCCAGTGCTCTTCTTGCTTTTTTTGCATCTCCAATTACATAACATGGAATATGATTCTGGTCACAGGCTTCTAAAAGCTGCGTGCAATCTCTGTTTTTGGCACCAACTGCCAGAACAATACTGTCACATGGAATCATATTGATTTTTTCTTCCTCTTGTACCTGAACCCCTTCTTCCACTACTCCAATGCAAGTCGTTTTTATCTTAATACTAACATTTAAAGCCTGCATTTTTTGATTTACAGCAATTTTACGAAGACTGCCCAAATCCGCTCCCGCTTCATCACGCATTTCCACAACCGTTACAGAATGTCCGGCAGTTGCCAGAGCATCCGCAACTTCCATTCCAACAAGACCTCCACCAATTACACACACATTTCCCTTCGGTACTTCTATACCATTTAGTACATCCTGTGCCTGAAATACCGGTTTTTTCTCTATACCATCCAGCTGGATTTGTATTGGCACTCCTCCAATAGATAGAATCACTGCGTCCGGATTCTCCTTTTGAATGTATGCCGGTGTTAATTCTGTATTCAAATGTATTTCAATCCCTGCTTTTTCTACCTGTTTTGCAAAAGATACCGCAGCATTTTTCATCTCGCCTTTGCCCGGTGCCTGTCCTGCGGTTATAAATTGTCCACCCATCGCATTCCCACTTTCAACTATAATTGGAAAATGCCCACGCGTCTTTAGAACCAGGGCCGCTTCCATACCTGCCATGCCACCTCCGGCTATCAGCACTTTTTTTGTCTTGTCTGCTTTTGTTAATTTCCATTCTTCTTCATGACCTAGCTGTGGATTCCTCATACAAGTGATAAATGGGCGGTTTACAACATCACAGAATCCATCATAGCAACCTTGATTACATCCAACACAATGAATAATATCTTCGATTTTTCCTTCTCTTGCCTTATTTGCAAATTCCGGATCTGCTAATTGAGCACGTCCCATTACAACTAAATCTGCTTTTTCCTGTTCTAAAACATCTTCTGCCATAGGGGCAGTGTTGATTCTCCCTACTGCAATCGTAAGCATTCCCGTCTCTTTTCGAATGCGGCTTGCATTCTCTACATTAAAACAATTGGGAATATCAATGGGTGGAACTTCATAGACTGAAGCGGGTGTAACAATATTTCCTCTTGAGACATCTAATACATCTACCCCTGCTTCCTTTGCAAGCTTGGAGAATTCAATCACTTCCTCAATGGTTAATCCTCCCGGCAAATAATCATCCTGCGCATCAATTCGCATAAAAATAGGCATTTCTTTTGGTAGATTTTCTCGTATTGCCCGAATACATGCAAGTGGAAAACGCGCCCGATTCTCAAGACTTCCACCATATTCATCCGTTCTATGATTTAATCCACCACTTAAAAAGGAATGAGGCAGATAATTGTGCGCACAATGGAATTCCACACAGTCGTATCCCGCCTGAGCACTTCTTTTTGCAGCTGCACCATAACAGTCCACCACTTCCAGAATCTCTTCCTTGGTAATTGCCGGAAGAGTATGAGGTCCAAATGACATATCGTTTACCACAAGCATTTGCGCTTTGGGATCCATAACTACTGCAATGGAACCCTGCCACAACTGAATTCCGGCCTTCCCTCCTGCTTCATGAATGGCATCTGTAAGCTTTTTATGACCTTCTATAAAATGATCCTCACTAATCGATACAAAATGAGCCGGAGCACTCTTGGTATGTACTGCTGCAACTTCAACAATATTAAGGCCACAACCTCCTGCTGCTCTTGCCTTATGATAAGCAATGAGCCTTGGGGTAACCTCACTGTTTTCACTGGCCATACGTGTTCCCATTGCAGGCATTACAATACGATTTTTCAGCTCCATACCTGCAATTTTAATTGGTTTAAATAAATATTCAAACATTAACAACACCTCCATTTTTTTTTAATTATATCAAGTTTATTTGAAATGATATGGTCAAAAAAAGGAGTTTTATTCTTAATTGTTACAAATTTGACAATATTCTGAAGGTGTCTGTTTCATATATAATTTAAATTTTCTTTGAAAAGTTGTGTAAGAATCAAAACCACAGAGGGCGGCCGTATCCACTGCACTGCATTTTCCTGTTTGCAAAAAAGCCGCTGCATAACTGATACGTATTTCTGTAAGTAAATGGTTGAAGTTCATCCCAAACGCTTTTGTAAAAATTTGTTTTGCCTGATAGGGTTTTACATAACATACTTTACAAAGCTCCTCAAGCGTCAGGTCCTGCATAAAATTAAGATGCATGTATTGCAAAAACTGCATTGCCATACTACTGTTCACCAATACAAACTCATCTCCGCCAATATTTTCCTTTTGATACTCTCTCGGTGACATTTTACAAAATTGCTGGAAGATTCTATAAAACATTGTAACCGAAGAAAAACCCAATAAATCGCTAATATAATTCATGGATAATTCCGGAAAATGAAGAAGTGCACAACTGTTTAACACCTTCCCTGCCTGCTGCAGTTGAAAAAAGGTATAACCACACGCTTCCTTAATCATACGATTTAACTTACTTTCTGTTAAATTCAGTTCCTGTGCAATTTCCTTTAAGCTAAGATTTTTTCCGGTTGTAAGAACCACTTTCTTAATTACCGTCCATATTTCACTCTCATTTTCAGGCGAAAATCCTATTTCCTCATATGCAAATCTGCAAAAATATGCATGAAGTTCCAACGTTTTATATTCAATAAGATTCTTACTTTCAAATCGCTGTTGTTGTTTTTCTTCTAATAATTCCAAAAACAACTGCTTAATCTTACTGTTATCCTTCTCCCGAAGCTGTACAATTGCCTTGGTATCATACACCAGCTTTGCATTTGCATTTTTGGGATGTTTTTCCCAAGACATATACATAAATAATCCAATATAGAATTTCACATAAATTACATCTAACTTTTCTTTAATAGAATCAATTTCATAAAAATGATGGCTGTATAAACAAAGAAAACTACCTTCCTTCAAATCATACTCGCAGCCATTGATCTTAATCTTCCCTTTACCCGAAAGCACATAAATCAATTCTACCTGCTCATGAAGATAACGTTTCAGAGGATAAAGGATTTCTTTTTTTTCAATGGTTATTTTCTTCTCCAGATAATTATCATAATAATGAATTCCTGTGTACCAATCATTTTGCTGCTGCATATAAATACCTCCTGCATGTGGTGGTGATTTTTATTGTACATCATCATTATCAGCCTCGTCAATCCTTTTACTGTACCCATAGCGACAGCCAGTTATTGATTTTCTCCTCATAAAATGGTATAACTATATGCAGAAACGTAGGAAAGGTAAGGAGCGTGAGCCAATATGAATGAAACGATTCTAATTGTGGATGACGAAAAAGAAAT
>JAVVVI010000047.1:0-10490 GCA_036652735.1 Lachnospiraceae bacterium
CAGAAAAGAACTTGCAATTGTATACACATATGAGCTATACTGTAATTACAATTAAATAAGCGGTAGGGAGCTTGTGTTACAGGCTGAGAGGAAGGTAGAACCTTCGACCCATAACCTGATTTGGATAATGCCAACGTAGGGATACAGATAAGAGGAATATAAGTATTATGGGTGTTACCAAATGGGTAACGCCCTTTTTTTTAGGAGGAAATAAATTATGGTACTCATCAATGGAAAAAAAGAAAACACTGCTGGCGTAACAATTTCCCAGTATTTGTCAGCAGAAAATTATGATTCAAAAAAAGTTGCCATTGAAAAAAATGGAAAAATTGTTCCAAAATCCCAGTATGATACTTTATTTATTGATGAAAATGATCATCTGGAAGTTGTAAGTTTTGTTGGAGGTGGTTGATTTGAACGCATCCTTTCCAACCAAAGAGGAACTGTTTCAAGTACTTTGTAACCGTCACGGATACCAATTACAACAACGCTTTGCGGAAGCTTCTGTGGCTATTTGCGGACTTGGAGGACTTGGTTCTAATATTGCCCTTACTCTTGCCCGTGCAGGCATTGGCCGGTTACATCTAATTGACTTTGACCGGGTGGATTTATCCAATCTTCACCGCCAGCAATATACCATACGTCAAATCTCCATGTATAAAACAGATGCGCTGAAGGAGACCTTGCTTGAAATTGCTCCTTATATGGAACTAATCACCCACTGCACTCGTATAACCCCAGAGAAACTGCACTTATTGCAGGATGACAGCCTTATCTGTGAAGCCTTTGACTGTCCTGAGGCTAAAGCTATGCTTGTGAATGGTGTTTTAGAGACCTTTCCCGAAAAATATATTGTAGCCGCCTCCGGTATGGCCGGAATGTCCTCTGCAAATTCTATTCAAACCCGAAAAATTACAGACCATTTTTACCTATGCGGAGATGAAACAAGCGCGATTGAGAACTCCATTGGTCTTGTTGCTTCCCGCGTAGAAGTCTGTGCAGCTCATGAAGCTCACATGGTTCTCCGACTTCTTGCCGGTGAAACCAATGTTTAACAACAAAAAAGAAAGAAGGATTACAATGACAACTGATACACTTACCATTGGCGGACACGAATTTCATTCTCGTTTTATTCTGGGTTCCGGAAAATATTCTCTTAAGCTGATTGACGCAGCTGTAAAAGATGCCGGAGCGGAAATGATTACACTTGCTGTCCGAAGAGCTAACACCAAAGAACATGAAAATATTCTGGATTACATACCAAAAGGAATTACTCTATTACCCAATACCTCAGGTGCACGCACCGCTGAAGAAGCCGTACGAATTGCCCGTTTAGCCCGTGAACTGGGCTGTGGTGATTTTATAAAAGTAGAAATTATGCGTGACACAAAGTATCTGCTTCCGGATAATGCCGAAACCATTAAGGCCACACAGATTCTTGCCAGTGAGGGCTTTGTGGTAATGCCTTATATGTATCCGGACTTAAATGCAGCACGAGATTTGGTGCATGCAGGCGCAGCTTCCATTATGCCTCTTGCTTCCCCCATTGGATCCAATAAAGGACTTGCAACCCGGGAATTCATCCAGATTTTAATTGATGAAATTGACTTACCGGTTATTGTAGATGCCGGAATTGGCAGACCTTCTCAGGCCTGCGAAGCAATGGAAATGGGTGCTGCTGCAATAATGGCAAACACAGCTCTTGCTACAGCAGGTGACTTACCGCTCATGGCTTCTGCCTTTAAACATGCAATAGAAGCAGGTCGATGTGCCTACCGTTCGGGGCTTGGAAGAGTGCTTGTAAGGGGAGCTTCTGCATCTGACACACTTACAGGATTTCTTCATGATTAGGGAGGAGAACACAATGGAAAACCAATATTATATTGACTCAGAATATCTGTCCCCTGAAGCTCTTACTAAAAAACATCGTCTGGAAACGGACCCCTCCTCACGGAAAAATCATATGGACTATTTACCGGGTATGGAAGTGATAAATTCAAAGATCTGTGAAACTGTTCTCTCACAAATGAATTCTTATAATGCTTCTGAATATAATGCCTCCCATGTGAAAGCTGCCCTGGAACACGATACCTGTTCCATTGATGACTTTAAGGCACTTCTATCACCTGCTGGGGAACCATTTTTAGAACAAATGGCACAGAAAGCACAGATTGAAACGCAAAAACATTTTGGTAACACCGTATATTTATTTACACCTCTTTATATTGCAAACTATTGTGAAAACTACTGTGTTTACTGCGGTTTTAATTGTTATAACCATATCCAGCGAATGAAATTGAATTTTGAACAAATGGAACATGAAATGAAAGTAATTGCCGATTCCGGTATGGAGGAAATCTTAATTCTTACCGGCGAAAGCCGAACCATGAGTGATATTCCCTACATCGGCGAAGCATGCAAATTAGCCCGTAAGTATTTTCGTATGGTAGGTCTTGAAATCTATCCGGTAAATACAGATGAATACAAGTACCTTCATGACTGTGGTGCTGATTATGTGACTATTTTTCAGGAAACCTACGACGCAGCCAAATATGAGACGCTTCATTTGCTGGGACATAAGAGAGTCTGGCCCTATCGTTTTGATTCCCAGGAACGTGCTTTAATGGGTGGCATGCGCGGAGTTGCCTTTTCTGCCCTTCTTGGCCTCTCAGATTTTCGTAAAGATGCCCTTGCAAGTGCCTTACATGTATACTATATTCAGCGAAAGTATCCACAAGCAGAATTATCCCTTTCCTGCCCTCGTCTTCGCCCCATTATAAATAATGATAAAATCAGTCCTATGGATGTTGGTGAAGCACAACTCTGCCAGATTCTTTGTGCCTACCGAATTTTTCTTCCCTTTGTTGGCATTGCCGTTTCATCCAGAGAAAGTGCCTCCTTTCGGAATGGCATTGTAAAAATTGCGGCTACAAAAGTATCTGCTGGTGTATCTACAGGGATTGGTGATCATGAAAGCAAATATGTAGGAAAGGAAGTGGACGGTGACAAAGGGGATGAACAATTTGACATTAATGATACCCGAAGCTTTCAAAGAATGTATGACGATATCGCAACGGAAGGTCTTCAGCCCGTACTGAATGACTACCTCTATGTGTAAGAATTCTTCTCACATTTTATGTGTAACGAATCGTCTGCTTTGCACCAGTGATTTTAAAGATCAAATAAGAAAAATAGCTGCTGCCGGTCCAAAAGGAATTATTTTACGTGAAAAGGATCTGTCCCAATTGGACTATCAAACCCTAGCCGGTGACATTCTGAATCTATGCAGGGAATATGAACTTCCATGCATTCTGCATCACTTTGTTTCAGCCGCACTTAATTTGAACGCCACCGGAATTCATCTGTCCCTGCCGGTGCTGCGTACCTTAGAGAATGAAGAAAAGGCACATTTTTCCATTCTTGGAGCCTCCTGTCATTCCCTGTCAGAGGCAAGGGAAGCAGAATCACTGGGTTGTACCTATATTACAGCCGGTCATATTTTCCCAACGGATTGTAAAAAAGATCTTCCCTCAAGAGGACTTCCTTTTCTGGAAATGATCTGTAATAATGTAACAATTCCGGTTTATGCCATTGGAGGCATTTTGCCCTCAAATTATGGAGACGTACTAAAAGCCGGAGCTACCGGTGCCTGCAGTATGAGTGGTTTCATGCGCTGCAGCTCACCTACAAACTATCTCTCTGCCCTTGAAAGGAGCAAACGCAATGAATACATATAAAACTCAAATGGAAGCTGCAAAAAAAGGACTTATTACTCCGGAAATGGAACTGGTTGCCAAAAAAGAATTTATGGAACCGGAACTGCTGCGTCAGGCTGTTGCCTGTGGAACAATTGCAATTCCATGTAATATAAATCACAAGTCCATATCCCCGGAAGGAATCGGCACCGGACTGCGCACTAAAATAAATGTAAATCTTGGTATTTCCGGAGATTGCAACAATTATGATAATGAGATGAAAAAAGTAGATATGGCCTTAAGATTCGGTGCTGAAGCTATTATGGATCTCAGCAACTACGGAAAAACAAATACCTTCCGTAAAGAACTTATTGCAAAATCTCCTGCTATGATTGGAACCGTTCCTATGTATGATGCCATTGGATATCTGGACAAGGATCTGCTTGAAATTACTCCACAGGATTTTCTTCGTGTAATTCGTGCCCATGCTGAAGAAGGTGTGGATTTCATGACCATTCATGCCGGTATAAACCGCCGCACCGTGGAAGCTTTTATGAGAGATAAACGTAAAATGAATATTGTCTCTCGAGGTGGTTCTCTTTTATTTGCCTGGATGAAAATGACCGGAAATGAGAATCCGTTTTATGAATATTTTGATGAAGTTCTTGAGATTTTACGGGAATATGATGTTACCATCAGTCTTGGAGATGCCCTTCGTCCGGGCTGTATCGATGACAGCACCGATGCCGGACAGATTGCGGAACTGATTGAGCTTGGAGCTCTTACCACCCGTGCCTGGGAAAAAGATGTTCAGGTAATGGTGGAAGGCCCGGGACATATGGCAATGAATGAGATTGCATCCAATATGAAAATCCAAAAAAGACTCTGCCATAATGCACCTTTTTATGTTCTCGGTCCTATTGTCACAGATATTGCTCCCGGCTATGATCACATAACCTCTGCAATCGGTGGTGCCATTGCCGCTTCAAGTGGAGCAGATTTTCTCTGCTATGTAACTCCTGCAGAACATTTACGTCTTCCAAACCTGGAAGATGTAAAAGAAGGCATTATTGCAACTAGAATTGCCGCCCATGCAGCCGATATTGCAAAAGGAATCCCACATGCAACAGATGCTGACAATGCCATGGCAAAGGCACGTCACAATATTGACTGGGATTCCATGTTTGACTTGGCTCTTGATCCGGAAAAAGCAAAAGCATATTTTGAAAGCACACCGCCATCCGATCGGCATTCCTGTTCCATGTGTGGAAAAATGTGTGCCATACGTACAACCAATATGATTATTGAGGGAAAAACAGTTGAATTCTGCACGGAAAAATAAAAACGAGAATTTAATACCTGCCTTCCAATTCTTGAATCTCTTCTTCCCAGATTCGTACTGATGCATCACTTGGCATTCTCAAATCTCCTCTTGGAGAAACAGCCACACTTCCGATTTTTGGACCGTCCGGCAAACAGGAACGCTTGAACTGCTGTGAAAAAAACCGGCGATAAAATGTATGTAGCCATTTTAGAATAAAGTCCCCCTGGTAGCTTCCCTGGAATGCTACCAGGGCAAGTCGGAAGATTTTTCTCGGTGAAAATCCAAACCGCAGCACATAATAAAGGAAAAAATCATGGAGTTCATACGGTCCCACAATAGCTTCTGTTTTCTGTGCAATTTTTCCATCGCCATCCGGTGGTAATAATTCCGGACTTACCGGAGTATCTAACACATCTTCCAGTACAATCCTTAATTGCTCCTGTCCGCAAGTCTCTCCATAAAAACTTACCAAATGCCGAACCAATGTCTTTGGAACTCCAACATTTACCCCATACATGGACATATGATCTCCGTTATAGGTTGCCCACCCCAGTGCAAGCTCTGACATATCTCCGGTACCAATTACAATTCCATTGTGTAAATTAGCAAGATTCATTAATAGCATGGTTCGCTGCCTTGCCTGGGAATTCTCATACGTAACATCATGAACACCGCTTTTTTGTCCAATCTGCTGAAAATGCAGGTTCACTGCTTCCTTAATATCAATTTCTTTTAAGTCCGCCCCTAATAATTGAATCAAAGAAAGGGAATTCTCATAGGTTCGTCCTGTGGTTCCAAATCCGGGCATGGTCACTGCGTGAATATTCTTTCGGTCAATGGAAAGTGCGTCAAAGGCTTTCACCGTTACCAGCAGCGCCAATGTAGAATCAAGCCCTCCTGATATTCCAATTACCGCATGTCGGCAGCCTATATGGCTGAGACGTTTTTTAAGTCCCATATACTGCATGGTAAAGATCTCACTACAGCGATTTTCTCTTTGCAAAGTATTTCCCGGTACAAACGGAGCCGGATCGATATATCTGGTTAGTTTAGTCTCTTCGATATTCAGTCTTACGGATATTGTCAAATATCCCGCTTCTCTTGATTCAAATGTCCCCACTCTTCTGCGTTCAGCATTCATTTTTGCAACATCTATCTCCGAATAAATAATTCCATTCTCGAATCGCTTTCCCTCTGCAAGAAGGGTTCCATTTTCTGTAATTAAATTATGTCCGGAATAAACCACATCCATAGTGGATTCTCCCTCACCGGCACTGGCATATACATAGCCACAGATAAGACGTGCTGACTGTCCCTTTACCAAGTCTCTGCGATATGCTTCTTTTCCCGTTACTTCATCGCTTGCTGATAAATTCACAATAATAGTTGCCCCTGCTAATGCATGTGCAATACTTGGAGGACATGGTGTCCACAAATCTTCACATAATTCAGCCGCCAGTTTTAATTCCGGCAGATCCGGACTCTCAATTAGAATATGTGTCCCCATGGGAACCTGCCTGTCATAAAAGGGAATCATAACAGGTGTCTGATACCCCGAAGTGAAATATCTTTTTTCATAAAATTCTCCGTAATTGGGAAGAAAGGTCTTTGGTATAAGGGCAAGCACCTGTCCATTATGAACCACCGCTCCACAATTAAAAAGTTTTCCACGTTCTTCCACCGGAAGCCCCACAAAAAAGATGCCATCCATTCCTTTTGAATGTTCTGCTATGGTCAAAAGACTCTCCTTTGCTTTTCGAATCAGAAGTTCCTGTAGGAATAATTCACCGCAGGTATAACCGGTAATGCAGAGCTCCGGGAATACAACCACTTTGGCATGCTCCATTTCTGTCTCATCCATTGCCTGTATAATTTGTTCCGTATTATATTCTGTATCCGCAACTTTTATGGTAACAGTAGCCGCTGCAACTTTTATAAATCCCTGTTTCACTTTACAATCTCCTTTAACTCTTCTATCTCAAATTGATAGGTAGTATTACAAAACTGACATTTTACCTGAATTGGCTCATTTTCCTCTATAATCTCCTGTAAATCTTTTTTTGCAATACTTGCAATCGCAGAAGATACTTTAGTTTTTGAACAGTTGCAAAAAAACTCCGTTGGGATCCGATCTGTAATCTCTAATCCAAAGTCCCCCAGCACATGTTCCAGAATTCCCTCCGGCGTTGTTCCCTGTTCCAGAAGTTCTGTTACCGAACGAATCGTCCCAATCTTTTCTTCCAGTTTGGTAATAACCTCATCTTCCGTATCCGGCATAAGCTGGATAATAAAACCACCTGCCTGACGAATACTGCAATCCCGATCCACCAGCACCCCAAGCCCAACAGAAGACGGCAGCTGCTCCGATGTTGCAAAATAATAAGTTAAATCCTCGGCAATCTCTCCCGATTGTAAGATGGTATGCCCAATATAGGGTTTTTTCATTCCAAGATCCTTCATTACTGTCAGCATCCCCGGTCCTACCGCCCCGCCAACATCTAATTTTCCCTGACTGTTTAATGGCAGGTCTACATCCGATACAATTGGGTATCCTTTAACTCTGCCGGAAGAATCCGCCGTAACCGTCATTCCTTTCAGCGGACCTGCACCCTTAATCTGAAGTGTCAGTAAATCTTCTTCATTCTTCATCATTACACCCATTAAAGCCCCTGCACTCAGTAATCTTCCCAATGCTGCTGAGACTACAGGCGACGTTTGATGTGCCATCCTTGCCGCCTCTACTGTATGCTTCGATGTGATTGCAAATGCTCTGATTTGCTGATTTGCAGCGGTTGCTCTTACTATATAATCATTCATTTCATTTCTCCTTACCATTTTCTCTTAAAAAAAATACATACCGCTCAGACTCCTCTGTAATGGCTTCATCTGAATATCCGGAGTAAATTTCTTCCAGAATAAGTCCGGAATCCGTTACTGCCTGAGTAATTTCATCCAATGAATATGCCCGTTGGAGATGTGTTTCTTCTAATCTGCGAAACAACGCTCCTTCTTCCTGAACAAATAAAGTAAGATCATATTGGTTCAAGCGCTCCTGTTCATCATAAAAATTATCCCAAATAAAGCTGCAGTCCTCTCTGTTTTCAGAAAAACTTCTATCTCCCAACAAATTCCGGTATTTGTATTCCGTATTCATATCAAAGACAAATAAACCTCCCGGATCCAGATAATTATTAACCAGTCGAAACATCTTTGTTAAATCTTCTAACTCAAGGATATAATTAACAGAATCACACACACTAACAATTGCCTTTACTGTACCATACAGCTCAAATTCACACATGTCCTGACAAAGATATAGAATACCCTGACTGTCCCTTTGGTTCTGTGCAATCGCAAGCATCTCTTCAGATCGATCAATTCCGGTCATATCATATCCATTTTCTGCAAGAATCTGTGTGAGTTTTCCTGTCCCACATGCCAAATCCAACACCAGACCATTGACAATTCCCCGGTGGTTCAATTTTCTTACCAGCCATTCTCCCCACTCTTCATATGGAACATTGTCCATAAACCTATCATATACCTGTGCAAAACCGGAATATGCCTCCATTTTTCTACCCCCTGATTTCTAAAATAATAGTATCATTTTTTTTCCTAAAATGCAAACTTGATTATTCCTTGTAAAACACGTATAATTACAGCTATAACTACTTTTGGAGGTCGTGATGAGACAAGAAAACCAACACATTACACAAAGTATAAAATCAACCTATAAAAAAAGAATGATTGCCCCGCTCCTTTACCTGGTGGTTCTATTCGTTCTTTTCTTTTTACTCCCTATTAAAGATTTAATTCTGCCCCAAAAAATGTCCCCACAGGATTCTCTGTCCCAGATGTATCGCCAACGGGATGTTTACGTCAATATGCATGCACATACCTTATATTTCACCGGATATACCAGTACCCGCTTCGGTCAAACCACGGGCTACTATTATTATACCATTCGCAATAAAGAATGTATCCTTGTGCAACTATCACCTAGCAGTTCCGAGGAAGGACTTCCTATTATTCACTATCAAAATGTATATGGTAAAATAATAAAAGGTGGGGCCGGCTATGATCAACTTCTAACAAATCTGTCAAAAGATTTAAAATGGACAAAAGATGGAATCTCCAAGGAGATTTCACCTTATATCGTAAGCGAAGCTGGCATACGAGGGCTACGCACCGGACTGTTTCTGGGGCTTTATTTTCTCAGTGGACTCTATGCTCTCATTGTTGTGATTTTAAGTATTACGTACCTGCTTTTCCCAATTCTGTCCCCTACCTGTATTCAGCTTGGCCATTTTGGAAAAGCAAAAGAACTGCTGGCGCAGGCGGAAGAAGAATTGGCAACCCTTCCCCAGCTTGCAACTGAAGATATGTTCATTACAGAGACCTTTTTTATTGAGATCTCCGGTTTTGGTGTGGCAATTGTCCCAATTAAGGAGATTATCTGGGTGTATAAACATTCCACTCTTCATAAATTTTTATGGTATCACTTTGTAATTTCCTCTACATTGCACATAACGGGGAATAAGCATTTCTATATTCAGTGTCCAAAAAACATCAAATCCGACATCGATGGTGTCATTGATTATTTATCCGAAGCCAACCACGATATATTAGTGGGATTTAATGAAGCGAACCGCTTGAAGGTACAGGCAATCCAGCATAGAGGGCTTCATTTTGAAAAAATTATTGCCATCCTAAAGAAACACATATAGATTAAGCATAATTACGAATAATCATTTGTTTTTTATGCCTGCCATGGTATTCATTATCATGGGGCTGATAGGTTACATTTATGCTTTCCCTGCTGGATTCTTTCCTTTTACAAAATTCTACAAAATCCGGCACATTTCCGAAGAAAATGCAATCCGAATAAATTCCCTGGGGAGATTTTAATACAACCTGAACTACATTTTGTTTTTCTCCCAATACCCGGTACTGTTTTAATGTTAGATTTTTTTCTGCAAAAAGCGGCTTTGGATTTGCTTTTCCAAATGGTTCTAATTTAGAAAACTGCTCCATAAGTTCCTGTGTTACATAGCTCATTGGCATTGGAACATCAATCTTTATTTTCTCTTTAAAATCTTCTTCTGTTAATGAACTGTTCTCATTTAAACGCCGACGGAGTTCCTGGACCCGTTCCACCTCTAATGACATTCCGGCTGCTAGTTTGTGCCCTCCAAACTTTAAAAAGCAGTCCTTTACTTTTACCATTTCATCGTACATGGAGTACGCCTCAATGGAACGACCGGATCCTTTTGCCAGTTCTCCTGATTTTGTAACCACAAAGGCCGGTTTATGAAATATTTCTTTTATTCTTCCTGCTATAATTCCTGCTATACTCTCATGACACTCCGGCAGATATACCAGTAGAACGCTGTCCTGTTCCAACTTCTCCTGGTGAATGATTTGTAATGCCTGCTGGCAATATTCCTCTGTCATTTTTTTTCGTGTGGTAT
>JAVVVI010000048.1:0-10440 GCA_036652735.1 Lachnospiraceae bacterium
CTGTCATTCCTGAAGCATTAATATCAAATGATTGAAAAATAGACATTAAACCCCTCCTTAACCTATTGCGGTCTTTATTCTGGAAAACTCTTGTCCCATGCTGTCAATCATAACCTGATATTTAATCTGATTGGCTGCCAGTTCCACGTTCTCTGTATCAATATCCACATTATTTCCATCCAGACGATAAGAATATCCCGGAGAGTCTGTGTACGCAGACACATTTAATCGACTTAAATTTACCTCTTTTATCTTACTGTCCAGTGAAGTATACTTTGATTTATCCAACTCCCGTGCAAGTACTGCTTCAAAATTAACATCCTGTCGTTTGTATCCGGGTGTATCGTCATTTGCTATATTATTACTGATTGCTGTATTCCTTAAAACACCTGCATCAGCAGCTTTATCTAAGACATTAATATAATCATATAGATTGGAATTAATCATTTCAACACTCCTTTCTTCTTCTTACCACAGCTTATCTATTCTATTATAAATTATATTACAAAAAACACAAGTAGTTTTTAAGATTTTCCTAAATTTGAAAGAAATTTCCCACTAAAAACAAAAAAGAATCTATAGACTCGCTATAAATCCTTTTATGCCAGAACGAAATTTTATTATTTATTTTTTTTAATATTTTGCTGTCTAATACTATCTAGTTCTTCAAAGATAACATCATTCACTACTTTAATGTATGTTCCCTTCATTCCTGATGATCTGGATTCAATTACTCCCGCGCTCTCAAACTTACGTAAAGCATTTACTATAACCGATCTGGTAATTCCTACTCGATCTGCAATTTTACTTGCAACCAGAATTCCTTCACTTCCTTCTAATTCATCAAAGATATGAATTATTGCTTCTAATTCTGAGAAAGATAAGGTTGATACCGCTGACTTCACTACCTGGATTTTTCTGCTCTCTTCCGCATTTTCTTCATTTACGGAACGCATCATTTCAAGACCAACCACTGTAGTTCCATATTCACTTAAAATGATATCATCAATATCATATTCATCCATACCTTTATATATAAACAAGGTACCCAGACGTTCGCCCGCAATATCAATTGGTGTGATAATTGCTTTGAATTCCCCTATTCCCCTTGAAGTAAATCCTAAGGTTTCGAGGTTAACATTTTCCTTTGTCGAAAGGATTCCCAAAAGCCTCTCATTTAAAAGAGTGTCTATAAAACTACCCACCTCATCAACGATCAGCTCGCAAATCTCTTCTGTCTTCTCATTCTGACTGGCTCCAAGAACCTTACCCTTTTTACTGATAACTAAAATATTTGATGCTAAAATTTCTGTCATGACACTGCAAATGTCATTGAATACAACCTTTGATGTACTGTTGTTATGAAGCAATTTGTTGATTTTTCTTGTCTTATCAAGCAATTGTACGCTCATGTTGAACCTCCTTTCAATTTTCCTGACTATTGACTGTATTTAAAATGTTAACACACTTTTCTATATTTTTCAAGATTTTTCAGGATTTTTTTGTGTTTTTTCTATGTTTTCCATGATATATCCACATTGTGAATCTCCGCATACTAGTTTATTGCCTTTTTCCAACATATAACCTCCACAATTCGGACAACTAATCTCAGATGGTTTTTGCCATGACATAAAATCGCAGTCCGGATGATTTTCACATCCATAGTAACGTCTGCCTTTTTTTGTCTTTTTAAGGACAACTTCCTTTCCACATTTTGGACACTTTACACCAATTTTTTCAAAGTAAGGCTTGGTATTTCTGCAATCCGGGAATCCGGGACATGCTAAAAATCTTCCATGCGGTCCATATTTTACCACCATATTCCGTCCACAGATCTCACAAATTTCGTCCGTTACTTCATCTTCAATCTTAATTTTCTCAAGTTCTTCTTCTGCTTTTTTCACAGAAAGATCCAGTCCCGGATAAAAATCTCTTAAAATAGCTTTCCATTCCAAATTGCCTTCTGCAATCTCGTCGAGTTTGGCTTCCATATTCGCTGTAAACTGTTGATCTACAATGGTAGGAAATGCAGCAATCATAATTGAATTCACTACTTCTCCAAGTTCTGTTACATAAAGATTCTTTGTTTCTTTTGCCACATAACGTCTTGCAAGTAACGTGGTAATTGTAGGTGCATATGTACTGGGACGTCCGATTCCAAGTTCTTCCAATATTTTAACCAGAGATGCTTCCGTATAATGAGGCTGAGGCTGAGTAAAATGCTGCTCCGGTATTAATTCAGACATTTTTAAGCAGTCCCCTACTTCTATTCCACTTAGTAGATGATTGCTAATGCTTTTTTCTTCATCATCCATGGAATACACGCTCATGAATCCCTCAAATAAGACCTTAGATGCAGCCAGTGTAAACAAATATTCGTTTGCACTAATTTTAATTGAAATTGTCTCATATTTTGCATCCGCCATTTGACTTGCGCAAAAACGATTCCAGATTAACTGGTATAATCGAAACTGATCCCTTGATAACGATTCCTTTACAAGGACCGGATTTCTTTTTATATCGGAAGGACGTATTGCTTCATGGGCATCCTGAATCTTTACTTTTGTTTTTCCTTTATTTTCTTCCAGTTCCAGATATTTCTCACCATAATTTTCAACAATATAATCCTTAGCTGCCTCTTTTGCTTCCGTTGAAACACGAATGGAATCGGTTCGCAGATATGTAATCAATCCAACCGTACCCGTTCCTTTAATATCGATTCCTTCATATAACTGTTGTGCCAGTCTCATTGTTTTCTGTGTGGAAAAATTAAGCCGCTTAGCTGCTTCCTGTTGAAGCGAACTGGTTATAAATGGCAGCGGTGCTTTTTTGTTTCGCTCACCTTTTTTAACCTCACTTACTAAAAATGTGGCATTTTCCAATGCTTGCTCTATTTGTTTTGCTTCTTCTTTTGATGAAATATCTGTTTTTCCATCTTTACTGCCATAAAACTTTGCTGCCTGCTCTTGTTTGGAACCGGGAACCTTTACCATTGCTCCCAGGGTCCAATATTCTTTTGGAATAAATGCATTGATTTCTTCTTCTCTGTCACAAATAATTCGAAGTGCAACCGACTGTACTCTTCCGGCACTTAAACCTCTTTTTACTTTTGCCCATAATAATGGACTGATACGATACCCTACACAACGGTCCAGAACTCGTCTTGCCTGCTGCGCATCCACAAGATTCATATCAATTTCTCTGGCATCTTTTAAAGATTCCTTCACCGCTTTTTGCGTAATTTCATTAAAGCTGATTCGATATACCTTCTTGCCTTCTAACTTCAGTGCATAATACAGGTGCCAGGAAATTGCCTCCCCTTCACGGTCAGGGTCAGTTGCCAGATATATTTTTTCTGCCTTCTTTGCTTCCTTACGAAGCACTGCCAGAATATCTCCTTTTCCACGAATCGTAATATACTTTGGTTCATAATCATTGTCAACATCTATTCCTAATTGACTTTTTGGCAAATCACGAACATGTCCATTGGATGCGGCTACTTCATAATTTTTTCCAAGAAATTTTTTTATAGTTTTCACTTTCGCAGGTGATTCTACGATTACCAGATACTTCGCCACTTTGGTGTACTCCTTTATTCTATGCATCAAGTCGTCTTGATATAGTTGTTCTTATAATACTCTGTAATTAATCCCTTTTCCTTTAGTTTGGAAAGAATATTAATAATTTCAAGTAATTTGAGTCCGCTACCCGATATTAATTCATCAATTGTCTTTGGTTCGAGACCTAGACAACTATACACCAATGATTCTTCTTTTTCAAGTGGAATTTGTTTTTCATTCTGAAAATTATCCCCTCTTTTGATGGAAATTCCCAAATCTTCCAACAACCCATATACCGATGTAATAATTTGTGCCCCCTGGCGTATAAGCTCATTACATCCATAACTCAAAGGGTCTGTACACCGTCCCGGGACAGCAAATACATCCCGTCCCTGCTCCAGTGCAAAATCCGCTGTGATTAAGGAACCGCTTTTTTCTCTTGCCTCTATTATAATCACAGTTTTAGCCAGTCCACTAATAATTCGATTTCTAGCAGGAAAAAATTGTGGCTGAGGTTTTAACCCCGGCGGATACTCTGATAGAATGCCTCCAGTTTCAATTATTTTTTCATACAATTCAAAATGCTCTGCGGGATAACAAATGTCCACTCCGCCACCTAATACCGCATATGTAATTCCCTGACCTAAAAATGCTCCTTCATGGGCGAAGCGGTCAATTCCCCTTGCCATCCCGCTGATAATTGGGATCTGATATTGTGCTAAGGTTTTTGAAATTTCTTTTGCCATTGTTTTTCCATAAGGTGTACACATTCTCGCACCAACCACCGCAACCGCTGAATTCATTTTTCCCGGAAGCTTTCCCTTGTAATACAAACCGTAAGGAGCCTGTTCCAATGGCTTTAACTGCTCCGGATACCGGTTATCTTCTATCGATACAAAACCAATCTTCTTTGTCTCTAATTTTAAAACTTCTTTGTCAAGATTCCATTTTCTTCTATATTCTATTAATTGCTGCTGTAACTTCTCGCTAATAATATGACATGCTTTCAATTCATTTTCTTTTGCTTTATACACATCTTCTGCGCCTCCAAAAAACTGAACCAGATTTTTTGCTCTTTGAGATCCAATTCCGGGTGCATTTGCCAGCCAATATTCATATCTCATATTATCTCTCCCAATAGTTTCTGTCCATGCTTCGATACATGATTGCTTCATTTAAATGTTCCTCCAGTATCGTTTCCGTTCCTGCTAAATCTGCAATTGTTCGTGCAACTTTCAATATTTTATGATAAGAACGCATGCTTAACTCTAATTTTTCATATACCTGCTCCATTTTTAATAACAGACTTGGTGTAAGAACGCAGAATTTTTCCACTTCACTGGCACCCATTTGAGCATTTGTATAAATGCCCAAATGCTCATAACGGCTTTTTTGAATTTGATGTGCATTTATAACACGCTTCCTAATTTCTTTTGAGGATTCTGTTTTTTCTGAATTCATAATGGTTTTGAAGTTCACCTGTGATGCCTGGGTACAAATATCCAGACGATCTAATAAAGGCCCGCTTATTCTGCTTAGGTACTGTTTTATGGACTGTTCCGTGCAATGACATTTTTTGTAATTTGGATAATATCCACAACTACAGGGGTTCATTGCCGCAACCAGCATAAAATCTGCCGGATACACATAGGTACCGGACACTCTTACCAAGGTCATCTGTTTTTCTTCCATTGGCTGACGCAAGGTATCTAATATAGCCGAAGGGAATTCTGCAAATTCATCCAAAAATAATACACCTCGATGTGCAAGACTTACTTCACCCGGTTTTGGAATCTGGCCTCCTCCAACAAGTGCCTGAGATGTAATTGTATGATGCGGTGATCGAAGAGGCCTTGTTTTTATCATTCCATTTCTCTTTGCAAGCATTCCGCTAACACTATATATTTTTGAAACTTCCATTCCCTCTTCTTCACTCAACGGTGGCAAGATGGAAGGAATTCTTTTTGCAATCATTGTTTTCCCCGCCCCCGGAGGACCAATCAGTAAAATATTATGCATTCCTGCTGCTGCAACTTCACAGGCTCGTTTTACTTCCTCTTGTCCCTTCAGATCTGCAAAATCAAACTCCGTATTTTCTTCTTCCTCTTTTTTTCTCTCCTGCATCTGCGTGGATCTTTTTCCATAGGTATTAAAATAGTCCATTGCTTCCATAATATCATGAACCCCTATAATTTCAATATCTCGGACTAATTCTGCTTCTGCTGCATTCTCTATTGGGACCATATACTGTGTATATCCCTGTTCTTTTCCGGCCATAACAATTGGTAAAATACCATGAATTGGTAATATTCTGCCATTTAAGCTTACTTCCCCAACTGCCAAAATACTCTCCATTTTTTCAATGGAAATTCGTCCCAAACAAGCAAGCAGAGAAACTGCAATGGGTAAATCAAATCCGCTTCCTGATTTTCTAATAAAAGCCGGAGACAGATTCACCGTTATTTTTTTTGGTGGAAGGCTGATTCCGCTGTTCTTTAATCCTGCCCTTACCCGTTCCCTTGCTTCTCGAACCTCTGCTGATATAAAACCAATTAATTCAAAATAAGGCATACCCTCTGTAATGTCTGCCTCCACTAAAATTATTTGTGCAGAAATACCATGCACAATTGCCGTTGCAATTTTGCTATACATATATTTTCTCCTGTGTTGTGTCGGGATTTTCTGCATTGATAAATGCATGATAAAAAAGATGCTATCATAATACCACTGATAACACCTTATTGTCTATCTTTTTTTATTTCTCTGTTTTCTCAAACTCCGCTCTCAGCTTCTCTAATGCCTTCTTTTCCAACCTGGATACGTAAGATCTTGAGATATCAAATTTTCTTGCAATTTCCCGTTGTGTGAATGGCCGCTCACAATCAAGTCCGTATCTAAGCCTTATAATCTGGGCTTCCCGTTTTGTCAATACCCGATCTAAATTAGCATATAGTTTTTTAATATTATCCGATAATTCAACTTTTAGGAACAAATCCGTTTCATCCGCATCCATAATATCTAATAATCGCATTTGATTTCCTTCTGAATCAGTTCCTATTGGCTCATACAGCGATATTTCACGCTGGGTTTTTTTCTTACTGCGAAGATACATAAGAAGTTCGTTCTCAATGCATCTTGCCGCATATGTGGCAAGTTTACTTCCTCTTTTGTCATTATAAGTAAGTACTGCCTTCATTAGCCCAACGGTACCTATAGAAATGAGATCTTCCATGTCCTCCTCTGTGTTCTGGTATTTTTTTGCTATATGTGCAACCAGACGTAAATTACGCTCAATGAGAATATCTTTGGCCTCAAGATCCCCATCCTTCATTTGTTTTAGGCATATAGCCTCTTCCTCTGCATTCAATGGTGTTAAAAAAGTCTTCAATGATGTACCTCAAAGCCATTTTAATACATCTTATGAAACCACTCTCCTGAAAGTGCATTTCCGTAAAATCTTATCCTGTACTTCTTTTCGACAATACTCTCATTTATTTATACAATATCATATCCAAGATGCGATACAGAAGCTGTGCATCAATTGGTTTTGCAATATGATCATTCATTCCAGCATTTTTGGATTTCACAACGTCATCATCATAGGCATTGGCGGACATTGCAATAATTGGTACCTTTTTTGCCCATTCCGAATCTAACTTACGAATTTTTTCTGCCGCTTCCAAGCCATCCATTACCGGCATTTTAATGTCCATTAAAATAACATCAAAGATCTGTTCCTTTGCATTTGCTACTAAATCAAGTGCAATCTTCCCATTTTCCGCTACCTCCACCGTTGCCCGTTTGAATTCCAGCATTTTTTTTGCAACCATAATATTTAACTGATGGTCTTCTACCAATAGAATTTTCTTTCCTTTAAAATCATAGTTGATTTTTGAATAGGTATTCTGAATATAATTTTTATTTTCTATTTCCGTAAATGCATTTGGAATCTCAAGTGGAATAAACACTTTAAATACCGTTCCCTCACCCAGTACACTCTTTACTTGAATATCTCCTCCCATGAGTTCCGCTAGATTTTTCGAAATAGCCAGTCCCAGTCCCGTTCCTCCATATCCCGTTCCTGAATTGTTATGCTCCTGAGAAAAAGGATTGAATAAATTCGGCAGGAAATCTTTTCCAATACCAATTCCTGTATCACTAATTTCAAAGCATAACATCACTTTTTTTTCATCCCTCTGTATCTGTGTAATATCCATATGAACCGTTCCACCTTTGGGCGTGAATTTTACAGCATTGGACAGAATATTAATTAAGATCTGTTGCAGCCGAACCCCATCTCCATAATAACTAAATCCCCGTTCCTTGAATTCCGTAACATAATATTTTACACCCTTTTGTGCTGCCTGCACGCCAATAATCGTATGAATGGCATCAATGGTCTGCTGACAATTAATGTTTCTTTTTTGCAATACTACTTTTCCACTTTCTATTTTAGACATATCCAAAATGTCATTTAACAAAAGAAGTAAATACTGGGAAGAATATTGGGATTTTTCAATACACTCCAGCACAAATTCTTTATCATCCAGATTTTGAGACGCAATCTGTGCCATTCCCATAATAGCGTTCATTGGTGTTCTGATTTCATGGCTGATTCTGGACAAAAATTCTGATTTTGCAGCATTGGCATGTTCTGCCATTTCTACAACTTCCATTAACTCCTTGTTCTTTTTCTCCTGCTCATCAACCGCCGCTGTAATATCAATTCTTGTCATTAATATAATCTTCAGTTCCCGGTTAATATAACTGAAACGAAGCTGTTTATGGCACACTTCCTTATTTTTATTGGGTACACTATAAAATATATTGTATAATTCCTGTGCATCCAGCTGTTTCATTATATTTTTAAGGGTAATTTCTTTGCAGACATGATCAATATCTTTTTTGCAAATATATTGTTTTACATATTCTATTGTTTCTTCCTGAAAATGCTCGCTTTCAGCAGCATAATCATTGCCATAATTTTTTTCACTATAACGCACTGCCGTATTTCTTGTTCCATCTACTACTACCAGAAAATCATAATCTGTTTTCACAATGGTGTTCATAATATCCTGCATCGTTCGTTCATTGGTAACATTGGTTGAATATAAAAATGCAACAACATCCTGATTTTCTGCCTGTTTCATCATATGAACCGTCATAACCGTCCAATATCTTCGTCCTTCAATGATTCTAATTGCTTCAAAAGACAATGTTGTTTCTCCATTTTCAAAAAACTGCAATAGGGCTCTCCGGTTAAATACTCTTGAAAATTTTTTTTGCAATTCTTTTGTAGCAATCTCGGTAGACACCTGCTGAAAATAATCCTGGGCTGTTTTTGCGGCATTCATATTCCTTGTTATATCTATGAAACTACTTTTATAGTCCAAAATACTATTTTGGGTAAGATTGACGTTAATGGAAGCCATCGTTGCTTTTTGCATTGCCTGTCTATAGGACAATTCGTCCAAATACCGTTTTTCTGCTTCCTTTTCATGTGTAACATCATGGCCTACACAATATGCTCTCACCGGTTTACCTGTTTCATCAAAAATATTACTGCAATGTACCCGTTCACACCAATATTTAGACTTCAACTGGGAACGAATCCAAATATCAATTGTTACGTCTCTTGTTCCATTTTTCATCCTTTGAATGGTATCTAACAGCAGTCTTACCGAATCCTCACGAATATGCTTTTCCGTAATGGCATATTTACTGTAATTACAAATAACATTACTTGACGAATTCATTCTGCTGGATTTTGAAAAAACAATCAATTTATCGGTACAATAATCATATTCCCAAATATTAATATTGGATGATTTAATTGCAACAGAATAACGAAATTCGCTTTCCTGAAGTGCTTTTTCCGCAATAATCTGTTCATGAACGTCGGTAAACACAGTATATAGTATGGGTGTTTCACCTTGATCAAATATAATCTGACCAAATACACTCACCCACCGGTAATTACCATCTTTTTGTCTTACCCTGTGCGTATACTCAACCTTATGCGTTCCACTATAGGCCTTTTGTACTGCATCAATAATTCCCTGACGGTCATCAGGATGAAAAATATCCAGTGTGGAGTCTTTTGTCGCTTCGTTGTATTCTTCCATTGTCATACCACAAAGTTCATTCACCCGATTGCTAATAAAAATTGCTGTAAATTTACTGTCCAGCCGATACATACCCACTCCACCCGGAATGGAATTAACCAGGGTCTCATATTTATGTTCATCCATTCGAATGGTTTCTTCCATCTGCTTCTGCTTTGTGATATCTGTAAAATATGCATAAACTATCTCCTCACCCGTTTCATCAATTACATGTTGGGAACATTGATTGACCCAAATAAGACTCTCATCCTTCCTACAGATTCGATAACTGACCTCATAAAATTCCGAATCTCCTTTTCGATAAAGGGCTAATTCTTTTAAACGATTCATATCCTCACTGTAAATAAAGTCCCAAGCCGTTTTATATTTTTCCTGCAGAAACGATTCTTCTTCATTAAATCCCAGCATTTTACAAAATTTTGAATTGGAAAAGAGAATCCTATATTCCGGATAATTCGTTACAATCAGCACCGGAATTGGAAATGTAAGGTTGGTTAAATCCTGTTTTACGTCTAAAAAATATTTCATAATACCTCCTCCTCCAAGAAATTATGTCTGTCTTCCTTAACCAAATACTTCTATGTATGCTTTGCTGTTTTTTCGCTATATTCTTTTAATTATTTTATCATGATTGTAACTGAAAAGAAAGAGAAACCGTGTTGAATTTTCTGATATTAACGATTTTTTACTTGACACCTGCGTAACTGTTTCGTATTATTAAATTATACTAAATATAGAACAAATTAAGGAGATTT
>JAVVVI010000049.1:0-10301 GCA_036652735.1 Lachnospiraceae bacterium
AAAATATCAAACTATTGTCTATTTTTAATATTGACATGATAAAATAGGCATAGTATGATTAGAGTATTACAATACAAGTAAATAAGGAAACCAAAACAATAGAGGCGCAGATTATGAGGTATCTTTCAGTCGTTAAGGAGAGGCACATCCGATACTGGGAGAGAATGCATCGTTTGCCGAAAGCCAAAACTCGTGTTTGAGTAATGGCTTGGGCTCTGGGCTCAGCGCTCAGTTCCTGTCATGTAAATTACATGGAGCACTATTGAACAAGCAGTGATTTGTTCGGTGGTGTTTTTTTGTTTTATGAAAACAAAGCCGGCAATGAACGGCACAACAACAAGGAGGAAATAAATATGAAATCAGTAATTCGTTTGAGAATGAGTGCACATGATGCACATTACGGTGGTAACTTAGTGGATGGGGCAAGAATGTTAGGGCTCTTTGGGGATGTCGCAACAGAACTCCTTATCCAGAATGATGGAGATGAGGGCTTGTTTAAGGCTTATGATGAAGTGGAATTTATGGCACCGGTATATGCCGGAGATTATATTGAGGCAGTAGGAGAAATCGTATCTATGGGAAATACGTCCCGTAAGATGAAGTTTGAAGCAAGAAAAGTGATTGCACCACGTCCTGACCTGAATGACTCCGCTTGTGATATTTTGGAGACACCAATTGTTGTATGCCGTGCCAGTGGTACCTGTGTTGTTCCAAAAGACAAACAGCGTAAATAAAAGGAGACAGATATGGACAAATTAATTATTACAGCCTGCATTTGTGGAGCAGAAGTAACAAAGGAACACAATCCGGCAGTACCGTACACTGTTCTTGAAATGGCAAGAGAAGCAAGAGCGGCATATGACGCAGGAGCATCCCTGATCCATATTCATGTTCGTGAAGATGATGGAACACCTACACAAAGTAAAGCTCGATTTGAAGAATGTTTAAATGCAATTAGGGAAGTGTGCCCAGATGCTATTCTTCAGGTATCCACCGGCGGAGCAGTTGGTATGAGCAATGATGAAAGACTGCAGCCCCTTCTATTAAATCCTGAAATGGCTACGCTTGATTGTGGAACCTGTAATTTTGGTGGAGATGAAGTGTTTGTGAATACAGAGAATATGATCAAAGACTTTGCAATGAAGATGAATGAGAGAAATTGCAAACCTGAGATTGAAGTATTCGACAAAGGTATGATTGATATGGCAATTCGTTTAAATAAAAAAGGAATTATAAAGTCTCCAATGCACTTTGATTTTGTTATGGGTGTGAATGGGGGAATCTCAGCCGAAGCAAGAGATTTGGTCTTTATGGCAGAGAGCATTCCGGCAGGTTCTACCTGGACAGTTGCAGGAGTGGGAAGAAATCAGTTTCCAATGGCTGCAATGGGAATCCTAATGGGTGGTCATGTGCGAGTTGGATTTGAGGATAATGTCTATATTGAAAAAGGAGTGCCGGCAAAATCCAATGGAGAATTGGTGATGAGAGTGGTAAGACTTGCAAGAGAGCTTGGAAGAGAGATTGCTACACCGGACGAAGCAAGAGCGATTTTAGGACTGAAATAGAAACAAAACGGGAATCATTAGAAAAGAAAATCAGGAGGTTTTATAATGGCAATTAAAGGAAATAAATATGGAACACATCGTGTGATTTCACCAAAGGGTGTATTGACACAGGCAGCAGAGGTTGTAGATAATGATATGACAAAACAGTACTCCAATGAGATTATTTGTAACGTGAGTGCATTAAATGTAGATAGTGCTTCTTTTACACAGATAGAAGAAGCTTGTGGACATAGTGAAGAAAAAATCCAGGAGATGATATTGGATATTGTAGCAAAAAGAGGAAAAATGCAAAATCCGGTTACCGGATCCGGCGGAATGTTTATTGGTACGGTTCAATATATTGGAGAAGATTTAACCGATACCGGATTAAAGGTAGGAGATAAAATCGCATCTTTAGTTTCATTATCCTTAACACCACTTAAAATCAATCAGATTAAAAAAATACATTCGGAGATTGATCGTGTAGATGTAGATGCCCAGGCGGTTTTATTTGAAAGTGCTCTTTATTGTAAATTACCGGAAGACATGAGTGAACCCCTTGCACTTGCTGCACTGGATGTAGCAGGAGCTCCGGCACAGACCGCAAAATTAGTACAGTCCGGCAACTCCGTATTGATTCTTGGAGCAGCAGGAAAATCCGGAACATTATGCTGTTATGAAGCAAGCAAACGAGTAGGACCTACAGGAAGAGTGGTTGGTCTGGTTTACAGTGAAACAGAGAAAAATGACCTTGCAGCAATTGGATGCTGTAATGAAATTATAATGGCAGATGCAACAAAACCGGTAGATGTATTGGAGAAATCACTGGCAGTAAATAATGGCAGAGAATATGATGTATCTATTTGCTGCGTAAATGTGAATTCTTGTGAAATGTCTGCAATTTTACCGGTAAGAGATAATGGAACCGTTTATTTCTTCTCGATGTCAACCAGCTTTACAAAAGCAGCACTTGGAGCAGAGGGATGCGGAAAAGACATTAATATGATTATTGGTAATGGATATACAAAAGGCCATGCTGAAATTACATTAAATGAGCTTCGTGAGAGTGAAAAAATAAGACAAATGTTTGACAAAAAATATTTATAAAAGAGAAGGAGGTAATATTTATGGCAACAACAAGACACAGCAGAGCAAATGGATTGTTTACAAATGTACCGGATGAACAGTGGAATGACTGGCACTGGCAGGTACAGAACAGAATTGAAACAGTAGATGACCTGAAGAAATTTGTAAACCTTACGCCGGAAGAAGAAGAAGGGGTTGTAAAATGCCTGACTACACTGCGTATGGCAATTACACCGTATTATATGTCTTTGATCGACTTAAATGATCCACATGATCCGGTTCGTAAGCAGGCAATTCCAACAGCAGCAGAATTATATCAGTCCGGTGCGGACTTATTGGACCCATTGCATGAAGATACGGATTCACCGGTAAAAGGATTAACACACCGTTATCCGGATCGTGTACTTTTCCTTACAACAGACAAGTGTTCTATGTATTGCCGTCACTGTACCAGAAGACGTTTTGCAGGACAATCGGACACCAGTGTTCCAAGAGAGCAGATTGATCAATGTATTGAATATATTAGAGAGCATGAAGAAGTTCGTGACGTATTATTATCCGGAGGAGATGTGCTTTTATTATCCGATGCGCAGCTGGAGTACATTATCTCAGAACTACGAAAAATTGAACACGTACAGATTGTGCGTTTGGGTTCCCGTACACCGGTTGTTATGCCACAGAGAATTACACCGGAATTATGCAATATGCTTAAAAAGTATCACCCAATCTGGTTGAATACGCACTTCAATCATCCAAATGAGATTACAGAAGAGAGCGCAAGAGCTTGTGCAATGTTGGCAGATGCAGGTATTCCTTTGGGCAATCAGTCCGTGTTATTGGCAGGAGTCAATGACTGCGTTCATGTAATGAAGAAATTAGTGCAGGATTTAACGGCCATTCGTGTACGCCCATACTATATTTACCAGTGTGATTTATCTATGGGACTTGAGCATTTCAGAACACCTGTATCCAAGGGAATTGAGATTATAGAGGCACTAAGAGGCCATACATCGGGATACGCAGTACCTACGTTTGTAGTAGACGCACCGGGCGGCGGCGGTAAGACACCGGTTATGCCTAATTATGTTATTTCTCAGACACCACATAAGGTCATTTTAAGGAATTTTGAAGGTGTAATCACAACCTATACAGAACCGGATCATTATGAAGAAACCTGTCAATGTGATGTTTGCAAGGGCAAGCGTAAGGTTGAACTTGTAGGTGTTGCCGGACTGGAACGCGGGCAGAGAATGAGCTTAGAACCAAGTAATCTGGCACGTTTACAAAGAGGTCACAACTAAATTCTAATAGAATTGAGGAAAAAAGAATGACAAGTAAATTAAATTTGAATCAGGGTTTGGTAGACCAGGCACGCTCCAGTGCACATAAAGTGGCCATGGACGTGCAGGGATTCATTGAATTACATACTACGGTTACAGTAGAACGTGCAATTTGCCGTTTGCTGGGAATAGATGGAATTAACCAGGTAGAAGCACCACTTCCGAATATTGTGGTGGATCACTTAATGGAAAAAAATGCATTATCCGGTGGAGTAGCTTTTTACCTTGGAAATGCAATGGTTGATACGGGATGTACACCACAGGAAATCGCTGAAAAAATTAGTGAGGGACAACTTGATTTAACCAAGATTCAGGTACATGAACAGTCTCAGATTCAGGAAGCCATTCACGTGCAGGCCAAGAAAATGATGGACAAAATACAAAAAAATGTGGCTGTTCGTGAGGATTTTATAAAAGAACATGGGGATAAAGAAGGCGCATACCTCTATGTTATTGTTGCAACAGGAAATATCTATGAAGATATTATTCAGGCAAAAGCAGCAGCAAAACAAGGCGCAGACATTATAGCAGTTATACGTACCACAGGTCAGAGTTTGCTGGATTATGTTCCATATGGAGCGACTACGGAAGGATTTGGTGGAACCTATGCAACACAGGAGAACTTCCGATTAATGCGTGAGGCGCTGGATGAAGTAGGAAATGAAGAAGGACGTTATATTCGTCTTTGCAACTATTGTTCCGGCTTGTGTATGCCGGAGATTGCAGCAATGGGAGCAATTGAACGACTGGATGTTATGCTCAATGATGCATTGTATGGCATTTTATTCCGAGACATCAATATGCAGAGAACGTTAATTGACCAGTATTTTTCAAGGGTAATCAATAGCTATGCAGGGGTTATTATTAACTCAGGTGAAGACAATTACCTGACAACAGCAGATGCAGTGGAAGAGGCACATACGGTTCTTGCATCTCAGTTCTTAAACGAGCAGTTTGCCTTATGTGCAGGATTAAAAGAAGAGCAGCAGGGACTGGGACATGCTTTTGAGATTACACCGGACCTGGAGAATGGATTTTTATTTGAGCTGGCACAGGCGCAGATGGCAAGAGAGATTTTTCCAAAAGCACCATTAAAATATATGCCTCCAACCAAATTTATGACAGGTAATATTTTCAGAGGACATGTGCAGGATGCATTGTTTAATATGGTGACGACTATGACAAACCAGAAGCTGCATCTGCTTGGAATGATGACAGAAGCAATTCACACACCATTTATGTCAGACCGTGCACTTGCAATTGAAAATGCACAGTATATAGAGAGAACAATGAAAGACTTTGGAGATGAAATTGTATACAAGGAAGGCGGAATTATGCAGTCCCGTGCCAATGAAGTCTTGACAAAAGCGGCTGATTTATTAAAAACGATTGAGGAACAGGGAATGTTCGCAACCTTAGAAGCAGGTACCTTTGCAGACATTAAACGTCCAAGGGATGGTGGAAAAGGATTAGCGGGTGTTGTTACAAAAGATGAGATCTACTTCAATCCATTTATTGATTTAATGAAAGGGGGCGCAAACGAATGAGCTCAGGACTTTATAATATGCACCAGGCAACGTTTGACAAAACATTAGATTTAACAAAAATCCGCCCTTATGGAGATACAATGAATGATGGTAAGGTTCAAATGAGCTTTACCCTGCCAATTCCCAATGATGATAAAGGGGAAGAGGCTGCAAGGCAGTTGGCAAAAAAAATGGGACTTGAGGATGTGAACATCGCTTATCGCCATGCACTTGACAAAGAATTTACCATGTATGTGGTTTATGGCAGCTGCCAGCACACGGTTGATTATACTGAAATTCATGTTCAGACTGTGGAAGAAGAGACCATGAGTATGGAAGAAGTAGATGACTATATCAAAGAGAACATTGGACGAAAAATTGTGGTTGTGGGAGCCTCTACCGGAACAGATGCCCATACGGTAGGAATTGACGCAGTCATGAACCGAAAAGGATTTGCCGGTCATTATGGATTGGAACGTTACGAGATGATCGAAGGAATTAACCTTGGAAGCCAGATTCCAAATGAAGAATTTATTGCCAAGGGAAAAGAACTTCATGCAGATGTGCTTTTAGTATCCCAAACGGTTACGCAGAAGGATATCCACATTGAGAATCTCACCAACCTGGTAGAACTTCTGGAGGCAGAGGGAATGCGTGATCAGTTCGTACTTTGCTGCGGAGGTGCAAGAATTACCCACGAACTTGCAAAAGAACTTGGTTATGATGCAGGTTTCGGCGCAGGAAAATTTGCAGAAGACGTTGCAACATTTGCGGTAACGGAACTGGTAAAACGTGGAATTAAATAAAAAAGAATAATGATGGAAAGCCCGGTTCTGTATTAGCCAGAATCGGGCTTTTAAAATTATATTGATTATATGCTGCAGTATCGTTATAATAAAAAAAGAGATTCATTAAATAAGAAGTCTATATTAGGAGAGAGAGGAATTGTATGGAAAGAGAAGCATTAAACAAAAGAAGAGAGAATGTATTGGAAAAAATGGAAAATGGCAGTGTTATGATTCTGTATTCCGGAATTGAATTGCATGTTAGCGCAGACGAATATTTTCAGTTTGAAGTTAACAAGAACTTTTTTTACCTCACAGGTATTGCAAGAGATCATATGATTTTATTCCTTGATAAAACAAATCCGGAGAAACCACGCCAGGAACTTTATATAGAGCAAGCGGATCCGAAAGATGAAAAATGGTTTGGGAAAAAGCTTACTTTGGAAGAGGCAAAAGAGGAAAGTGGAATTTCATCTGTTTCGTATTTGTCGGCATTTACCAATAAATTACAGCGAATGATTACGGATTGTCAGATAGAAGCAGCATACTTTGATACGTATCGTGAAACTACAGCAGATCTTCCGGATTACAATTGTATTAAGGCACAGGAATTTGCTCAAAATTATGTCGGACTTCCTGTAAAAAATGCATCCCCAATTATTGCTTATTTAAGAATGGCAAAGGATGAGGAAGAGATTGCGAAGATTCAAAAAGCTGTGGACATTACCCAGGCAGGACTGCTGGATGTGATGCATACATTAAAACCGGGAATGTATGAATATCAGGCACAGGCTAATTATGAATATCGTATTAAATATTTAGGATCCAGTGGACCATCTTTTCAAACAATAGCAGGAAGTGGATACAATGGAACGATGCTCCATTATGAAACAAATCAATGCCTGTGTAAAGATGGAGATTTATTATTAATGGATCTTGGGTCAAAATATGAAGGATATTGTTCGGATATTACCAGAACCTATCCAATTAATGGAACGTTTACTCCAAGACAAAAGCAGATTTATGACATTGTTCTGAAGGCAAATGAAACCATAGCAAAAGAAGCAAGGCCGGGAGTTACAACAAGGGAATTAAATGAAATTTGCGAAAAGGTATTAGCTCGGGGGTTGATGGATCTTGGTATTATAGAAAAAGAGGAAGAACTGAGTACCTACTATATGCATGGAGTATCCCATCATCTGGGATTAGATGTACATGATGTTACGCATATTGATGGAGTAAAACTGCGTCCGGGAGCTGTAATTTCCAATGAGCCAGGTCTTTATATTGAAGAGGAAAATATTGGAATTCGAATTGAGGACGATCTATTGATTACAGAAGATGGCTGCAGGGTGTTATCAAAGAATATTATAAAGACAACTGAAGAAATAGAAGCAGCTATGAAATCAAGATAACAGAAGGAAAAGGAAGAGGTGGTGCAGAGATGACATTGCAGCAGTTAAAATATGTGGCAGAAATTGCAGATAAGGGTTCTATGAATGAAGCAGCAAAGGGGCTCTACATCACCCAGCCAACCCTGTCCGGAACGGTTCGGGAGTTGGAACAGGAGCTGGGCTTTACTGTTTTTATAAGAAGCAATAAGGGAACAATGCTTACGCCGGATGGAGTAGAATTCCTAAGCTACGCAAGACAGGTGCTGGAGCATGCAGATATATTGGAGGAGCGGTATTACAGTAAGCATCCCCAGAAAAAGACATTATTTATATCCAGTCAGCATTATACTTTTGCAGCAGATGCCTTTATTGCCATGGTTAAGGAACTGGATGCTTCGCTTTATAATTTTGCTTTAAAAGAAAAAAGAACGGCTGAAATAATTGAGGATATCAAGTCATTCCAAAGTGAAATTGGTATCTTATATGTGAATAAATTTAATGAAAAAATGATGGCAAGGTATTTAAAAGAAAATCATTTGAAATTTGTAGCTATCTTTGAAGCCAAGCCTCATGTGTTCGTATGTAAAAAAAACCCTCTGGCGGTTAAAAGGAGTGTTACACTGGAAGATTTAAAAGATGAAACCTATCTTTATTTTGATCAAAGAGATACGGATCCGGTATATTTTTCAGAAGAGATATTGAGCACAATTGAACACAGGAAAAAAATTGCGGTGAGTGATCGTGCAACCATGTTTAATCTGCTTACAGGATTAAATGGGTATACCATGACAACTGGAATTGTTAGTTCTGTGTTAAATGGAAGTGAGGTCATTGCGATTCCCTTGGAAGTGGATGAAACGATGACCATTGGTTATGTTAGTCTGGAGAATAGTGTATTAAGCCCATTAGCAGAACTGTATGTGAATAAAGTGAAGGAAATATTAAATAGGCAATTTTGATATTAGAAAAATCTATAACAAGGTATCGCTTTCGACAATTATCACTTCGGAATAAGAGTGTGCTATACTTTCAGTGTAATTAAGAAACATTTGTGAAGAAAATCACAAGTCTTTTTAGGAGAGGGTGTATATATGTTAAATAAGGATGCAGGACTTGCAACAAAGGCGATTCATGCCGGTACAACAAGAACAAAGGAATTCAGATCATTGGGAATGCCAATTTATCAGACTTCTACATTTTATTTTGATACCTGTGAGCAGGGAGGCAGATGCTTTGCTGGAGAAGAGGAAGGATTTATTTATACCAGATTGGGTAATCCAACCACGAATCTTTTAGAGGAAAAAGTAGCTGCATTAGAAGGCGCAGATGCGGCAGCAGCAACCAGTTCGGGAATGGGAGCAGTAGCATCCTGTTTATGGACCATTGCAGCAGCAGGAAAGCACATTGTGGCAGACAAGACACTGTATGGCTGTACATTTGCATTGTTAAATCATGGAATGAGCCGCTATGGGGTAGAGGTTACGTTCGTAGATTCTTCTAATTTAGATGAAGTGAAGGCTGCATTAAAAGAGAATACAGTTGCTGTATATTTAGAGACGCCGGCAAATCCAAATCTTAAGATAGCAGATATTCAGGCAATTAGTGAATTGACACATAAGTTTAATAAGGATATTAAAGTTGTTTGTGATAATACATTTGCAACACCATTATTACAAAGACCATTGGAATTAGGAGCAGATGTAGTGATACATTCTGCTACAAAATATCTGAATGGACACGGAGATGTGATTGCCGGATTTGTAGTTGGTAGTGCAGAATTTATTCAGGACGTTAAAATGTTTGGAATTAAAGATATGACCGGATCGGTACTAGGACCTCAGGAAGCATTTTTAATTTTAAGAGGTTTAAAGACTTTGGATGTAAGAGTTCAGAGACATTGTGAGAATGCAGAAAAATTTGTAGAATATTTATGCAAAGAATCCAAGGTAGAGCGTGTTATTTATCCGGGACTAAAA
Organism: Lachnospiraceae bacterium; assembly: GCA_036652735.1. Classification (GTDB taxonomy): domain Bacteria; phylum Bacillota; class Clostridia; order Lachnospirales; family Lachnospiraceae; genus JAGOGN01. The sequence goes on from JAVVVI010000049.1 coordinate 9,652, forward strand.
GATCATCCGGGACATGAAATTGCAGCACGTCAGATGCATAATCGTTTTGGCGGTATGATTTCAATAGAAGTAAAAGGCGGAAAAGCTGCGGGAATGAAGTTAGTAAACAGCTTGAAAATGTGCACGATTGCAGTAAGTCTTGGAGATGCTGAAACATTGGTGGAGCATCCGGCAAGTATGACTCATGCTACTTATAATTCAGAAGAACTTGCTATGGCAGGGATTCCGGAAGGATTGGTAAGAGTATCCGTTGGATTAGAGAATATAGAGGATTTAATTGCTGATTTTGAACAGGCATTTCAGCAAATATAGAAGATTAGGGGAACTATAGTTTCCATACAGAGAGCCGTAGGATATGTTTATTGTATGCTACGGTTTTTCTCTGCCCGAAATCCTGTCCACGAAGTTAAACGATAGAGTCGGCATATAATTGATTTTTTCTTTTTAGCTTATAATTGTTGTCTAAAGATTATCTATATAATGAAAGGTAGGATATAAACTTATGGATAAAAAATATACTGATATAAATTCACAATTTTTTGATAAATGGATCCAAAGCGGCTGGGAGTGGGGACAGCCAATTAGCCATGAGATATATGAAAAAGCAAAAAATGGAGATTGGTTCGTACTGCTGACTCCTACGAAGCCTG
>JAVVVI010000050.1:0-9477 GCA_036652735.1 Lachnospiraceae bacterium
ATTTAGGATATCATTTCTGTACTTCTTTGTCAACTACTTTTTTAATTCTTTTTTTTAGTTCTTTTTTCGTGGTTATTTTTGTTCTTCCACCACCATATTGCGCGGTGGAAGTTAATAATATCATTTTAGGATTCATCTGTCAATACAATTTATTATTTTTTCTCATTCTTTTCCAAGAAACATTAAACAACCCTTGCAATCAGCGCGATTACCGCATTGTGTTCGTATAAAAAAAGTAAGTATTTGTTCTCCTCTATTAAAGCAATTAATTCCTGTCCAATAGAATTCGTGCAAAAGAGTGCCAGTAAAAATGCCAGCAGCCACAGGATAATGAATCCTCTAAGGATTCCCGCTCCTATTCCCAGGAATCGATTGAATCCTTTTAATATGGGCAGTCTTCCAATTAAATTCAATACTCCTCCCAGGATAGCCATAACAAAAATCACCAATACCAAGGTTATAAAGAATGAAATCCCACCCATTATAATCTTTGTAACTCCCGCAGCAACACGCTCATATAAATTTTTCCCGTCCTTTTCCTGTTCCGCCAAAGTAAGAATTAATTGTTTTTCCAATGTACCTGGCAATCGGATTCCTGATTTTTCTACAATTTCCGCTTCGCTTTCCGGTTCCTGATCTGTCTTTTCTGATACTATGGCTTCTATTTTTTCTCCGCAGATTTTCTCTATCTTTGTTGGCAATCCGGTGTTTTCCTGTATGTAATTACCGACGTAGGGAGTCAAAAACCCTACAAGCACAATTGTTAACAACAATGAAACTAAAGAAAATGCCATTCTTATAAATCCTTTATGGTATCCATTCACTGCCGAACTAAATAATCCTATTGCTACGATGATTGTTAACCAGTTCATCATTTTACCTCTTTTGTCTTTTATTTTAACCTGATTCTCTGGGTTTCTCCTTCTAATATAAGTATATAACTGCGGCTTGTCTCTCCCTTTTGTATTTTTAAAATTGGTTTTTTCGTTTTCCCTTGGAATTTCATTACGCCCTTCATGTTATAAACCATACAATCCATATCACCTATAATAACAACTTCCCGGTCATTTATAATTTCTACTTTCGTATAATTCATGGAAAATTCCTTGTTCAGAACTCTGGTTCCTTTTTTTTCATATACTTCCAGCTTCTCTACCTCTTTGTTTTCTTTGTTTTTCCCACTGTAAATAAAACCAAAATAGGAGTTACTATAGAATACATTTTTTATTTCTGCCGGAAATTTAATCACTTTTTTTTCTACCGGTTTCTGTATTCCTTCATATATAATGGCTTTTTTATCTCCAAACGCAATCATGTAGTCATTATCTATAAATTCTATTTCCGGAATCAGGGTATCCTGATAGCTATATTTTTTTACCTCATTATCGATCTCATTCTGGCCAACAGAACCAAAATTATAGAATTTTATTGTGGTATCCACTGCCCCATGCTCTACATCCACCAGGGATACTGCCATTTTTTTACAATCGTTGGATATGGACATGGAGAGTGGATATCCGCTGTTTTCCAAATGTAATTCTCCCTGCGCCAATTCTTTTCCTTCTTTACTATATAGCTTTATGTAACTGTTTCCATCCTGTCCCATTAGGACTGCTACCGTTCCTTGGTTCCCAACCTCTATTTGTCGAATTGGGACTGCTGTTTCAATCTCTCCTTTTAATCCATCCTGATTTAAGATATAAATATGTGTTCCTTTCCCTGATGCGATGGCAACATAATCTTCACAAATATCTATCATGGGATCATTCATCTCATAGGTTTGATTCCAAATTAAATGATTATATATGTCTGTATAAAAAGCTCCATCATTACTATATTTTAAAATATTCCCATTAAACTCTGCAAATCTGGTGTCCAAGGTGTCCTGTCGTTCTACCTTCTTAATCACTGTATAATCTGTATAGGTCTTTAACATAAAATACACGGACATGACACCCACAAGTGCCACCACACCCACGAGTCCCATTAGCATTCCCTTAAACACCCTTAAGTGGTGTTCCTTGATTCGCTCCCCAATTTCTTCTGCGCTGGTTTCTATTTTCTTGAATTGATTTTTCCTGTTATTTGTCATAATCTTCTCCTCATACTATAGGTCTTTTTTGATTATAACTTATTTTCCGTCGGTATGCAATTCTATGGAAGCAGTAGTTTTTGTCCTAGATAGATTTCATTCTCATCCTCAATCTTATTCTTTTCGCAAATTTTGTCCATCATCTCCACTGTTCGATATATTTTTCTGCATATTTTTTCCAGGCTGTCCCCTTCTTCCACAATATAGTAACCCTGTTTGATATATACTGCTGCTTCTGATTCCGGCTCTTGCTTTGTTACCCTCACCGGCAGCTCCAATTCTTTCTCTTGTTTTAGAACTGGAATCTCCTGCTGCCTTTCCTGTTCCATTCCAAGTGTATCGGTCAGTACCTGAACAATATGCTCTAACTGCTCTACTTTTCCATAACTGGTGTATAAAAAGATACCTAATGTACAAATAAATGCTACCGATAGTATTCCCAACAATACCCCTTTTGCCCGGTCTTTTCTTTCCTCCTTTTTAATTTGTCCCGCTACAATCGCGCGATATCTTAGTACCGCTTTATCTTCCACCTCCTGCTGCACTATGATTTCCTCACGATCCTCTTTAATTCTCTGACTTGCTTTCTGCATGATCATATATTCCTGCATCTGAGGATTTTTTTCATAATAAATACAATATCCCTTTTGTTTTTCAAATTTTCCATTATTACAAATGTAAAAGGAATCTTCTTTTTCATTTACATCATTTAGATATAATACCTTGTCCCCTCCGGGAAAATACACACGGTGAGCTCGTTCAATTTCCTGAAAAAATTCCGTATAATCTTCTCCATCCGGATAATACCATCCTACTATACTGCAGGTTGGAAAGTTATCTTTTAATTCCTGATATAGTTCACCCCAAATAGTTTCTCCAATAATGACTCTTCCATTCTCCTGCTGAAGCAACCCTATTGTTATTGCCCCACTGATAAACACATATCGAATCCCCTGACTTTCCTGACTGCTTCCTACCAGTATTGCCGGCAAACATCCATTTTCCCCTGCACTTTGGGTTACGTGTAGATACGTATACACATAGTCTTCCAGATAAATTCTTATTCTCTCTGCCGGTGTACCCATTTGCCGTATGTTTTTTGGTGGTTTTATTGTCTCTACCATGTTTTTCTCCTTCTCTACAATCTGTGATTCTCTGTTTTCTACTAATTTTATCACGATTTTTGCGCAAATCATGGGGATTTCTGTCCTGTGTTTTTAAAATTTTTCGACTTTTTTTTATCCTATTCGTCCATATACTAATTTGTAACAAAAAAAAGCCAGCCTTAGTTTCCACTATGACTGACTTTTTTTATTAATTTATGCTTCTGTAACGAAGGCTTTTACTTTTTTGTATATACTTGCTCCATCCAGGCCATATTTTTTTATCAGCTCCGTTGCCGGTCCTGATTCCCCAAATGTATCATTTATTCCAATCTTCATCACTTTTGTAGGTGCTTTTTCTGACAGTACGTCACATACTGCGCTTCCAAGTCCGCCAATAACAGAATGCTCTTCTACCGTAACTATCTTTCCTGTTTCTTTGGCTGCTGCAATCAATAATTCTTCATCTATTGGTTTAATTGTATGAATATTAATCACTTTTGCATTGATTCCATCTTCTGACAACTGTTTCGCTGCCTCTAAAGCTTCACACACGCAAAGTCCGGTTGCTACAATTGTAACGTCCTTGCCTTCCCGCATTGTGATTCCTTTTCCTATTTGGAAGTGATACGCTGCCTCATCATTTAATACCGGAACAGCAAGACGTCCAAAACGCATGTAAACCGGTCCATTATGCTCAAATGCCGCTTTTACTGCCGCTCTGGCTTCTACATCATCGCAGGGATTGATTACTACCATTCCCGGGATTGTTCGCATTAATGCCAGGTCTTCATTACATTGGTGGGTTGCTCCATCTTCCCCTACCGATATTCCCGCATGTGTAGCGCCAATCTTTACATTCAAATGTGGATATCCAATTGAATTACGTACCTGTTCAAAGGCTCTTCCTGCTGCAAACATTGCAAATGAACTCATTACCGGTATTTTCCCACAGGTTGCAAGGCCTGCTGCAATTCCTGCCATATTACTTTCTGCAATTCCACAGTCTATATGTCTGTCCGGAAATTCTTTCTGAAAAATGCTGGTCTTGGTTGCTCCTGCAAGATCTGCATCTAATACAACTAATTCCGGATGTGTCTTTCCGATTTCTACTAAAGCGTTACCAAAGCTCTCTCTTGTTGCTATTTTCTTTATTTCTGACATAACGCTTCACCCACTTTCTCTAAATCTGCCATTGCGACTATGTATTCCTCATCATTTGGTGCTTTTCCATGCCAGCCGGCTTTATTTTCCATAAAGGATACACCTTTTCCTTTTATCGTTTTTGCTATAATTGCGGTGGGCTGTCCTTTGGTTTGTCTGGCCTCTTTTAATGCCTCTCCTATTTCTTCCATGCTATTACCATCTATTGTTATAACATGGAATTGAAACGCTTTGAATTTCTCATCAATTGGATATGGTGAACAGACTTTTTCTATCTCACCATCAATTTGCAATCCATTATTATCCACAAATAATACCAGATTGTCTAATTTTCTGTGCCCTGCAAACATTGCTGCTTCCCAAATCTGGCCTTCCTGAATCTCTCCGTCTCCGCAGACTGCATATACTCGATATTCATTTTTATCCATTTTGGCTGCCAATGCCATTCCTACTGCTGCTGAAAATCCCTGTCCCAATGAGCCACTTGACATATCTACGCCCGGAATATGTTTCATATCCGGATGCCCCTGAAGATAAGATCCAACGTGTCTTAATGTAACCAAATCCTCCACCGGAAAAAAGCCTCTATGTGCTAATGTGGAATAGAGCGCCGGAGCTACATGACCTTTGGACAAAACAAATCTGTCTCTGCCCTCCATTTTAGGATTTTTCGGATCTATGTTCATCTCCTGAAAATACAAATAGGTTATTATGTCTGCCGCTGAAAGTGATCCTCCCGGATGTCCGGATTTTGCACTGTGCACTGCGGTAACGATTCCTTTACGAATCTCATTCGCCTGTTTTTTTAACTCACAATTCGTCATAGTATTACCTTTCTCTTTATCTTACAATTCTGTTCTTCCCTCTAAGGCTCTTAATAATGTTACTTCATCAATATACTCTAAGTCACCGCCTACCGGTACTCCACTGGCTATTCTGGTTACTTTAATTCCTGTTGGTTTAATCAGCTTGCTGATATACATTGCCGTGGTTTCTCCTTCTAAACTGGAATTGGTTGCTATTATAACTTCATCCACTTCCTGTTGTAATCTGTGCATCAATTCCTTTAGCTTAATATCCGATGGACCAATTCCAAGCATTGGCGATATTGCTCCATTTAAAACATGATAAACACCTTCGTATTTTCCTGTTTTTTCATATGCTATCATATCCCGGGATGTCTCTACTACCATTATTGTTCTATGATCCCGATTATAATTTCTGCAAATTGGACATAAATCTGCATCTGTTAAGGTATAACATTCTTTGCAATATCTCACATTTGTTCTGGCATCCACTAAAGCTTCTGCCAATCCATCCACAGATTCCTTTGGCATATTCAATATATGAAATGCCAGCCGTTGTGCGGATTTTGCCCCAATACCCGGAAGTGTAGATAGCTCCTCTATTAACTTGCTTATCTGCCTGCTATAGTAATCCATTTCGTTTCCTGCTTTCTTTCCGCATTAAAATGGAAATCCTCCACCTGTAATCTTGCTCATTGATTCCTGGGATAGTTCTTCCATCTTGCGCAATGCCTCATTTGTGGCTGCTACAATTAAATCCTCCAGCATTTCAATATCTTCCGGATCTACTACTTCTTCCGATAATTTTACTTTTGTTACTTCTTTTTTACCGGATACAGTAACCTCTACCGCTCCACCTCCTGCTGTAGCTGTCACCTCTTTGTCTTCCATCTCTTTTGTTGTCTCTTCCATTTGACGCTGCATCTTCTGTGCCTGCTTCATCAGGTTGCCCATGTTCCCCGGCATTCCTCCTTGAAATCCACCTTTTTTTGCCATGTCTTATCCTCCTATTCTTCTTCAATGGTTAGGTCCATATGAATCAATTGTTCCAAATCTATGAACTCTTCCTCAAACTTATGTCCATTTTCTATTGCCTGTATTTTTACATCTATCTGCTTCCCAATTGCCTGTGAAATGATCTCTTCCAACTCTTTTTTATGGCTTTCTTCCGAAAAAATTCCCGCACCTACCGCATCACTAAATACAATGATTAAACGATTATCTTCCCCTACGCTGGGCCTGGCTTTTTTTAAATAGCCACCCATTAACTTACTCATTGAGGATGTAATGCTTGTCCATTTCTGAACTACATCCCTCACATCCTGAGGAATTGCCTTTGGCATCTGTGGTTTTTTTACCGGTTCTTCCGCTTCCCCTAACATGCTTTTGGAGGACTTAAATTGTCCCGTATCTAATTTATGCTCAAGCTGTGCAATTCTATCAATTAACGCATCATAATTTTGTTCCATTTGTGGTTTGCATAATTTTATACATGCAATTTCTATTAGCGTACGTTTCTGTGTGGAATATTTGATTTGTCCAGATAGTTCTGAGAAAATCCGAATATAACGCATGAGTATTCCTGCACTTATTTCTCGAACCTCTTCCTTCATGATTGCCAGATTTTCCGTTGACATATCCAATACATCTTCCATCTGATCGGAACTTTTTACTAATAATAAATTCCGCAAATACCATGTGAAATCAACCACAAACTGACCCATTTCCCTGCCTTGCATAATTAGTTCATCTATTAATCTTATGACTCCATTCACATCCTGAGCCCTTATTTTTTTAAATAAATCCGAAAAAACTTCTGCGTCTACTGCTCCAAGTACATAAAGTACTTTTTCGTAAGTCAGGGTCTCCCCCATAAAAAATGCCATACACTGATCCAGCAAACTAAGTGCATCTCTCATGGATCCATCTGCCGCTTTTGCTATATACCTCAGTGCCCGTTCTTCTACTTCTGACTTCTCTATCTCCATGAGTTCCTGCATTCGTCCCACCATTGTCTCTATGGAAATTCTGTGAAAATCATATTGCTGGCACCGCGACAAAATTGTAATTGGTATCTTATGCGCTTCTGTGGTTGCCAGGATAAAAATTACATAGGATGGTGGTTCTTCCAAGGTCTTAAGCAAGGCATTAAATGCCCCTATGGAAAGCATATGAACTTCATCTATAATATAGACTTTGTACTTTCCTTCTGTTGGTGAATAGGATACTTCCTCCCTTATCTCACGGATATTATCCACACCATTATTAGAGGCCGCATCAATTTCTATTACATTCCTGCTGAATCCTTCTGCAATAGCCTTACAGGTTGGACATTCACCACAGGGACTTCCCTCTATTGGATGCTCACAGTTCACTGCTTTGGCAAATATTTTTGCCACCGTTGTCTTCCCGGTTCCCCTTGTCCCGCAAAACAAATATGCATGTCCCACCCGTTCTGCTTTTATTTGATTTTTTAAAGTTGTTACAATATGTTCCTGCCCCTTTACGTCCTGGAATCCGGTTGGCCGAAACTTTCGATAAAGTGCCATATATGACATTCTTTTTCTCTCCTAATCCCCAAAACAGATTCCCATCTGTCTTGCTTGTGCTACAATCTGTGAATCCGGATCTATTGTCTTCGTTCTTCCTGTAACCTCATCTAATGGTATTTTTATTGTTTGATCATTTACAATTGCTACCATATATCCATATTCTTTTTTTATTACCAATTCCGCTGCTGCCGCGCCCATTCTTGTGGAAATCAACCGGTCCTGTGGTGATGGACTTCCTCCCCGCTGCATATGCCCCGGTATAATTACTCTGACATCTGTTCCGGACATTTTTTCCAACTTTCCTGCAAGTTCATATACAGGTGAGGACACCGGGCTTCCTTCCAGCTTTTCTCTATAGTCCTTTTTCGATAACGCTGCATCTTCTTTGGTCATTGCACCCTCAGCCACTGCCAGTATGGTAAAACTTCTTCCTTTATGGCATCGGTGTTCAATTGCATCCTTCAGTATCTGCAAATCATATGGAATCTCCGGAATCAGAATAATATCGGCCCCTCCTGCCATTCCTGCATACAATGCCATCCACCCTACTTCATGTCCCATAATCTCCACGATAAAAACTCGATTATGAGAGGCAGATGTTGTATGAATACAATCAATGGCTTCTGTTGCAATATTTACTCCACTATAAAATCCATACGTAATGTCCGTACCAAATATAGCATTGTCCATTGACTTTGGCAAATAAATAATATTCAGGCCTTCTTCCCTCATTCGATTTGCGGTCTTCTGACTTCCCGTCCCTCCAAGCACCACCAGACATTCCAATTCCAGTCTGCGAACTGTTGCCTTCATAGCTTTTATCTTATCCAGTCCATTTTCACCCGGCTCACAAATATCCTTAAATGGTTCTTTACCACTTCCCAGTATCGTTCCACCTTTTGTTAATATCCCGGAAAAATCCTCCGCTATAAGCTTGCGATATTCTCCAAATAAAAGCCCTTTAAAGCCATTTAAAAATCCATATACTTCTAAATCATTTAAACGATTATCCAGGCTTTTGATAACTCCGCGCATTACTGCATTTAAGGCTTGGCAGTCCCCACCGCTGGTTAATATTCCAATTCTTCTCATGGTTTTACCCTCCATATCCTTTATCAGATTGCCCATTACTAGTATTATATATTATTTTTTCACTATTCACAATGATTCTAAGAAATTCGTTTGCTTTTTTTGAAAAAAATGATATACTAATATGAGTTTCTTTGATAAAATATAAGGGACTTTCGCTTGAACCTATTAGGAGTGGTATCGAAGCGGTCATAACGGGGCGCACTCGAAATGCGTTTGGCGGCAACGCCACGTGGGTTCGAATCCCACCCACTCCGCTATTGGAAAAGCCTGTAGCTATGCAGTTTTACAGGCTTTCCTTTTTATTTTAAGCTGAAAAATCAAGGCAAAAAACACTGTTTTTTTATGAGTTCTCTCCTAAATTTAGGAGAGAACTTTTTTTGCCTTATTCAAGGCTCAAACCAGTTACCAATGCCGCCGCTGACGATATTTTACTGTTGTAATCAAGGTGGGCATACACGTTGGCTGTGGTGGAAAAATCGCTATGCCCAAGCCATTCCTGTATCTGCTTCATGGGTACGCCATTGGCAAGCAAGATGAGTTATAATAAACAAGGGCTATGGTGCGAAAAATCGCCATAGCCCTTCAACATTTTAAGGAGGACATTATCATGTCCAGAACAAGCAGAAAAAATATTTCTATCGTGGAAAACAGTAAGAAAATATATCGCG
>JAVVVI010000051.1:0-7569 GCA_036652735.1 Lachnospiraceae bacterium
ACAGCCCCGGGAAACATATCCACGCATGCCACTCGTTCTAGGCAATATCCTCTGGCCTGCAGAACCACTAAATCCCTTGCAAGACTCGTGGGCTTACATGATATGTAGACCATGCGTTTCACATCATATTGAATGATGCGTTCCAGCGCCTTGGGATGGATACCATCTCTTGGTGGATCCAAAATAATAAAATCCGGTTTTTCCGGAATTGTATCCAACACCTTTAGTACGTCACCCGCAATAAACTCGCAATTAGAAAGACCATTGCGCTGGGCATTTTCATTTGCCGCCTCCACAGCAGCCTCCACAAGTTCAACACCAATCACTTTTTTTGCAATTGGTGATAAAATCTGCGCAATGGTACCGGTTCCACTATAAAGATCAAAAATAATCTGATTCGGTTCCTGACTCATAGATAAATCACCCACAAAGTCCCGAACCGTTTCATAGAGTACCTCCGCACCTGCTGAATTCGTCTGAAAAAAAGAAAAGGGAGTTATTTTAAACTGAAGGCCTAATAATTTTTCAAAGAAAAAATCCCGTCCAAAAAGGACCTCCGTACCCTCATCGGTTACGGTATCGCCCACGCAGTCATTTTGGGTGTGAAGTACACCCATTAATTTTCCACTAAGCTCTAAACCTTCTATCGCTTTTGTAAAACCATCTAATAAATAACCATCCTCTGCAATCTGAGTTGTCGTAACAAGATCAATCAGAACCTCACCGGTATGAAATCCTTTTCGCACCAGCAAATGCCTTAAATATCCCTCATGTCTCACCTTATGATAAAATGGGATCTGATTTTTTCTGAAAAAATCAAGGGTTGTAGTGAGAATTTTTCTAAAATCCTCGTCCACGGTTCTGCATTCTTCCACAGGAACAATATCGTAGAAGCTTCCTCTTTTATGCATTCCCAGTGCAAGTGGTCCATCTTTGCACAGATCGCCAAAAGAAAATTCCATCTTATTACGGTAGCCAAACTGCTGGGGACTGCTTTTGATGCCTTCCCAAATTTCATCTATTGCTATTGATTCCGGGGTCAGAACCTGAGCAAGCAGGTCTTTCACCTGACGTTCTTTTAGTGAAAGCTGCATTTCATAACTTAAATTCTGATAGGTACAGCCACCGCATTCTCCAAAATGAATACAATTCGGCGTAGACAGTTCCAAGGGTGATTTTTCCAGTACCTGAAGAAGACGTCCCTCTCCTTTTCCCTTTCTGACTCGATTTACAGAAAAAAGCACTTTTTGTCCTTCTATTCCATTTTTTACGACCACACTTTTTCCATCTTCCAGCTGCACAATTCCCTTGTTTGGAAATTCCACTTTTGTAATTATTCCTTCCAAAACCTGTCCTTTTTTCATAAGCTTCTCCATAAAATTATTAGCATTCCAACACAATCTAAAGGATTGAAAAAAAGAAGCTCATTAGCCGAGCCTCTTTTTATTTTTAAGTCACAGGACATACTTCAACCATAACTCCTGCCATTACACTTACTTACTCCTCTTCGGTAGACTCTTTCTCCGTTGGTTCCTCTTCAAAAAAGTCTGCATCTAAATCATCTTCAAAATCATCCTCAAAATCTTCCAGATAATCCGGTGCAAAGAAACGGTAAATTCCATAGGCAACTGCTACAATAGCAGCTACTGCTCCTATAATCGCCAGCACCCAAAGTACTTTGGATTTTTTTTCTTCCTTGTCCTGTCTGTGTACAAGATCTTTAAACTTTGCTGCATTGAGTAATTCTTCCATTTTGTTCATGCAATCGCTCCCTTTCTCATTCTGTTCCAATTGGTTCTAACAGTTCAGAATTTGTAACTTGAATTTCCTATTAGTATACCATAAATCACTGTATAAGCATACACAAAAAAGTAAAATATATTACTTTTTTTCTAATTTAGCAAAAGAAGCAAACATTTTCTTTCTTCCCACCGTAAAAAATTCAACTGTAACTTCAAAATCTCTTCCACCTTCTACAATAGAGATGACCGTTCCGTCTCCAAATTTTCCATGGTGAACCAAATCTCCCACACTATATTCTAAGCGTGCTGCCTTTGTTACAGCCGTTGAAAATTGTTTTGTTGCCGCAAATGCCTTTGCCCGAAAGCTATCTTTCGCCTTAAAGAATGGAAGATCATTTTGTTTTTCCTCCACCCGTTCAGGTTTTATGTAACCCTGCACCAAAGTATTTGGTATTTCTTTTACAAATCTGGACACCCCGTTGTAATGTGTCTCGCCTCTGACCATCCTTTGTCTTGCACTGGTAATACTCAGGTGTTCCATGGCACGGGTAATGGCTACATAGCAAAGTCTCCGCTCCTCCTCCAAGTCCGTTGGATCCTCAGAACCAATTGTCATGAAGCTTGGGAACATTCCCTCTTCCATTCCTACCAAATATACGTTTTTATATTCCAATCCCTTCGACCCGTGAACCGTCATTAGGACCACATAATCACAACTTTCATCCAGACTGTCAATATCTGCGACCAAAGCTACTTCCTCTAAAAATCCCCCTAAAGTTGGCGGTTCCTCTTCACAGGTTTCCTCATAAGAGACTGCTTTGCTGATTAATTCGTTGATGTTTTCAATTCGGCTCTCTGATTCCTCGGTATCCTCTGCCTCTAATTCCTTGACATAACCGGTTTCTTCAATGATTTTCTCCAATAACTTGGATATTCCCAAATACTTTGCCTCGCTGCGCAATGTCTGAATAAAGGATACAAAGGGTTTTAACTTCGCTGCACTTCGCCCAAGGGTTCCAATATCCTCTGCAAGTTTTAGGGCATTGTAAAAGCTGTATCCCTGTTCGACTGCATAGTCCTGAACTTTTGACATTGTTGCAGCACCGATTCCACGCTTTGGAACATTAATTATACGTTTAACTGCCAAATCATCCCTTGCATTATCCACCGTTTTTAAATATGCCAATAGATCTTTAATTTCCTTACGCGCGTAGAAATTAACACCACCCACAATTTTATAAGGAATATCAGAGATTACAAATCGTTCTTCAAATAATCTTGATTGGGCATTTGTGCGATACAAAATTGCACAGTCTTTATATTCACACTCTCCCTTACGTACTCTGGAGGCAATATCTCTTACCACAAATTCAGCTTCCTCATTGGCAAAATCGAACTGCTGAAACAGAATCTTCTCACCGGGATCTTTCTGAGTCCAAAGTGCTTTTTCTTTTCTGCCATAATTGTTGGCAATGACACCGTTTGCCGCGTCTAAAATATTTTGAACGGAACGATAATTTTGCTCAAGTTTTATGACCTTTGCCCCTTTGTATACCTTCTCAAAATTCAGAATATTCTTAATGTTTGCCCCTCTGAATTTATAAATGGACTGGTCATCATCCCCAACTACACATAAATTCTTATATTTTCCGGCAAGTGTCTTAATTAGCATGAACTGTGCTGTATTTGTGTCTTGATATTCATCTACCATGATATAACGAAAACGCTCCTGGTAGGAATCCAGAACCTGTTTATCTCCCTTTAGCAGCTCCACTGTTTTCATAATCAGGTCATCAAAATCCAGTGCATTGTTCTTTCTTAAAATCTGCTGATACTCTGCATAAACTTTTGCCTGCCGCAGCAGATTATAATCTCCACCTGCATTTAGCGTAAATTCTTCCGGTGTAATTAATTCATTCTTTGCATTGGAAACCGCACCTAAGAATGATTTTTCCTTATAGATCTTTGTATCAATCTGAAATCGCTTGCAAATCTCCTTCATAATGCTTTTTTGATCATCCGAATCATAGATTGTAAAATTCGTATCAAATCCCAGGCGATCAATGTAGCGGCGGAGAATTCGAACACACAAAGAGTGAAACGTACTGACCCATATGCTCTCTGAACCCATACCAACCATTTCATCAATACGTTGGCGCATCTCTCCTGCTGCTTTATTCGTAAAGGTAATTGCCAGAATATGATATGGATTTACACCTTTTTCATCTATCATATATGCTGCACGATTGGTAAGTACACGAGTCTTTCCGGAACCGGCCCCTGCTAAAATTAACAGGGGTCCCTCTGTACACTCAACCGCTTCCTGTTGTTTATCATTTAAATTTAAAACCATATGTGATTCATCCTCCCATATTCTGTAGTATGCTATCATCATATCACAAAGTCACCAATAAAAAAAGTATACAATCCGTCATTTTGGAATTGAAAATGCACAAAACACTTGTTATATAGTATTGAATACTATATAATGGATATTGAGGTGAATTTTCATGACAATTAATACAGAAGATTTATTAAACAGTATATTAGGCAGTCTCTCCCGGATTGATTACATTAAGCCAAATGATTTTCCGGACATTGCACTTTATATGGATCAGGTTACCACTTTCATGGATTCTCATTTAACTGCATCCAAGCGCCATTCTCAGGATAAAGTTCTCACTAAGACCATGATTAATAATTATGCCAAAAATAACCTGCTCCCACCACCGGTAAAGAAAAAATATTCAAAGGAACATTTACTTACCTTGATTTTTATCTATTACTTTAAAAATATATTAACCATCAATGACATTCAAAGTATTTTGAATCCTTTAACCGGAAAGTACTTTGGGGAAGAAATCGGATTTAATTTGGAAGATATATACGAGGAAGTATTTCACCTGGAAAAAGATCAGGTCGAACGAATGAAGGAAGATATTATATTAAAATTTGAAGTCAGCCGCTCTACTTTTCCCAATGCACCGGAACAAGACAGCGAATTTTTACAGATGTTTTCTTTTATCTGTCTTCTAAGCTTTGACGTCTATGTGAAGAAGCAATTAATTGAGAAAATGATTGACAGTCTCCAAGAAAAAGATACCAGCGAAAAAACTGAGAAGCATAAAAAGACAGAAGAATAACCGCATATTCTTCTGTCTTTCTTTTGTTAACATAGCCTTTATTCTGATTCCGGAAGTTGTGTCCTCTTAAATACCAGATCATAACCATCATTTCCATAATTTAATGTACGATTAATTCTACTAATTGTTGCTGTAGAAGCACCCGTCTTTTCTGCAATATATAAGTATGTCTTTTTGTCTCTCAACATCTTTGCAACCTCATATCTTTGAGACATGGATAACATCTCATTTATCGTACATACGTCTTCGAAGAAGCTATAACACTCCTCTCTTGTCTGCAGACTTAAAACTGCATCAAACAAGTTGTCCATTGATTCCGCTTTTAAACTTTTGCTCATGTGTTTTTCTCCTTGTGTATTATTATGTTCTTAAATATTTTATCACTTTATCCAGAAAAAGTAAAGTGAATTTTTTGTAAATTTTATGCGAATTTTTTGTAATAATTAAGGTATTTCTTAACAGATTCCACTGACGAATTCACAATAAGTTCTTCCGGAAATTCCACCTTTTTCAGTATAGAAACAGCGTTTTCATGTGCCCCAACAAGGAAGCTTGTATGAGCATCAGACCCCATAATTACAGGTGTTTCATAGATTTTGCAAAGATTTAAAAGTTCCATATACAGTTCCGAAGCATTCTCTCTATAACTTGTTTTAGACATGGACGAATTGTTAACTTCCAGCAGAATATTTCTTTTCCTTGCTTCCTCTACTATAGCACGGTAATCCACCGGAAAACGTGCATCATCCGGGTGTCCAATAATATTTACATACGGATTCTTCATTACGTTCAAGTATGCTCTTGTGTTTTCTTCCTTGCTGCCTACTGCATAACAAGGTATATGCAGACTTGCAATTACTACATCCATTTTTTTAAGGGTTGACTGTGATAAATCCACTCGGCCATAGGAATCCAGTATATTTACCTCTGCTCCATATAATACTTGCAATCCATCCACAGTGTTGGGCATTGCGCCGATATTTTCAAAATAGATTTTATTACAGCTTCCCGGCATGGAAGGAGCATGTTCCGTTATTCCAAGCAGCTCCAGTCCCCTTTCCTTTCCTGCTTCAATTTGTTCTTTAATGGTTCCATATGCATGTCCACTTGCCAGTGTGTGCGTATGAAGATCGATCACATCTTTCATTTTGATTCCTCACTTTTCTTTTGGTGTTTGATACCATCTAACACATATTCCGGTTTCTGTCATATTGTGTATAACAGAATATATTTGGAGGTAGTATGAAAAAAACTATATCTATTTTACTCCTACTGCTATTAAGCATAAGCATGATTTTCAGCGGATGTAACACATCCGGCTCAGGGAAAGGTACCTTCCATAGGGACAAAATAGAAGTGACCCTGAATGAAGTCGCACATTCCATTTTTTATGCACCTATGTATGTTGCAATTGAAGAGGGTTACTTTAAAGACCAGGGAATTGATCTTACACTTGAAACAGGATTCGGTGCAGACAAGACCATGACTGCCGTTTTAACCGGTGCCGCAGACATTGGATTTATGGGTGGTGAAGCATCCATTTATACTTATAATGAAGGTGCAAAAGACTATGTCATTAATTTTGCACAACTAACCCAAAGAGCGGGAAATTTTCTTGTAGCAAGGGAAAAGACCAATGATTTCAAGTGGGAAGATTTAAAGGGAAAAAAAGTGTTGGGTGGCAGAGCAGGTGACTGCCCCCTCATGGCTCATTCTATCGTGTGATTGTGAAGAATATCTAATACCTTTTTTAAATCATGCAATTCCAGTTGTCCCGGTGCAGATCCTTCTCCCACCGTTCCAAATGTGATACAGGATCCAAATAGTTCACCGCTGATTCTTGAAACGACCCCAAGCTTTCCCATGGAGATTCCAATCATCGGCTTACTGGTTTCATTCCTTTTGACCTGTTCCAGTGCACCCAGCAAAGCGAGTACATCTGCAGACGTATTGGGCATTACCGCAATTTTAACAATATCGCCTTCCAGCTGCTGCATCGTAGTCAGTTGCTTTTCAAGTTCTCTCTGAGGTACTGTCTTTGCAAAATCATGACTGGAAAGAATGGTTCGAATACCCGCCTGCCTTGCTGCCTCCAACAATGGTTTCGTTACCTTCTCTCCCTGAGACACTTCCAGATCAATTAAATCCGGGCATCCGGATTGAATAACAGAAAAATATAGCTCCATATACTTATCTTGTTCTATTTTTAGACTGCCCCCTTCCTCTTTTGTTCGAAAGGTAAACAGTATCGGCTTTTCATTTAATATCTTTCTTAAGGACCTAAGAACCTGTGTTGTCTCTTGGAATTGAAGGGCATGTTCATAGCAGTCACAACGCCATTCCACAAGATCGGCAGGACTGTCCTTTAACTCCTGTGCGTTCCTAACTATTTCGCTGCTTGTCTTACCGGTAATTGAAACACATATTTTAGGCTGACCTGTGCCAATTGTAAGCTCTCTGACTTTTACTGTTTTCATAATTCGTCTCCTTCCTGTTATTTTATCACATTCTCGCAATCAAAACAATGCAGTAAATAGCATAGTATTTTTATAACTGCGTATTTATTATAAAAAGGACTTTTATGGAAAAAGAACATACTCACCTGATTGGAGGCTATTTGCGCCTCTCCAAAGAAGAGGATGGGAGAAACTCCTCGATTGCTAACCAAAGGCTC
Source organism: Lachnospiraceae bacterium (assembly GCA_036652735.1). Taxonomy (GTDB): domain Bacteria; phylum Bacillota; class Clostridia; order Lachnospirales; family Lachnospiraceae; genus JAGOGN01. Next base: position 7,560 of record JAVVVI010000051.1, read on the forward strand.
CTAATTACCC
>JAVVVI010000052.1:0-6352 GCA_036652735.1 Lachnospiraceae bacterium
TTATCGTCCCTCTATCTACTAGTTCAAAACAATTATAACACAATACCACATTAAAAGGTTTCTTAAATATAGTTAAATTTTTTGTAACAAAAAAAGAACACCAACATTGATGTTCTTGTAATTAAGCGCGAGACGGGATTCGGACCCGCGACCCTCGCCTTGGCAAGGCGATGCTCTACCACTGAGCCACTCGCGCACAGAGCGGGTGATGGGAATCGGACCCACGTATCTAGCTTGGAAGGCTAGTGTTCTACCATTGAACTACACCCGCATATGCATTTTATTCTTCATTACTTTTTTATCAGCAACGAAGTTCATTTTATAACATCCTCCGGTAATTGTCAAGTGATTTTTCGATTTTTTTATACTTTTAAATATTTTTTTACCGGCGAATTCCTATTCCACGAAATAACACTTGCATTCCCTTTCACGCTTTGCATGATACATCGCCTGGTCTGCCCGTTCAAAAAGTTCCTCCGCAGTATCCGGATAACGTCCCAGAACAGCACCCAGGCTGCCCTCCACCTTTATCCTTTTCCCTGCAACGTGAACTTCGGTTAGTGGAATACTATCATGAATGCGCTTTCCCTTTTCTATCATTTCTTCCTTTGAGTCAATCTGGGTAAACACAACAAATTCATCTCCCCCAAATCGGAATACCAGATCCTCTCCATCCACACTATTGCGCAAAGAACCAGCAACCCCATTAATCACCTGGTCCCCTGTCATGTGCCCGTATGTATCATTAATTTTTTTAAACTCATCTAAATCAACTATATAAAGTGCCCAGTCACCGGTTTCTTTTTCCAGCTTGCTTTTGATATAATTCATGCCTGCTGTTTTGTTCAGTAATCCCGTAGCCGGATCCGTCTGATTGAGGCGTATGGTCATCAGCATTTTAAAGAGAAACTGCAGCAGAAGTAAACTGAACAGCACAAAAATACTCCCAAACAGCAGCAGCATCCCAACCATTATTTCCATTGGAAATCTGCCACGTTTGAGTAAAAGAATCGTAACCATATATCCTATGGAAAAAAAGATAATTAATCCAAGATAAACAGTTATCACACAAGTGGAGGTGCCGCTCTCTTTTAAAAGACACTTTACCTTCTGTCCCAATTTTCCGCAGTAATAAATACAATATGCAAGTACCAGCTCTCCCACCAGCATCATAAAAATTGGTATGCTATTCATTCGTTTCCTCCTAGTCCAATGCCTGATTGTATGCATTTCGCCATTTGTTCCTCTAAATAATAGCACACCGGAATCTAAAAAACCATACTATTTTTTTACCCTCTGGTAATTTCTATCACCTGATATCCTGCGTCTGTTATTGCTTTTGTCAGTGCTGCATCCGTAACCGGTACACACAACTGCAGGACTGCCGTCTTTGCTTCCAAATTCACAGCCGCACGGACTCCCTCCATTGCATTTAATACGGTTTCTACTCTTTTCTGGCAGTGTTCGCACATCATTCCTTGGATTTTTACAACAACTTTTTCTTCCATTTTGGTTTCCTCCATCATTTCTTTTTTAATTTCAGTTTCAACTGCTAGGTGATTTGGTTTGAAAAATTTGAGCCGAAGGGCATTCATTACAACGCATACACTGCTTAAACTCATTGCCGCTGCTCCAAACATTGGATTTAGTTTCCAGTGAAGTGCGGAATAAAAGACTCCGGCTGCTATAGGAATCCCAACACAGTTATAAAAAAATGCCCAGAATAAATTTTCTTTAATATTTCTTATAACCGCTTTGCTTAGACGAATTGCTGTGACTGCATCCAATAGGTCACTTCGCATTAATACAATATCTGCACTTTCAATTGCTACATCCGTTCCAGCTCCTATGGCGATTCCAACATCTGCTCTTGCCAATGCCGGTGCATCATTAATCCCATCGCCAATCATTGCCACCTTTGCTCCTGAAGCCTTTAACCTGGCAATTACTTTTTCTTTCTCATTGGGAAGTACGCCCGCTATCACCTCGGGAATATGAAGTCTGCGTTGCATTGCCCTTGCAGTACGTTCATGATCTCCGGTAAGCATTACCACTTTAATATTCATTTTTTCAAAAGCTTTAATCGCCTGAAAGCTGGTATCTTTTTCCATATCGGCAACTGCTATGATTCCGATCAGCTTTGTTTCATTTGCGAATAGAAGTGGTGTCTTTCCTTCGTCTGCTAATTCCTCTATTTTCTGCCTTTGGTCGTCCACAGAGATTCCTACGCTTTCCAGCAATGCTTCATTTCCGGCATAATAGTACTCACTCCCTATTTTTCCACTGACTCCCTTTCCAAAAACTGCTTTGAACTCTTCCTGCTGTTGAGGAAGAATCTTCTTTTCTTTGGTATAGTTAAGAATCGCTTCTGCCAGAGGATGCTCGCTTGCCTGTTCCAGCGTTGCTCCAATCTCTAAAAGAAAGTCCCTCTCTACCTGGAAGACAATTACATCGGTTACCTGTGGTTTTCCTTGTGTGATTGTCCCAGTTTTATCCATTACAACCGTATCGATGCTGTGAGCAATTTCCAATGCTTCCCCTGACTTAATTAAAACTCCATTTTCCGCGCCTTTTCCGGTTCCAACCATAATGGCAACCGGTGTGGCCAGCCCCAGTGCACAAGGACAGGAGATCACCAGAACACAGATTCCGATTGACAGGGCAAATTCAAAGGCTGCCCCAAGGATCAACCAGACTCCGGTTGCTGCCAATGCAAGCACGATTACCGCAGGTACAAATATTCCCGCCACTTTATCTGCAAGTTTTGAAATAGGGGCTTTACTTGCACCTGCCTCTTCCACCAAACGGATAATCTGATTAATCGTAGTATCCTGTGCTACTTTGGTTGCCTCTATTTTAATATATCCGGCTTTATTGATGGTTGCAGATATTGCCAAATCTCCAATCTGTTTCTCCACCGGAATACTTTCTCCGGTAATGGCTGACTCATCTATGCTTGTCATTCCCTCAATGATTCTACCGTCCACCGGGACACTCATTCCGGGCTTAATAACCACAATGTCACCTTTTTTTACTTCTTCCACCGGAACCAGAATTTGTTCTTCATCCCGCTGAAGAATTGCTGTTTTAGGTGCAAGATCAATGAGGCGTTCAATTGCCTCACTTGTCTTTCCCTTTGATTTGGCTTCCAAAAACTTACCTACTGTAATTAGGGTTACAATCATTCCTGCCGATTCAAAATATAAGTCCTTACTATATCTGCTTACAAGCTCCATATTCATGTGACCCATGCCATATCCCATTCGGAAAATCGCAAAACATCCATACACAATTGCTGCACCGCTTCCCACGGCAATCAAGCTATCCATATTGGGGCTTCTGTGCCAAAGATTTTTAAAACCGGCACTGTAATAATTCCGATTCACATATAGGATTGGAAGCAATAGTAAAAACTGTGTAAAGGCAAACACAATTGCATTTTCATCGCCATGAAAGATTGCCTGTATCCAATCCGGCACCGGCAGACCAAACCAGTCATAGAACATATGGTGCATGGAAACATACATAAGGGGAATTAAAAATCCTATGGAGACAATCAGTCGATTTCTCATTTGATTTGCTGCTTCCCTGGACTGATTTGTCTTATTCATAGCCGGTACTGCACCTTGGTCCTTTATTGGAAGCGCCGCTCCATATCCGGTTTTTTCAACACCGGATATAATTTCCCTGGAACTGATTTTTTTCTCATCATAAACAACTTTCATGCTATTGGTAAGTAAATTTACACTGGCATCTGCCACGCCTTCCAGTTTTGCCACATTCTTTTCCACCCTTGTGGAACAGGCAGAACAGGTCATCCCTGTAATGTTATATTTTTCTGTCTTCATGGAATTCTCCCTCCAACATTATTTTAAGGCTCTGGTTGCATTTATAATTGCAATTACAGAGACTCCCACATCTGCAAACACCGCTTCCCACATATTTGCCATCCCTGCTGCTCCTAAAATCATCACCAGTAATTTAATGGATAAGGCAAATACAATATTCTGCTTTACAATTCTCATGGTTTTATTTGCTATCTTCATAATAACTGCTATTTTTCCGGGCTGATCATCCATTAGGACAATATCTGCTGCTTCTATTGCGGCGTCAGATCCCATACTTCCCATGGCAATTCCTATGTCACACCGGGCAAGTACCGGCGCATCATTCATTCCATCTCCCACAAAGGCAAGATTTCCCTTTCCTTCCTGCTTTTTTAGAAGTTCTTCTGCTTTTTCCACCTTATCTGCGGGCAATAATTCTGTGTACACTTCATCTAAATGCAATCGTGCTGCCACCTGCTCGCCAACGCTGTCCTTGTCTCCTGTAAGCATTACTGTCTTTTCTACGCCCAAGGCTTTTAACTGCTGAATAGCAGATTCTGCATCTTCCTTTACTTCATCTTCAATCACAATATAGCCCAGAAACTTATTTTCCTGTGCCAGATATACTATGGTTCCCATCTGCGCTGCCGGAGTATACATAATATTATATTTTTTCATAAGACGTTCATTGCCTGCAAGTACCACTACCCCGTCTATGTTAGCACGGATACCATGTCCCGGTTCTTCTTCTGCTTCTGTTACCCTGTCAAGCTCCGGTTCACTTCCATATGCTTCTCTAAGAGATACTGCTATTGGGTGAGTGGAATACCCTTCTGCATGTGCCCCAATCTCCAATAATTTTTCTTCACTGATTCCTTCCGGGCATACCTTTGTGACCACAAAGTCCCCTTTTGTAAGCGTTCCTGTTTTATCAAATACAATTGTAGTCATTCTGGATATTGCCTCCAGATAATTACTTCCTTTTACAAGAATACCATTCCTTGATGCAGCACCTATTCCTCCAAAAAAGCTCAATGGAACGGATATGACTAATGCACAAGGGCAGGAAATAACTAAAAATATACAGGCTCTCTTAATTGAATCCAGCCAGCTAATGGAAGCAAACACCGGAGGTAGAACTGCTAACAGCAATGCGGCAATTACCACAATGGGTGTATAGTATCGTGCGAATTTTGTAATAAAATTCTCCGCCTTTGACTTCTTGGAACTGGCATTTTCTACTAACTCCAGGATCTTCACAACTGTGGAATCGTCAAAGTTCTTGGTTGTCTCAACTTCCAGTGTTCCTTTTCCATTGACACACCCACTGATGACCTCCGCTCCTTCCATTGCCTCTCTTGGAATCGATTCACCGGTTAATGCCGAGGTATCAATCATGGAAGTTCCCTTCACAATTATTCCATCCAATGGGATTCGTTCCCCTGCCTTAATAATAATATGTGCACCCACCGGTACTTCCTCCGGATCCACTTGTCTGAGTATACCCTCGATCTCCATATTGGCATACTCCGGACAGATATCCATTAACTCTGTGATGGATTGTCTGGAACGTGCAACTGCAAATTCCTCAAACCATTCACCGATCCGGTAAAATAGCATAACTGCAACTGCTTCGGGATATTCGCCAATTCCAAACGCGCCAAAAGTTGCCAGACACATTAAGAAATTCTCATCGAAAATTCGTCCATGTAATATCGTACGAATCGCTTTCCACAAAACCTTGCCACCAATAAAAAAATAGATTCCAAGAAATAACAATAGCGTAATAAGCTGCTCCTGTTCCTTTGGTACAACCTCTAAATGTGAGAAGATTACCACCACAAGATACAGTATTCCCGTTACTATAATTTGAATTAGGTTGGTTCTCTGCTTTTTACTCATTCTCCCTCCCTAATATAGGATATTGCAATCCGGCTCTACTTTTTTCACCAAAGCTTTTGCCTGATTCATAATGTCCTCAAATTGATCATCCTCTGCTTCCAATACCATTTTCTGTGTCATAAAACTTATGGATACTTCTTGAACTCCCTTAATTTTTCTAATTGCATCTTCCATTTTTGCAGCACAATTTGCGCAGTCTAAATTCTCTAATTTAATTTTTTTCCTCATCTCTGATTCTCCTTCTTATTCCAATACATGTTCTAAGCCCTGATTTAATATGGTTGTTACATGATCATCCGCAAGGGAATAAAAAATTGTCTTTCCATCCCGGCGGTTACACACCAGTTTGCCCTGTTTTAGTATTCGCAGCTGATGAGAAATTGCTGATTGATTCATATTCAAGGCTTCTGCAATCTCTCCTACACTTTTTTCTTCTCCTGAAAGTAGGAAAAGAATCTTAACCCGTGTAGAATCTCCAAACATCTTAAACAACTCTGCTAAATCAATTAACTCTTCTTCATTTTCCTCAAATATACTTCCTCTTTCTTCCATTCATGTCCCTCCGTTCATATGAATACTTGTTCATGTGTCTATTATATATCAAGCTTTTTGAATTTGCAAGT
>JAVVVI010000053.1:0-5981 GCA_036652735.1 Lachnospiraceae bacterium
TACAAGCCCTTTAGAGTATACTGGGCTAAAATATGTCCGTCTATTTTGTGGTGCATCAGGCGGACACATTCCACTACTATAAACCTTCATAATAAAACCTCCTGTAATTGTATGTAATGGGTTCAGTATACCACTGTAGGATTTGCTTGTAAATTACCCATTTTCCTTTAATCATGTCATGCGTTAATTCCAGGGGACAAGTGTACTCTTTGCGAAGCAGCATACGAAACACCTCTTAAATATTTTTGCACAGTCGCGATTCAACAAGCTAAAAATTGGAAGGCATCTCATAGAATATCCTGAGGCGAAATAAGTCGGAATAAGAGGTAAACGCAGATGCTTGTGTAGTGCTGGAATATACACAGGGGAGGTTTAAACTTTCCTGGCAGTCCGCAGCAATACAAAAATATGACTGGATTGGTTTGTATTCAAGCGAATTGGATGATGATTCTGACTACATAGGTGGTAATAACTGGCAATGGGCCTCAAATGGGACATCCTATATTACCAATACTTCTGTTTACGCAGGTTATCAGGCCAGATACCTGAGATGGAATTACAATGAAAGCAAATACGTCTGTGTTTCAAAGACAAAACCATTTCCAAATATTCGAATATCGTCAAACGATTAAAAACCAAGTAAAAGGGCAGGAATTTATAAGATTCCTGTCCTTTTTGTTGGACCGGTTTTTCAGTAGGAAGCGTTTAAATTGTGAAAAATCAGCAGATATCACAATCGAATAATTCTAATTTAGACTGAAGAACTAGGTCCAGTCGGGTGATTGCGGTACTCATTTTAACCACATCTGCGTTGATTCTTAAAAGTTCCTGGGCAGATAAATGGAGTGCCAGTGCTTTTTGTATTTTTTCGCCTTCCGCATTTAGAATGTGAGACAAGGCAGTCTGTTCTAAAGCAACGGATTCAATTAAATCGGTTAGGGCCTGATCCCAGGGTTTCGGGGCGCAGGTGGTGGTAGACATGGTTGTTGAAGTGGTGGTAGTGGTAGTGGTACTGCTGGTTGTTGTAAAGCTGGAACAGGTCCGAGTACCGGATGGGTTATATAAGTCGGGAAGCGTTCCGGTAAACAGGTTATTCACTGCTTTTATAGATCCGGTAAGATTGTGAACCATTAAGGTTCCGTAAATGCTTACGTCACCGGAATCCACAGAAGCATAGGGAGCAAGAAAAGCCCCATACACATCGGATTGAATCATGATGTTTGCAGCATTTGGAAAGTTCCATAAAATATGAGCGGCATCTGTTTTAGTAATAGGGGAACCATTCATAAGGGTGGTAAATGAATTTAATGTGATCGTTGTTCCGATGATACTTATTACTGTAGTGGCAGCAGGTGGTACAACAAGATGAATGCTGGTAATTGTGCTGATGTCTGTACCGGAACCTGCTACATTTTCTGAATCAATAATAAAATTATTAAGAGAAGTACTGGTGCCGGTTAGTGTTAAGACGTGCTCCTTAATAGTTTGGGAACCCTCAACTCCGCTGGAAGCCCACCCAATGGAAGAACAGTATAAAAAATCGGTTGCATAATCCTTGTCGGCAATGGACACCTGCTTGGGTTGATTGGGTGCTCCATTCTGATTTTGCATGGTGTATGTTACAATACTTCCACTGACAGGATCGTAGATGGTATCCTGGGAATAGTTGATGCCCCCGGTGATATCTACTTTCCCGGCAATTGACAGACAGCGGAACATGGGGCCGCTGCCAATGGGTAAATCTGCTCCAACATTGTAATTTTTATAGAGTGCATTTCCAAATACAAGCACTTTTCCGGTTGCAAAAGTGTTGCTTTGGGTGTGGTTGCCGAATACAAAGACGTTTGTCTCATTGGCTAGAAAGAAATTTAATGCCATTTTGATAATCTCCTTTACCTATGGTTTGAACACAGTAGTCTGTGATTCTATATATCATATGAGAGAAAAAAAAAGAAGTTCCCATAGATTTATTCAGAGGGATGCTTTATAATGAAATGCCACGAAGAAGAAAAAGAGGAGTAAAAGTAATGAATAAGCAAAATAGAAACTGTCTGGTGACTTTGTTAATAACGCAGGGAATAATCTGTCTTGCTGTTCTATCGGTGATTGTGCTTTTGTCTGAAAAAATCTATGATAATAATAAAAAAATGCTACAAAGGGTTGCAATATCTGATACAGAAGAGTTTATGAAAGAAAAAGTAGATAATACCATAATTCAAATTGACAGGGAGCGAAAAAATGCAAGAATTCAAGTTACAGACTGGATTCACTTTGCATCCATAAAAATAACAGATGAAGAGTCCATTGACGAAGTCTTGCAATGCTCCAGGGGGAACGAATATGGAAAAACGGTACAGGTACTTCTGTTAAAGCCGGAGGGACGACTTTTATGGAATGGTAAAACAGGTAAAAGATATATTAATAAAACCCAAGAGAAATTGCTTAAAAAAAATGCTTGTGTATGGAATTCGCTCTGGAAAAAAGAAGTTCAAATGATTCTATTTGTGGAAAATAAGGATATAGATGGAGTTGTAAAAGAAAAGATACGAAGTCAGATTCACGCCGGTATCGATACAGAAAATGAATATATTTGGATTAATGAGATCATTAACTGGGATGGTGGAGATCATTATGCAATTCGTTATGTGCATCCGAATTTAATTCATACAGAAGGCGAGTATCTGTCTACCAAAACCCAGGATGGGAGGGGAAATTCGCCCTATGAAAAAGAATTAGAGGGAATAAAAGAAAAAGGAGAATTATTTCAAACCTATAGTTTTAAAAATAAACTGGATGACAGACAATCGGAAAAATTTACCTATGCAAAGCTTTATGAACCCTATCAGTGGATTATTGCAACAGGAAAACCCTGGAAGGATATTTTTCATTATACCGGGCAGTTGGAACAGTACCATGGAAAATCTATTCAAAAAGCAAGGATGTTTGGCTTGCTGGGAACGGCAGTCATCTTTGGCATTGGAGTGCTTGTCTTAATCAAGATTCAGTACAGTCATTGTAAACAAGTGGAAAATTATATTAGAATCAAGACGGAACTAGATCCGCTTACCGGCGCACTTACAAAAAAATCAGCATTTCATTTTTTTGAAAAGATACAAGAAGAGTTTCTGATTATGTCAATTAATTTGGATTATTTCAAAAAAATTACGGAGGATTACGGACAGGGTGTTGGTGACAGAATCCTTAAAAAAGTGGCACAGGAACTAATGTCGGTTACGAATAAGGAAGATAAACTGGTGCGTTGGAAAGAGGAAGGATTCCTTTTGATTGGCAGCAGTAGCACACATAAACCGTTGAATCAGTTTGCAGAAGAACTTTTAAGTAAAGTAAACCAGCTTGAATTTAGTATAGGCGAAGTTACGTTTCATGTGTCGGTGTCCATGGGAATTGCCTATAAAAAGCCAGATGAAGAGTTTGCAAATACCATAAAGAGAGCAGAACAGGCAATGTACAAAGCAAGCAAAACAGGTAAAAACCGTTATTGTTTAGAAGAAATCTTATAAGGAGATCAGTGAGTGGAATATACAATTTTAATTGCGGAAGATGAATGCGATATTGTGAATTTATTAAGTCTATATTTAAAAAGTAATGGTTATCGTGTGATGACAGCAGATAATGGAATGGATGCGTTTCAAATGGTGCAGACAATTCACATTGATTTAGCATTGCTGGATATTATGATGCCGGGTATGGATGGATATGAATTAACCAGAAAAATCCGGACAATCAGTAATATGCCAATACTTTTTCTATCCGCCAAGGATCAGGAACAGGATAAAATTCTTGGGCTTACCATTGGCGCGGACGCGTATTTAACGAAACCATTTAATCCATTGGAGGTACTAGCAACGATTGCCTGTCATTTAAGAAGATTTTATGAATTGGGCTCTGCACCCAGGGAAGATTCTATGAAAAAAATATGCGTAGGAGAACTCTTATTGGACCTGGAGGAGATGACCTTAACAAAGAATAAAATTCCCATTTTTCTCACATCTACTGAGTATAAAATTATTGCAAAATTAATGAAGACTCCCGGAAGAGTGTATGCCAAGTCTCAACTATATGAAAGTATTAACGGAGAATTCTTTGAAAGTGACGATAAGACCATGATGGTTCATATTTCAAAACTACGGGAAAAAATAGAGACAGACCCCAAAAATCCGCGTTACATAAAAACCATAAGGGGGCTTGGTTATAAAGTTGAAAAAGGAGAATAAGAACGGGAAACAGGGAAGTTTACTTAAATTTTTAATTATAAGCTTTGGACTATTTAATACTGCTATTTTTTTGGCACTGTTTGGTGTCTCAATTATTTCATCTATAATTGCTAATTATATGACCTTTTCACCGGATATTAAGGGTTTTCTAAATAAGGCAACAGAGCTTAAAGAGGAAGAATTCACCCAGTTAAACGTTAAAAAATATTTTGGGAAAAACGGTGAATTTATTATTATAAATCAAAGTGGGAGTGTTATCTATGCCAGCAATCCTTATTCATACAGTGATTTTTTAGACAGCGAGTTGGAGTGTATACCGGCATATGATTCGGATTATCGGATTACAGTGGAAGAACTCCCAAACAGTCTTCCAAATGGCAGATTTTTATTAACCAAGGAACGCTATCGGACGGAAGGAGAATGGGAGGAAGAAGGGTATCTTTTTTTAGACAAAGGGTTAAAGGTTGTATCCGGAACGTTATTTCCCAAACGCATCTATTTCACCAGACAGGAATTTCAGTATTTACAGGGACTGGATAAAAAAGGACGTACTATAATAAAGCAAAGTTATGAAAATAAAGAAGGGGAGAAACGAACACTTTTGTATACAACCCAACCGGTGGATGCGTTTCAATATAAAAATGCATTAATGCTGGAAAGCAGAATTCCGTGGATTATTATGCCAATTAATTTAATACTTGCTCTTATTTATGTATGCTGGCTGGTTGGCAGGAACAAACAATTCATGGACCCATTAAATCAGGCAATGATTAATTTCTCAAATGGTGTGCCGATTCATTTAGAATGCTATAGTGGGCCGGATGAGTTTGTGGATTTTGCACATAATTTCTGCCATCTGGAAAAGCAGTTTATAAAAAGTGAGTGGGAGAGGAAGAGATTGGATTCTTCCAGACAGCAGTTACTTACGGATATTTCCCATGACTTAAAGACGCCCATTACCATTATTCAGGGATACGCAGGGGCATTGCGGGACGGGGTAGTTCCCACAGAAGAATATAGTCAGTACCTGGATACCATTTTTAAGAAATCAGAAAAAATGGCAGAACTGCTTTCCTTATTTCATGAGTACAGTAAACTGGAACATCCTGAAATGCCTATAACGCTAAAAAATCTGGATATTTGTGATATTATACAGAGCTATTTTTCTGACCGTTATCAGGAGCTGGAACTTTTGGGCTTTGAAATTGAAGCAGATATTCCGGATAGTGCCATTATTTGCGCCATTGACCAGGAACTATTTTGCAGAGTAATGGAAAATCTTGTTAATAATGTAATAAAATATAATCCTATAGGGACGTGTATCTTCGTTCGTGTAAGACAGAAACTCAAACAAGTGCAAATTATAATTGGTGATAATGGAGTTGGGATACCGAAGGAATTAAGAACTACTTTGTTTGAAGCGTTTGTAACAGGAGATCCTGCTCGTGGAAAAGAACATGGATCAGGACTTGGGCTGGCAATCACAAAAAAGATTATCCAGCTGCATCATGGACAAATTATGCTTTCACAAAAAGAAAAACTAAACTGCGGTACAGAATTTTTAATAACCCTTCCTAAAATATAAATGACGGAATTTATTTACGAATCTTTAGGTTAAATAAAGCTGGAATTAAGGTTCACAGAGTATGATGAACTTTGATTCTGGCTTTCGTGTTTAAAATAAAATGACCTAAGGAGAAAAAGGATGTATAAGAATTTAAAGGTAGGAAAAAAATTATTAATTGG
>JAVVVI010000054.1:0-5295 GCA_036652735.1 Lachnospiraceae bacterium
TGAAACGCGAAAATTTCGCCAACCTTTATTGTAGTTATCTTCTGAACAAATTGAAATTGTGGCAGACTAGTGATTCGCTTTCCCACATTTATTTTTTATCTAAGCATGTTTAATTGAAGTATACTCTGATATTTCGCGGTTAATGGTACACAAATCAGTGATATTCAATTGATGAATCTCTCTGTGCCCTGTGATTCTTGCAAATACTTCCAATTCGTTCTTTGATACATTCAAAAAATTAGCTACTCTCTGTGCTGCTGCATCTTCCTTTAATCGTGCTCGTAATTCCGGATTCTGTGTTGCAATTCCCACCGGGCAATTTCCACTTCCGCATATGCGATATTGCTGGCAGGCTGCCGCAATCAATGCGGATGATGCTATGGCCACCGCGTCTGCTCCCATGGCAATTGCTTTGGCAAAATCTGCGGATACCCGAAGTCCTCCGGTAATCACCAGCGAAATATCTGAATGTATGTTATCCAGGTATGTTCTTGCCCGATCCAATGCATATATGGTTGGAACGGTTGTTGCCTCCCGCAATAAAAATGGACTGGAACCCGTCGCTCCACCTCGTCCATCAATGGTGATAAAATCCGGTTCTCCATACACGCAGTATTCCAGATCCTGTTCCACTCGTCCCGCTGCAATTTTAATTCCTATTGGACGGCCATCGGATTCTATCCGAAGCTTTGCAACCATCTCCTTTAAATCTTCCCTGGTATTTAGTTCCGGAAATTTACTGGGACTTTGCACATCTTCTCCCTGTTTTTTCCCTCTCAGTTCTGCAATCTCAGCTGTCACCTTTTCTCCCGGTAAATGACCTCCCATTCCCGGTTTGGTTCCCTGTCCAATTTTGATTTCGATTGCATCTGCACTGCGCAAATTCTCTTTCGTCACACTGTATTTGTTGGGAATATATTCAAAGATGTACTTATAAGCTGCCTCTCTTTCCTCAGGCAAAATACCACCTTCCCCACTGCAGGTTGCTGTCTTTGCCATTGCACTGCCTTTTGCCAATGCCACTTTTATCTCTTTTGACAAGGCGCCAAATGACATATGTGATATATAAACCGGTCCACTGAGAATCATTGGCTTCTTGGCATTTTTTCCTATTACCGTTGTCATTTCCACCGGTTCTCCATCATTTAATGGTGGTGGATTCAGCTGTGCACCCAGGAGTAAAATATCATCCCAATTAGGCATTGGCATCTGTGTACTCATTGCCCCACTAATGGATTTTCCACTCACTGCCATTTCATGGATTACATCCATATAACGATCTTTGGTATTCTGTCGCACATATTTTTTATCATATGTCAAATCTGTTGTTTCCTCTTCCTGTTCTTCTACAACCCGGTCCGGATTCTCCTCCTGTATTTGATGAAAGTTCTCCAGGGTCTGTCCGCACACTGGGCAGACTTCCAATTGGGAAAGTTTCATTCCTTCCTTCTCTTCGTCAAATACATGTCCACAAATACTACACTTATATACAGCCATACGCTTCCTCCTCTTTATAATTTTATCGCCCATCGCATCTTTGTTGATCGTGCCCGTCCATTTCGATTACACTCCTCCATAGATGGACGTATCACCTCTGTTGCAATGTCGCTATAAATTCCTTCGTTGTAAAAATGCTTAAAAGACTGTTTCACCAAACGGTCTTCCCCTGAATGAAAGGTTAGAATCGCAACCCGTCCCCCGCTGTCAAGTACTTGGGGAAGCCTTTCCAGAAATAATTCCAATACTTCAAACTCACTGTTTACATCAATTCTTAATGCCTGAAACGTTCTTTGACACGACTTCTTCACTGCTTCTTTTCGCTGATCTTCCGGTATAAAATAAAGTGATTGCTGAATAATCTCCTGCAGCTGTGTGGTTGTCTTTATTTCAATTCCCTTTTTTATATTTTTAAGAATCATTTGGGCAATCTCCAGGGCATAGGGTTCATCTGCATTTTCTATGAGCATTCCCTGTAGTTCTTCCAATGAAACTTCTTTTAGGCGCTCTGCCGCTGAAATTCCCTTTTTGGGATTCAACCGTAAATCTAAAGGTCCTTCTTTTTTATATGTAAATCCTCTTTCCGGATTATCTATCTGCATGGACGACAGTCCTAAATCAGCCAACACAAACTGAAACTTTCCTGTTTTTTTAGCTACTTCATCAATATTTGCAAAATTTTCCTGAATCACGGTCAGAATCTCTTCTCCGTATCCAAGCTCTTCCAACCGTTTACGGGTTTTTACCAGTTCAATTGGGTCCACATCCAATGCATATAGATGTCCCTGAGAATTCATGCATTTTAGCATCTCCAAGGTATGTCCCCCATATCCAAGTGTTGCATCCAACCCTATCTGCCCCGGTTGAATCTGTAAAAATTCCAATATCTCTTTTACACAGATTGAAATGTGCATTCCCGCAGGTGTACTTCCTTTTTGTATCACTTTTTCAACGGTGTCTGCGTATTTTTCCGGCTGCAGTTCCTTATATTTTTCTTTATAGGTTTTGGGATGTGTCCCCTGATAACGTGATCTACGTTTGTGGATTTGTTCCTGATGTTCCATTTTTTCCTCCATTTTTCTAACTCTTATCGTTGTGTCTTCTTCATTTTCTTTTATAGCAAATATCATGCTTTAACTTTTCAATCAATGTCACATCCGCAGGAAGCCATTCTACTGTATTCAGCTTATCCTGTGTCAGCCATTTTGCATCCTCATGTTCCAGTAGAATAAGATTTCCCGATTTTATATTGCAATAAAAACAATCCATGGAAAGATGAAAGGCCGGATAATCATATTCTATTGTATCAATCAGTTCTCCCACCTCTACTATAATATCTAATTCTTCCTTAATCTCTCTTCTTAATGCCTGTTGCGGTGTCTCACCATTCTCTATTTTTCCGCCTGGGAACTCCCAGCCTCCTTTAAATTCTCCATATCCTCGCTGGGTTGCAAACAGAGCAATCTGACCGGTTTCATTTCTTTTTTTTATAACAGCTGCTACTACTCTTACTGTTTTCATCCTGCGCACGCCTCCTCTGTTTTTATTTTACTTTGAAGATAGCGCAGCAAATCTTCCCGCACTGCATGGTGCATCTTCATTTGAAATTTTGCTATATCTCTTTCTTTTCCTTTGTTATCTCTTTTGTGTCCCGGTTTTACCTGTGCAACATCAAATTCCCCCATATAATAAAAGCTCATTTCCGCATCACTTTTCTTTACAAATAAATGCTTATGTTCCGCTTCCATTACATCCTTAACATAGGTGCTTCCAATTCCTCTCCCCATTTGGGAATCCCAGCAAAAGGTTACACTATCTTCAAATTCATCTGCATAATCCGGTTTCCCTTCTGCATAGTTCTTTTCTTCTGTGCCCCCTTCTTTGTGGTAGGTTACGAATATGAATACACTCTCGCCTATGCGCTTCATTCCATAAATTGTTGAGGACAAATCCTTTTCACAATTCATCAAAAGACTAACATCACGTCTGGAATATTTTTCATACAAAGCAAATGGATTCCCATTCTCTTCCTTGGATGCATATTTGTCTTTGTATCGTTTCATTCCCACTTCTACTATATCATTTAACTGCTTGTAAAATTCACTGTGTTCCAGCCTTCTTGCAAAGCTCTCCAATCTCTGCAGCGTACGTTCTGGGTCATAGCGTATGATATCCATATGACAATATCTCTCATATTCCTGTTTATTACTTACAAATTTTCCTTGCAACACATCGATTGCACTCTTCCATGAGTTGGTATCAACTGTGTATCCATATTTTTCTAAAAATTCACTTTTTATAACATCTACTGAACTTGTGTCCTGTTTCATTATTCTTTGCAAAATTTCAAGTTCGTAGGGTCTTGTCCCACTTAAAACTGTTTTGGACAGGTATTCTAAAATTAATTGTTCCTCTAATGTCACCTTACCCTGATACGCTTCTCTTTCAACTGTTTCAAGAAATGCCTGATAGGTCTTATTCTCACGGATAATTACTAAGGGATCTATCTCTCCATTATCATAAAAGTCCTGCAAATAAGGCACCCGCCCTATGCGATTCTTTAATGACCTATAACTTTCCTTAATTAGTTCTTTTATTCCCCTAATCTTGTCTATAGATGCAAAAATCTTCTCCTTTGCTATCTCATCAAAATGAACGGTTGAGGCTCCTGGAATGGTGTTATTTCCGCTTATAATATATTTACGAATGGTATCCTGATTATATGTACGGTCACCGGACAAGGCTATGGGAATCATAAAATTATTATTATAATTACCTATGAAATCAAGAATGACAACATATTCTTTTCCCTTGGCCTTTCGAAGTCCACGTCCAAGCTGCTGAATGAATACAATCGGGGACTGGGTTGGACGAAGCATTATCACCTGATTCACTTCCACAATATCTACACCCTCATTTAGTATTTCAACGGAAAATATGTAATCCAGAGGCTGTATTTGTTGGGTTGCCTCCCATTCGTTCATGGCCAACCTCTCAAACGCCCGTTCTCTCTCCTCTTGGGATGCATCTCCATTTAAAGCTATGGTTCGATAGCCTGCATCGTTAAACTTCTTGGATAATTCAATCGATTCCGTAATTCTGCTGCAAAAAACCAATCCCTTTACTCGTTCCCCACTATAGCCATAGTAATCTGCCTGTTCCAATATATGCTTAACCCGTTCCGTACTCACCAGATGATTGAAATAATCAGATGTCATTTTCTTTGTTATCATTTTTTTATCATCAATCATAGAGACATCACTCACACCAAAATAATGAAAGGGACAAAGTATGTTTTCTTCCATTGCCTGCTGCAGGCGTATCTCATATGCAATTTGATAATGGAAGATCTCATATATATTTCTTCCCTCCACATTGTCCCCGGATTGATCCGGTGTTGCCGTCATGCCAAGCCACAGTTTTGGTTTAAAATAATTCATAATCTTCTGATATATGTTCGCCAAACTGTGATGGGCTTCGTCCAAAATAATACAGTCAAACTCTTGGGGTTGGTACCGGCTCAAATGCTCCGGTCTATTCATCGTCTGCACCGTTGCAAAAACATAGTCTTTCTCATATTCAAGAGCTCCCGCACCTACAAGTCCCATTGAAATAGATTGTCCAAACACTCTTTCATAGGATTTTTTTGTCTGCCTTGCAAGCTGTCCTCTATGAACCAAAAATAACACTCTTTTGAACCCCAATTCGCGCATTGCGAATGCAGATGCATATGTTTTACCCGTTCCCGTTGCTGAAATCAGCAGTGCCCTCTCTTCTCCGGCTTCTATTATTTTTCTG
>JAVVVI010000055.1:0-4663 GCA_036652735.1 Lachnospiraceae bacterium
TTCAGGGTAGAAACCAACTCCTCACTTTCGGTGGATTTACGTATGAAGTTTGAAAGTTTTTTGAGTGATGGCGATGAAAGATTTGTTACTATCCCAACGGTTACACTTTTTTGACTTGGTTAGGCCGGTAACTTTATTCTAAAACATTTCCTTCTACTTAAGAAACGCTTGAGCATGCAAAACGTGACACTTTTATTTCATTTTTCCTCATTTTCGCTCTTATATACAAAAATGCAGCATTCTATTTGTGCACCTTTTATAGGTTTTCATTCCGCTAGTCACCCAGATCTTCCTTACTTCCTGTAATGGAATATATAACCCATTCTGCAATATTGGTTGCATGGTCTGCAATTCGTTCAAAATATTTTGCAACCATTAAATAATCTGCCGCCAGTTCTCCCTGCTCATTGTTCTCTCGTATTAATGCAATAACAAGTGTCTTTACCTCAAGGAATAACTGGTCTACCCGGTCATCTCTTCCAATAATTTCTTCAGCCTTTAGTCTGTCTCCTTCCACAAATGCTTCCAGACTTAAAATTACCATTTCTGTTGATTCTTTTGCCATTTTTTCAATCTGTAAAGGTGTTTTCATGCAGGTTGACTTTGATAATTGTATCGAAAGTTCTGATATGTCCTGTGCCTGATCACCAATTCGTTCCATATCTGTAACCATTTTTAGTGCTGCTGAAACGGTTCGTAAATCCTTTGCTACCGGTTGCTGCAATGAAAGCAACTGAAAACAAAGGTTTTCTATAATTTTTTCCTGATGATTCACTTCCTCATCAAAGTCCATGGCCGTTTTGGCCACTTCTACATCTTTATTTACCAATGCCTGCATTGCCATCTCAATTGCCTGCTCTATCATGTGGCCCATCTGAATCATTTCCTGATGTAGTTGTTCCAATTGTCTCTCGAATCTGCTTCGCATTATCCAAACCTCCCGGTAATATAATCTTCTGTTTTCTTTTTTTTCGGTGTTGAAAAAAGTTGTTCTGTTGCTCCATATTCTATTAGTTCTCCCATCAAGAAAAATGCGGTTGCATCTGATACTCTTGCTGCCTGCTGCATATTATGTGTAACGACGATTACCGTATATTGTTTCTTTAGGTCTTCCATTAGCTCTTCTATCTTAGCTGTTGAAATGGGATCAAGGGCAGAGGTTGGTTCATCCATAAGGAGAACTTCCGGCTCCACAGCCAGGGCTCTGGCAATACATATTCTCTGCTGCTGTCCTCCGGATAATGACAACGCTGATTTTTTTAGGCAATCTTTGACTTCCTGATAAATTGCAGCTCCTTTCAGACTTTTTTCAACAATCTCATCCAGTTTATGTTTCTCTTTTATTCCATGAACTCTTGGTCCATAGGCTATGTTATCATAAATACTCATTGGAAACGGATTTGGCTGCTGGAACACCATTCCTACTTTTTTTCTTAGAGCTGTGGTATCCATATCATTTCCATAAATGTTGATTTCATCCAATTCCACAATCCCCTGAATTTTCACTCCTGTGATCAGGTCATTCATTCGATTTATTGTCTTTAAAAATGTCGATTTTCCACAGCCGGATGGTCCAATCAATGCTGTAATTGATTTTTCTGTGATATCCATATTTATATTCTTTAATGCTTGGTTTTCTCCGTAAAAAAGATTCAAATCCTCTACTCTGATTTTTTGCATATTTTTCACCTTGCACCTCCTTGTCTTACTAATCTATTTGCAACTGCTTTTGCTGAAAGATTAATTACTAATACCAAAGCCAACAATACAATTGCGATTCCATAGGCAACATTATATTCGCCCTTACTCATACTTAAGTACATTTGAACCGTTAACGTTCCTCCTGATTCCATGATCTTTCCAATTGCCTGACCCACTGTCTGTGGCAGATAATATCCGCTTCCTGCTGTATATAGCAGCGCTGCAGATTCTCCTACTATTCGTCCCACGGACAATATAATTCCGGTAAGTATTCCGGGCATGGCACTTGGCAGCAATACGGTTCGAATCATATACCAGCGGCCGGCGCCCATTCCAATGGCTCCTAATCGATAACTTGCCGGCACTGTTTTTAAGGCTTCCTGGGTATTCCTTGTAATCAGTGGTAATACCATAAATGCCATTGTTAATGCTCCTGTGAGAAGTGAATATCCTGTTCCCAATGTCATGCCAAAGAACATCATTCCAAACAGTCCATAAATAATTGATGGAACTCCGGCTAATGTCTCCGTGGTAAACTGAATCATATTTACCAGTTTTCCGGGTTTTGCATACTCATTCAGATAAATTGCTGCTCCAACACCCGCCGGAGTTGCAATGAGTAACGTAAGAATTACAATGTAAAGTGTATTCATTATATTACCTGCTATACCGGTCGTTCCTTTTATAACACTTGTTACACTTGTTAAGAACTCCCAATTTATACTTTTTATCCCTTTTACAATTACAAAAATCAATATTCCTGCTAAAATCAATACACAGAGCACAGACGCAAGAGCAATGAGAGTATAAATCAAATAATCTCCAATCTTTTTTTTACCCTTCATGTCGTTCTCCTTTTCTACGGGCTAAAGTAAGGATCAAGTTGATTCCTAAAATAAAGGTAAACAGTACTAAACCTATCGAAAACAATACTTCCCTATGCATTCCTTCCGCATATCCCATTTCGCTTACAATTGCCGTTGTCAAAAAACGCACGGAACTAAATGGAAGCGGTAAATTAACTGCACTTCCTGCCACTAAACTAATTGCCATTGCCTCACCAATTGCCCTTCCTACTCCCAATACAACCGCCGTAACAATTCCAGATTTTGCGGCTGGAAGAAGGACTTTAAATATGGTCTGCAGCTTGCTTGCCCCCAGTGCAAGTGAGGCTTCCCTTAACCGATTGGGAAGAGCCCTAAGTGCTGTTTCACTCATTGTAACAATTGTTGGCAAAATCATAATTGCTAATACGATCACTGCTGATAACAAATTTGCCCCGCCTGTAAACTGGTGCTCTCCGGTACTTGAAAATAACTTCAATTCTACTTTATACATAAATGGTGTAAGTACCATAAGTCCGATCATTCCATAGATCACCGATGGAATTCCTGCTAATAATTCTACTGCCGGTCGAATGAAGGTTGTGAACTTTTTTGGTGCAATTTCTGCCAGAAAAATGGCTGTCAGCAATCCAATGGGAACTCCTATGGCAATTGCCGCCGTGGTTCCCACTAATGATGTTAAAATAATAAATGCAATTCCATAGGATGGATTTTCTGCGGTTGGCATCCAATGGGTTCCAAAAAGAATCTCTTTTACTCCGATTTTTAAAAATGCCGGTGCACCGCTTTTTATCATATAAATTGTTACTGATGCTACCGCAAGAATTGAAAGGGTAGCACAGAGTAAAAATATTCCATGAGCTATTTTTTCTTGTTTCATTCTATTTCCTCTTTATTTTTTTGGAAGAATGAGACCCACATTTTTGATGATTGTTTGTCCCTCTTCTGATTGTACGAATTCAAAGAATGCCTGAACTAATTTGTCCTGCTTTTCAATTGTTCCATTCGTTGCCATTACAAATGGTCTGCTTAATAAGTACTGATCTGCCAATATATTTTCTTCTGTTGGCTCTACTCCATCTATGGATGCAGTGTTCACTGTGTCATCCAATATATCCAGTGATACATATCCAATTGCTCCCGGTGTTGCTGCTACTTTTGCCAATACTGCCCCCGTAGAATCCAGTTCATTGGAATAGTTACAGCCATCTGCAATTTCTAGAATTTCTTCAAATGCATCTCTGGTTCCACTTCCTGCTTCTCTGCCAATCACCACTATTGCTGCATCTTTTCCGCCAACATCTTTCCAATTTGTTACTTCTCCTTTGTAAATAGATGCAAGCTGTTCTTTTGTTAATTCACTAATTTCATTATTTTTATCCAGAATTACAGCAATACCATCAATCGCTACAATATTTTCTACTGCTCCTGCTGTTTGCTCTTCTTCACTTAAGGCTCTGGATGCATTTCCAATGTCCACTGTTTTATTTGCTAACGCTTCCAATCCTGCGGAGGATCCGGTAAATTCCGGTGTCACTTTTACCTTATGATTTTTTTCCATAAATCCTTCTGCAAGTGCATTTGCTAGTTTTTCCATAGATGTGCTTCCTGCCATTGCAATTGTTCCGCTTAATGCTGCATCACCGTTTGGCTTCTGGCCGGAATCTGCTCCACACCCTACTGCACCTACCATTATCATGGAAACGGCTGTTACGACTGTTACTACTTTTTTAAAGATATTCTTCTTCATCTTTTTTCTCCTTTTTTTCTCTTCTTTTTCTGTTCTTCATTAGGATACCGTTTCTATGTAAAAATTATAACCATATTCAAGTAAAAGATAGGTAAAATATGCGTAAATGAATGATTTTAATTTCATTGATTGCACTTTTCTATACATTAAAAAAGCCGTTAATCTAATGATTAACGACCTTTTATTCTACGTGCGTGAGACGATTCGAACGCCCGACACCTTGGTCCGTAGCCAAGTGCTCTATCCAGCTGAGCTACACACACATATCCACGAGTTATTCTCGCAACATGTTATATAATACTATTTTTTAACACTTATGTCAATACTTTTCTTGTAAATTACAAGAAAAAATCGCAAGAATTTTAGT
>JAVVVI010000056.1:0-4012 GCA_036652735.1 Lachnospiraceae bacterium
ACTTATGTCAATACTTTTCTTGTAAATTACAAGAAAAAATCGCAAGAATTTTAGTAGTAGGTCATCTCCCGAAAACGACCATCCAGATATTCTGTCTTTACTACGTTAATGAAGGCATGTTCATCTACTTCCTTAATGAGCTTTGTCAGACTTCGCATCTGTGTGCTGGATACCACGGAATAAATCATATCCCGATCTTCCTGTTCATAACAACCAACGGCATGAAACTTGGTTGCACTATGGTGAGTCTCCTGGGTAATTCGCATAAAAACCTCATCCGGCTTATTGGTTATTATAAATAAAGTTACCTTTTTATATTGCCGGTGTAACAGATTCACCACCTGTGTGGAGGTAAATTGGAACAAAATTGAGTATAATGCAATATCCCATCCAAAGAGTGCACCTGCAACTATTAGAATCAACGAATTGAATCCAAACACATAATACCAGGGTTCAATCTTAAACCGTTCCGCACAGTATAGTGCAATAAAATCTGTTCCTCCACTGCTTGTTCCTCCTATTAGACAGAGCCCCACTGCAAATCCATTCACCAAACCTCCAAAAATACTGATTAATAGTATATCGTAGGTAATGGGAAAGGCTGGGATCAGATCCGCTAATAAACCGGTAAGTAGAATCACAATACAAGAGGATACTGTAAATCGTTTTCCAATCTTCTTAAAACCAATGATGATTGGAATTATATTTAAACTATAGTTAATCAAGGAATAGGATATGGTTATTTGGAAAAAATTTGTACATATTTTCTGTATCAACAAGGTAATTCCTGTGAATCCTCCGGGAAATAAACCTGCTGCATTTACAAAGGTCTTAATGTTCAGTGCAAAAATAACTGCGGCAATAATTGCACATAAATTCCTCCTGCCTTCTTCCATAAGTACCTTTTTATTTATTTTCAGCTTTTTCATCTATGGTTTTTTCCTCCTAAATCATAGTTAAAATTGGTCTTAAATCTTCCATTATGAGAATTGATTTATAGTTTCCAAAAGTCTCCTTTGTGGTTGTTCCTGTGGTTACCCCTGCAAAATCAACGCCAGCATTCTCTGCTGTCTGTGCATCTATATAGCTGTCTCCTACGTATAGCACCTGTTGCTTTTCCAGTCCAAAATTATGAATGATCTGCTTCAATCCTTCCGGATCCGGTTTTGCCACTGCCACATTATCGGATCCTATTATAGCATCTACCAACCCTGCTGCATCTAACTTCTCTAGTATGTCCACAATTCGAAAACGATATTTTGTAGTTACGATTCCAACTAAAATATTCCTTCTATGAAGTTCCTTCAGAATCTCTTCTGCGTATGGAAGGAAGATTGCACTTAAGCACATTACATCATCTGCTTTTATCTTAAAAAGTCTAGTGAATTCTTCTCTTTGTTCCATTTTATCATCATCCATTAAATACGTATAGGTATCTTCTAATGTCATGCCCACTGCTTCTCTAATTTTTTCAATGGGCTGCATTTTACACTTCATATTCAAAAGTGCATACTCCACGCATGCTACAATCCCATCTGTACAATCTCCTAATGTATAATCAAAATCAAATATAATCGCCTTGTATTCCATTGTTATTCCTACTTTCTATGTGTTTCATCTATTGTACTATAGGATTCTTATGAGAACAATCAATTTTTTTCATAAGCATAAAAAAATACCGAAGTTCCAATTGCTCAGAACATCGGTATTTTTCATTATTTAACTATCGTTCCCTGAAAATCACCACTTACTAATGCTGCATTTGCCTCGTCCGTATCAATGTGCATTGCTAATGCATAGGTATCATTTACACGTACAACTACATCATCAAAAATTAATGGTCGTGTACTGTCAATTTTCACCTTGACAATCTCTTTATCTTTTACATCAAAGTTTGCTGCATCTGCCTTCGTCATATGAATATGTCTCTTTGCTACAATGACACCCTTATCTAATGTCACAGATGCTGTCTCTGACTCTAATACAACGCCCGGTGTTCCTTCAATATGTCCTGACTCACGAACCTGTGCGGTCTTGATTCCAATGGAAAAACAATCTGTCATGGATAACTCTACCTGACCCTCTTTTCTCACCGGCCCAAGTACTCCGACCTTCTCCATTTTCTTCTTTGGTCCAACAATGGTAACTCTTTCTTCACTTAAAAACTGTCCCGGCTGTGAGAGTTCCTTCTTTACCGTTAACTGATGTCCTTCTCCAAATAAAATATTTACCTGTTCCTGAGATAAATGCACGTGTCTTGCTGATACTTCCACTGGAAATGTTTTACTCATTGTATTTCTCCTCTTTATCCTCTGATTTCGTATTGCTGAATTTTTTCTTCAATCTCTATATTACTACTAAAACAGGGTATTTTGCAAGGGGTTCACGGATTCTTTCTATATTTATCTTGGATTCTGATTTGTTTTACCTTGTTCAACAAAAATTTCAGTCCCTGTAATTTGTTTATCCTGTATCGTTCTCAACAGTTCTTCTGCTTCTTCTTTTGTCTTTCTGTAGCCTAGCACCAGACAATACAGGTCTTGCTTCGTTCTTACAATCGTGGTTTCAAAGGATGGATAATCTTCTGCTAAAAGAGCCAATGGTTCTCCCATTTTCATAGAGGAGGTCCGCACATAATAAATGTCTTCCTCTTTCTCTTCTGCTTGTGTAAAAGTAATATTCAGCGTTCCCGGATCTGTAAATTCCTCTGCCATATAATCCATTCCATCTTCTAATTCAAGTACCAGGCGGATCATGGAATCGTCTAACACAATTTCTGCGTATGCATAACGGATGCTTTTTATTTTTTTTACCCTTTGTTGAAATTCTTCCCGATCGAATTCCCGCACTCCATTTAAAGTCACTACAATTCTATCCGGTGCCTGATAATATTTGATCTCATATGCCGGTGCTGAGCTGGTTGTTTCTTGATATTTTGTAAACTGTAAGGTAAGGATCTCATTGTCTGCCTCAGTGTACACAGTGACCCCATCTGTAATCGTTCCCCCACTTCCTATGTTAAGGACCTGTACCAATCTGCCTAAAACCGGAACCTTTACCAATGCCGCATATGTGGTTTGTACATTACAAAGCAAAAATACAAGGGCAAAAACTGCTGCTGTTGATATACATTTTAGATATAGTATATTTTTTTTATGTTTTTCCGCTCTTTTTTTTGCATCAGATCGCAATTTTGTGAGATCATTTGGAATTGGTATATTCTCATAATCTTCCTGACCTTTTATCAATTGTTTTCCCTCCTTAATTTGTCTAATATTCTATAGATCTTTGTCTTTACAGTGTTCTCTGATTGATTGGTTAATTCTCCAATCTCTTTAAAGCTCATCTGTTCAAAATATTTGAAAATGAGTAAGGATTTTAATTCGGGGCTTACTTGGTCTAATAGTTGGTAGACATCCAGTGAATCTTCGAATTTTGAGTACTCATCCGGAACTGCCTCGTTATAAAATTCTTCTTCAAATTCCACAAATTTTTTACTTCTTTTTAAAAATCGAATTGCTTCATTAATTAAAATTCTACCCATCCATGTTTCAAAATAATCCACTTCTTTTAACTGATGCATTGCACAATATCCCCGATACGTTGCCTCTGAAAGCACTTCTTTGGCATCCTGTTCATTTTTTACATAGCAGTATGCAATTCTATAAAATTTTTCCTTTGATTTTTCCCATTTTTCTGCGAACATATCTTTTGTTAAATAATTGTCTGGCGCCAAATTTTTGCCCTCCTTTACTTATAAGAACTTTTTTTCAATGTAATAGTTTCAAAATTCTTTTTTGCAAAAAAAAAGACCCTTTCATTAAAAGGTCTTTTTCTACTGCCGGCGACCGGAATCGAACCGGTACGATGTTGCCACCACAGGATTTTAAGTCCTGCGCGTCTGCCTGTTCCGCCACGCCGGCATAACTATGTTTCTCTGGTGATATTATAATAATATCAATGGGACCTACAGGGCTCGAACCTGTGACCCTCTGCTTGTAAGGCAGATGCT
>JAVVVI010000057.1:0-3832 GCA_036652735.1 Lachnospiraceae bacterium
AAAAATTTATGGGTTTTTCAAAAATGAAAATAGAAAAAGCCACAGGATACCGGATCAGTATTCTGTGGCCTCTTTTTAAATAAGTGTTCGTCCCATTAGTACACCCATGGCTGAGGCCATCATAAGTCCTCGGGTCCAGCCGGAAGAATCGCCAAGACAGTAGAGATTAGAGATGTTAGTAACTAAATCAGGTGTCATTTTTACCTTATTGCTATAAAACTTCAACTCGGGAGAATAAAGCAGCGTTTCAGTGGCTGCAAATCCCGGAACTACGTGGTCAACTGCCTGTATAAAGTTAATAATATTCATCATGGCACGATAAGGCATGGCGGCAGTAATGTCACCGGCAACAGCATCCGGTAGAGATGGCCTTACATTAGATTGCGTAAGCTCTTTTGGCCAGGTACGTTTTCCATCCAGAATGTCGCCATAACGCTGTACCAGAATCTTACCGGAGGCAAGCATATTCGTAAGTTCACCCACTTTTTGTGCGTAAGCAATGGGCTGATTAAATGGTTCTGTAAAATTATGAGAACAAAGAATCGCTAAATTTGTATTATTGGACTTTAATTCTTTATAAGAATGCCCATTTACAACAGCAAGGTTATTGTCATAGTTTTCCTGGCTGACAAATCCACCGGGATTCTGACAGAAGGTACGTACTTTATTTTTAAAGGGCTGTGGATATCCAATTAATTTGGATTCATAGAGTACATTATTAACCTCTTCCATTACCTCATTGCGAACTTCCACACGAACGCCAATATCAACTGTTCCGGGTTTATGTGCAACTTCATATTTGGTACAGATTTTCTCCAGCCAGTCAGCGCCACGTCTTCCGGTGGCAATAACAATATCTTTACCGAAGATATCACTTGAGCCATTAGAAGAAGTTTGAATGCGAATCCCTTTACAGATTCCATTTTCAAGAATTAGATCATCACAACTGGTATCGAACATCAGATCCACCCCATGATCCTGTAAATAATGTTCAATTGCAAGATATATTTCCTGGGCTTTTTCAGTTCCAAGGTGGCGTATAGGGCAATCCACCAGCTTTAATCCCGCCTGGATAGAGCGTTTTCGTATCTCTTTTACTTTTTCATTATACTCAAGTCCCTCAATATGGGAATCTGCACCAAATTCCAGATAAATACCATCGGTATAGTCAATTAACTCCTGGGCAAATTGGGCACCAACCAGATCGGGGAATTCGCCGCCGACTTCATAGCTTAGGGATAATTTCCCATCAGAAAAAGCGCCGGCTCCGGAAAAGCCGGTGGTAATATTACAGGGATTACAATTGACACATTCCTTTGTTTTGGCTTTGGGACAGGCACGCTTCTCAATGGGATGTCCTTTTTCCAAAAGTAGAATTTTCTTTTGACTTCCTTTTTTTATTAATTCTAAAGCGGTAAAGATACCGGCAGGACCGGCACCTACAATAATCACATCATAACGCATAAAATCCTCCATCGTCTTGTGGACTGATACGATTTGCAATCTCCTGCATACGGTAATCAGCTCCGGATATTACATCAGCACATTCTTTTAATTCGGCTGCAATTTCTTCCGGATTATCCACATTTTGTTTGTATTTTACTTTGTGTTCCAAACTTGCCCAAAAATCCATGGCAATGGTACGCAGCTGTACTTCTACCTTCATAATTTTCTTCTCTTCAGCCAAAAAAATAGGGACACCCAGAATTAAATGCAGGCTACGGTAACCATTGGGCTTTGGATTGGCAATATAATCCTTTATTTCAAGGATAATAATATCGTCTTGTCGTCCTAATAAGCCTGCAACATTATAAATGTCCTGTGGAAAGGAACAGATTACTCGTATTCCGGCAACATCATTGAGCTGCTTTTCTATGCCTTCAATGGTTAGAGGAATCTGTCGTCGCTGTAACTTCTCAAGAATACTGGCCGGTGTCTTAATGCGGGCCTTGATGGATTCAATTGGGTTACGCTGGTTCGCTAAAGAAAATTCCCTGTTTAGAACCTTAATCTTGGTCTCAACCTCCATGATTGCACACTGAAAGTGCATCATAACACGGAGAAACGGTTGATTCTTTTCTAAGAGAATCTCGGGGTGATCTTCATTCAATAAATCCTTTAAATCAAATTCATTCATATGTATGGTCTCCAATTCATTGCACTAAAACTTCCCAACGCAGGAAAGCTATATGTTAATCATAACATGATTTGAACTGATGTCAATTGACTTCTAAAAATTTATAGAATATTAAGAATCAAGTAATTGACTTTATGAGAAAATTGTCGTAAGTTGTAGAATAGAATAGAAACGAATAGGATAGAAAGGGAAAAGGAATGAAAAATAAATTGCTGCGAAGACTTCCACCGGTTCTTTTACTCTGTATAGTGCTTTTTTTAATTATTGGCGCCATTGCTCCATTTGTCATAAGCAAAAAAATCAGCACAGAGACCAAAGAGGCAATCAAATTGGGAAAGATTGGAGGAGAGACTTCTTATAAGGAAAGAGTTATGTTATTGGAAAGCAATTCGGATGCGCTAAAAGAACGAATGCGCTTGTTAAATAGAGCAAAATCTGAGATTATTCTGTCTACGTTTGACATGAGGGAAGGAAAAAGTACCAAGGATCTGTTCTCAGTGATTTTAAATAAGGCAGATGCCGGCGTGAAAGTGAGAATCCTGGTAGATGGTCTGGCAGGAACCATTCGTATGCAGGGACGTCCATTTTTTTATGCACTTTCTTCACATCCGAACATTGAAATTAAATTATATAATCCAATTAACCTGGCAGCACCATGGAAGAGTCAGGGACGAATGCATGATAAATATATTATTGTGGACCAGGAAGCCTATATTTTAGGAGGAAGAAATACCTTTGATTATTTTCTGGGGGACTATGGGAAAAAATCTCAGAGCTTTGACAGAGAGGTTTTGATTTACAATGGAAAAACAATAGAAGAACAGACCTCTCTTACAGCATTGCGAAATTATTTTAATGGTGTATGGCAGAAAAAGGACTGTAAACTTTTTCATAATGATGCAGATTTAGCACAAAATAAAGAAGTGACCGAGGTTATAAAAGAACTAAACACACACTATAAGGAGTGCAAAAAAAGAGAACCGGAGATATTTGCAGCATACAGCTATCCGGATCATACACAAGAAGCAGAGGCGGTAAGGCTTTTATCAAATCCCACGGGAATATATGCAAAAGAACCAATTGTGTTCTACCAGCTGGTGGAATTAATGAAGAGTGCAAAAGAAAGTGTTGTAATTCACACCCCCTATATGGTTTGCAATTCGACAATGTATGATGGTTTAGAGACTGTGGCAAATAAGGTACCAAATACAAAGATTGTTGTGAATTCAATTGAAAACGGAGATAATTTCTGCGCCTCCAGTGATTATATCTGGAATCGAAAAGGGATTATTGGGACAGGTGCACAATTATTGGAATACGATGGCGGAACGTCCTTACATGGAAAGTCGATTTTAATTGATGAGGATACCTCTGTTATTGGTTCTTATAATTTTGATATGCGAAGCACTTATGTAGATACAGAACTGATGCTTGTAATAAAAAGCAGGGAATTGAATGCGCAGCTGGGAGAAAAGATGGATGAACTGGAGAAGGATTCCAAAAGAGTAATGGAAAACGGAGACATTCAGGTTCCGGAGCATTTACATATAAAAAAATTACCTCTTTACAAAGAATGGGCAATGCGGGTGTTCGGACTGATACTTCAGGGGTTCCGTTATCTTGTATAGGAAGAGTTAGCGATGAAAATGCAGCAGATAAAACCGGATAGTTGCTAAGGAATTGTTAACAAATAAA
>JAVVVI010000058.1:0-3596 GCA_036652735.1 Lachnospiraceae bacterium
TTACCGGACTCCGGATGAGTATAACGCCTGGTGGCAGTAACACAATTAAAGGTATAAGCTTTTTCAATGGTATTAATATCAAAGGAAAGAAAATAAAATTTGGCGGGAGCACTGTTGGTTGTTTGGATCTTATAGGATTGCAGAGGATGAAGAACGAAGATATTATTTTTGCAGCAAGGATAGTGACATCCGGAATGAGTAATATGGATGGTACCTTCTTCTATAAAAATAAATTGATAATGTATGGATGAATAATCTTCCAAGCTCTCCGGACTACTGCAGTAATGAAGCGCATGAACCGATAAATTCATAGATTCAATGAAGAGTGAGATGGGATCCTTCTCACAGGTGTTTATAGTGATAAATAGATTATTCATGGATTGAAAAGTCTCCTTCCTTATGAATGCTTCAATAAGCGTAATATTCAATATATCATAGAAAATATAAAAAAACTAATAGAAAATTTGAATCAATGTATTGAAATTTTCTATAATATAATCCTGTTTATCACAAATAATATAAAATTCACAAAAAGGTCATAGTTTCCAAGAGATAATATGGAAACAGACATTTTTTATATGGAAATGAACATTTTTAAAAGTTTCCATACAGCATAAAATGAGTTGATGATTAAAATTCAATAATTTCAAAGGAGAAAAAATGAAAACAAAAATTTCAAAATCAACTCAGTTAATATTATGTGCACTATATATCGCACTTAATATTGTACTTGGGGTCACAGTAGGGGCTCTAGAACTTCCTTTTTATGGAGATACCATTGGAACCATGTTTGCAGGTGTATTTTTCGGACCGTTGTATGGCGCAATTGTAGGCTTTTTAAGCAGCTTTATTAAGAGCCTGTTGTTTAGCGGAATGCAGAATTTACCGTTTGCATTGGTAAATGTAATGATTGGTCTGGTTATGGGTATTGTGTTCCTGAAAACACGTTTTACTTTAATAAAAGCAGTAGTTGTAGGCGTTGTATTAAGCTTTTTATGTGCGCTTGTAGGGACACCGATTGGTGTTGCTGTATATGGAGGACTTACCGGAACTGTCTCAGATGTTGTGGTTCTATTTCTAAAACAAAGTGGTGCAAGCATCTTTGCTTCCTCATTTATTGCAAAAATAGGCAACAATTTTATTGATAAAGTGGGATCCTGTATAATTGTATATGGTGTGGTAAAAGCGTTACCGGCAAAATTCAAACCGCTCTGTTATTTTGCAAAAGAAGATCAATAATTTAATTAAAACCAAATAAGATGGGCAGTGTAAACATACACTGCCATTTTTTTCAAAGACAGAAAAGGAAAAAATGAATGATCGTTACAAAACAGTTAACCCATACATTTCAACGTATGGATAAAGAAGGAACGGTACTCGCAACAATATCTGCAGTAAATGGAGTAAATTTAACAATAAAAGAAGGAGAGTTTGTTGCAATTTTAGGACACAATGGATCCGGAAAATCCACCCTTGCCCGTCATTTGAATGCACTGCTTCTTCCACACAGCGGTCAGGTGTATATTGATAACATGGATACTTCAGACACGGATCTCATGTGGGAAATCCGAAAAAAAGTTGGAATGGTATTTCAGAACCCGGATAATCAAATGGTTGCAGCAATTATTGAAGAAGAAGTTGGATTTGGACCGGAGAATTTATGCCTAGATCCGAAAGAGATTCATCAACGAGTGGAACGCTGTCTTAAATTAATGGGAATGACGGATTATAAAAAAGGAACACCCAATCGTTTATCGGGAGGGCAAAAGCAAAGAGTGGTTATTGCAAGTGTACTTGCAATGAATCCCAAATATTTAGTACTGGATGAACCTACGGCAATGTTAGATCCAAAAGGCCGGGAGGATGTGATGAGGGTTTTAAAAGAATGCACGTGTGAACAAAGTGCAACAGTAGTATTGGTCACACATTTTATGGAAGAAGTGATTCTCGCAGACAAAGTGATAATTATGGATCATGGGGAACTTATAGCAGAAGGTACTCCCAGAGAACTTTTTTCACAAAAAGAATTAATAGAGGACTGCCGCCTGGATTTACCGGTTGCAGCGAAGCTGGCAGAACTTCTTAAAAAAAAGGGACTGCCTTTACCGGATGGAATCTTAACAAAAGAAGAATTGGTGGAAGAATTATGTGGATTAGATTGGAAAATATAAGTTATACATATGGAAAAGGGACTTCCTATGAGAAAAAGGCGTTGAATCACATCAATATGGAAATTCAAGAAGGTGAATTTATAGGAATCATTGGACATACCGGTTCAGGAAAATCTACATTAATTCAGCACTTAAATGGATTGTTAAAAGCAACGGAAGGAACTATTTTTTTCAAAGAAGAAAATATATATAAAAAAAATTATAAAAAAAGAAATCTTAGAAATCAAGTTGGAATCGTGTTTCAATATCCGGAGCAGCAATTGTTCGAAAGTACAGTTTTAAAAGATGTAGCGTTTGGTTCCAGAAACCAAGGATTTTCCCAGGAAGAAAGTAATGAAAAGGCAAAGTCTGCATTAAAACTTGTGGGGCTTTCGGAAAATTTGTATGAGGAATCGCCGATGGAATTATCCGGTGGTCAAAAAAGAAGAGCAGCAATTGCAGGTGTGCTTGCAATGGAACCAAGTTTATTAATCTTGGATGAGCCAACAGCAGGCTTAGATCCAAAGGGAAGAAGAGAGATTCTTGAACCGATTCGACAGTTAAATAAAGAAAAAAATATGGCTGTAATACTTGTGTCGCATAACATGGAAGATATAGCGGAATATGCAAATCGATTGATTGTCATGGATAAGGGCAGTGTAAAATATGATGATACACCGAACACAATTTTTATGCATACGAAAGAGTTAAAAGAAATTGGTTTAAGTGCACCGGAGCCTGTACTTTATCTGGAAGAACTTATAAATAGAGGTTTGCCCATTCAAAAGGGAGCAATTACCCTGGAAGAGGCTGCAGAAGAAATCTTTAATCAATATAAAAAGGCAGGAGGGAGATTCTAGTATGAACGATAGCACCTTAGGACAGTATTATCCCGGAGAAAGTGTTCTTCATCGTTTAGATCCCAGAACAAAATTTATAGGTACCATAATTTTTTTAATAACACTCTTTATAAAAAAAGATGGATACGGATATTTTTTTGCTGTTCTATATTTGATGGTCGTGATAATGTGTGCAAAAATTCCGATAAAAGTTCTTTTGCGGGGATTGAAACCAATTTTATTTTTACTTACCGCTACCTTTATTTTTCAAACACTGACTTCTCAGGGCGGGGAAGTGCTACTGCAGCTATGGATATTTAAGATTACATATAAAGGAATTTATAAAGGTGCAACAATGTCACTCAGACTTCTTCTAATGGTACTTGGCGCAGCAATGCTGTCTTACACAACCACACCCAATGCAATCTCAGATGGATTGGAACGATTGCTGCAGCCATTGACAAAGATTAAAATTCCGGTGCATGAATTTGCATTTATGACCTTAATTGCAATAAAATTCATACCAATTTTAATGGAAGAATCGGATAAAATTATGAAAGCACAAATGGCAAGAGGAATAGAGTTTGACGAAGGAACACTGATTCAG
>JAVVVI010000059.1:0-3270 GCA_036652735.1 Lachnospiraceae bacterium
TTATCTTGAGATAAGTTATCACCATTTTTTAATGTCTGATACCAAAAACAGGTATTATATAATAATTATTATAATAATGCCACATATTTTTTGTACTTTTGAAGTTCCTTTCACTGTTATTGAATTTATAAGCAAGGTATGATATTATAACATTAGGAAATCAAAAGTGGTTGATGTAAAACCAATAATTGGGGGGTTATTATGCAATTCATTCGAACAGATGATTTAAAACCGGGTATGCGCCTTGCAAAACCCATTTACAATAAAATGGGTGTACTTCTCTATGAAAGGGAAACTTCGCTTACACAGCAGGGAATTGTAAGCATCCATAACTTTGGTCTCATTGGCATCTATATATTAGAACCAGCTGAGCCCGCACCTCCTTTGTCAGAAGACGAATTGGAATTTGAACGTTTTCAAACCATTTATCTATTCCAGCTGAAAGAAAACATAGCCCTTATTCTGGCGTCAAAGAAGCCGGACGGACTTGCCAGTCTTGCCGAAGCTATTGTTAACAAATATGGCACTCTGAAGCATAAGCTTAACTTCACTCAGAACATTCGCAGTTCTGCTGATTATTACTATAAGCACTCTCTGAATGTTGCCATACTGTCTGTTATGATGGCTGCCCGCATGCATTTTAATCATGAGCAGCAATTGGCAATTGTATATGCCTCACTTCTGCATGATATTGGGCTGTTACAACTGGCCGAAGATTTAGTAGAAAAGGATGCCAAGAAATATACGCCGGAAGAACTTTCCATGCTGAATCAAATGATGCACAAAGGGTATCAATTGTTACAGCCGGACTTAAATCCCTATCAGCTTCCTGAACCGGCACTACGCATATTAAGCCAGTTAACCCAGGGGTATTATCACCCTTCTGTTGCGCAGACCGAAACCATTAAATGGCTTTCCGGAACCCGTGTTATTCATGTTGCAAATGAATATGATAACTTAACGGCAATGAATATTAACAAAGAACCGGTCTCCGAAGTAATTGCCATACGATTTTTAAATGAATATTCCAATATCTATGATGTTAATATTGTCCGCGCACTAACCGACTGTATCTCCATCGTTCCAACCGGTTGTTGTGTAGAACTAAGCAATGGGGAAAAAGCCATGGTGGTTGCCGGCAATCCGAATAGCTTTATGAAGCCTGTCGTCTTACTTTTTTCCAATAATATTCTGTGTGACCTTGACAGCCCCGCATATTCCAGGTCACTTCAAATAGCTGATATTATGCATACCATGGACAATCGTATTAAAATTGACAGTGAAACATTAAAGCAATTTAAAACAGATAAATATCTTTTAAAAACCCTGGAACGAATTCATGAGAAAAAAATTCGTCTGGGTCAAGATCTGGACGAATAAAAATAGAAATAAAAATAGAAATAAAAATAGCCGGTAACACACTTAGCGCAGCGTTCTGCTTTCATAAGTGCATTATCGGCTATCTTTGTTCTGTATATCCTTATCCGCGTTTTTCTAAGACACTTTTCCCACCCATATAAGGACGCAGCAGTTCCGGTATCCTTACCGTTCCATCGGCACACAGATTATTTTCCAAAAATGCAATTAACATTCTTGGTGGTGCAACAACTGTGTTGTTTAACGTATGTGCAAAATATTTTCCGTCTTTTCCGGTAACTCTTATCTTTAATCTTCTTGCCTGGGCATCTCCCAGATTGGAACAGCTTCCCACTTCAAAATACTTCTGCTGACGAGGTGACCATGCTTCCACATCGATGGATTTTACCTTAAGGTCTGCCAGATCACCGGAACAACATTCAATTGTTCTTACCGGGATATCCAGGTTGCGGAATAATTCCACTGTATTTTTCCACATCTTCTCAAACCAGAGACTTGCTTCTTCCGGTTTACATAACACTACCATTTCTTGTTTTTCAAACTGGTGAATACGATAGACTCCTCTTTCCTCGATTCCATGTGCACCCTTTTCTTTACGAAAACAAGGAGAATAACTGGTAAACTTCTGTGGCAGGTCTTCCTCCTTTAAGATTGTATCAATGAATTTTCCAATCATGGAATGTTCACTGGTTCCAATTAAATATAGATCTTCCCCCTCAATCTTGTACATCATGGCATCCATCTCTGCAAAACTCATGACCCCCGTCACTACATCACTGCGAATCATAAATGGAGGGATACAATAGGTAAATCCCTTGTCAATCATAAAATCCCTGGCATAGGATAAAATTGCTGACTGGAGCCTTGCCACATCACCCATTAAATAATAAAAGCCATTGCCTGCAACTTTTCTGGCACTGTCTAAATCCAATCCTCCCAACGCTTCCATTATTTCCCCATGGTAGGGAATCTCATACTCCGGAACAATGGGTTCACCAAATCTTTCCAATTCCACATTCTCGGTATCATCTTTTCCAATTGGTACACTTGCATCTATTATATTGGGAATCATCATCATGCGCTCACGCACTTGCCCTTGTAACTCTGTCTCTAATTCTTCCAGTTGGGATAACCGAAGTGCCTCTTCATTCACCCGTTCTTTTAAAGCCTCCGCCTCTTCTTTTTTACCCTGCCCCATCAATGCACCAATCTCCTTGGAGACCGTCTTTCTGCTCCCACGTAAGGCATCTGCTTCCTGCTGTGC
Source organism: Lachnospiraceae bacterium (assembly GCA_036652735.1). Taxonomy (GTDB): domain Bacteria; phylum Bacillota; class Clostridia; order Lachnospirales; family Lachnospiraceae; genus JAGOGN01. Next base: position 2,642 of record JAVVVI010000059.1, read on the forward strand.
TTTTCTGCTTTGTGCGTCAAGGTCAATCACCTCGTCCACTAAATAGAGCTTGTTCTCCTGAAATTTATTTTTTATATTTTGTTTTACAATCTCCGGATTTTCCCGAAGGAATCGAATATCAATCATACATCCTCCTCAAAACTTTTTTCTGAAATATCCCGCCGATCTTAGGCGGGCATTCCGATACACTCTTACTATTATATACAACTCTTTCTTTAATTTCAACTATTTCCCATGGAATGAAACTGCTATTGAAGCTTTCCGGCAAAAATGCACAGGAATGCAAGCTCCAGGATAAATAAAAGAGGCATGCCAAATTTAAAATACCAATGCTTTGTTTTATGGCGAAATCTTTGCATACCAAAGGTCGTCCCTGCTGCTCCGCCGATGATTGCCACAAAAAAAAGTACTTTTTCAGGAATACGCCATTCTCCTTTTTGTGCTCTCCTTTTATCCTCCCACATAATCCATATTCCAACCAATGTAATCACTATAAAGTACAGAATAACCAATCCTTGTGTAACCGTAATTCTTCTCATCTCTCTCCTCCTGCTCTCCCCTTTATTATACTTTAATTCCAAGGATTTTACAAAAAATATTTGTGTGATCCCGGCTAAATTATGAACTAA
>JAVVVI010000060.1:0-2493 GCA_036652735.1 Lachnospiraceae bacterium
AAGAAAAAGAACAAGAAAAAGAAGAGGGTAGTTCCGTAAATGTAGTGAAACAGGCACAATCGAATAGTTTTTATAAGGAGCATCGTACACTCTGCATTGTACTGGTGGTTATAGCAATTTTATGCACATCTCCTTTATGGGGGGGGCTTCTTGGTGGTGTATTAGGAGCCATTTGTGGTGTATTTGGGCTGCTCATTGGAATTATTGCAGGTTTAGTCGGTATCGTTATCGGATGTTCCATAGGTGGAATTTTTGCCATTGGATTTGGATGCGTTGAACTGGTCAGCCATGTTGGAATCGGTATGATTATGATTGGCGTGGGTTTATTAATGACAGTAATCGCTATTTTAGCGCTTCTTTTATTGTTTTTACTTTGTTCAAAAACAATTCCTTGGATTTTCAAAGGAGCGAAGCAGCTATGGAGCAAAATTTTTCCAAAGGGGGAAATTGTAGAATGAAAAAAAATACGAAAATATGTTTGTGGATAACGTTGGGAATGACGGTTTTGGGTTTGTTTTTGATAGTCATTGGAATTGCAGTAGGCGGTGCAGAGACATTTTCAAAAGGGCTTCAAAGAATTGGAAGTATTAATTGTGATTTTGGAGATTTCTTTGGGAGTCATAATGGGAGAGAACAGCATAATGGGGAAAGTAGTGATTACAGCATCTCACAAGATAGAGTCCAGGATATTGAGATTACAATTAAAATGTATGCACTGAAGATTATTCCCTATTCAGGAGATGAGATTCAAGTTCATTTTGAGCACACCAATCGGAATCAGGATTTTTCCTGTAAGGTGGAGAATGGAACTTTGTTGATTGAAGAAACAACTCTAAATCATACAATGAATTTCAATGAACATGGAACGGCTTCTATTTATATACCGGAGGGAAAACAATTCGATGATGTTGAGATTACGGTCAATGTAGGAGCTGTTAACATTAAAGATACACTGTTTTGCAATACCATGAGTATTACTGTGGATGCCGGACAATTAATCGCAGAAAATATTAAAGTTACAGAACTGGAATTGGAAAATGGTACAGGTGAGGCAGAAATATCCGGTAGTATAAGTGGTGACCTGGATGCAGACTGCGGTGTGGGAACTGTGTCTTTGGATATAAAGGGAAATGAAAAGGATCACAACTACAGTGTGGAATGCGGAATAGGAAGTGTTTCCATAGATTCCAATAAGTATACGGCTTTGAGTAATGAAACAGAGATTGATAATGGCGCAGACAGCGATTATGTGATATCATGTGGAGTAGGAGAAGTAAAGTTGAATTTTCACGAATAAAGAAGAATAGAAGGAAGGAATTTGTATGGAAACCAAAAAATTGTATCGCTCAGGAAAAAATAAAGTTTTGTGCGGTGTGTGTGGGGGGATTGGTGAATACTTTGACGTAGATCCAACAATTATCAGGCTGCTTTGTATTTTACTAATGTGTACGGGAACAGGATTGGTTGCCTATATTGTAGCCGCAATTATTATGCCTTATAAGGTGAATGAATAGAACAAACAGCACTGCCGAAAAGGGGCAGTGCTGTTTGAAATTAGTCCATAATCCATTTTCTTAAATCCTCAATTTTGATAAGTATGGGAACTAAAATCAGTGCAATAATAATTCCTGTGGCTCCCTGTACCAGATTGAATGGAATTCCGGTGGCAGAAGCAGCGGCAGCAGCAGAAAATGTAGTGGCTGTTCCGGATGCAGTAACCGCAAGAAGAATCTCATAAAGAAAATAACCGGTAACCATGAACAATTCACCCAATACACCACCAATGCAGATACCTAGATAGCGTGTGCTATGTTTGGAACTTAATTTTTTTGCCTGACGGAAGACAAGTCCGGCAAGCAGTGCACATATGGCTTTTATTGCAAAAGTCCCCGGAGCAAAGATTACATAGCCTGCAAATAGATCTGCAAACATGGAACCAATTCCGGCAGCCAATGCACCGGTAAATGGCCCTAAAATAATTCCACAGAGTAATACTAATCCATCACCAAGGTGGATATAGCCAAGTGTTGGTGTTGGAAATTTAATAATCATTGTTGCGACACAGGTGAAGGCAGCCATAAGGGCAGCAGTCACCAGTTTTTTTGTTTTATTCATTTGTTTGTTCCTCCTGTGTTTAAATGCTTTGTTTATTCTACAACAAAAATGGCATGATGAATACATCCAGTTATGATATAAATAAAAGTACCAGTTAATTTTTTTCTTCCCGTATTGGTAAATAGGTAAAATTATGATATAATATAAAAGCTACAAAAGGGAAAAAGGAGAAAGAATGAAAAATTTATTATATAAAACAGTAGGAATCGTTCTTGGGGTTGGAATAGCACTTTTTTTGTGCAGCTGTACCCAGAAAGAGAATGTGGACATTAAGACACCGGATCAGATTAAGAGAGAACTGGCAGATTTAAAAAATGAGGACAAAGTGTCTGAAAAAGAGACTACACAACCAAAAGAGGAACCAAAAGAGGAACCAAA
>JAVVVI010000061.1:0-2444 GCA_036652735.1 Lachnospiraceae bacterium
TCAAACTCTATTGTTGCTGGTGGTTTACTGGTGCAGTCATACATAACACGATTAACCCCTTTTACTTCGTTAACAATGCGGTTGGAGACCTTGTTGATTAAATTCCAAGGTAACTGTGCACAATCTGCTGTCATGAAGTCTGCGGTATTTACGGAACGAAGTGCAATTGCGTAATCGTAGGTTCGTTCATCTCCCATAACACCCACACTTCTCATATTCGTAAGTGCTGCAAAGTACTGGCTGAGCTCCTTGTCAAGTCCTGCTTTAATTACCTCTTCTCTAAAGATGGCATCTGCATCTTGAACTATACGAACTTTTTCAGGAGAGATGGCTCCAATAATACGGATTCCAAGTCCCGGTCCCGGAAATGGCTGACGAAATACAAGGTGCTCAGGAATCGATAATTCTAAGCCTGCTTTGCGAACCTCGTCCTTGAAGAGAAGACGCAACGGCTCTATAATTTCTTTGAAGTCAACATTTTCAGGAAGACCACCAACGTTATGATGAGACTTAATAACTGCGGATTTTCCTAAACCGGATTCAATGACATCCGAATAAATCGTTCCTTGAACTAGAAAATCTACGGTTCCAATCTTCTTTGCCTCTTCTTCAAATACACGAATAAATTCTTCCCCAATAATTTTTCGTTTTGATTCTGGATCTTCTATTCCATCAAGTTTTGCGTAAAAACGTTCTTGAGCATTTACACGAATAAAGTTAAGATCATAATGACCATTTGGTCCGAAAATTTCTTCAACGTCATCCCCTTCATTTTTACGAAGTAAACCATGATCCACAAATACACAGGTGAGCTGTTTTCCAATGGCCTTTGACATCAATACAGCTGCCACAGAAGAATCTACTCCGCCTGAAAGAGCGCACAGTACTTTTCCATCACCAACCTGTTTTCGAATAATATCAATTGCGGATTCAACAAATGAATCCATTTTCCAATCTCCGGTACATTTACAAATAGTGCTGACAAAATTACTCAGCATCTTTTCACCTTGAACAGAATGTAGAACCTCCGGATGAAATTGTACTGCATAAAGATTTCTAGCTGCACATTCCATTGCTGCCACAGGGCAATCCGGTGATTGTGCAGTAATCTTAAATCCTTCTGGTACCGTATCAATAATATCCGTGTGACTCATCCAAACCGTTGTTGCCGGTGATACGCCTGCAAAAAGCTTGGATGAGGTGTCAACTGTAATCTCAGTCTTCCCATACTCACTTACGTTCGCCGGTATAACACTGCCTCCTAATCGATGACTCATAAACTGTGAACCATAACAAATACCTAAAATTGGAATTCCCATATCAAAAATTTTTTCATCACAAGATGGGGACTCTTTTGCATATACACTATTGGGTCCTCCCGTGAAAATGATTCCTTTGGGATTCAGTTCTTTTATTTTCTCCAAGCTCAAGTCATGTGGATGCACTTCGCAATATACATTACATTCGCGTACTCGTCTGGCAATTAATTGATTATATTGTCCACCAAAATCCAGTACGATAATTTTCTCTTTACTCAATAGCACTACCTCCTGTTTATTCATATCCTCTCTATTATAAAGTAGGTCGAATAAGTTTACAAGGGATAAATGCAAAAATAGCAAAAGTCTTAGCGAACATCTGCATCCATTTTATGAATGCAGTGCTCCACTCAGATGTTTATATTTTTCTCTTGTTGCAATTCCTCCTCGAATATGACGTTCCGATTTATTTATATCTAAAATCTTACGTGTACACGAGGCCAATGCCGGATTAATACGCTGTAAACGTTCCGTTACATCTTTATGTACTGTACTTTTACTTATCCCAAATGCTTTCGCTGTCTGGCGTACAGTTGCATTATTTTTTATAATATACTCCGCGATCTCAACGGCACGTTCTTCTATGTATCCTTTCACAAAAATTCCCCTGCCAAACTGTTTTTACATTGTATGATTTCTACTGGGAAATTATACTTATGAAATCCACAAACCTCATGAAGATCATCTCTAATCTTTTCCCTGTTGTATAATGGCAGATTCCTCCGGCAGTTTGCGACACACCTGCCACCCATGCGAATGTACTCATTCAACAGCTCCTTTTCAGAGAGCTTACCGTTTTTCTTAAATTTCAGATATTGGACCTATGTCAATACTTTGGACATGAAAAGTTAAAAGCCATACTACTTTTTAACTCTATATCTTCCTTTTGTTGTGGGGTCATATAATCAATAGCACTGTGAATCCTTTTTCTGTTATACCAGAATTCTATATACTCGAAGATTGTCCTTCGGGCTTCTCGGAAATCTTGATAAGTATGTAGATAAATCTTTTCCTTCTTTAGTACCGAATTCGCTATAATCGCTATAATGCCTCAAAAATGAAGGTTGAAACAGTGAGAACCCTCATCTGGAGATAGTTCATCCGCTATTGGAATAACAGGAGAAT